>NZ_PIGB01000002.1:0-667928 GCF_003050585.1 Vibrio sp. ZF 223
GGTAGCCTTGCTGGCGAACTAGGCATGCAACCTGGCAAAGACGTAACGGTTGATACTATCGACGTAACGTCTGTTGGCGGCGCACAAGAGTCTGTAGCGGTTATCGATGCGGCACTTAAGTACGTAGACAGCCACCGTGCTGAGCTAGGTGCTTTCCAAAACCGTTTCGACCACGCTATCAGCAACTTAGACAACATTAACGAGAACGTTAACGCATCTAAGAGCCGTATTAAAGATACCGACTTCGCGAAAGAAACGACTCAGATGACTAAGTCTCAGATCCTTTCTCAAGCTTCAAGCTCGATTCTTGCTCAAGCGAAGCAAGCACCGAACTCGGCACTTAGCTTACTAGGTTAATCGATTGAAAGGCCACGTTGACCATAAGTATTTTTGATCATAAGCGTTAACGCTAGGCTTCCACAAATTAGCTCGTGGTGAGAGATGAGCGCTAAACAGACCCAGCTTCGGCTGGGTTTTTTATTGCCTGAAATTTGGTGAAGGTGTATTTGGAAAAGTGTAGTGCGGGTAAACAGAAGCAAAAGCGAGATTCCCTATCACGCTTTTTCCTCACTGTAGGGAATGACGACTACAGGGTGGTATTGATCTTCTATTGCTTACCTGAATCGAAGTCTTTAGTCGTCATCTCAGAATCGAGTAGAACGAGATATCAGAGAACTGCTGTTTGTTACACATCACAAGTGTAATTTGATGTATAGGCGAAATGCATTGAATAGCGCTTAATAACGTTTAGTCAAAACCTAGTTGGATAGTAGGGCGCAAACGGTCAGTGTGGTTGTGATTCTTTGAGGGAGCTTGGAGAAGAGTTTTGGTGTGATAGTCAGTATTGCTATCTGAGGTATTGAAAAAAACAGCAGGCACAAAAAACGCCACCCTTAGGTAGCGTTTTCATTAAAGCAGATAAGTAATCGAGATTACTTCGTTACTTTAAGAACTGGAGTTTCGCCAACAGTTACAGAACCAGAAAGCTTGTTCAGCTCCTTGATTTCGTCCATGTTAGAGATAACAACTGGAGTAAGCGTAGATTTCGCTTTCTCTTCTAGAAGCGCTAGGTCGAAAGTGATGATAGTGTCACCAGCTTTAACAGATTGACCTTCTTCAGCTACACGAGTGAAGCCTTCGCCTTTAAGTTCAACAGTATCGATACCGAAGTGAACGAAAAGCTCAACACCGTCGTCAGACTCGATAGAGAATGCGTGGTTAGTTTCGAAGATCTTACCGATAGTACCGTTAACTGGAGCTACCATTTTGTCGCCAGCTGGTTTGATCGCGATGCCGTCACCAACGATTTTTTCAGCGAAAACTACATCTGGCACATCTTCGATGTTTACGATTTCACCAGAAAGAGGTGCGATGATTTCGATTGCACCAGCATCAGCGCTGTCATCAGATACAAGCTTTTTCAGTTTGTCAAACAGACCCATTGTGTCATGCTCCTAACGTTTAGTTTTATTCTGTAGAATATACTATACCAATCTAACAAATTAGACGACTATTTTTAGCCGTCTAACTTTATTAAGCATTTGGCGATTACTGAGTTTTCTCAGCGATGAATTTTTCTACGCAAGCTTCAATTTCTGCAGCTGTAGGTAGAGATAGTGCTTCGTCAGCCATAGCTTTAACTTCAGCGAAGTTAGAGTTACGAATTACCTTCTTAACTTTAGGGATAGAGATACCGCTCATAGAGAACTCATCTAGACCCATACCAAGAAGAAGTAGCGTTGCACGCTCATCACCAGCAAGTTCACCACACATACCAGTCCACTTACCTTCAGCGTGTGATGCGTCGATCACTTGCTTGATTACTGTAAGAACAGCAGGAGATAGTGGGTTGTATAGGTGAGAAATCATTTCGTTACCACGGTCTACCGCAAGAGTGTATTGCGTTAGGTCGTTAGTACCGATAGAGAAGAAAGATACTTCTTTCGCTAGGTGGTGTGCGATTGCAGCAGCAGCTGGAGTCTCAACCATTACGCCGATTTCGATTTCTTCATCGAAAGCTAGGCTTTCAGCGCGAAGTTCAACTTTGTACTCTTCGATTGCTTTTTTCAGTTCACGGATCTCTTCAACAGAAATGATCATTGGGAACATGATACGTAGTTTACCGTGTGCAGATGCGCGTAGGATGCCACGTAGTTGGTCACGTAGGATTTCACGACGATCCAAGCTGATACGTACTGCACGCCAGCCTAGGAAAGGGTTCATCTCTTGTGGAAGGTCCATGTATGGTAGGTCTTTGTCGCCACCGATATCCATAGTACGGATAATCACTGACTCGCCTTCCATTGCTTCAGCTACTTCTTTGTAAGCAACGTATTGCTCTTCTTCAGTAGGAAGCGCGTCACGGTCCATAAATAGGAATTCAGTACGGTACAGACCAACGCCTTCACCGCCGTTACGCAGGATACCGTCACAGTCTTTTACTGTACCGATGTTGCCACAAACTTCTACACGGTGACCGTCTAGAGTTTCAGCATGCAAATCTTTTAGTTTTGCTAGTTCAGCCGCTTCTGCTTCGAAATCTGCTTTGATTTTCTTAGCTTCCGCTAATTCAGCTTCAGAAGGGTTGATGATGATCTTGTTGTTCATCGCGTCTAGCACAAGCATGTCGCCGTTCTTAACTTGCTTAGTGATATCGTTAGTACCAACGATAGCTGGAAGCTCAAGAGAACGTGCCATGATTGAAGTATGAGATGTACGACCGCCGATGTCACAAGCGAAACCAAGAACGTAGTCTAGGTTGATTTGTGCAGTTTCAGATGGCGTTAGGTCGTAAGCTACTAGGATAACTTCTTCATTGATGTCTGCTAGAGATACAATGTTGATGCCTAGAGCATTTTTAACGAAACGAGTACCGATATCACGGATATCAGTTGCACGTTCTTTTAGGTACTCATCATCAAGAGACTCTAGTGCAACAGCTTGCTCTTCGATCACAGTGTGGATCGCGTTGTCTGCGTGCATTTTGTCTTTCTTGATGAGTGCTAAAATCTCTTCTTCTAGCTCTTCATCTTCAAGCAGCATGATGTGGCCTTCAAAGATTGCTTCTTTTTCTTCGCCAAAAGTTTCAAGTGCTTTTTGCTTAACAACTTCAAGTTGCTGAGAAGATTTGTTACGAGCGTCAAAGAAACGCTGTACTTCTGCTTCAACTTGGTCGTCAGAGATAGATTGAGTGTTTAGGACAATTTCATCTTCTTGAAGTAGTAGTGCTTTACCGAAAGCAATACCAGGAGATGCTAGGATGCCTGAAATCATAGCCTTACCTTAGTTGTTCAACTGTAAACGGGAGAGTGTGTGACTTTAAGTCGTCGACTAATGTCGCGCTTATTCCTATCTATTTCGAACAAAGCCACTTTGCTATGCAAAATGGCTTTGAAAGAAGGAGACCGTATTAGTGTAGTTGATCCATAAGAGCAACTAGGTGGTCAACTGCTTGCTGAGCTTGAGGACCTTCAGCTGAAATAGTAACGTTAGTACCTTTTACTAGGCCTAAAGTTTGTAGTTTGAACAGGCTTTTCGCGCTAGCGCTTTTGCCGTTAGAAGTCACTGTGATGTCAGCGTCGAAAGATTTTGCTTCTTTAACGAACTGTGCAGCTGGACGAGTGTGAAGACCGTTTTCTGCTGTGATTTCTACTTGCTTCTCGTACATTTTATATACCCCAATTAATTTATTTTTTGTAAGTTTGTAACCAGATTAGCTTAACTGCTTTAGCCCAAATGCGCTAGAGGCTAGTACGCCATGTTCGTGTTAGAACTTAGACTGGTTATAAATTTTTATCCAGCCATGGTCGTCTTTTGTTGAGTACTCATGACTTTCAGAATTTGTTTATTGCTTCTTTTATTTTGAAGCGAAAAATAAAACAGACCCGATATTACCAAAGGTGGGGCAGGGATCAACAAAAAAGCCCCTAAACGGGGCTTTTTTGGACGAAAAATTGATTTGACCACATATTATTGTTGGTTCTCTTTTTCCGTAAAGATGCCAGCAAATAGGGCTGTACTTAGGTAACGCTCACCAGAGCTTGGTAGTACGGTAACGATAGTTTTTCCTGCAAATTCAGGTAGTTCTGCGATTCTGTTCGCAGCTACAACTGCCGCGCCAGATGAGATACCTGCAAGAATACCTTCTTCTTTCATTAGGCGTTGAGCCATCTCAATCGCTTCTTCAGAAGTTACCGATTCAACACGGTCAATAATCTCTAAATCTAGGTTTCCAGGGATGAAACCTGCACCGATACCTTGAATTTTGTGTGGAGCTGGCTTGATTTCTTCGCCTGCAAGCGCTTGTGCAATGACTGGAGACTCGGCTGGTTCAACTGCTACTGAAGTAATCGCTTTGCCTTTTTCACCTTTAATGTAACGACTTGTACCAGTGATAGTACCACCCGTACCAACACCCGCTACAAACACGTCGATTTCGCCGTCTGTTGCTTCCCAAATTTCAGGGCCAGTCGTCTGCTCGTGAATCTGTGGGTTTGCTGGGTTGTTGAATTGTTGTAGTAGTAGGTATTTACTTGGATCTGAAGCAACAATCTCTTCTGCTTTAGCAATCGCGCCGTTCATGCCTTTTGGTGCTTCAGTCAGCACTAGGTTTGCGCCAAGCGCTTTAAGCAACTTACGACGTTCTAGGCTCATTGACTCAGGCATAGTTAGCGTTAGCTTGTAACCGCGCGCCGCGGCTACGAAGGCAAGAGCAACACCAGTGTTACCACTAGTCGGCTCAACAAGCTCAATACCTGGCTTCAGAGTACCTGCTTTTTCTGCTTCCCAGATCATGTTTGAACCGATACGACACTTAACACTGAAGCTTGGGTTACGAGCTTCGATCTTAGCTAGGACGTTACCTTTGCTTACTTTGTTAAGGCGGACTAGAGGTGTGTTACCAATCGTTAGGGTGTTGTCTTCGTAGATCTTGCTCATGCGATATTCCTTCATTTAATGACAGAACTAAACGTAGTATATCAATCACTTTACCGTCTAGTGTCTTTCGATGTTTGTTCAGCTTGAATTTAGATTAAACAAGTTGAAAAAAAGGTAAAAGGATTAAAAAGTTATATCATATAGATATGTAGCAGAATTGACGCCTATCTTTATTGAAATCAGAACTTCAAAAAGATAGGCGAAACTAGGAAGTATAGGCAGGGTTAAAGACGAGAACTATAGACGTGAGCGTAGGGCTTGGTCTTTAAACTCAGCAACCCACATTGCTGTTGCGCCACAAACGGCAACGGGCATTACAATCAGGTTTAAAATTGGAATGGTCGTGAAAACAGAAACAAGCGCACCGAAGCTGTAGCTCTTACCTTGTTTTTGTTTCAAATTGTTTCTCATGTCATCGAACTTGATTTTATGATTATCGAACGGGTAGTCAGCGTATTGAATCGCTAACATCCATGCTGTGAAGATGAACCATAAAAACGGTGCAACGGTTTGCCCTAGTGCTGGAATTAACAAAAGTAGGAATAAACCGATCGCTTTTGGCAGAACGTAGACAAGCTTGCGCCATTCTCTCGCTAATATACGTGGGGTATCTTTGAGAACATCAAGTAAACCATCGTCATTCACTTTTTTACCGCTCAGTAACTCTTCAACTTTTTCCGCGAGCAAGCCGTTGAACGGTGCGGCAATGAAGTTAGCGAGCGTACTAAAGAAATACGAGAACGTGGCCAAGATGGTTAACACTAGTAATGGCCATAAAATGTATGACAACCACGATAAGAAGCTTGGTAACGCACCAATCCAACCTTCAATCCAAGTGTTTAGGTTGGAGAAGATATAAAACAAGGCACCACCAACGAGTAACACGTTCGCGATAAGTGGCATGAGTACAAACTTACGAATGCTCGGTGACAAAGCGATTTTTATTCCGAAAATAAAATAGCCAAAGCCGGAGCGGGGAATAGATTCAATAGTCATATTTAAATTAGGTCACATGTGAATTTGATTAAATAGCAAACATGTCTAGTGTACTCGACCAAAATTAAGAAAAAAAGCGTGGTGAAAATCACACCATGTAAGGAACTAATTGTATTAAGTTGTTCTAAAACAGTAGCTACTTTTGATAGAGTAGTGAGATTAGCCAAATTAACCCAACTTAGTGACAGCGTGTTTATCGCTAGTTGACTAAGAAAGCTGAGAGCGAAAAATGCAGGAATTGCGATTTGTACTCATTATTGTTGGCGCACTAGCTATCGCCGCATTATTGTTCCACGGTCTGTGGACGAGTAAAAAAGAAGGGAAAGCAAAGTTTGGTGATAAGCCGCTTGGTAAGCTTGATAATGACAGCTTAGATGAAGCAGAAACTATCCCAAACCGTTCATTCGCCCCAGAAGATGATTTTGAGATAATCCGAAAAGAACGTAAAGAACCGGATTTTGCTGTTTCGCCATCTGCGACTGATCCTCTAATCGATTCAGATCCGCTTACAGCGCCACAAGTGAAAGAAGTTCACGAAGACGACATCGAATTGAATGATCTTCCTTCTTTCAGCGTTGAAGACCCAATCAAGGTTGAAAGTGAACCGGAAGAGCTTAAGGAGGAGAAGGTTATTGAGCCTGAAGTTCCAAGCTTTGAGTTGACCGACGAACAAAAAGAAAACCATGCAGGCTTTAAAGAGCAGTACGGTTCGTTTGAAGAAACTTCTGAGACGGTTGATGAGCCACTTGTTCCAAACGAAACGTTCACCCCTGGTGAGCCTGTTGTTGCGAAAGAAGTTGTTACTCCGCAAAGTGCGCCTGTTGAAGAAGCGAAGCCAGACGAAGAACTTGGCTTAGAAGTGATCGTTCTTAATGTTCACTGTGCTGGAGAGATCCCATTCGTGGGTACTGAGCTGTTCCGCAGCATGGAAAACAACGGTCTAACTTATGGTGAGATGTCTATCTACCACTGCTTTGCACAAGCGAGTGACGAACCAAAAGTTATTTTCAGCGTAGCGAACATGATGCAGCCAGGTACTCTAGAACATGACGACCCTGCTGACTTCACGACTAAAGGTATTTCGTTCTTTATGACGTTGCCTTGTTACGGTCAGGCTGATCAAAACTTCAATGTAATGTTGAGTGCGGCGCAGAAAATTGCTGATGATATGGGCGGAAACGTATTGGATGAGTCACGTAACTTAATGACACCAAACCGTTTATCTGATTACCGCAAGCAAATCAGAGACTTTATGACGGCATCGAACGCCTAGCCGTATTGTTTAGCCTTGTAAATAATCTATATTTATAGAAAAGGGCTCCTAAGGGAGCCCTTTTTGATATTTCAATCACGACAGAGAATGATATGAAAGAATCGATTCAAGTTACCTTAGAGCAGTTAAGAGAAACTCTGCATTATCACGCCGTTCGTTATTACGTAGAAGATAGCCCTGAGATCCCTGATGTCGAGTACGATCGATTAATGCAGCAATTGCTAAAGATCGAAGAAGAGAATCCAGAGCTTGTTACGGTGGATTCACCAAGCCAACGTGTTGGCGGTCAGCCTTTAGATGGCTTCACGCAAGTGACTCACGAAATCCCAATGCTTTCTCTAGACAATGCATTCTCTGACGAAGACTTGGATGCGTTCAATAAGCGTATGTCCGATAGAGCACCAACCGCGAACCTTAAAACTTTCTGTTGCGAGCCTAAACTCGATGGCCTCGCTGTGAGCTTGCTTTACGTGAACGGGACATTAGTTCAAGCGGCGACTCGTGGTGATGGCGCAACGGGTGAAAACATCACGGAAAACGTACGTACCATCAGCTCAATTCCACTTAAGTTGCAAGGTGAAGGCTGGCCAGAGCGTATTGAAGTTCGTGGCGAAGTGTTTATGCCAAAAGCCGGCTTCGATAAGTTGAATGAGATGGCTTTGAAGAAAGGCGAGAAAGTCTTTGTTAACCCACGTAATGCCGCCGCAGGTAGCCTACGTCAGCTTGATTCTCGTATTACAGCGAAACGTCCGTTAGCTTTCTACGCATACAGTGTCGGTGTTGTTCAAGGCGCTGAGCTATCAAATAGTCACTACCAACGCTTCTTACAGCTTAAAGGCTGGGGCTTACCTATGTGCCCTGAGACTAAGCAACTGACCTCTCTTGAAGACGTGAAAGCCTATTACCAAGATATTATGACTCGTCGTGATGCTCTGGCTTACGAGATAGATGGCGTTGTTATCAAAGTCGACGACATCGCGGCTCAAGAAGTGCTTGGCTTTGTTGCTAGAGCGCCACGTTGGGCAATTGCTTATAAGTTCCCTGCTCAAGAAGAGATTACACTGCTCAATGACGTTGAATTTCAGGTAGGCCGTACTGGCGCTATTACGCCGGTTGCTAAACTAGAACCTATCTTCGTAGGCGGCGTGACGGTTAGTAATGCCACTTTACACAATGCCGATGAGATTGCTCGTTTAGGCGTGAAGGTAGGCGACAGCGTTATTATTCGCCGAGCTGGTGATGTAATTCCACAGATCGTTGCGGTTGTACAAGATCGTCGTCCTGAGACTGCGAAAGACATTGTTTTCCCTGATGCTTGCCCTGTATGTAGCTCTGCGGTTGAGCGTGTAGAAGGCGAAGCGGTAGCGCGTTGTACCGGCGGTTTAGTGTGTCAGGCGCAGCGTAAAGAAGCCCTTAAACACTTTGTTTCTAGAAAGGCGCTAGACGTTGATGGACTGGGCGTGAAAGTAATTGAGCAGCTTGTGGATCGTGAAATGGTCGAAACACCTGCTGATTTATTTAAGCTAAGTGCTGGCGTGATTACTGTTCTTGACCGAATGGGGCCTAAATCGGCACAGAACGTCGTGAGCGCGCTGAATAAAGCCAAAGACACGACCTTAGCGCGTTTCCTCTATTCACTCGGTATTCGTGAAGTCGGTGAAGCGACAGCGATGAACCTAGCGCAACACTTTAAGACGTTGGAACTGGTTCAAGCTGCAACTCATGAACAGCTAGTGGAAGTGTCAGATATTGGTGACATCGTTGCTAGCCACATCACCAGTTTCTTCTCACAAGAGAAAAACAGAGCGGTTGTTGATCAGTTAATCGAGCTTGGTGTGAACTGGCCTGTGATCGAAGAAGCTCCTGATGACCAAGAACTGCCTTTGGAAGGTAAAGTCGTTGTGTTAACAGGTTCATTGTCGCAATTAGGTCGAAGTGAAGCTAAAGCTGCGTTACAAGCATTAGGTGCGAAAGTGACGGGTAGCGTATCGAAGAAAACGGACATCTTGTTTGCCGGAGAAGCTGCGGGTTCTAAATTAACCAAAGCACAAGATTTAGGTATCGAAATAAGAACCGAAGAAGATCTAATAGCCCTTATTTCGTAAGTAAATACAGATAAAAAAAGCTCAAAGGCACTTCTTTCAAGGGAGTGCCTTTTTTGTTTCTGATATAAAAATGAGGGCTTTTTAATTGTTGAGAATTTTGTTCCTATACGAACTCTAAAATCAGGACAGTGACGCTGCTCAACATTAATGAAATACCATTGTAGTTGTATCAAAAATGCGAGTCACTTCTATTTTTACAAGAGCGCAATCCATTCAAGTGGTTGATATTTATTGTTTTTATTGTTTTTGGTTGTGAGCTTTACAATTTATCGATCTGGATCACTAAGTACCTACTAAATTTGCACCAACTCATATTTTTTTAGATGAAAATTAAGTTCTCATTGATCTTTTTGAGGGCGAAGTTAGTCTTAATGCCATGGATGCACACGATGTGTATAACCAGAAAGGAAATAGAGAATTCAGAGTTTAGGGTTCTCAAACAAGAAAAGGTATTTCTCTCTACGGCGGCCAACTTTAGGCGGGGAATATTCAAACAGCTATATCCATTTTTAGGAGTTTTATTCCATGGAAAACAAAATTTTCAAACGTACTCTACTAGGTGCATCTGTTGCACTTTTATCGACAGGCGTAATGGCGAAAGAAGTTGGTATCAACTCTGACTTCAACGTTGACGTTTACGGTGTTGCAGCTATCTCTCTAGTGAACTACAACACAACTGACAACAATGACTCTAGCTCTGGTTACGCAGTAGAGAACGAATCTCGTATCGGCTTCCGTGCTCACAAAGATATGTTTGAAGACGTTACTATCACAATGCAGATCGAATCTGGCTACGTAGATAGCACAGACTGGTCTCACGGTGGCGTTTCAGGTGGTGTTCTAGGTTTCCGTGATACGTTCGTTGGTGCTTCTGGCTCTTGGGGTAACCTTCGTGTGGGTCGTGTTCTTACACCACTATACGAAATCGTCGACTGGCCATTCTCTAACCCTGGTTTAGGTTCTGTATTCGATTGGGGCGGCATCAACGGTCACTACGATCGTCAATCTAACCAAGTACGTTACGATTCAGCTAAATTTGGTGGTTTCTCTTTTGCAGCTTCTGTTGGTCGTGATGATAACGACAACGGTGGCGGTGCAGCGACTCGTGATGCAAACTTTGTTGGTGCAAGTGCTAAGTACAGCTTCGAAAAAGTAACATTCATGGGTGCGGTTGAATCTGGTACTCGTGTAGTAGCGGAGACTGGTGGTGAGTATGTTGTAGCTCAAGAAGACATTAAAGATGCAAACGGCAACGTAACTACGCCTAAAGGTGAAATTTACCTAACTGATACTGTAGCTGGTTACGATGACGATACATTCGCATACATCGTAGGTTTTGAAGCTAGTCTACCAGCTGGTTTCGGTATCGCAGCAGCATATAAAGGCGAAGAGCTAGATAACGGAATCCGTAAAGTGACTCAAGATTCTTACTCAATCATTGGTCAATACTGGAATGGTCCAATCGGTTTCAAACTAGGTTACGCAGCTAACCTTGAGTCTGAAACAAATGGTTCTAAAGATGCTAACTCAGACAGCAACACTATTTCTGGTCAGCTAATGGCTGTTCATAACGGTTTCGTACCTTACCTACGTGTAGCGGGTCGTACTGTTGGTGACGCTGATACAGATATCGTAACTCGCGTTGGTCTTGAGTACGGTTTCTAAGCTAGAATCTTTAGCTTAAACAGTTAGATAAAAATCAAAACGCTGGTAAATTTTGTTTGCCAGCGTTTTTCCATAGTGAACATAAGGAATTAGTCATAATGAATAAAGTTAGTGTAGTTGTATTATCATTATTTTTGGGAGCTTGTAGTTCACTCGATTCACAAAGTAATTTTGCAGACTCAGTTGCAGATGTACAGCCAAAAGGTGGTTACATTCAAGTGACTGGACAATCTTATGTAGCGGAAAGTAAAGCGAACGTCGGTGCTGATATCCTGAAATCGTCACTTTACTTTACATACAACAAAGAAGTAACACAGAACTCGGCTCCAGAATCTTCAATTATCATGGATGTGAGTTACTTCCAGAGCTATAAAGAATACGAAACCGTAAGCTTTTTTGGAAAGACGATAGACCTTGAAGAGAGACAGGTTCCAAGAGAGAGCTGCAGCGAACACTGCACAAAGACTCAATATATTGAATTTCCATTGAGCGAAGCTGACATTCAGCAAGCAAGAGAAAAGAACTTAGAATTTACACTTGATGGACAAAACTCAGTAATGAGTACAACTTTCATTGTGCCGAAAGCGTATATCGACACAATCTATAATGGCGCAAATAATCATACAGCTATCGCTGTTGCTCCAGTAGCGGTGCCTGTTGCGGCTGTAGTTGCTGAAGAACCAAAAGCATCACAAGCACAAGAGATGGTGAATTACTGGTATGGTGAAGCAACCAAAGAAGAGCAAGCTGCAGTGACAGATTGGGCATTCAAGAATCGTAAGAACGCGAACCCAGCACCACTAGAAGGCTCAAAAGAGATCGAAATGGTTTCATACTGGTTCAACAAGCTAGATAGTGAAGAAAAATCTCAAACTATTATTTGGTTGTTAGAGCAAGAGTAAGCCTTTAACGTTACGCCCTAACTATGTTTTTCAACCGCAGTATTGTATAACAACAGTACTGCGGTTTTTCATTTTAGGCTTACAGGTAAGATTGTGAATATTGGTGAAGTAGCGAAGCGTGTTGGTACAACAGCGAAATCCATTCGTTTTTACGAAAGTAAAGGCATGATGAGTCCTCCACACCGTTCAGAAAACGGCTATAGGCAATACGGCGAGATTCACATCGAACAGTTGGAGTTTGTACTAAGAGCTAAAATGGTTGGATTTACCCTTGATGAGTGTAAAGCACTAGTTGATTTGGCAATGAACCCCGATAGAGAAAGCTACGAGGTAAAAAAGAAGGCAACGCAGAAGTTAGACGAAATAGAGTTGAAGCTTGCTGAATTAAATAAGATGAAAGCTCAACTGCAATCTTGGGTTCATGATTGCCCTGGTGATGCTTCAACGGAATGTCCTATCTTAAACAATTTATCTGGCCGCAGTTAGGTTATGTCAGCTAAAAAGAATCGTCAGGCCGCAATTACATTACTAGCCTGACTTTAGTCTCCTATCACAGCACTTTTCCGCCGTAATGTTTACAGATCAGCAATGGTACGTGAGTGACTGCATTACCATCTGAGCATTTTACAATTGGCCCCATGTTTCCGTTACCAGGAGACTGACTGCTCGCGAGAGCACTTCCGAATGATAAGCTGAAAATAGCCGTTAGAATGATTAAAAAATGTCTCATACAAACTCCATTAGGTTTATCTCTGATTGAGATAAATGAAAGTATGGACAAGGGAAAGAAAATTTCAAAAAATGGACGGACTTAACATTTTTAATAATTATAATTAAGCGAGAGTCAGGCTAATTATTCATATATATCTTGGGCAAGAAATCTGGCTTTCTTATACCTTTTTAGCTTAATCAAACTTTTTAGCTTTACGAAATAAGAACTTATTTTTTTTTCAATTCAATCTATCGCAATGATAATTCGAATATTATTAAGGTTCAAAAATAGAAAAAGCCTGCATTTATTGAAAATGCAGGCTCCATATAGCACTTGATTATAAAGGTTCTATTATTAGAACTATTCCGTCTAAAGCGACAATCTTAATTTCGGTGCCTGATGGGATATCTTGACTCGCCTTTGCAGACCAAGAAGAGTCACCGAACTTAATTCGACAGCTACCTTTCTTTACGTCTTCACTTAGAATAACGGTTTGACCTACCAGTTGCTTTTCTCTTTGGTTTAACTCTCGCCCTGCATCCGATTGCTTGTCATTCGAGAGTTGTCTTCTCCACCACAACCAAGTCGTGATAAGTGAGAAGCTTGCAAAGGACAGCCATTGCATCTGCCAACCAATTGGTAGAGCACCCAAAAGTGCACCGACCAACATGGCAGATATGCCTATCCATAAAAAGTAACCAGCGGTTCCAACCAGTTCAAGTGCAAGCAGTGCTAGACCAAATGCCAGCCAGTGCCAGTGGTTTACTTGTTCTAGTAATTCGACCATAAGTTAGTCCTTACTACCTTTGTCATTCTTATGTGCAAACATCTCTGCAATACCAGCCACAGAACCCATTAGGCCTGTTGCTTCAAGCGGTAGCATGATGATCTTGCCGTTTTCTGCTTGGCCAATTGATTTCAGTGCGTCGGTGTAGCCTTGTGCAATAAAGTAATTTACAGCTTGCATGTCGCCTTGAGCAATCGCCGTCGATACCATTTCTGTCGCTTTCGCTTCTGCTTCTGCAGCACGTTCACGAGCTTCGGCTTGAAGTATTGCAGCTTGTTTTTCACCTTCCGCTTTCAGGATTTCTGACTGCTTGTGACCTTCTGCTTTTAGGATCTCTGCTTGTCTTACGCCTTCTGCTTCTAAGATATCAGCACGTTTGTTTCGTTCTGCCTTCATCTGAGCATTCATTGCAGCGGTAAGATCGGCTGGCGGTTGTACGTCTTTAATCTCAATACGCGTAACTTTTACGCCCCAAGGATTAGTTGCTTCATCGACGATGTTAAGCAATTTGGTATTGATCATGTCACGCTGGCTGAGCATTTCATCCAGCTCCATCGAGCCAAGTACAGTACGGATATTGGTGAGGGTTAAGTTACGGATCGCGTGCTCAAGGTCATTTACTTCATAAGCTGCTTTAGGGGCGTCGATAACCTGAACAAAACACACCGCATCAATAACTACGTTCGCGTTGTCTTTAGAGATGACTTCTTGTGCTGGGATGTCGAGTACACGCTCCATCATGCTGATGCGCTGTCCAACTTTATCAATAAATGGAATGATTAAGTTAAGACCCGGTTTGAGAGTATGTGTGTATCGTCCGAAGCGTTCAACGGTCCAGTTGTTGCCTTGTGGAACGGTTTTTACACCAGCGAAGATAAATAACAGTGCGACGGCAGTAAAGACGCCAATAGTAATCAAGGTATCAATAGGCATACAAAGTCCTTTGCAAGTTTAAGTTTTTGAATGTTTATTACTCATACTGGCGCATATTTAAAGGCGGGGCAAATTTATAAATGAGAAATGGGCCATAAAACATTGATTTTATGGCCCATTGTGATGTTTTACATTCGAAAATCTAATAGGTGGATTTGATTGAATTTAGATTTGATAGTTAACTTACGACTCAGCTGTTACAGAACCTGACTAGTAAAGCAGAGAGTACAACTGTCGACGGTATTTACTCGCAACCGCGTTACCTTGTCCAAGCGCACTCAAGATATCCATGAATTCTTTCTTCATGTCACCATCGAGAGTATTAAGATCTTTTGCTAGGAAAGACCACAGTAGATCCATTGCTTCTTCGCTACGGTTCATTTGGTGGTATTGCAGTGCTAATTCAGAGGCCGTTTTAGCATCGCTTGGGTTTTGCTGAAGAGCGGATTCTAGGGCTTGAATCTCAGGGCTGTCTGCTGCCTGTTTATGAAGTTCAAGCTTCGCAACTAAGCCTTTGTAGTAATTATCTTGGTACTCAAGAGGGATGGTTGCTAGCTGAGTTTCAGCAAGGTCAAACTGTTGTGTTTCTAACAAACACTCTGCTATCGCCAGTCTTACTTCACCTTTGCTTGTAAGCTCAGAAGGAAGTTGCTGCATTGCCGCTAGAGCTTGAGTGTGATCGCCTGCTTGCATTAACTCAAGAGCTTGGCGCAGCGCGAGTTCATCTTGACTAGGAAGGTGTTTGCTTAGCATCTCTACAATCGCGTCTAAGCTTTGAGGACCACCCAGTCCATCGACAGGTTGACCGTTAACAAACAGTGCAATCGTAGGCAGTGCTTGAACACCAAACTGGCTAGCAATCGCTTGTTCTTGCTCGCAATTCAGTAGGGCCAAAGTAAAAGCACCGTTGTATTGCTGAGTTAATGTTTGGAGTTCAGGAATGACTTGGGCGCTCTCTTGGTTCATTGGTGCCCAAAAATGGATGAGTACAGGGGTCTGCATCGAACCTTCTAATACTTGACGAAAGTTCTGCTCATTAAGTTCAACAATATGCGGAGATTGCATTTACGTTCCTTGAGGTTTGTTTTGTGGATACGTTGCAAATATGGGGTGAGAAGTCGGTAACTTCAAGATCTAACTCAGTTATCTCAGATAAAAAGCGCTAAAAATAGAAAAACGCCATGCTTCGATGTTGATAGAGTTGTTATCTCAACACGGAAGACACAGCGTTCTCATTGAGGTGGCCAGTGAGGTATTACTTAAGATATTCAAAACAGAATAAACAACGTAATAGCCAAACTCACACCTACCCAATTAAGGCGGTTTAAAGTCATGAAATATCCAGAAGTAGCTTCATCAATTGGGAATAATTGATGAGATAGCCTAAATCATGACATCTTATTGTTACGAATAAATTACATCGTTACATTAAAGTTTGCGACTGTGCATTCAAAGTTACTCATTTATGCTGCTTTTCTTAAAATAGGGTCTAGCAAGCGGCTTGGTAGGAGTCTTTTTAACACAGCGAATACCTTGGTTGGTGTCGTAACTCGGTACCTTAACTTAGGTTTATCGGCAGTCAGCGCATGAAAAACGGGTTCAATGCAGCTTGCAGCAGGCAGGACAAAAGCGTTGTTCGACGACTCTTTTTCAAGTCGGTCTTTTTGCTGTTGGTAAGCTTCTTGGTGGACACTGCCAGAAATGTTGATCCATTTATTGAACGCTTTCAGGGCGTTGGCTCTAAACTGGGTTTCGATAGGGCCGGGCTGAAGTAATGAAATGTGTATACCGCTGCCATGTAGTTCTAAACGTAGAGTATCAGTCCAACCTTCAATAGCGAACTTTGAAGCGTTGTAGGCGCCGCGATATTTCATAGCGGCGAAGCCTAACACTGAACTGTTTTGTACGATTCGGCCTTCGCCACGTTCACGCATATGCGGAAGGATCTGACAAACAAGATGGTGCCAGCCGAAGAAGTTGGTTTCGAATTGCTCTCTGAGGCCTTGAGTCGGTAAGTCTTCTAGCGCCCCCGCTTGGCCGTAAGCACCGTTGTTGAATAATCCATACAACCCGTCAGGTGCGAGTTCAATCGCAAGCTTGGCACCATTTTCAATACTTTCTTGGTTGGAAAGATCGAGTTGAATGCAGGTGAGACCTTCATCTTGAAGGCGTTGAACATCTTGTGGTTCACGACAAGATGCAATGACATGAAAGCCGCGCTTTTGAAGTGCATGGGCACATGTATAGCCAATACCTGTTGAGCAACCGGTAATAAGAATCGACTTGTTCACACTTAATCCTTTATTAGAGTCTCTATCGCTCTAGGGTAAAGAATTAGTCTTGATGTTGTAACAAGTTTTTTAATGCAGGTTCGATCCTAGAGTAACTAAAGTTGAATCCCGTTTCAGTGAGCTTCTTCGGTTTGGATCGAATGCTGTCAAATAGCAAACAAGATGATTCTCCCATCAGAAGCGACATAGCCCATTTCGGAGTGAACAAGAAATGCGGTCGGCGTAGTTGCTTGGCTAGTGTGCTGCTGAACAGTTTATTGGTGACAGGGTGCGGAGCACACATATTAAACTCCCCTTGAGCGTGAGGAATCGACAATAAGTGGTTAATGGCTCTCACCATATCAAGCATGTGAATCCAAGGCATGTATTGTTCCCCAGAGCCTAATGGGCCGCCTACTCCGAGCTTGTACGGCATAAGCATCTTCTTGAGTGCACCGCCATTTTCTCCCAATACAATCCCCGTTCTGAGTAGTATCACTCGCGTGTTATCTGATTGAGCTCTCTTAGCTATCTCTTCCCAGTGAGCACACACTTTATGAGGAAAGCTTTCATCCTCCACTCGTAATGATTCATCAAACGGATGTTGTTGTTGGTCACCATAGTAACCTACGGCTGACCCGCTAATAAAAGCTTGTGGTGGGTTGCTACTGGCCTGAATTAATTCGACCAGTTTTTCA
This sequence comes from Vibrio sp. ZF 223, assembly GCF_003050585.1. Classification (NCBI taxonomy): domain Bacteria; kingdom Pseudomonadati; phylum Pseudomonadota; class Gammaproteobacteria; order Vibrionales; family Vibrionaceae; genus Vibrio; species Vibrio sp. ZF 223. Next base: position 17,280 of record NZ_PIGB01000002.1, read on the forward strand.
GTGATGTGCCAGCGACTATTACAGATCCTCTCTTTTTGCTCTGTACTCCAACGCTTATCTGCAATCGGTTCACCTGCGAGGTTGACTACAACGTCAAAATCATTGAGATCACTGAGCTCATCAAGGGATTGAATGTAATGAAGATTGTTCTGGTTGAGGTGATTTAGGTTTTGTTTCGCATTTTCAGGACTCCGCGTCAGCAATGTTACGTCGTCAGTGTTCCAACTCTTGACCAATTCAGAGCCAATAAATCCAGTACCACCCGTTAACAATATCTTCATACCAATCTCCCTATTAAACATAATTATAGACACGGCTTGTTTTTAATCGCCAATCAATACGAAAAAATCACTATAACGATCAGTTGGTTTCAATAGTGTGATCCCCAAATTACGCCTTTTTAAATTTAAGAATGAGTGAAATAAAATTCATTTGGCTAGGAAGTATACCGCTATCACACTTATGGGTTTTACTCGGATATGTTACCAACTGCGTAATATTTATCACATAAGGAATGATAAGGATTTGCCATGATTATTAGTAACTCATAATCAGCGACAAGGAATTGCGATGACGGCGGTGCTTGCTTTGTTTCGAGCCATGTTAGGTAGCCTGAGAGATCTATTGCCGATCGTGGCGGTGATCGCTTTTTTCCAGCTTGCTGTCTTGCAAGAGCCACTTCCTCATCTGTTATCAATTCTAACTGGCTTAGTGCTGGTGGTGTTTGGTCTGACTTTCTTTATCTTTGGCCTTGAAATGGGGTTGTTCCCGATTGGCGAATCGATGGCTCAAGCTTTTGCGCGAAAGGGCAGTGTGTTCTGGCTATTGACCTTCGCTTTCTGTTTAGGTTTTGGTACCACCATTGCCGAACCTGCGTTAACCGCAGTGGCGGCCGAAGCCGCGGAAGTGGCCGCCGAGGGAGGCGTCATCCCTAATACGTTAGATGAAATGGAAGAATATGCAGATGGTCTGCGTTTCACCGTAGCATTGTCTGTCGGTATCGCTATTTTACTTGGGGTGCTGCGAATCTTAAAAGGTTGGCCAATTCAGTACATGATCATCGGTGGCTATATTGGAGTTGTGGTGCTTACTGCATTTGCTCCGGAAAACATTATTGGGATTGCGTATGACTCTGGTGGAGTGACAACATCGACGATCACCGTTCCGTTAGTGACGGCATTAGGAGTGGGGTTAGCCTCGGCGATTAAAGGACGAAATCCTATGATTGATGGCTTTGGATTGATTGCATTTGCTTCGTTGTTGCCGATGATGTTTGTCATGGTTTATGGGATGGTGGTGACATGATCAGTGTGCAGCAATTTGTCGACACCTTTTTAGGTACCGTGGTGGATGTAATTCCGATTGCGGTTATCATCTTTGGTTTTCAGTTGGCGGTATTACGTAAGCCTGTGAACAATTTAGCTAAGGTGCTGATTGGTTTCTTTTACGTCATCCTTGGTTTGTCTCTTTTCTTGATGGGATTGGAACTTGCACTGTTTCCCTTGGGAGAGACGATGGCCATGCAACTGACCGAGCCAAGTTTCCTGACTGAGTTTAAGGTCAGCTCTGGCCTTACGTTGGTTTGGTTTGACTATTATTGGGTTTATCTTTTTGCATTCTGTATTGGTTTTAGCACCACAATCGCCGAGCCTTCGTTGATTGCTGTGGCAATTAAGGCGAATCAAGTCTCGGGCGGCAGTATCAGTGTTAATGGGCTGAGAATCGCCGTGGCATTGGGTGTCGCTATTGGTATCTCGCTTGGAAGCTATCGGATTGTTGCTGGAGACCCGATCCATTACTACATCATTTTTGGTTATGTCGTCGTGGTCATTCAAACCTTTTACGCCCCAAAACTCATTATTCCATTGGCCTATGACTCGGGCGGTGTAACCACATCAACGGTGACCGTCCCTTTGGTGACAGCGCTCGGGCTTGGGCTTGCTTCAACCGTACCAGGAAGAAACCCTGTCATTGATGGTTTTGGATTGATCGCTTTTGCCAGCTTATTTCCCATTATTTCAGTGATGAGCTATGCCCAAATAACACAATGGTTAAACCGTTTACACACCTCTAAGGAGAGCAAAGATGCGCTTTAAACTTATCTTAGCGTTTGTAGAAGAGAGCAAGACAGACAGTGTGCTCGATGCCGCGCGTGATGCGGGCGCAACCGGAGCAACCGTGATTAATAATGCCAGAGGGCAGGGCTTAAACCAAAAAACTACCTTCTTTGGCTTAACGTTAGAGGTGCAAAAAGATGTGTTGCTGTTTGTCGTCGAGGAGCATCTAGCAAGGCATATTCTCGAAAGAATTAGTGACGTGGGTGAGTTTGACCAAGAATCGGGACAAGGTATAGCAGTGCAGATCGATGTCGAAGATGCAGTCGGGGTAGCACACCAAGTCGAGACATTAACTAAGGTTGTGGAGGATGAACTATGAATACCAATGACAAGATTCGAGTCAGTGACGTGATGGCAAATACCTATGTGATTATTGATGGGCTAACCACAGTGTTAGAAGCGATAGAGATGGCTAAGAAGCATAAAGTGAAAGCCATCATTGTCGATAAGCGCCACGAAGATGACGAATACGGCATCGTATTGATGAATGATATTGCTAAGAAAGTACTGGCTAAGAACCGTTCTCCGAAGCGAACCAATGTTTATGAGATCATGACCAAGCCAGCGCTAAGCGTGTCTGCTGAGATGAACGTAAAATACTGCGCTCGCCTATTTGAACGCTTTGGTATCAGTCGTGCGCCAGTCGTTTGTGACAACAAGATAGTCGGTATGGTTAGTTACAATAATATCGTAATCAACGGTATGGCGAGAGATGACGTGTAGCATTTTGATACGTACAATAGGCTGATAAATTTTATGGAGAAGTACGTGTGAAATTATTTTTTGCTTCAGACCTACACGGTTCGCTGCCAGCAACAGAAAAAGTATTAGAGCTATACCAAGCCTCTGGTGCACAATATTTGGTTCTATTGGGTGATATTCTGAATCATGGTCCAAGAAACCCGATCCCAGAGGGATACAACCCGCCGGCGGTTGCAGATAAGTTGAATGCGTTTTCTCAAGAGATCATTGCCGTTCGTGGTAACTGCGATAGCGAAGTGGATCAGATGTTGTTGTCTTTTCCAATGATGATGGATTACTCGTGGGTGCTATTAGAATCAGGCCAACGTATCTTCCTAACCCATGGTCATTTGTACAATACCAATAAACGCCCTGCGCTGAAGGCAGGCGATATTATTGCACACGGCCATACTCATATCCCAGTTGCTGAATACCAAGATAATATCTTTATCTTTAACCCTAGTTCGGTGACATTCCCACGAGATGGCCACGCAGCGAGCTATGGTATCTATGAAAACAATACCTTCAAAGTTATTAGCCTTGAAGGTGATGTTCTCGTGAGTGGCCAGCTTTAAACCATTGGATCGGCGGTTAAAGGGCTTATTTTGAGTCTACGTGGCCGAGGTCTCTGTCTGGAGCAATGATATTTCGCACTCTTTGTTTCAGAACTTTCGCCTCAGGAAAGCCGCCATCTGCTTTTCTTTCCCAGATTTGCACACCATTGCAAAAGATTTCGAACCTGCCTCCTGTGTCTGGATGTAAACTGACTTGTTCAATTTCTTCACTGAAGGTATGCAGTAGCTCTTGGCATAACCAACTAGAACGAAGCATCCAATTGCATTGACGGCAATAGTGTATGGTGATTGTTGCTCTAGTGATAGGGGAAGCTGTTTGATCTGACTCTGTACTCATGGGTAATCCTTTTAAATGCGAGTAAATTCTTAATACCAATATCACTGTATCAATGAAAAAACAGATGCTAAGCGTAATAAAAAAGGAGCATCATGCTCCTTTTTTATTACTATGCCGTAAAGAGCTATTCGATTTTAGTTCGAAAACAATACGGTAGAACCATGATTTAAGCTAGTCAGTAACAGTGCCTTCGGGTTAACAATGTCTATGCGGCGGCTTTGCTCTGCGTCCATCTTAATGACTTGAGTGATAAGCTCTAGTTGCTCTTCTGAAAAGTCTTGGCGCTGAGCCGAAGTCACATCTTTAAACTCTGTTGGCGAAACCAGTAAGTAGTTATCGTTAATATCCCACTGACCCGTTTCAGAGATGTTGATGACATTCGCAGGCTCAGTTTGATTACCGTAAAGTCTAACCACTGACATTCTCAAATATGTACCATTTGGCAGGTACTTCGCATTCGATGATAGTTCAACTCTACGAAGTGGGCCGATTGAGTCAGCTTGCTTGTTATCGCTAATCAGCGTCACCATCTTAGATTGCCATTCATGCTGAGTGAGCAAGCGCTCTACTTTTGCATCGCTGCCCCAATACAACCAACCACTCAAAAATGCAGATAGAACCAGTAAAATAATCGATACTTTTAATTTCATGTTACTGACCACCGTTACAAATGTCGTTTACATCCGACTGGTTTGCGTAAATTCTTAGAGTTACATTTTCGCTTGAGTATTCTTGCGGGTGAATGTAGTTGAGGGCAAGGTTATTGGTTTGCCCACCTGTTGCAATCACTTCAGTCGGCTTTAGCATGCCAGTGTGATTCGTGTTGTAACGTAATACACACTTCTCTATCGCTGGCAGCCAACTGCTAAGATCTGGGTGGTTAATCGGTGATTGAACCTTTACGCCATCTATTTCAGCCAATGTTTTGAACTCGGACTCTGCCGGGTTGGTAAACGTCAAAACGAGAATTGGCATGATGAAAGCGGCAAGCAGTAACCAAAATGTTAGCCACTTATTGGTGTTTTTAGCGGGAGCCGTAACAGGAGCGGTTGCTGGTTCTAGTTCTACCTTGGTCTCTTGAACTTTTGCAATTGGCTCTGATTCAACCGTTTCAGTGATCGTTTCTTCAGTCGCTGCAGGCGTTGCAAACGTCAAGATAGGTTCTACGTCATTTTCGGTAATTTCAGCAGCTACTGGCTGATCATTTGATGAAAGTGGGGCAGAGCGCTCAACGGTTGCAATAAATTGATAACCGCGTTTAGGCACGGTCTTTACGAATTCTGGAGATTTGGTCGAATCTTTCAGCATCTTTCTTAGTGTCGATACTGCTTGCGTTAAGCTAGAGTCATCAACCTCAAAGCCTTGGTCTCGCCAAACATACTCGTGTAATTCATTACGAGTGATAACTTCATTGGGTCTTTCTGACAGCATCAGGAGAATGCGGCTTTCATTGCTGCCAAGGCGTACGACTTCGCCGTCGCTCATTTGGTCAACAAGTGAGTTGCTGTTTGGATCGAAGACAAACCGCTGTGCGAGAATAAACTTTGTGCCGATATTGCTCATTGAATTCTTCTACTTTTGGATGATTTGGGGTGCGAAATAGACAAATCTCAGGTGAAGTTCAGTTAATTCTTCACCAAATCATGGCTTCTTTTATGTTCTTTTATATTTATCAGACTCAAGGATAATAAAAACAGATCAAAAAAACAGTGTTTTTATGATTTTTGACCTTGAATTTACATTTGTCATCCTCATGTTAATGAACATAAGAGTGGCATCAAGTGTTACTCCCCCTATGGTTATTCAACATAAAGTATAGATGTTTTGGAGTAAAAATGAGCGAAACGGCAACGCAAAATAAAGAGACTCGTGGCTTTCAATCTGAAGTAAAACAACTACTTCATCTAATGATTCACTCACTGTATTCAAATAAGGAAATCTTCCTACGTGAGCTGATCTCTAACGCATCTGACGCGGCTGACAAGCTTCGTTTTCAAGCTCTATCTAATGGTGACCTTTACCAAGGTGATGCTGATTTAGGTGTGAAACTTTCATTCAATGCTGAAGCAAACACCTTAACGATTTCTGATAACGGTATCGGCATGAGCCGTGACAATGTTATTGAGCATTTAGGTACGATTGCTAAATCAGGCACTGCAGATTTTTTCTCAAAGCTATCTGAAGACCAAAGCAAAGACTCTCAATTGATTGGTCAATTTGGTGTTGGTTTCTATTCTGCGTTTATCGTTGCTGACGCGGTAACGGTTCGCACTCGTGCAGCTGGCCTAGAAAACAATGAAGCCGTTCAATGGCACTCTGCTGGCGAAGGCGATTACACCATCGAGGACATCACCAAAGAATCTCGCGGTACTGACATCATTCTTCATATGCGTGAAGACGGTAAAGAGTTCTTAAACGAATGGCGTCTGCGTGAAGTGATTGGTAAGTACTCTGATCACATCGGCATTCCTGTTTCTATCTTCACAGCAGTGAAAGATGACGAAGGTAAAGACACCGAAGAGAAGCATTGGGAACAGATTAACAAGGCGCAAGCGCTTTGGACTCGTAACAAATCTGATATCGAGAAAGAAGAGTACCAAGAGTTCTACAAGCACGTATCTCACGACTTTGCTGATCCACTAACGTGGAGCCACAACAAGGTTGAAGGTAAGAACGACTACACAAGCTTGCTTTACATCCCAGCGAAAGCACCTTGGGACATGATGAACCGTGACCACAAGAGTGGCTTGAAACTTTACGTGCAGCGTGTATTCATCATGGATGACGCAGAGCAGTTCATGCCATCTTACATGCGTTTCGTTCGCGGTCTGATTGACTCAAACGATCTGCCATTGAACGTGTCTCGTGAAATCCTGCAAGACAACAAGGTAACTCAGTCTCTTCGTGGCGCATGTACCAAGCGTGTACTAACTATGCTTGAGCGCATGGCAAAGAATGACAATGACAAGTACCTAGAGTTTTGGAAAGAGTTCGGCCTAGTATTGAAGGAAGGCCCAGCTGAAGACATGGCGAATAAAGAGAAGATCGCTGGTCTACTCCGTTTCTCGTCAACGGAAGTGGATTCTGCTGAACAAACCATCAGCCTTGAATCTTACGTTGAACGCATGAAAGAAGGCCAAGATAAGATTTACTACCTAACAGCGGATAGCTACGCTGCAGCTAAGAACAGCCCACACTTGGAGCAGTTCAAAGCGAAAGGTATTGAAGTGGTTCTAATGTACGATCGCATTGATGAGTACGTAATGAACTATCTAACTGACTTTGATGGCAAACAATTCCAATCGATCACAAAAGCAGGCTTAGATCTAAGCAAGTTTGAAGGTGAAGAAGAGAAAGAGAAGCAGAAAGAGACTGAAGAAGAGTTCAAGTCTGTTGTAGAGCGCACTCAATCTTACCTAGGTGGTCGCGTTAAAGAAGTTCGTACGACCTTCAAGCTAGCAACAACACCTGCGGTTGTAGTAACGGACGACTTCGAAATGGGCACGCAAATGGCTAAGCTTCTTGAAGCTGCTGGTCAAGCTGCGCCTGAAGTGAAGTACATCTTCGAGATTAACCCTGAGCACGCTCTGGTTAAACAAATGGCCGATGAAGCAGACGAGCAAGCGTTTGGTCGTTGGGTTGAGTTGCTACTTGGGCAAGCGATGCTGGCTGAAAAGGGCTCAATGGAAGATCCGTCACAATTCTTGGGTGCAATCAACGAGCTACTGACAAAGCGTTAGTCTTTCGACTTTAGGTTAAGCCAAAAATTGTAATAAAAAGCTCGCAAATGCGGGCTTTTTTTATGAACGTCGCTGAAAATCTATTAAACGTGGTCAACGTCACCGTTATCGTCACAACAAATGTTGCCGATACATTCTTTAGTCGTAAATTCAGCCAAATTGAATATTAATGTGATAGAATGCTCGACCTAATCAGCTGGAGCTAGGAACCAATTTCTTCCAGTTGTATGATTTTTAAACGTTATACCGAAACTTACCGTTTTGCTTCTGTTTACAGTTTTGCTTAACCTCAGCTGTTACCTAACTTTTCCTGTTTATCTTAAATATGAACGAGGAAGGTGGGATAGTGAGCTTCGGTATAAATCATAATTTTATAAGAGGATTAAACATGCGCATCATTCTTCTAGGTGCTCCTGGCGCGGGTAAAGGTACTCAAGCTAACTTCATCATGAACAAATTTGGTATCCCTCAAATTTCAACTGGTGACATGCTACGTGCTGCTATCAAAGCGGGTACTGAGCTTGGTAAGCAAGCAAAATCAGTAATCGACGCTGGTCAGCTAGTTTCTGATGAAATTATCCTTGGTCTTATCAAAGAGCGTATCGCTCAAGATGACTGTGAGAAAGGTTTCCTACTAGACGGTTTCCCACGCACAATCCCACAAGCTGATGGCCTAAAAGAAATGGGCATCGCTGTTGATTACGTTGTTGAATTCGACGTTGCTGACGATGTGATTGTTGAGCGTATGGCTGGTCGTCGTGCTCACCTTCCTTCAGGCCGTACATACCACACTGTGTACAACCCGCCTAAAGAAGAAGGCAAAGATGACGTAACTGGCGAAGAGCTAGTTGTACGTGATGACGACAAAGAAGAAACCGTTCGTGCACGTCTAGGCGTATACCACGATCAAACAGCTCCGCTAATCTCTTACTACGGTAAAGAAGCTGAAGCAGGCAACACTCAGTACCTTAAGTTTGACGGTACTAAGCAAGTTGCTGAAGTTAGTGCAGAACTTGAGAAAGCACTAGCATAATTGGCTAACAGCCAGTTTTAGAATTTGATATATTGGAAGCGACCTTAAGGGTCGCTTTTTTTGTTTCAGTTTTTAGTACGATACCAATCTAGATAATTCGATTACACACCATTCAAGATGAAACCGTTTTTGATGAAGGTGGCTCACAATCGAGAGTAGATGTTGCGATATCCCATTTAAAGAATGATTATTCAGACATTTAGTGGGAACCAATGATCTTAAACTTATGCAGATTAGTATATTACTTTCCAGAAAATCACATATTGGTCTCAGGTATCTATGGAAAATAATAAAAAGCAGGGCGTTTTACTGGTGAACTTAGGAACACCAGATTCGGCGACCCCAGCTGGCGTTCGTCGATTTTTGAGTGAATTCTTACACGACAAGCGAGTAGTAAACCTAACCCGTTGGCTTTGGTGCCCAATCTTGCACGGGGTGATTTTACCGATTCGAGCACCCAAAGTAGCCAAGTTGTATCAATCTGTCTGGATGGATGAAGGCTCACCACTGCTTGTGTATTCTCAAAGACAAGCTGAAAAGCTCCAGAAGAAACTAGAGATGCCGGTTGCACTGGGTATGACCTATGGTAACCCAAGCATTAAGACTGGTGTTGAGCAACTGATGGACCAGGGCGTTGAGGACATCATCGTACTGCCTTTATATCCTCAGTACTCTGGCACAACCACAGCGGCAGTTTCTGATGGTTTAACCAAAGCCTTTAAACAGATGCCAGTTATCCCAAGCTATCGCTTTATTCGTGACTACTACTCACACCCTAGCTATGCCAAAGCATTGGCTGAAAGCGTTCGTAGCCATTGGGAACAAAATGGCAGAGCCGATCACTTGGTTTGTTCGTTCCACGGTATTCCGAAGCGCTTAGCTGATGAAGGCGATATCTACCCACAGCATTGTGAAGCAACGACAAAGCTGCTTGCTGCTGAGCTAGGTTTATCTGAAGAAGACATCACCATGACCTACCAATCGCGATTTGGTCGAGAGGAGTGGTTGAAGCCATACACTGACGAGACACTTGAATCACTGCCAAGCAAAGGTATCAAGAAGATCGACATCATGGCACCTGCATTTTCGGTTGACTGTTTGGAAACGTTAGAAGAGATTTCAGACCAGTGTAAAGATACTTTCATTGACGCTGGTGGTTCGGACTTTAGCTACATTATGTGTTTGAACGACAGAGACTCGCACATCGATATGATGGCAGAGTTAGTCGCTCTATATCGCTAACAGCTGCTGAGCCTTGATTACGTCTTATCGCATAAATAACAAAAGGGCTGCTCATTGAGCAGCCCTTTTTGAACTTGAAGTTTCTTCTTGAAATAGCTCTAGATATTAAGCAACAGACGTTTCTGCTGTCTCAGCTTTTGGCTCTGCTTCAAGCGTCATGTTGGTTTCTACACCATGCATCCAGGATACAAGCTTACCAGCACAAAGAAGCAATAATACGCCACTAATTGTTGCTGTAATCGCGATACCACCAAAGATAGACATCGCGCCAAGCTCACCAACGTGAGAACCCACTAGGCCTGCTACGTAGTTTGCAACCGCATTGAAGCCAAACCAAGCACCCATCATTAGTGATGCTAAACGAAGTGGAGCTAGCTTAGTGACCAACGACAGGCCAATAGGCGATAAACAAAGCTCACCAAGTGTATGGAAGAAGAAGGCACCTACTAGCCATAACATCGATGTTTTCACTGTTAGGTCACCACCTTGCTCCATTACCGCACCCATCATGCACACAAAGCCAAGTGCTAAGAAAAACAGCGCCATCGCAAACTTAACAGGTGAGTTTGGCTCACGCTTACCCAGTTTCACCCAGAACGCAGCAATGATTGGAGCAAGTGTAATGATGAAGAATGGGTTCAAAGATTGGAACCACGCAGCAGGAACTTCAAAGCCACCAATCATACGGTCAGTATATTGTTGAGTGTAGATGTTCATTAGGCCGCCAGCTTGTTCAAAGCCCGCCCAGAATACAATCACGAACAGACCCATAATCAGAATAACTTTTAGTCTGTCGAATTCTTCTTTAGTTAGTGGCGCTTTCTCTTTCGATTTGTTCAGTTCTTTTGCTCGAGCAGCCGCAGGTACAGAACCGATGTTGCCTAACCAAGATTGAGCCATCGTCATTTGCATGATCAAGCTAATAACCATACCGATACCAGCAGCCAAGAAGCCCGCTTTCCAACCGAATGAATCCACTGCTGCACCGGAAATCAAGCCACCAAGTAGTGCGCCTAAGTTGATGCCCATGTAGAAAATGGTGAAAGCACCATCACGGCGGTTATCACCTTCTTGGTACAAGTCGCCAACCATGGTCGAGATGTTTGGTTTAAACATACCGTTACCACTGATAAGTAGTGCTAAACCAAGGTACAGAGCGTTGACTTGGTCTAAGCCAATAAAGCCGTTAGGTAGAGCCAGTGTGAATTGGCCTAGAGCCATCAATACACCACCAATTAGGATCGATTTACGTTGTCCTAGGTAGTTATCGGCAATCCAGCCACCAATTAATGGTGTGATGTAGACTAAACCTGTGTAGATCCCGTAGAGATCGAGAGCGTCTTTTGTTGACCAACCAAGGCCACCATTAAGAGTGGTATCAGTTAAGAATAAAACAAGAATTGCTCGCATTGCATAGTAGGAGAAACGTTCCCATAGCTCTGTGCTAAATAGTAGAAATAGGCCTCTAGGGTGGCCAAAGATGTTGTGAGTGCTTGGCATAAGTTTTACTAATTTTAGGTATTAAAAGATTTTATAGTCACTTATGTATACAGAGTGGAATAACCATCTGCAATAGGCGTCTTTTATGGTTACGATAACTAATTTTTTATAACTGCATGAAAATAAGGGGTTTTCTATGCAATGTTACCCAGATAATGCGTGCTGCAAACTAATTTTCCAGTTTTGGGCTGGATGCATAGTGAGCTTTTTAAAAGAATTACCGAATAATAAAAGTGAAATGCATTGACTTGTTGTATCATTTTGATCTTCATAGGGTATGGTGTGTTTAATTTATCTGGCATACATACGCTTACAAGAATGCGCCTTTTTATCTGTAAATGATCCCTGTACAATGCTTAACCACTTTTCGGACCTATGACTTTTTGTTGATAAGTTGGTCTGTTACGCATAATTTCTTGCTTATCAGTCTTCATTTTATTAACGGTGATTAAACCGTTTTAGGCTTGTGGTAAAATGTTCAAAAATAGAAAATGGCTAGTAAAATGAAACGTTGGTATTTGCTCTACTGTAAGCGTGGTGATCAAAAACGCGCTCAACAGCACTTAGAGAATCAAGGGGTAGAGTGCTTTTATCCTCAAATAGAAGTCGAAAAAGTGGTGAGAGGGAAAGAAAAGCAGGTCAAAGAGCCGCTGTTTCCATCTTACATCTTTGTTCGCTTTGACTATGAGCAAGGTCCTAGCTTCACGACTGTTCGTTCAACGCGCGGTGTGGTGGACTTTATTAAGTTCGGCGCAAGGCCGCATGAGGTCCAAGGTGACTTGGTTTTTGAACTCAAAGAGTTTGAGAAGTGCTACAGCATCGAAACTGAAGATTGTTGTGTTGAGTTTGAATCTGGGCAGGTGGTTAAGATTCAGAGTGGCCAGTTTGCCGGGGTTGAGGCTATTTTCGATCAGAAAGACGGTGAGGCTCGATCGATTATGTTGGTAAAAATGATCAGCCACGTGGTTCCTATCAGTATTGAGAACGAAGCACTAAAAGCTCACGCATAACTGCAACAATAAAAAATAGGCTTAAAAATAAAAAGGCGCATCATGCGCCTTTTTTAGTCTTTAGGGTTTGTTCAAAACGCTCTAAGCGTTGTAAGCATCGTTGTGAACGGCTTGTACTGCACGGCCCGATGGGTCGACACAGTTTTTGAATGACTCATCCCACTCAATCGCTTTTGCTGATGAACAAGCAACTGAAGGTCCACCTGGTACACACTCTGCCGCAGATTCTAGAGGGAATAGCTCCTCAAAGATTTCACGGTAAGCATAACCTTCCTTGGTTGTTGGCGTGTTGTAAGGGAAACGGAACTTAGCAGCTTCCATTTGTTGATCCGTTACTTTTGCTTCAGCCGTTGCTTTCAATGTATCAATCCAATCGTAGCCAACACCATCAGAGAATTGCTCTTTTTGACGCCATGCGATTGAATCTGGTAGGTAGTCTTCAAAACACTCACGCAGGATGTGTTTCTCCATCTTACCGTTACCACACATCTTGTCTTCAGGGTTCAGGCGCATTGCGACATCGATAAACTCTTTGTCTAAGAATGGTACACGACCTTCAACGCCCCATGCTGCCAATGATTTGTTTGCGCGAGCACAGTCGAACATGCTTAGAGCAAGTAGCTTACGTACTGTTTCTTCGTGGAACTCTTTTGCGTTTGGCGCTTTATGGAAGTAAAGGTAGCCACCAAAGATTTCATCAGCACCTTCACCAGACAATACCATTTTGATGCCCATTGCTTTGATCTTACGAGCAAGTAAGTACATTGGCGTTGATGCACGAATCGTCGTTACATCGTAAGTCTCGATATGGTAGATAACATCACGGATCGCATCTAAGCCTTCCTGAATGGTGTAAGTCATCTCGTGGTGCACAGTACCGATCTTGTCCGCAACTTCACGAGCAGCGATAAGATCTGGTGCGCCTTCAAGGCCAACTGCGAATGAGTGCAGTTGTGGCCACCAAGCTTCAGATTGCTCATCATCTTCGATACGCATTGCAGCAAAGCGTTTAGCGACCGCTGAAGTAATTGATGAATCAAGGCCACCAGATAGAAGTACACCGTAAGGAACGTCAGTCATTAGTTGGCGTTTAACAGCTGCTTCTAGTGCTTCAGTCAGTTCTTCTTTGCTTGTGCTGTTGCCTTGTACCGCAGCGTACTCGTTCCAATCGCGGATATAGTAGCGTTGAGGTTCTGCATCTTTCGAAGAGTAGAAGCTACCAGGAGGGAATTCACTGATCGTCTTACATACTTCAACCAATGCTTTCATCTCTGAAGCAACGTAGTAGTTACCGTGCTCATCGTAACCTTGGTAAAGCGGGATGATACCAATATGGTCGCGGCCCACTAGGTATTCGTCTTTGTCTTCATCGTATAAAACGAAGGCGAAAATACCGTTAAGCTCTTCTAGAAGGTCTGCACCCATCTCTTGGTATAGCGCTAGGATAACTTCACAGTCAGAATCAGTCTGGAACTGGTACTTATCTTCATAACGTGCGCGAAGTTCTTTGTGGTTATAAATCTCACCGTTCACTGCAAGAATGTGCTTTTTGTCTTGGCTGTATAGTGGTTGAGCACCACTGTTCAAGCCAACAATAGCAAGACGTTCATGAGCAAGGATTGCTTTTTCACCTGCATAGATACCAGACCAGTCTGGACCACGATGACGAAGCTTTTTAGACATTTCTAAAGCAATAGGGCGAAGTGCTGCGGCATCACTTTTAATGTCGAGAATGCCAAATACTGAACACATAGAACTTCCTTTTAAATAATTTCCAAATCAACTGCATTCAATTTGCCATTCTGGCTAAAAAAAGCAACCGGATGTGAGCAAAAAAATAATATAAAGGGTGATCTGTTAGAAATTATCTAATTTTTATGTGGTTTTGGTGTGTGGTGTTTAATTGCGGTTGGTTTTTTAAACAAAAACCTCTCAAAAGTGCGAAAAATAGTCAGTTTTGAGAGGTTTAGTTGAACACGGTCTAATACTAGATTTTATTGATATTTGGATTTAACTGTTCGCAAACGTGGCGAGCAAAACCACTACCAGCCTCGCTGTAAATGTTAAATGCCGCATCAACGCCATTCTCTTTCAGTGTTTCGAGTTGATCTGGATATTCAGCAATAGCCGCAATTTGGCCTTTAAAGTTACGTGACTTCAATTGCTCTAAAGCGGTTTGATTACCTTGGTGGTGAGGCATTGCCAAAATCACCAGTTTTACGTTGGCCGTATCTAAGATGCGTTCCCAGAAATCCGGGTCAGTTGCGTCACCAGAAATTACGTTTCTGCCATGGCTTCTGTGGTTGTGCGCAGCTTCTTCACGAACTTCGACACCTAAGCTCACCTTGCCGTAGCGAGAACGTAATTCGTCATAAGCACCAGTACCAATTCGTCCCATACCAAGAATCAGCACTTGGGCACGACCTGGGTCAATTCGCTTATCACGTCGGTGAAGCTTTTCTGACGCATGCTCTTTTAGCCATTTACCTGACTGCTGATAAAGCTTGTGACCAGCTCGGTTTAAAGGTGCTGCGATTAAGAACGACAGTGAAACAGCAATCGCCACAGCCACCAAGATGTCGCCTGACATCCAGCCCATCTTGAAGGCGAGACCACCAACGATGAGGCCAAACTCGCTATAGTTAAACAGTGATAGCGAGGCAAGTAGAGACGTTCGAACACGGAACTTGAAGCGGTTGAGTACCAAGAAGTAGAGAACACCTTTCACTGGCAGCATCAGCAAGAACAAGATTGCGAGCATAAAGCCTTGAATGGTTGGTTGCTCTGACAAACCAATGTTCAAGAAGAAACAGACAAGGAAAAGTTCTTTAAGGTTAAACAGCGACTTTGATAATTCTGAGGCTTTTGGGTGACCAGCAAGTAACATACCTAAAACAAGAGCCCCCAAGTCTGGTTTCACACCAACCAAATGGAATAAACCAGCACCGACGACTAATGCGAAGAAGATGCCTGAAAGAACCAGCATCTCACCGTGACCAACCCAATCGAGCACTTTGTAGAACAGTGGGCGTAATAAGGGTAGGGCAAACAGAGCAATCGCATACCACTCAGGTATTTTGCCCGTAGAAGCCGTTAAGAATACTACGGCGAAGATATCCTGCATGACCAAGATACCAATCGCTAACGTTCCGTAGGTCGCATTCATTTCGCCTTTCTCTTGCAGAGTCTTAACCGCAAATACCGTACTAGAGAATGAAAGAGCAAAACCGAGCAGAACGATCTGTTCTACCGACATGGCAGCTAGCGATGAAATACCTAAGAACTTAAAGCCAAACAGGGCGACGGCGAAAAACAGAGTGGACAAAAGGTTGTGGATTGTCGCGCCAGCCCAGATCTCTTTAGAGAGTAGGGTTTTGATATCGAGCTTTAAGCCGATAGTAAATAGAAGCAGCGTGACACCAAGGTCAGCTAAAGTAATGATGGTGTCATTGGTTTCAAAGCCAAAGGCAAAAAGCCCAAAGCCTGCAACCAAAAAACCAACTAATGGGGGAAGGTGACACTTTAAAGCAATAAATCCTGCGATAAACGCAGTGGATATTAATATAAGTTCCATAACTTGTTGTTGTAGTTCCCTAGCTTAAAAAAACGGGCCGTGTTTATACAAACACGGCCCGCGGAAAATCAGAATTGTTTTTCTCTAGTCTTCGAGAAGCTTCTGCAGTAACACGCCGTTGAGCATGGCGCGCTTAATCATGGCAAAAGCTCCCATCGTAGGATGTTTATCGATCTGTGATGCTACAATAGGCAAGCCGCTATGGAAAGTCGTTAACGACTGATTCTCCACATTGCGCTTAATTGCAGGGAAAACAATCTCTTGTGCCTTGGTAATATCGCCAGCAATGATAACTTTTTGAGGGTTAAATAAGTTAATCGTCATCGCGATAGCCTTACCTAACTGGTTTCCTACTCGAACTAAGCTTTGCTTGGCTAGCTCATCACCATTAATCGCGTGGTCACAAACGTCTTGAATCGTAATATGCTCAAGCTCTGTTAAAGAAGACTCATAGCCTTGTTTAATCAGCTTCTGCACGCGTTCAACGATTGCTGGGTTTGCTGCTACGGTTTCAAGACAACCGAAGTTACCACATTGGCATTGCTCGCCTAGCGGATCGATTTGGATATGGCCAATCTCACCTACGTTGCGGTTGTGACCTAAGAAAACCTGACCATTTACGATAATACCTGCGCCGGTACCACGGTGAACACTCACTAAAATAGAGTCTTGGCTGTCTTTACTTGCACCGAAGTAGTGCTCAGCAAGCGCCATTCCGCGAACATCGTTGCCCACAAAACAAGCGACATGGAATGTGTCGCGAATAATGTCACTTAAAGCCAGGTTATCGATATCCGTGTTTGGCATGTACTCAACAACACCTGTCGTTGGGTTAACCAAGCCTGGAAGCGTGACACCAATAGCAATCAGCTGATCGATCTTTGGTTGGTGTTCAGCAATGAAAGCCTTCAAATTATTAACCAAGCCTTGGGTAAGGTCTGACTGGTCTGAATAATTCAGGTCTTGCTGTTGGAAAGCCAACTCACGACCGCCAAGGTCATGAAGGCTTATTTGAATGTAGTCTCGACCTAAACGCACAGCGACAGAATGAAAAGGTTCTACTTCTGTGGTTAGGGAGATAGCGCGTCTACCGCCAGTAGACGCTTGCTGCGCAACCTCTTTAATTAGGCCGCGCTCTAAAAGTTGGCGGGTAATTTTTGTAACACTTGCCGGTGCGAGTTGGCTTACATCAGCCACTTGTATACGACTGATAGGCCCTTGTTGGTCTATAAGTCGGTATACCGCCGCACTGTTTAGTTGTTTAACTAAGTCTACGTTACCTATTTGTCCGCCATTCATACTTAATTGTGCTCGTATTGTCCGTTAACAACAGTCGCTTTAACGTTAAAGTCTCGGTCAAATACAGCTAGGTTTGCAACCATGCCTTTTTTAATTCGACCTAGCTTGCTTTCTACACCGATAGCCGTAGCTGGGTATAGCGTAGCCATGCGAAGAGCTTCGTCTAAAGCGATACCAGCGTGCTCAACTGTATTCTGAACTGCTTCAATCATAGTCAGAGCTGAGCCGCCCAGTGTGCCGTTTTCATCAACACACTTACCATCACGGTAATATACTTTCTTACCGACAAAAATAAAGTATTCCATGTCAGCACCTGCAGGAGCTGTGGCATCCGTCACTAATACCAACTTTTCTCCCTTGATTTTATGCGCAATTCTGATGTTTGCGTAATCAACGTGGAAACCGTCGGCAATGATCCCAGCGTAAACCTCTGGTGTGTCGTAAATCGCGCCTACAACGCCCGGTTCACGACCGACCATAGGGGTCATTGCATTGAATAGGTGAGTAGCGAACGTGATACCAGATTCGAAACCTTGGCGTGCTTCTGCATAAGTTGCGTTGGTGTGGCCGATAGAAACGACAACGCCAGCTTTGTGCAGGCGTTCAATGTGTTCAGGGTCGTTTAACTCTGGAGCTAATGTAACTTTTGCAACAAGGTCACTGTTGTCACAGATAAGCTCAATCATTTCGTTGTCAGACTTACGAATGTGATCGACGCTGTGGATGCCTTTTTTCGCAACGTTCAAGTACGGACCTTCTAGGTGCAGACCTAAAGATTGGTTTTGGTACTGGTTGTGGTACTCACGAGCTGCCGTAATAACGGCACGCATATCTTCGTCTGAAGAGGTGATAAGCGTTGGTAAGAAGCTAGTACAGCCAGATTTCAGATTTGCTTTGTGCATGATCTGCATGGTTTCTGCAGTGATCTCATCGTTAAGCATTACACCGCCACAACCGTTCAGTTGTAGGTCAATGAAACCTGGACTTAGGTTTGCTCCGTCTAGGTCGCGAACCTCGATTCCCTCTGGCAATTCAGAGATAGGACAGACTTTTTTGATCAGTTCGTTTTCGATTACAACAGCATGATCGGTCAGAACATCACTACCAGTGTAAATTTTACAGTTACTTAGCGCGTACATAGTCAGCTAATCCTTATTTCGTGAGATCTTTTAAATTCGTTCGTTACCTAAATGCGGACTTAGTTTGCGAGCATCATTTACGTAACGATTTATCTTTTATGGGCAAACGGCTTCAATATAGGAAGCTATTTAAGTAGTTGAAAAATATATGAACAACTGATCGTTATTATACATTTAGGTTCATTGTTAATGATTATTCATACGGCAATAGAAGCCCGCAGATACCATCTTTTTACCTAATGATTAGATTTGGATTTTATCTATAAATGTTCATTTTTTTGAATGATAAAATAAGTTTTATGATCTCGCTAGCAAAAACCTCTGGATTTGGTAAAAACTGGTGATTAGGATCACAAATGGTAAGGTTTTAATTTGCGGAGCAAAATTAATTGAATACACTGAATAGGACTAAATTGAGCGACTAAAATAAGTTTCTCAAACGAATTCTAAAAAATCCTATAGGGGGAAACAACTGGTGAATATTCTAGGATATGCACAGAAGCTTGGTAAGGCGTTAATGCTACCAATCGCAACGCTTCCGATTGCGGCGCTTCTTTTACGTTTAGGTCAAGGCGATCTACTTGATATTCCATTCATGGCGCAAGCTGGTGGTGCTATCTTCGGTAACCTACCATTGCTCTTTGGTCTAGGTATCGCGATTGGTCTTTCTAAAGACGGTAACGGCGCAGCAGGTCTTGCTGGTGCAGTTGCTTACTTCGTACTAACTGCTACAGCAACGACAATTAACGCAGACGTTAACATGTCATTCTTCGGCGGTATCTTCGCAGGTATCATCGCAGGTCACTCTTACAACGCTTTCCACGCGACACGCCTTCCAGAGTGGCTGGCTTTCTTCGCGGGTAAACGTTTAGTACCTATCATGGCCGGTCTATTTGCACTTGTTGCGGGTGCTGTGTCTGGTGTGGTTTGGCCTGGTGTTCAATCTGGTCTAGACGCACTGGCTCACGCAGTATCAACGTCTGGCGCTATCGGCCAATTCGTTTACGGTACTCTTAACCGTGCACTTATCCCTGTAGGTCTACACCACGTATTGAACTCATACTTCTGGTTTGGTATGGGTACATGTCAAGAGATCATCGTTGCTGGTCAAGGCGCATTCGCTAACATCACTCAACTTTGTGTTGACCCAGCACTGGCTAAAACTCTAGTTGTTGGCCAAGAGCACACATTCACATTCGCTAACTCTGTAACTCCAGAAATCACTACTGTAGTTAAAGAAGTGACTGAAACTGTTAAATCTGGTGACCTACACCGTTTCTTCGGCGGCGATAAAGGCGCTGGCGTATTCATGAACGGTTTCTTCCCAGTAATGATGTTCGGTCTACCAGGTGCTGCACTTGCAATGTACCTAGCTGCTCCTGCTGAAAAACGTAGCCAAGTTGGTGGCGCACTATTCTCAGTTGCATTCTGTTCATTCCTAACAGGTATCACAGAGCCGCTAGAATTCATGTTCGTATTCCTAGCTCCTGCTCTATACGCAATGCACGCTGTATTTACAGGTCTGTCTCTAGTAGTTGCTAACATGTTTGGTACTCTGCACGGTTTCGGTTTCTCTGCTGGTCTTATCGACTTCGTATTGAACTGGGGTCTAGCAACTAAACCATTCGTACTACTACTAATCGGTCTTGGTTTCGGTGCTCTATACTTCTTCACTTTCTCTTTCGCAATCCGCGCTTTCAACTTGAAATCGCCAGGTCGTGAAGATGATGACGAAGCTGTTGCAGCTCCTGCTGGCGACGCACCAAAGGGCGACCTTGCACGTCAATACCTGAAAGCTCTAGGTGGTCACGACAACCTAACTTCAATCGACGCTTGTATCACTCGTCTACGCCTAACTCTTAAAGACCGCTCTGTCGCTGATGAAGTTGTTCTTAAGAAACTAGGTGCTAAAGGTGTGGTAAAACTAGGTGAAAATAACCTACAGGTTATCCTAGGCCCACTAGCTGAAATCGTAGCTGGCGAAATGAAAGCTATCGGTGCAGGTGAAGACCTATCTGATGTAAAACTTCCATAGTAAAGGAAGTACTTAATTAAGACGTAAAGTTACTCTTAAGTAAGTATCAAATTGAAAGCCTCCCACATGGGAGGCTTTTTTGTGCCTGCTGTTTAAGGCTACTGAACACGGTTCGTTCTATTCTTCATCGAATAGCAGAAATATTCGCAATTAACGGACGGTTCTTATTGTGCAAAGGCAAAGAATTGTGGATGATTAGCAACAATGATCTTTCAATCTTTGACCGGTGCTAAAAGCGACCGTTTTCTTGGGGACGAAAGATAACTTTCTCTGACAATACTAAATACATAGAGGTGCTATAGATGAGTGAAGCTGAGGCTCGTCCATCGAATTTCATTCGCCAAATTATTGATAAAGATTTAGCGGATGGTACACACAGTAGCGTGCATACTCGTTTCCCGCCGGAGCCAAATGGCTACCTGCACATTGGTCACGCTAAATCTATTTGCTTGAACTTTGGTATTGCTCAGGACTACCAGGGACAATGTAATCTTCGTTTCGATGATACAAACCCTGAAAAAGAAGACGTTGAATACGTTGAGTCAATTAAGAATGATGTAAGCTGGTTAGGCTTCGAATGGTCTGGTGATATTTGTTACTCATCAAACTACTTCGATACGCTTTACGCTTATGCTGTGGAATTAATTAATAAAGGCTTAGCGTATGTTGACGAGCTAAGTCCTGATCAAATCCGTGAGTACCGTGGCACGCTAAAAGAGCCAGGTAAAGCGAGCCCATACCGGGACCGCAGCCCTGAAGAGAACCTAGCGTTGTTTGAAAAAATGCGTGACGGTGGCTTTGAAGAAGGTAAAGCGTGTTTGCGTGCTAAGATCGACATGAGCTCTTCGTTCATGGTTATGCGCGATCCTGTTATCTACCGTGTTCGTTTTGCTCACCACCATCAAACAGCTGACAAGTGGTGCATTTACCCAATGTACGACTTTACTCACTGTATCTCTGATGCGCTGGAAGGTATTACGCACTCTATCTGTACGCTTGAATTCCAAGATAACCGTCGTTTGTACGATTGGGTTCTAGATAACATCACGATTGATTGCCAACCTCGTCAGTACGAGTTTAGTCGCCTGAATCTTGAATACACAGTGATGTCTAAGCGTAAGCTGAACCAACTTGTGGTTGAAAACCTAGTTCAAGGTTGGGATGACCCACGTATGCCTACTATTTCTGGCCTGCGTCGTCGTGGTTTTACTTCAAGCTCTATTCGTGAATTCTGTAAGCGTATTGGCGTGACAAAGCAAGAGAACATGATTGAGTTCGGTTCACTTGAGTCTTGCATTCGTGATGATCTGAACGAAAATGCACCTCGTGCAATGGCCGTTCTGGAGCCAGTTAAGATCGTTATCGAAAACTACGAAGCAGATGCAGTAGAAACGTTAACTGTTGCAAACCATCCAAACAAGCCAGAAATGGGCACTCGCGAAGTACCATTTACCCGTGAAGTTTGGATTGAGCGTGATGACTTCCGTGAAGAAGCAAACAAGAAGTACAAGCGTTTGGTTCTAGGCAAAGAAGTTCGTCTACGTGGCGCTTACGTGATCAAAGCTGAACGTATCGAAAAAGATGCAGAAGGCAACATTACGACTATCTTCTGTTCTTACGATAATGAAACACTGGGTAAGAACCCTGCAGATGGCCGCAAAGTGAAAGGCGTTATCCACTGGGTGTCGGCTGATAAAGCGCTACCTGCTGAGATTCGTTTGTACGATCGTTTATTCACAGTGCCAAACCCAGCCGCTGCTGATGACTTCGCTGCAACGTTAAACCCTGAATCACTTGTTACGCTAAACGGTTTTGTTGAACCTAGCCTAGCAGAAGGTGTTGCAGAGCAAGCGTACCAGTTTGAACGTACAGGCTACTTCTGTGTGGATTCGAAAGACTCTAAAGCAGATGCACTAGTCTTCAACCGTACGGTTGGTCTACGTGATACTTGGGGTAAAACTGAAGCTTAATGCTTGAGCATTTAGTTTGTTAAAAACGACCCAATAAAAAACCGGCTTAGAGCCGGTTTTTTTGTGTCTGCGGATATGTGCCTAGAGAGGACGTTGCTAATTTACTCTACTCGCTCAAGTTATATATCATCTGGTCGAGAGTTCGTGATTTCACCAGTGCGGGAGTTATACCAAAATACGTATTCAGCTCTGTCTGGATTTCTATGATGACCTTCAGCTGTGAAGATGTAATAGCAGAGCGCTTGAGCAGTAACAGAATCGCCCTCTTTAGTTAAAAAGGTTAGATTTTGGCGGCGCGATACAAAATCGAATCCATCAAAATTGTCTCGATCGGTTGTAACCGTAAGATCGCTGTTCATAATCGCGTCCCAGATAGCGACACAACCTTGATGGCCTTGACCTATATTGTAGGGCGCGCCCATTGGCGAATTTTTATCAACACCTAAAGGGTAACCCTCATCGTTGATATCTAGCTGTGGGTTACCGTTAGCATCCTCGCCGAAGCCTGGAAGGTCGTTCATTTCTGAATTACCGCCTCCATTCACTAGCCATTTACTATGCGCGAACGTTATCGCAGTTTGAAATTGAGATTGAGAAGCATCAAACAGAGCGATACGGCCATCAGTTTGAATGTTAAGAAAACGGGGAAGGGCAACAACAGCAAGTACGGCGATAATCACCACAACAACCAACATCTCAATTAAAGTAAAAGCCTTAACTAGCGGGATTCTTTTCATGGATACTTTATGGAGCCCTATATAAAAAACGCCGGCCTAAGCCAGCGTTCTGTATTACTTCTTCGCTTTATGGGCGTCTGGATTGCCTTTGCAATCTCCGCTAATGCTTTTGCCGTACAAGTACAAACTGTGGTTTGTCAGTTGCACGTTGTAACGCTGAGCAATCTCTTTCTGTCTTTCTTCGATGATGTCATCAGAGAATTCGATCACTTCGCCACAATCTAAACATACAAGGTGGTCGTGGTGGTGCTGTGTAGAAAGTTCAAATACAGACTTGCCGCCTTCGAAGTGGTGACGAGTTACAATGCCAGCGTCATCGAATTGGTTAAGTACTCGATAAACGGTTGCAAGACCGATTTCTTCACCTAGGTCGATCAGCTTCTTATATAAATCTTCAGCACTAATATGTTGGCAGTCTGGCTGTTGTAATACTTCTAAAATTTTGAGCCGTGGAAGGGTCACTTTAAGACCTGCATCTTTTAGCGCTTGATTATTGTCTGACATATACTTTCCTGTTGATGATCTGCAGCAATTAACAGAATTCAATATTAATACCATTATAGTTTAGTCAGGCATAACAATAAACCACGAACTTCAAAGGGTTACTTACTGACATCACAATCTGTTTTGTAAATTGGAAGTATCTCACTTATAGTGGAGGTACGACCAGTCAAGGTGACGGTGTTTCTGATATGAACATGGAATGTTGTTATGAATAAGCAACTCGCAAAAATATATAAACCCAACATTGTAAAATTTGCTCTTAATATTTGGCCTCCCTTTTGGGGAGCGGGTATTCGAATAGCCCACATTAGCGCTGACTTTAGGGTTGTTAAGACGGTACTTAAGCTACGCTGGTGGAATAAGAACGCCAATCGTACTCAATATGGCGGCAGTATCTTTTCTCTTACCGATCCCGTTTACTCATTGATGTTAATGGGAATTTTAGGTGAGCGATATTATGTTTGGGATAAAGAAGCGAGCATTAACTTCATCAAGCCGGGGCAATCGGACTTGTATGCAGATTTTGAGATAAGCCAAGGGCAGCTTGACGATATCTATCGTCAGACACAGCTCGGTGAAAAGTGTTTTCCTGAATTTATTATTCACGTGAAAGATAAGCAGGGTAATGTGGTCTCAGAAATTCAACGCACCCTCTATGTAAGAAAGAAGCCGCAATTTAGAGATGATGATGAAGCATTAGAAGCTGAGTGCTAATTAATAGATTTTAAATAGCAAAAAACCTCCCATAAGGAGGTTTTTTCATATCTACATAATGGTTATTAATTGTAACAATTAACAACCACTAGAGAATTAGTCTTCTAGCTCTGCTAGGCACATCTCTTCGTGGATTTGTTTAACCCAGTTAGATACGCGCTCATCAGTTAGCTCAGGTTGACGGTCTTCATCGATACATAGACCAACGAATTGGCTGTCATCGCCTTCAACTAAACCTTTCGATGCTTCGAATTCGTAGCCTTCAGTTGATGTGTGACCTAGGATAGTACCGCCTTTCGCTTCAACGATGTCACGGATAGTACCCATAGCATCACAGAAGTATTCTGCGTAATCTTCTTGGTCGCCACAACCAAAGATAGCAACAAGCTTAGTTGAGAAATCAATAGCTTCTAGCTCTGGGAAAAAGTCATCCCAATCACATTGTGCTTCGCCGTAGTACCACGTAGGGATACCAAGCAGCAGTAGATCGAAGTTATCGATATCTTCTTTGCTGCTTTTTGCAATGTCTTGAACGTGAACGAGCTGTTTGCTCAATTGCTTTTGAATCATCTTAGCAACAGCTTCAGTGTTACCTGTATCGCTACCAAAGAAGAGACCTACACTTGCCATAGAATCATTACCTTTCATTTTGTCTGTTGTCGGTGTGATAAAGTTCGGAAGAGAATCGTTAGATCCCAGTTCCTTCCCAGCTTAGTTGGATTATCCCTTTGGCGATAAAACCCGCACAGCCAAGGAAAAGTACTAACCATACGATGCGACGACCAAATGGAGGAACATTTCCCTGCTTGAGAACGTCCTTAATTGCCATACCGATTAAAAAGAAAATCGCGGCAAACAGGAGATCTAAACCAACAGATTCAATGATGTTCATGTAGTCGTAAAGCATGGGAACCTTATATACCAATTTTGCTTGGGCGCACTATATCACTGTTGCGAGATAAAGTTAATCTGCAGTGATTACTCAGCTCTCATTTATCGGCATGAAAAAGCGCGCTTAAGCGATGAATTTTCGTATTGCTCTGAGTACTTCAGCTGGCTTTTCTGCGTGTAGCCAATGACCCGTATTGGCAATGACGTGCGCCTTTGCGTTAGAAAATTGCTGCTGAACTGCAGTTTGGTGCTCAGCCGTGAGGTAGTCAGAATCCCCACCTTTTATTAGCAAGGTTTTGACCGAGGTTTTGTCGATCGGTTCCCAACCAATGATGTGAGCGTAGTTTGCAAGTAGTGACGCGACGTTAAAGCGCCACTCCATAATGCCTTGTTCTGACTTGAATAGTGATTTCGTTAAGAACTGGCGAACCCCGTCGATTTCAATATGTTTTGCGAGTACTTTAAGTGCTTCAGAGCGAGATTCTGGTTTTTCTTCTATCACGGCTTGAAGGCCTGCGAATACGTTATCATGGCGACTTTGGGTGTAAGCGACCGGTGCCATGTCCAGTACGATCAGTTTACGTAGCTCTAGGTGTTGGGTGAGTGCCATGGCAACCTTGCCACCCATCGAGTGACCAATCACAGTGACGTCGTCTAACTCGAGATCTTTCAACAGTTGAGAGACATCTTGCGCCATCGCTTGGTAGTCATGAGTGTCACTATGGAAAGATTGGCCGTGGTTACGTAGATCGATACTAAGCACTTGATGATCGGCTTTTAGATCCCTAGCGAGCAAGCCAAGGTTGTCCAGATTACCGAATAATCCATGGATCAAAACAATGGTGTGACCCTCACCTTCAATTTTATAGTTGAGCTGTACTGACATTTTTATCTTATTCATGGTGGGTTTGACGTAGAGTATCCGCGCGGATCTCGCTATAATCCCCCAGAGTTTAAACATTGAGATTGTGAAAAGCGAATGAAAACAATTGAGGTTGATGAGGACCTATACCGTTTTATTGCGGGTCAGACAGAACGTATTGGCGAAAGCGCTTCAGATATTCTGCGCCGCTTGTTACAGGTTGATAGCCAAGGCATGGCTCCGATCGAAGAGATCGTTGAGCCAAAAGGTATCGTTGTTAGCAAAGAGGTAGGCTTTACTCCAGAGAAGTTCGATGGCGTTAAAGAAATGCGCTCACTACTAATATCAGATGAGTTTGCATCACTAAAGAAAGCCATTGATCGTTTCATGCTTGTGTTATCAACACTGCATAAAATCGACCCTTTAAGCTTTTCAGAAGCAACTCAAGTAAAAGGCCGTAAGCGCGTTTACTTTGCAGATAACGAAGCGACGTTGCTAGCAAACGGCAACACGACTAAGCCTAAAGCTATTCCACAAAGTCCTTTTTGGGTTATTACTAATAACAATACAAGCCGAAAAAGACAGATGGTTGAGCAGCTTATGAGCCGCATGAGTTTCCAAGCAGAATTGATAGAAAAAGTAACAGGTTCAATTTAACGAAATCTGATTTAAACCTCATAATATCCATGGATAAGAAGATATTATGAGGTTTTTTTGTTTTTAAATTTTATATATAAGGATGTCGAAAAATGGCTATGCACCCTCGTGCTGGGCAGAAAGCTCAGCAGGAAGATCTTCATAATATCCCGGCTTTAGTTGCTAACTATTTCTTACAGCAACCGGATGCTACGAACCCAGATCATAAAGTACTTTTCGGTACTTCAGGTCACCGCGGTACAGCAGACAAATCAACATTTAACGAAAATCACATTCTAGCAATTGCACAAGCGGTTGCTGAAGTTCGTGCCGAGCAAGGTACAACTGGCCCTCTTTTCTTAGGTAAAGATACTCACGCTCTATCTGAGCCTGCGTTCTCTACGGTTATCGAAGTGCTTGTAGCGAACGGTGTTGAAGTTATTATTCAAGAAAACAACGGCTTTACTCCAACACCGGGTATCTCGCACGCGATTCTTACGCACAACCTAGTGAATGACAAAAAAGCCGACGGCATTGTTATCACGCCTTCACATAACCCACCTCAAGACGGCGGTATTAAATACAACCCGACACACGGTGGCCCAGCTGAAGCTGAATTGACTCAAGCGATTGAAGACCGTGCGAACGTGATCATTGCTGAGCAAATGCAAGGTGTTAAGCGTACGCCTATCGCACAGGCTAAACAGTCTGAGCTAGTAAAAGAAGTCGACCTAGTGGCGCCATACGTCGCTGATTTGGTTAACGTCGTTGATATGGAAGCGATCCAGAAAGCAAACATCAAGATTGGTGTTGATCCACTGGGTGGCAGCGGTATTGATTACTGGCGTCAAATTGGTAAAGCGTACAATCTAGATCTTACTCTGGTAAGTGAAGCGGTTGACCCTTCATTCCAATTTATGTCTCTAGATAAAGATGGCGTGGTTCGTATGGACTGTTCTTCTCCATACGCAATGGCAGGCTTACTGGCTCTTAAAGACGAGTACGCTCTAGCGTTTGGTAACGACCCTGATTACGATCGCCACGGCATCGTGACACCTAAAGGCTTGATGAATCCAAACCACTTCTTAGCAGTTTGTATTGATTACCTATACCGTAACCGTGAAGGTTGGGGCAAAGATGTTGCTGTTGGTAAAACACTAGTATCAAGCGCTTTGATTGACCGTGTTGTTGCTGACCTAGGTCGCGAACTTTGTGAAGTGCCAGTTGGTTTCAAATGGTTTGTTGATGGCTTATATAACGGTCAGTTTGGTTTTGGTGGTGAAGAGAGTGCAGGTGCTTCTTTCCTACGTAAAGACGGTACGCCTTGGTCAACAGATAAAGATGGCCTGATTCTTTGCCTACTTGCGGCTGAGATCACAGCTGTGACAGGTAAGAACCCACAAGAATACTACGAAGAACTTGCCGCTAAACACGGTGAATCTAAGTACAACCGTATTCAAGCGGTAGCAAATGGCGCACAAAAAGACGTGCTTAAAAAGCTATCTCCAGAGATGGTTTCTGCTGAAACACTTGCTGGCGATGCGATTACTGCTCGCTTAACGCATGCTCCAGGTAATGGCGCTGCGATTGGTGGCCTGAAAGTGACCACTGAGAACGGTTGGTTTGCTGCTCGTCCATCAGGCACTGAAGACATCTACAAGATTTACTGTGAAAGCTTTAAGGGTGAAGAGCACCTGAAAGCAATCGAAGCAGAAGCTCAAGAGATTGTGAACCAAGTATTTGCAGCGGCTGGTCTGTAATCGAAATTTGATTACTGGATATAAAAGCTAAATAGATAGAAGGGTTGATGTGAAAACATCAGCCCTTTTTATTTGTGCTGGTTGCGTGTAATAAGCGGGAAAAGGTAAGTGAGTTAGCTTAGACGACTAACCGTGTGGCCAACTTTGTGGCATCACAAACCAGAATTGCCCGGACTTGGTTTGCCCATGGACGAAGCGATCACCAAACTCGGTGATAGGCTTACTGCTGAAATCATCCGTCCCTGCCGCCCATTGTTCTTTGGTGAGAGGGTAGAGCGCTTCAGTGATTAGATGAGCTTGGTTTTGATAGCACCAAAAGCCGTTTACTTGGCTCGGGTTAATGTCGTAGCCCAAACATTCAGTAGGTACGTTTTGTTCTAAGAATGGGTTGGTGTATAGACGACCTTGCATGAGGAGATGTTTTGAGTCGACATCGATCTCTGGATACTGCTCAATAAAAGCGGATGAAGATGACATACCAAGCTGGTGGCTGAGCATCCTTTCGAGCTTCTTATCCAATTGATCGTGAGAGTTGGGGCCAAACCAAGTTTGTTCGTGGAGCAGATAAAACTTAATCGCCACTTCCCAGTGTTCTAACTTTTGGTCGTTCGCTTTTTCGAGAATAAAGTCGATTGCGCCGAGTGTTCTACCCTCAACATTAATCTGGATCTCATCGTGCTTGATTGAATAATTATCCGAAGCAGTGATGACTTGTTCACATAAGTGTTGGTAGAGAAAGCCTAATCTAGGATTACCATCATAAGTATGTGCGTCGTCGAGCTCTTGGTGGTTTGAGAATGCTGTGAGATCAGAAATCGGTGGCTTGATTTCTAGTAATGGTGGTGAGTCGATGACCCATTGGTAAAAACGTTGCAGTGCTGTCATCTCTTCCTCATAAACTCATCGTGGGGCTTTCGACATTCTACCCGTAAATTGATATAACGACGTTATTATAAAGGTAAGCTGGAAATAAAAATGAATAACTTACAATTAGAAAAGCTACTTAACGAAAAACTGCAGCCACAACAGATTAAAGATTACTGCCCGAATGGTCTTCAAGTCGAGGGTGCATCTGAAGTGAAGCGCATCGTTACTGGTGTAACAGCCTCTCAAGCTCTGATTGATAAAGCGGTAGAATTGAATGCCGATGCTTTGTTGGTTCATCACGGTTTCTTTTGGAAAGGTGAGTCAGAAGCGATTCGTGGCATGAAGGGCAAGCGCATTCGTACTCTGATTAAGAATGACATTAATCTTCTAGGTTATCACTTACCTCTCGATATCCACCCTGAACTTGGTAACAACGCCAAGCTCGCTGAGCTGCTTGATATTGAGGTAGAAGGTGGCTTGGAAGGGCACCCACAATCGGTTGCAATGTTTGGTAAATTAAAAAAACCAATGACAGGTGCTGAGTTTTCAGAAAAAATTGATCATGTTCTAAATCGTAAACCACTGCATATTGCTCCTGAAAACGCCGATAAAATGATTGAAACGGTAGGTTGGTGTACTGGTGGTGGTCAAGATTACATTGAGCTGGCGGCTTCTCAAGGTATTGATGCATTTATCTCTGGTGAAATTTCAGAGCGCACAACTTACTCGGCTCGTGAGCAAGACATCCATTACTTTGCCGCAGGTCACCATGCAACAGAACGCTACGGTGTTAAAGCATTGGGCGAGTGGTTAGCAAAAGAGCATGGATTGGATGTTGAGTTTATCGATATCGATAATCCGGTTTAAGAACAGATGCGAGATGAGGGATACGAGTCGATTGTATCCCGTAGAAAAGAAAAGGGGTTGATGTTCTTACATCAACCCCTTTTAACATTATGCTTTATAGCGACTATTCACGTTCGTAAAGTGCTTTAAAGTCACGTTGTTCTTCACCAGTATATAGCTGACGAGGGCGACCGATACGGTTCGTCGGATCGCTGTGCATCTCGTTCCAGTGTGCAATCCAACCGATAGTACGAGACATCGCGAAGATTACTGTGAACATAGACACTGGAATGCCGATTGCTTTCAGAATGATACCTGAATAGAAATCTACGTTCGGGTATAGCTTCTTAGAAACAAAGTACTCATCAGATAGAGCGATACGCTCAAGTTCCATTGCTACGTCTAGTAGTGGATCTTGGATGTTTAGCTCTTTAAGTACTTCGTGACACGCTTCGCGCATTACTGTTGCACGTGGATCGTAGTTCTTGTAAACACGGTGACCGAAGCCCATCAAACGGAATGGGTCATCTTTGTCTTTTGCTTTCGCAACGTATTCTTCAATGTTATCTACGCTACCGATCTCTTCAAGCATACGCAGACAAGCTTCGTTTGCACCGCCGTGAGCTGGGCCCCAAAGTGATGCGATACCTGCAGCGATACATGCAAACGGGTTAGCACCAGATGAACCAGCAAGACGTACTGTAGACGTAGAAGCATTCTGTTCGTGATCAGCGTGTAGAGTAAAGATTTTATCCATTGCACGAGCGACGATAGGGTTCACTTCATACTCTTCACATGGGTTTGCAAACATCATGTGTAAGAAGTTTTCTGCGTAGCCAAGATCGTTACGTGGGTAGATAAACGGCTGACCGATTGAATATTTGTAACACATTGCTGCCAGTGTCGGCATTTTTGAAATCAGGCGGTATGCCGCAATTTCACGGTGTGTATCGTTGTTTACATCAAGTGAGTCGTGGTAGAACGCCGCTAGAGCACCTACAACACCACACATTACAGCCATAGGGTGAGCGTCACGGCGGAAGCCGTGGAAGAAACTAGCAATTTGCTCATGCACCATAGTGTGACGTGTCACGGTAGTCTTGAACTTTTCGTACTCAGCTCGAGATGGGGCTTCACCGTAAAGAAGTATGTAACATACTTCTAAGTAATCAGCGTTATTGGCAAGTTGGTCAATTGGGTAACCACGATGTAAAAGAATACCTTTTCCACCGTCAATAAAAGTGATTTGAGACTCACAGGATGCAGTGGCAAGAAAACCAGGGTCAAAAGTGAAAAAACCATTAGAACCTAGTGTACGAACATCGATCACTGGAGTACCAAGTACACCTTCTGTAATCGGCAGCTCGATTGGCGCTTGACCTTCAATGTGAAGGGTAGCTTTCTTATCCGCCATAACAATCTCCTTTGTTTATTATTTAATCCGTCCAGGATGTTTATGTGCCATTTTTTTACTGGTCTTACGTGGGAAAGTCAATTTTTCTGCAGCTTTGTGTGCACTTGTTAGTGTTTTTTACATTAAATTCGTTAAAAATCTGGTCTGTGTAGCATTATTTGTTACATCAATTGTATTAGAATGTTGCCAGCCGTATAGTGGCGCTGAAAAGTTTGGTTAAAACCTTATAAATGCAAGGCTAAGAAGAAATGTGAGGTGTCTTTCTTAATCGAGCAGTTAACAATTATTTTACAATTATCTAAGGCTCAACTTCAGTTATTTGTTAAGTTAATGTTAAATTTTGAAGGTTAGCAATCAAATTTTGTCCATAACAATATCATAAGGTTATTTAATGACCATAATGCTCAATGGAGCTGAGTGAGCAAGCCCGTGAAAGAAAGAAAGACAAGACCTGTTAATTTAGATTTACAGACCATCCACTTTCCAATCACAGCAATAGCTTCCATCCTACACCGTGTGTCTGGGGTGATAACTTTTGTCGCGATTGGAATTTTGCTTTGGTTACTATCCATTTCCCTCTCATCCCCAGTAGGCTTTATGGAAGCTAGCGACATTGTCGATGGTTTCTTCGTGAAGTTTATTCTGTGGGGCATTTTAACCGCTTTGGCTTACCACATTGCTGGTGGTATTCGTCACCTTCTTATGGACCTAGGTCACTTTGAAGAGCTGGAATCTGGCGCTAAGAGCGCTAAGGTTGCATTCGCAGCAACAGCGGTATTGTCTCTACTAGCGGGGATCTTAGTATGGTAAACAACGTTTCTACTTTTGGTCGTAATGGTGTTCATGATTATCTACTGATTCGTGCAACTGCCATCATTATGACTCTTTACACTATCTACCTAGTAAGCTTCTGTGCTTTCTCTGGTGATATCTCTTACGCATCTTGGACGCAATTCTTTGGTGGAACATTCACTAAAGTCTTCACCATGTTAGCGCTTACTTCTGTTTTGGTTCACGCGTGGATCGGCCTATGGCAAGTACTAACTGACTACATCAAATGCGCAAAACTGCGTGTTGGTCTTCAAGTTGGTGTTGTTGCAGTTCTTCTTGGATATTTCTTCTCTGGTCTGTTTATTTTGTGGGGTGCGTAAGTGACTATTCCTGTTCGTGAGTTTGATGCCGTAGTTATCGGCGCTGGTGGTGCAGGTATGCGTGCCGCACTGCAAATTTCTGAGCAAGGCCTATCTTGTGCATTGCTTTCTAAAGTTTTCCCTACTCGTTCTCATACGGTTTCTGCGCAAGGCGGCATCACTGTTGCTCTTGGTAACGCGCACGAAGACCATTGGGAACAACACATGTATGACACAGTAAAAGGTTCTGATTACATCGGTGACCAAGACGCTATCGAGTACATGTGTAAAAACGGTCCTGAGTCGGTAATCGAACTTGAAAAAATGGGCCTACCTTTCTCACGTTTTGAGAACGGTACTATTTACCAACGTCCTTTCGGTGGTCAATCTAAAAACTTTGGTGGTGAGCAAGCGGCTCGTACCGCAGCTGCAGCCGACCGTACTGGTCACGCACTGCTTCATACGCTTTACCAACAAAACATTAAACACAAAACGACGGTTTTCTCTGAGTGGTATGCACTGGATCTTGTGAAGAACGAAGATGGTGCAATCTTAGGTACAACCGCGCTTTGTATGGAAACTGGCGAAGTTTGCTACTTCAAAGCGAAGGCAACAATCCTTGCTACTGGTGGTGCTGGTCGTATCTACGCTTCGACAACTAACGCACACATCAACACTGGTGACGGTGTTGGTATGGCGATTCGTGCTGGCGTTCCAATGCAAGACATCGAAATGTGGCAGTTCCACCCAACGGGTATTGCTGGCGCTGGTGTATTGGTAACGGAAGGTTGTCGTGGTGAAGGTGGTTACCTTCTCAATAAAGACGGCGAACGTTTCATGGAACGTTACGCACCAAACGCTAAAGACTTAGCGGGTCGTGATGTTGTTGCTCGTTCAATGATGGTTGAAATCCGTGAAGGTCGCGGCTGCGATGGCCCTTGGGGTCCACACATCAAGCTGAAACTTGATCACCTAGGTAAAGAGACGCTTGAATCTCGTCTTCCTGGTGTATGTGAACTTTCTCGTACCTTTGCTCACGTTGATCCAGTGAAAGAGCCAATCCCAGTAATCCCAACATGTCACTACATGATGGGTGGTGTTCCAACACAAGTTTCTGGTCAAGCTATTAAGCAAACTGAAGACGGAAGCGATGTTGAAATCCAAGGCCTATTTGCTTGTGGTGAAATTGCATCAGTTTCTGTACACGGTGCTAACCGTCTAGGTGGTAACTCACTGCTTGATTTAGTGGTATTTGGTCGTGCGACAGGTCTACACCTAGGTGAGACACTGAAGAAGCAAGACGAAGCTAAGCCTGCAACTGAAGCTGACATTGAACGTTCACTAGAGCGTTACAACCGTTGGGAAAACAGCACAGACGGTGAAGATCCAGCGCAAATTCGTAAAGATCTTCAGCAATGTATGCAGAACAACTTCTCGGTATTCCGTGAAGGTAAAGCAATGGCTGAAGGCCTAGAAGAGCTTAAAGCGATTCGCGAACGTCTGAAGAATGCACACCTATCTGACAAGTCGACAGAGTTCAACACTCAACGTATCGAGTGTCTAGAGCTTGAAAACTTGATGGAAACGGCATTCGCAACGGCTGTTGCTGCAAACTTCCGTACAGAGAGCCGTGGCGCACACGCTCGATTCGATTTCCCTGAC
Source organism: Vibrio sp. ZF 223 (assembly GCF_003050585.1). NCBI lineage: Bacteria > Pseudomonadati > Pseudomonadota > Gammaproteobacteria > Vibrionales > Vibrionaceae > Vibrio > Vibrio sp. ZF 223. The sequence goes on from NZ_PIGB01000002.1 coordinate 51,615, forward strand.
CGTGATGATGAGCAATGGCTATGCCACTCACTTTACAACCCAGAGTCAGAGAGCATGACTAAGCGTGGTGTAAACATGGAACCTATCCATCGTGAAGCGTTCCCACCAAAAGCACGTACGTACTAAGGAGATATGACCATGAAACTGAATTTCTCTTTATATCGTTACAATCCAGATGTCGACCAGAAGCCTTATATGAAGGAATACACTCTAGAAGTGGATGAAGGTTCAGACATGATGCTTTTGGATGCGCTTATTCTGTTGAAAGAGCAAGATCCAACAATCTCATTCCGTCGCTCATGCCGTGAAGGCGTATGTGGCTCTGATGGTTTGAACATGAACGGTAAAAATGGCCTAGCGTGTATCACGCCATTGTCTGCGCTTTCTGGCCAAGACAAGATTGTGATTCGCCCACTGCCTGGCTTACCCGTTGTTCGTGACCTAATTGTAGACATGACTCAGTTCTACGATAACTACGAAAAAGTGAAGCCATTCTTAGTGTCTGATGGCAATGTGCCACCGGCTCGCGAAAACTTACAAAGCCCTGATGAGCGTGCTCATTTAGATGGATTGTACGAATGTATCATGTGTGCATGTTGTACAACGTCATGCCCATCGTTCTGGTGGAACCCTGACAAATTCATCGGACCAGCAGGCCTGCTTGCAGCGTACCGTTGGCTAATTGATAGCCGAGATACAGCGACAGACGAACGTTTGTCCGATCTTGATGATGCATTTAGCGTTTTTCGTTGCCATGGCATCATGAATTGTGTAAGTGTTTGTCCTAAGGGATTAAATCCGACGAAAGCGATTGGTCACATCAAGACCATGCTAGTGAATCGTTCGGTTTAAGTTATATAAAAATTGCCGCCCTAGAAGTTTTGGGGCGGCCTTTTAATAGCTCGGCATAGACCGCAGCAAACGTGAAAACTACTGGTTAAGGGAAAATATGCACAACGGCGTGATGAAGGCATGGCTCGAGTCTTCACACTTGGCTGGCGCCAATGCAACGTACGTAGAAGAACTCTATGAACTGTATCTAAGTGACCCAGATTCGGTAAGTGACGAATGGAGAAGTGTTTTTGAAGAACTGCCTGTGCAAGCTTCAGAGACAGTGGAACAACCACACTCTCGTGTTCGTGAATACTTCCGTCGACTCGCTCAAGAAACAAAGCATTACAGTGTCCAAGTTAGTGATCCAGATGTCGATGCGAAACAAGTAAAGGTTCTGCAACTTATTAATGCCTATCGATTCCGAGGGCATCAAGCAGCAAATCTAGACCCCCTAGGTTTATGGAAAAGAGCGACAGTTGATGAACTGGACCCTTCTTTCCACACTCTTACCGAAGATGACCTCAATGAGACGTTTAACGTCGGCTCTTACGCCATTGGCCAAGAGACGATGGTGCTTAAAGATCTCTACAAATCTCTAAAGCAAACTTATTGTGGCTCTATTGGTGCAGAATACATGCACATGACAAATACAGAGCAAAAGCGTTGGATCCAACAACGTTTAGAGTCTGTATCTGGTCAACCCTCTTTCAACAAAGAAGAAAAACAAGCTTTCCTAGAAGAGCTAACTGCTGCTGAAGGTCTTGAGCGCTATCTTGGTGCGAAATTCCCAGGCGCAAAACGCTTCTCGTTGGAAGGTGGTGATGCGCTTATCCCAATGACGAAAGAAATTATTCGTCATGCTGGCGGACAAGGCATGCGCGAAGTTGTTGTTGGTATGGCTCACCGTGGTCGTCTAAACATGTTGGTCAACGTGCTTGGTAAAAAGCCACAAGACCTGTTTGACGAGTTTGCGGGCAAGCACGATGACACGTGGGGTACTGGTGACGTGAAATACCACCAAGGTTTCTCTGCGGACTTCGCAACGCCAGGCGGCAACGTTCACTTAGCACTTGCATTTAACCCATCTCACTTAGAAATCGTAAACCCGGTAGTTATCGGTTCAGTACGCGCGCGTCAAGATCGCCTTGGTGATAATGACGGTAGCCGTGTACTTCCAATTACTATCCACGGTGACTCAGCTATCGCTGGTCAGGGTGTAGTACAAGAGACGTTTAACATGTCTCAAGCGCGTGGTTTCTGTGTGGGTGGTACGGTTCGTATCGTTGTAAATAACCAAGTTGGTTTTACAACGTCTAACCCACGCGATACTCGTTCTACGATGTACTGTACTGATATCGCGAAGATGGTTCAGGCTCCGATTTTCCACGTTAACTCTGATGACCCAGAAGCGGTCGCTTTCGTCGCTCGTTTGGCATTGGATTACCGTAATACGTTTAAGCGTGATGTTGTTATTGATTTGGTTTGTTACCGTCGCCACGGTCACAACGAAGCCGATGAGCCGAATGCAACACAGCCTTTGATGTACCAAAAAATTAAGAAGCATCCAACACCACGTAAGCTTTATGCTGATGTGCTAATGGAGCGCGGTGAGTTTGGTATTGATACGGCAACTCAACTCGTTAACGAATATCGTGATGCACTTGATCACGGTGAAGTTGTGGTTAAAGAGTGGCGCCCTATGGCACTTCACTCAGTAGACTGGTCTCCTTACTTAGGTCACGACTGGAACATCGAATGGGATAACAAGATTGATATCGAGCGCCTAAAAGAGCTTGGTACTAAACTTTGCCAATACCCAGACAGCCACAAGCTGCAAAGCCGAGTCAATAAACTGTACAACGATCGTACTGCCATGGTGAATGGTGAGAAACAAGTCGATTGGGGTATGGCTGAAACTCTGGCTTACGCAACACTTGTTGACGACGGTAAGCGTATTCGTATCTCTGGCCAAGATTCAGGTCGTGGTACGTTCTTCCACCGTCACTCAGTACTGCACAATCAATCAGATGCAAGCACGTATGTTCCTCTTGCGAACATTCATGATAAACAAGGGCCATTCCAAGTGTTTGACTCTGTGTTATCTGAAGAAGCGGTACTCGCATTTGAGTATGGTTATGCAACAGCAGAACCAAGCGGTCTAACCCTTTGGGAAGCACAATTTGGTGACTTCGCAAACGGTGCACAAGTTGTTATCGACCAATTCATTTCATCAGGTGAGCAAAAGTGGGCACGTTTATGTGGTCTAACTATGCTGCTTCCTCACGGTTATGAAGGTCAAGGCCCAGAGCACTCTTCTGCACGTCTTGAGCGTTACCTTCAGTTATGTGCTGAACAAAACATGCAGGTTGTTGTTCCTTCAACACCGGCGCAGGTTTACCACATGATTCGCCGTCAGGTTGTTCGACCAATGCGTCGTCCACTGATTGTAATGTCACCTAAGTCATTGCTTCGTCACCCTCTGTGTACTTCTTCTCTTGAAGATTTGGCAGAAGGCACGTTCCAACCAGCTATCGCAGAAATTGATGATCTGGTGCCTGAGAACGTAAAACGCGTCGTGTTCTGTTCAGGTAAGGTTTACTTTGACCTGCTTGACCAACGACGTAAGAACGAGCAAGACGATGTCGCTATTGTGCGTATCGAGCAACTTTACCCGTTCCCTTACGAGGACGTGAGAGCTGCCATCGCACAGTACACAAATGTAGTCGATTACGTTTGGTGTCAAGAAGAGCCACAAAACCAAGGTGCTTGGTACAGTAGCCAACATAATTTCCGAGCTGCTATCCCAGTGGGTGCTGATATTCAATACGCAGGTCGCCCTGCATCAGCATCACCAGCTGTTGGCTATATGTCGGTACACTTGAAACAACAAAAAGCGTTAGTTGACGACGCTTTGACCCTACTTAAGAACTAGAAGTAAAAGGAAAATACGCACATGACAATTGAAATTCTGGTTCCAGATTTACCTGAATCTGTGGCTGATGCAACAGTTGCTACTTGGCACAAAAAACCGGGCGAAGCGGTTGCACGTGATGAAGTCATTGTAGATATCGAAACAGATAAAGTAGTTCTAGAAGTACCAGCTCCTGAAGCGGGTGTTCTGGAAGCTATCATCGAAGAAGAAGGTGCTACGGTACTTTCTAAACAGCTTCTGGCTAAAATCAAGCCGGGTGCTGTCGCTGGTGAACCAACGAAAGATACAACGGAAGATACAGAAGCTTCTCCTGATAAGCGCCACAAAGCGGCTCTTACAGAAGAGAGCAACGACGCACTAAGCCCAGCTGTTCGTCGCTTGCTTGCAGAGCACAACCTACAACCAGCTGACGTTAAAGGCACTGGTGTTGGTGGTCGTATTACTCGTGAAGACATCGACGCACATCTAGCAGCAGCGAAAGCGGCTCCGGCAGCAGCATCTGCACCAGCAGTTGAAGCGCCAGCAGCAGCTCGTAGCCAAAAACGCGTACCTATGACTCGCCTACGTAAGACAGTTGCAAACCGTCTTCTAGAAGCGAAGAACAGTACAGCAATGCTGACTACTTTCAACGAAGTGAACATGAAGCCAATCATGGACCTTCGTAAGCAGTACAAAGACCAATTCGAGAAGCGTCACGACACGCGTCTGGGCTTCATGTCTTTCTATGTGAAAGCAGTAACAGAAGCGCTAAAACGTTTCCCAGAAGTGAACGCTTCTATCGACGGTACAGATATCGTTTACCACAACTACTTCGACATCAGCATGGCAGTATCAACGCCACGTGGTCTAGTAACTCCAGTACTGAAAGACTGTGACACACTAGGTTTCGCTGACATCGAAAAAGGCATCAAAGAGCTAGCAATCAAAGGCCGTGACGGCAAGCTAACTGTTGATGAGCTGATGGGCGGTAACTTCACTATCACAAACGGTGGTGTATTTGGTTCTCTAATGTCTACGCCAATCATCAACCCGCCTCAAGCGGCAATTTTGGGTATGCACAAAATCCAAGACCGTCCAATGGCTGTTGATGGCAAGGTAGAGATTCTACCAATGATGTACCTAGCGCTTTCTTACGACCACCGTCTAATCGATGGCCGTGAATCAGTTGGTTTCCTAGTGACCATCAAAGAGCTTCTAGAAGATCCTGCACGTCTGCTGCTAGACGTTTAGTATCGCTAAAACGTCTAGTTAACCCCGTTAGCTAGACGTAAAAAGTTTCAAAGGCTAGGCTGCTCAACGTCTGGCCTTCAATTGAACTGTAAAGCCATTAGAAAATGGACAGCAGTTGATTTGAGAAGACCCTACAGACGTAACACAGGAAACTGTGTCGTTATGGAAATAATAATCCCTTAAGGGAAAATAAACGGAATATCAAAATGAATTTGCATGAATACCAAGCCAAACAGCTGTTTGCAGAATTCGGTTTGCCTGTACCAGAAGGTTTCGCATGTGATACTGCACAAGAAGCTTTCGAAGCTGCAGGTCGTATCAGTACAGCCAAGAAAGTCGTTAAGTGTCAAGTACACGCTGGTGGTCGCGGTAAAGCGGGCGGCGTAGAGCTGCATGACACAAAAGAAGGCGTTAAAGAGTTTGCACAAAAGTGGCTAGGCAAAAACCTAGTAACGTACCAAACAGACGCTAATGGTCAGCCTGTAACAAAGATCCTAGTTGAAGAAGCATCGAACATTGCTAACGAGCTTTACCTAGGTGCTGTTGTTGACCGTGCAACGCGCAAAATTGTATTCATGGCGTCAACTGAAGGCGGTGTGGACATTGAGAAAATCGCTGAAGAAACTCCAGAGTTGATTCACCAATCAGCGATCGATCCTCTAGTGGGCCCTCAAGCTTACCAAGGCCGTGAACTTGCGTTCAAACTTGGTCTAGTTGGCGATCAAATCAAACAGTTCGTTAAGATCTTCATGGGTCTTGGCCAAATGTTCTCTCAGTACGACCTAGCTCTACTAGAAATCAACCCGCTTGTAATTACTGGCGAAGGCAACCTGCTTTGTCTTGACGGCAAGATCAACATTGACTCAAACGCAATGTACCGTCAGCCAAAACTTCGTGAAATGCACGATCCATCTCAAGAAGATGAGCGCGAAGCACACGCAGCACAGTGGGAACTGAACTACGTAGCACTAGATGGCAACGTTGGCTGTATGGTTAACGGTGCAGGCCTTGCAATGGGTACGATGGATATCGTAAACCTACACGGCGGCAAGCCAGCAAACTTCCTTGATGTAGGCGGCGGCGCGACGAAAGAGCGTGTAGCTGAAGCATTCAAGATCATCCTTTCTGATGACAATGTTAAAGCAGTACTAGTTAACATCTTCGGTGGCATCGTTCGTTGTGACATGATCGCTGAAGGTATTATCGGTGCGGTTAAAGAAGTCGGCGTAACAGTTCCTGTAGTTGTTCGTCTAGAAGGTACAAACGCAGACCTAGGTCGCGAAGTACTTGCTAATTCTGATGTTGATATCATTGCAGCTGAATCTCTAACAGATGCTGCTCAGAAAGTTGTTGCTGCTGCGGAGGCTAAATAATGTCTGTATTAATTAACAAAGACACTAAAGTAATCTGTCAGGGTTTCACTGGCGGTCAAGGTACATTCCACTCAGACCAAGCTATCGCATACGGCACGCAAATGGTTGGTGGTGTTTCACCTGGTAAAGGTGGTCAAACTCACCTAGGCCTTCCAGTATTCAACACAGTACGCGAAGCAGTAGAAGTAACTGGCGCAACAGCAACAGTTATCTATGTACCAGCTCCTTTCTGTAAAGATGCAATCCTAGAAGCAATTGATGCAGGTATCGAACTGATCGTAACGATCACTGAAGGTATCCCTACAACAGATATGATCGACGTTAAAGTGAAGCTAGAAGAAACTGGCGTTCGCATGATCGGTCCTAACTGCCCAGGTCTTATCACTCCAGACGAGTGTAAGATTGGTATCATGCCTGGTCACATCCACAAGAAGGGTAAAGTAGGTATCGTATCTCGTTCAGGTACTCTTACGTACGAAGCAGTTAAGCAAACAACAGATGAAGGCTTTGGTCAGTCTACATGTGTTGGTATCGGTGGTGACCCTATCCCAGGTTCAAACTTCATTGATATCCTAAAACTTTTCCAAGAAGACCCAGAGACTGAAGCAATCGTAATGATTGGTGAGATCGGTGGTACTGCGGAAGAAGAAGCGGCTGAGTTCATCAAAGCAAACGTAACTAAGCCAGTTGTATCTTACATCGCTGGTGTTACTGCTCCTCCGGGTAAACGTATGGGCCACGCTGGCGCAATCATCTCTGGCGGTAAAGGTACTGCTGAAGATAAATTCGCAGCACTAGAAGCAGCAGGCGTTAAGACTGTTAAGTCTCTTGCTGACATCGGTAAAGGCCTACGTGAAATCACGGGTTGGTAATCAGCTGGCTTTTATCGATTGAGATAGAAGTTAACTGAACGATATTAAAAAGGCTTGGTCACTGACCAAGCCTTTTTTGTCTGTTTTCAATCTTACGAGATACGAAAATCGTACGCTTAAGCGCGACTTCTAATCATTTGAGATAACATAAACATTGCTGCAGCACTAATAACAACAGACGGGCCTGCAGGCGTATCATAGAACCAAGACAAGCTTAGTCCTCCGAACACTGCGATAGAGCCAATAATCGATGCGATGAAGGCCATTTGCTCGGGTGTATTCGCGAATTTCCTTGCTGTAGCCGCAGGGATGATCAGCAGCGATGTCATGATTAACGCACCAACAAACTTCATACCGACAGCAATCACGATACCAACAAGCAACATCAAAATCAGACGCATTAAATCAATGTTGATGCCATCAACCGCCGCTAGGTCTTCGTTAACCGTTGTGGATAGTAGTGGGCGCCAAAAGATAGCAAGTACCAATCCAATCACGGCTGCACCCGCATAGATAAACACTAAATCAGTCGGCGATACCGCAAGCAAGTCGCCAAATAAGTAACTCATTAGGTCAACTCGAACGTTGTCTAAGAAGCTTACCGCTACAAGGCCTAAAGAGAGCGCACTGTGCGCCAAAATACCGAGTAGGGTATCGGTCGCGACCAGTTTTTGTTTTTGCAATGTTACGAGCAACACAGCCAGCATCAAACAACAGATCAGCAGCGCGAAGTACAAGTTAATGTTGAACAGGAAGCCAAGTGCTAATCCCATCAAAGAAGCGTGAGCAAGCGTGTCACCAAAGTAAGCCATCTTGCGCCAAACCACGAATGAACCTAGTGGGCCTGCAATCAGTGCAATACCCAAACCCGCTAAAATAGAGGGAAGAAGAAACTCAAGCATTAGTGGTGTCCGTGTTTATGGTTTGAACATTCATGTGCACCGCCCGTTACTGGTTGGCCTGCAAGATCATGATGGTGATGTTCGTGTTGGTGGTGATAAAACGCTAGCGTCTCTTGGGTCGCGGTGCCAAAGAGCGCAATATACGAAGGATGGTGTTTGATGTCTGCAGGTGCACCTGAACAGCAAATGTGGTGGTGCAAACAGATAACATCGTCTGTTTTTGCCATCACTAAATGCAGGTCGTGCGAAACCATAAATACGGCACAACCAAAGCGGTGACGAATGGTGTCAATCAAGTCATACAGGTCAATTTGCCCTTGAACGTCGACTCCTTGAGCCGGTTCATCAAGAACCAGTAGGTCTGGTCTTCTTAGTAATGAACGAGCAATGAGCACACGTTGGTTTTCACCGCCTGATAACTGGTGCATGTTGCTCTTTTGCAGATGTTCAGCACCAACGAGCTTCAATGCTTCAAGGATTTCTTGCTGACTGAACTTGCCAGTGAGCTTTAGAAAATGCTCTACGTTGAGCGGTAGTGAGTCATTGAGCTTTAATTTTTGTGGTACATAGCCAATTTTCAGTTTTTTGGCTTTTGTTATTGTGCCTGAAAATTTGGTCTGTAAACCCAGTACCACTTTTACTAATGTCGACTTTCCTGCACCGTTTGGCCCAATCAGGGTGGTGATTCTGCCGCGCTCTAAATTTAGAGAGATGTTGTCTAGAACTTTTCGACCGTCAAATTCGACGCTCACAGAATCTAGTTGGATTAAGTTATCCATGAATAGAACTCATTTGCAATTCACTAATGTTATAATGTAACATTTACCTCAAGCCTAAGCTACTTTTCTATTATCGAGGGATTATGTCACGTTCATCTTTTATACTTGCTACTTTGCTTTTAGCGCCAAGTGTCGCAAGTGCCAATACTATTCTAACAAGCTTTAAACCAATTCAAATGATTGTGACGGAATTAACGCAGGGCGTTAGTGAACCGGATGTGTTGATGAACAGCAATGCTTCGCCGCACGATTATGCGCTTAAGCCATCTGATGTCAAAAAAGTTCACAGTGCCGATATGGTTATCTGGTTTGGCCCTGACCTAGAAGCCTTTTTGACTAAGGTGATTGGTTCAAAAGAAAACGTTATCAAGATCAGCGAGATTCCAGGAATTAACTTGCGAGAGTTCGGACACGATGACCACGATGCTCATGAAGGACATAATCATGGTAGCCATGACCCGCATTTTTGGTTAGGTATCGATCAAGTTGAAGTGGCCGCAAAATACATCTCAGCAAAGTTGATTGAATCTGACCCTGATAACGCAATGGCGTATCAAGAGAACCTAGATTCATTCCTGATTGCTTTAAAAGAAAAGCAGCAGTCTATTCATGAACAACTTGCGCCAGTGAAAGATAAAGGTTACTACGTATTTCACGATGCGTATGGCTACTTTGAGCAAGAGTTTGAACTAAATAACTTAGGCCACTTTACGGTGAGCCCAGAGCGTAAACCGGGCGCAAAAAGCCTGATTGCTATCAAGAAAACCTTGGTGCGTGACAATGTTCAATGTGTATTCGCAGAGCCTCAATTTACTCCGGCTGTGATCGAATCGGTGACTCGTGGAAGTAACGCTAAACAAGGCCAGCTTGATCCGATCGGTTCAACGGTTGAAGTGAAGAGTGGAAGTTATTTCGATTTTCTTCAGCAACTTACAGATAGCTACACAAGCTGCTTAAGTGGGAAGTAATTCATAACGAGTATTCTTTACTCTACTTTGCTCTCGTTAATTTATGAATGATGCCGCTTTTTGCGGCATTTTCGTGACCGTTAAGATAAAACCTCCTAACAAATAGCAAACCTCCTTTCTCCTTTTCTAATTTCCGCTAAAATAGAAAGATAATAATAATCACAAAAAAACTCAGTTTTTGGTTCAGCAACGATAAGACGTTGTGGTGTCCAAAATTTCATGCGTTGTTGCTGTTCAGGATTAAGAGTTGTATCGAATTATCTTTAAAATGTTCATGTTTATGAGCATTTCATTTAGCGTTCTAGCGGTAAATACATCACCCTCCGTTTTCTATCCTTTGCCCGTTCAAGCGCAAGGGAATTTTCTTGCGGCTAAAAACTTGTACCTAGGTGCTGGAGGTGGGCTTTGGGTTCATGATGTGCATGGAAAAATACTTTTTTACGATGGCCGAACCTTATTTCCTCGCAAAGGTAGCTTGCTGCAATTTTCTTCAGAAAGAGTCGCGTTTCTTAATGATGAGTTTTGGACATTTTTCGACAACGAGGTGTATCGACATAGCCCAGGAATTGGCAATGAATTGGCGTTTAGCCTAAGTCCCGGCGCTGAAATAACGAATATCGGTGCATCAGGCGATTATATTTGGGTCACTGACGGCAGTAATTTTTATACCTACAACACTCAATCTTTAGAATTCAACACGTACTCTTTACTTAAATTGTACCGATACAATAACAGTAGTGACATTGCGATTAACGATGCGGAGTGGGTGCTGTCAAAGTGGGTACTGGCGACCAGTTCAGGCGTTTACCTTTCAGAGAATCAAGAGTTTACCCATGTCACCGCATCAAACAAGAGCCATATTGAGACGGTTTATTTTTCGAATGCTCGACGTGAGTTAGTGATTGGTACCTTAAATGGTGCTGTGATTGTTGATCTCGCGAACCCAGATAAAGAGACCATCGTTAAAGGGTCGCATGTTCTCTCGTTGGCCGAAACTTCGGACCAGTATTGGATTGGTACAGAGCACGGCCTTATTAGCTACAATTTTATTACGGGACAAATTACTCGATTCAAACAAGCCGCCAATCAAGACTTCTCGTTACCGGGTGAGAAAATATATTCATTGATCAATGACCATGCAGGTGGGATGTGGATTGCGACAAACAACGGTATCCGATATTTCTCACTGTTCAGCAAAACTTTTTCGAGAACGCCCCTAACTGGTATGGGCATGCATTCGAGTAGTGTGGTGATCAACAAAGTACTGCCTGTCAGTGAACAGTTATCTTGGGTCGCGTCCTCAATGGGGCTCTACTTGGTTGATTCTGAAAGTAAAGAGAATCCAATTCGTGTTTACTCTAATTCCGTTAATGATTTTGAGATTTTTGGCTCGTCAATTTGGTTGGCGACCGAAGAAGGCATCATTAGTCTAAATACGGAAACGCTACAACCTGAAGCCCTTGATTTACCAAGGCCGATTAAGGGAGTACACGTTGAAAACTTTGCGCTTCAGGCAGACAACGTACTTTGGATGACTTCTGGGCAAAACCTTTATTCGTTATCTATCGAAACCATGAAACTAACGAGCTATGGCACTGACTGGTTAGTCGACAAGTTTTTGCCTGCGAAGATCACTGATCTCAATATAGGCTTGCTCGGTCGTATCTATATAGGCACTGACCATGGCTTCTACTCGTTCATTGATAAACGAATTAGTTTTAGTCGTTCCAGCGAGCGTTTTGGCAAAGTCGTCGATATTGAAAAAGCGAAGGACGGGGCTCAGTGGTTTGCAAGCAGTTATGGCGTGTATCGAATCCCTGATGACAGCTCTATTATTCAAGAAATCACGCTTGTTGAAGATAATATTAGCCCTAACTGCTTGATAAGCGATGATAATGGTGTGTGGTTAGGCTCTTCGAAAGGCATCAGTTATTACGGGTTGGATGGACAGTTGCATAAACACATCGGTTCACCATTTGGTTTGATCACCAATGAATTGGCGGCGGGAGCATGTGCTCTGTTTTACAGCGAAGAGAGCCAATCTTCGAGGTTGGTTTTCGGCTCAAAGTATGGCGTAGTCAGCGCATTATCCAACGAATTACTGGTATCAACAACACCTCATAGCCGTGCCTTATTGAGTAAGATAAGTGTCGATCAACAAACGGTATCTCTTGGCGGAAGGACGGCTGAACTGGATGAGATCCCTTATGGTTCCTCGATGGGTTTTAAGCTAGGCATCTTACCAGCAACGTTCGCGCCTGCGATGGAGTATCGACTGAGCGATGATGAACCTTGGAGTGAGTTTGAAGGGGGATTGTTAACGCTCGACCATCTTCTTCCTGGAGATTACACACTTGAAGTGAAGCCGGTTAAGGACTCCCATTACCGCTTTGTGTCAACGAACCAAAGTTTTTCGATTGCGGAGCCTTGGTATCTGACGAATTGGGCTGCAGCAAGCTCTCTGATGTTACTGATTGGCGTTGTAACTATCTTGGTGTTTTGGCGTTCGCGTTATGTCACTTTTGCCAACAGGCACTTAAAAGCGCAAGTTGCATTGAAGACGGATCAATTGAGACACCAAAGCCGTATACTACTTACGACCAATCAACAGCTTAAAAAGCAGCTATCGGTTAAGAATGCGTTTGTATCTCACACTGCCAATGAACTCTCTTCTGAAGTGAATCATATTGCTGCGATGATCCCTAATTGGAATGACGAGCACGGGAAGTCGCCAATTCTAACCTTGAAAAATGGCTTAGCTCAATTGAGTAATACCCCTCAAGGGGAAGGGCAAGTTTGTTACGATATAATTTTAATCTTAGAGGCGGTACTCAAAGCTTGGCAAGATGACTTAGCCAAAGCCGGTATTGAACTGGATATTAAAGTCGAAACAAAGCAACGATATGTCTCTTTGCTGTATTTTAATCTCGATATTATCTTCAATAGCTTGGTTGCGAGCATCATCAAGAGAAACTTTAAGTCTCAGAGTATGGTGGTTCTGGTTGAAGAGGTTAAGGAGCATCTTGTTGTTACCATTCGAGATCATGGGATGCCTTTCCCTAAACTGGCATCAAGTATGAGTGACAATACCGGAAAGTCGACCGATCTTAACATCGAAAAGCTGCCTCTATTGATGAATCAAAGCGGTGGCGAGCTTAACGCCTTTGTTTCGGAATCTCAAAATAAGGTTCAGCTTTCGTGGCCAATTGAATATCAAGTACTCGATAATCTTGAAGCCAGCACAATTGAACAGATTGAAACCATTAAACTTACCGTTTCAACGCCAGAGCAGCAAAAACTGACAGCGGAACAAGAGTGGAAGAACAGAGTGTCTCAGCTTGTGAGTGAAAACTACGCTGATGCTGAGTTCAGCACTGCAACTGCTGCCAAGTATTTGTTCATGTCTGAGAGAAGCTTGCAGAGACGCTTTAAATTGGCTTACAACAAGACCTTCAAAGAACACTTGAATGAAGTACGTCTAGAGCATGCGTGCGAGCGCTTACTCGCTGGAGAAAAGATATCTGACGTCGCTTTTGATTCGGGTTTCAATGACCCTTCCTATTTCAGTCAAAGGTTTAAGCACCACTTTGGTATGTCACCATCTAAATTTGCGGAAAACAACGAAGAGTAGTGAGCTGCAGATAATAGAACATAGATAAAGATACTTTAGCCTCGACATTCGTGTTGGGGCTTTTTTATGTTCCTACGAGATACGAGATACGAGATACGAGATACGAGATACGAGATACGAGATACGAGATACGAGATACGAGATACGAGATACGAGATACGAGATTGATATGGAGTGCAAAAAGGTTGTTGGGATAAAGCAAAAGGGAAGAAAAAAAATATCGTGGTATAGCCGGGGGGACTATACCACGGGTGCCAATGACACCTTCGCTTGCTGCCGGAGTGATATAGCAAAGCCATATCACCTCTGGAATAAAATTAAAGAGAAGGAGTTTCTCTTCGATGGAATAACTATACGTTCAGGTACTTATTTTACTTATAAAATTAACGACAGAAGGCTATGAGAAAACCGACATTATCTTAAGTGCTTGATAATTTTCAGTTTGTTTTTAGCGGGGGCGATTTGTACTAGTGAGGTAGTTCTCGCTAATTGTTGAAAGTAACGTTTTTGACGTAAACGTTTTTAACGAAATTTACGAGTATGTATTTTCGAAAACATTGATTTCACACAATGGAATTGTGGACATGTATGTGTATCATGGCGGTAATAACAATCTTTCTCATTATCAGTCACGAATTGGGTATTTATGAAACTCTCACAACTAGAGCAAGGAAAGGCGGCTTCTATTGTTGCACTAACAGGTTTAACTCCAGACGTAAGAAAAAAACTTATGGTCATGGGTATGTTGCCAAAAACCGAGGTGACGCTTATCCGCCGTGCACCTATGGGGGATCCGCTTCAAGTTGAAGTGAGAGGTGTTTCGATCGCCATTCGTGAAAGCATTGCAGAACAAATCGAGGTTATCTAAATGGATTATCAAGTTCTTACCGTTGGTAACCCGAATAGTGGTAAAACAACACTGTTCAATGCACTAACTGGTGCCAAGCAGCACGTTGGTAACTGGGTTGGTGTCACCGTAGAGAAGAAGACGGGTTTATACTCACACGCAGGTGATCAGTTCCAGCTTACCGACTTACCCGGTATTTACGCGCTAGACAGTGGTAATGACGCGAACAGCATCGATGAATCTATCGCGTCTCGCGCTGTTCTGACTCACCCTGCAGATGTGATCATCAATGTTGTTGATGCTAGCTGTCTAGAACGAAGCTTATACATGACATTACAACTACGTGAGTTGGGTCGCCCAATGATCGTTGTGTTGAACAAAATGGATGTATTAAAGCGCGAGCGTCAGGTGATTAACCTTAAAGCGCTAGAGAAAGAGCTAGGTTGCCCAGTTCTGAGCTTGTCCGCAAACGACAAAGGTCAAGTAGTTCGCTTTAAAGAACGCCTTCATAAACTGCTTGTTCAGGGTGTGAGTCTTGACCCTATCTCTATTGATTACGATGTCGCGTTAGAAGCTCTCATCCCTTCTGTTGAGTCACAATTTGATGATGCTGACGTATCTCACCGAGCGCTCGCGATTCGTGCTTTAGAAAATGACTACTTGGTATTGAATGGACTGGCTCCACAAACTCGCACTCAAATTGACAATGTGCGTCTAGGTGCCGATTTCGATATTGACCTTGCTGTTGCTGACGCTAAGTACACTTTCTTACATGACCTTTGTAAACGTGTTCGTCGCAGCGAAGGCAAACTAAGCCGAAACTTTACAGAGAAAGCAGACCAATTCATTTTGAACAAATGGGTCGGTATTCCTTTCTTCTTCGTCATCATGTACTTAATGTTCATGTTCTCTATCAATATCGGTAGTGCGTTTATCGATTTCTTCGATATTGGTGTTGGGGCAATATTAGTTGATGGTGGACACCACTTATTGGATGGTCATTTGCCGGTTTGGTTAGTTACTATACTTGCTGATGGTATTGGCGGCGGTATTCAAACCGTTGCGACCTTTATTCCAGTTATCGCAGCGCTTTACCTATTTTTAGCGGTGCTAGAAAGTTCAGGCTACATGGCTCGTGCTGCATTCGTACTTGATAAAGTGATGCAAAAGATTGGTCTGCCGGGCAAAGCATTTGTCCCACTTGTACTAGGGTTTGGTTGTAACGTGCCTTCAATCATGGCAACTCGTACTCTTGACCAAGAGCGCGAACGTAAATTGGCAGCATCAATGGCGCCGTTTATGTCATGTGGTGCTCGTTTACCGGTATACGCATTGTTCGCAGCGGCATTCTTCCCTGGTGCTGGCCAAAACGTAGTATTCGCTCTGTACATCATGGGTATCGTTGCTTCTGTATTTACGGGGCTGTTCCTGAAAAATACGATCTACCCGGGTAGCAGTGATAGCTTAGTGATGGAAATGCCAGATTACGAACTGCCGACAGTGCAAAACGTAATGCTGAAAACTTGGCAGAAGCTAAAGCGTTTCGTACTGGGCGCAGGTAAAACCATCGTGATGGTTGTGGCTATTCTTAGCTTCCTAAATTCGCTAGGTATGGACGGTAGCTTTGGTAACGAAGACAGCGAAAATTCAGTACTTTCTAAGGCAGCTCAAGTAGTGACCCCTGTATTCCAACCAATTGGTATCACAGAAGAAAACTGGCCAGCAACAGTAGGTATCATTACGGGTATCTTCGCGAAAGAAGCGGTAGTCGGCACGTTGAATAGCCTTTACACAACACCATCAGACGAAGAAGCAGCTGAATTCGATTTGGCAGCAAGCTTGCAAGAAGCGGTAATGACGATCCCTGAAAACCTATCAGGCTTGAGTTACTCAGATCCGCTAGGTATTGAGGTTGGCGATTTAAGCGATTCAGGCGCAGTTGCTGAAGAGCAAGAGGTAGACTCATCAATCTTCGGTAACCTAAAAGACAAATTTGTTTCTGGTCATGCTGCATTTGCTTACTTAATCCTTATCTTGCTTTACACGCCTTGTGTGGCAGCGATGGGTGCTTACGTTCGTGAATTTGGTCAAATGTTTGCACGCTTTATTGCGGTTTGGACAATGGCGCTTGGTTACTTTGGTGCGACCTTCTACTACCAAGCAGCAAACTTTGCTGCACATCCGGTGACAAGTGCAGTGTGGATGGTGGCAATTGCTGGTGGTTTTGTGGTGACGTATCGCGTGTTCAAGAAAGTCGGCAGTAAGCAGAAAGCGCTAGAGGTGCAAGTCGTATGATTTTAACTGAACTTCATCAATACATTGATAGCCAAGGTGTTGCGGCTCGTAAAGAACTCGCTGCAAAGTTTGGCATGAGTGAAGATGGCGTCGATGCGATGCTGAGTGTGTGGGTTAAGAAAGGGAAAGTATCTCGCTTGGTCGACACCAACAAGCATGGTCATACAACACGTGTTCGCTACACCATCAGCAAACAAGATGGCCTGTCGCTGAATGTGATGATGTAGTTTGGTCAATATCTAATAAAAAACCGCAGCCTATGAACTGCGGTTTTTTTGTTTGTGTTTATAGACTTAAGACTCTTTGGTCTCACCTAACCCAAGAACTTTAAGGCCGATACTCAGTAACAGTATGGATACTGGAAGAACCAAAATGTCCCATCCAATGCTGTCGAAATTAACGAGCACAAGCTCCAAAAATTTCACGAAGAGAATGATGATAATCACTTCAGCCAAAATGTTTTTCAGGTGACCAATGTTGGGTGTTTTTATCCAACTCAGTACTTTGCTTTTATTGATTTGCTGGTCACTTTTCGCGGTATTACTTTTATCCGAGATGAATAAAGTGAACACACCGTGAGAAAAGATGAAGAGTACAAAAGCAATCAAGAATGTATCCAGAGACTTAATCAAGTACGAGATCGCGATATCTGTTGTGTCTAAATGCGCGAGCGATTCTGGTGGTACCTGATTGAGCATGAAGATCGCAAAAGCAGAGTAAGTCTTGGTTGCTCCCATAAAGAATAAGAGTAGGGAAGCGAGCATAGAACAGATGATGGCGATCCAGCTGATATGACGAAATAAGTTGAAGGTTTGTTTCATGATGCTCTCTCTATGTTGTGTGCAAGAGAGTATACGTGGGAGTCTATGTTGTGATAATTGGGTGTTTTTGTGAATTATTATTACGCAGCGGTAATAATGGTGATACCTAGCTAGGAGGCATCACCTGTGTCAGAAGGTTAAGCTTTCTTAAAGATAGAGCTTAGTGACAGAACGTTCTGAATACGAGTCAGAATAGCAGCTTGCTCTTCTTCACTACGTTGTTCACCTTTGGTGTTGCCCCATACAGGACCAGGCCAAGCAATGTCATCTTTGAAACGCGCAATATGGTGAATGTGCAGTTGTGGCACCATGTTACCCAGCGCGCCTAGGTTGAGCTTATCCGGTTGGAACGTTGCTTCTAGTGCTTGGCTTACCGCTTGAGATTCATGTAAGAACTGCTGTTGCTCTTTCATTGGTAGGTGGTGCAGCTCTTTCAGGTTGGCACGTTTTGGTACCAAGATAACCCAAGGCACTGCGTTATCTTTGCTTAGTAGTACTAGGCTCAGAGGAAACTCGCCGATAAGCGTGGTGTCTTTCGCTAACTGTGGGTGAAGTTCAAAGCTCATTATTATTATCCATTTCGATTTCTTGAATTCAGTATACGTTAGATAAAACAAAAGGTTGATGCTCTCACATCAACCTTTGTATTTATTCTTTGTAACCCTAAGGGAATTACATACGCTCTAGAGTATCGATACCTAGAAGCGATAGACCTTGCTTGATAGTCTTCGCTGTTAGTGCAGCAAGCTTCAGACGGCTCTGCTTAACAGTTTCGTCTTCAGCAACTAGGATAGGGCATGCTTCGTAGAAGCTAGAGAATTGACCCGCTAGTTCGAACAGGTAGCTACACATGATGTGTGGTTGACCTTCACGAGCAACAGACTGTACCGCTTCTTCGAATTGTAGAAGTTTCGCGATAAGAGCTTTCTCTTTCTCTTCAGTGATTTTAATTTCACCCTCAAGAGAGTCCATAGAAATGCCAGCTTTAGCAAAGATTGAAGCAACACGAGTGTATGCGTATTGCATGTACGGTGCTGTGTTACCTTCGAACGCAAGCATGTTGTCCCAATCGAACACGTAGTCAGTAGTACGGTGCTTAGAAAGGTCTGCGTACTTAACCGCTGCCATAGCAACCGTGTTAGCGATCACTTTCTTCTCGTCTTCTGCTAGTTCTGGGTTCTTAGATTCGATCAGTTGTGCTGCACGAACTTCTGCTTCATCAAGAAGATCAGCAAGACGAACAGTACCGCCTGCACGAGTCTTGAATGGCTTACCGTCTTTACCTAGCATCATGCCGAATGCGTGGTGTTCAAGAGAAACAGATTCTGGGATGTAACCTGCTTTACGAACGATAGTCCAAGCTTGCATTAGGTGTTGGTGCTGACGTGAGTCGATGAAGTAAAGTACGCGGTCTGCGCCTAGCTCTTCAAAACGGTATTTTGCACAAGCAATGTCGGTTGTTGTGTATAGGAAGCCGCCGTCACGTTTCTGGATGATAACGCCCATTGGGTCACCATCTTTGTTTTTGTATTCGTCTAGGAATACAACTTGTGCGCCGTCATCTTCTTTAGCAAGACCTTGCTCTTTAAGATCCGCAACGATAGTTGGCAGCATGTGGTTGTACATGCTTTCGCCCATTACGTCATCACGCGTTAGAGACACGTTTAGACGATCGTAGTTGCGTTGGTTTTGAATCATTGTAACGTCAACAAGCTTCTTCCACATCTCTGCGCAGAACTCGTCGCCGCTTTGCAGTTTCACAACGTAGCCACGAGCTTTAACTGCAAACTCTTCGTCTTCATCGTAAAGCTTTTTAGACTCACGGTAGAAACCTTCAAGGTCAGCAAGTTCCATTGAAACTTCGCCAGACTCGGCCTGAACGCGCTCAAGGTTTGCGATAAGCATACCAAATTGAGTACCCCAGTCACCGATGTGGTTAGCACGGATAACGTTGTGGCCTAGGAATTCTAGAGTACGAACAACTGCATCACCGATGATAGTTGAACGTAGGTGACCAACGTGCATTTCTTTAGCAACGTTTGGTGCAGAGTAATCTGCAACAATAGTTTGCGTTTCAGCAACTGCAACACCAAGGCGAGAGTCAGCCAATGCTGCGTCTGCTTGTTTTGCTAGGAAAGCTTCATCTAGGAAGATGTTTAGGAAACCCGGACCTGCGATTTCAACTTTAGACGCGATACCGTCTAGGTTTAGAACGTCCAATACTTTTTGAGCAAATTCTCGTGGGTTAGTGCCTAGTCGTTTAGCAACGCCCATAACGCCGTTTGCTTGGTAGTCACCAAACTGTGGTTTTGCAGATTGACGAACAGCAGCAGGAGAGCCTGCAGGTGCGCCAGCGGCTTCTAGAGCCTGAGATACTTTGTCATTAATAAGTGCTTGGATATTCACACGCGTTTCCTTCAATTCAAGGATGATAAGAGTGGCCGTTAATTCTTGGTCATTAAACTGGTTAATTATGCTTCTAGTTAACGATTTAATGCCAAAATCAGCAGCAGACTCTGTTTAAGTTCACAGAAATGGCGGTAATCATACCAATTTTGTGGGGTTTCTTATAGGTCGAATTGATAGAAAATTAACATTTCCTGAGTGGTTTTTGACAATCGACTTTTACCAAGACGCGTTTGCATGTTTAAGGATCGGAAAGAACATAGTTATTGAGTATCTTTTGTAAAAGCAACGCTTGTTGCAAAAGGCAAAACTGATAACATGCAGCCATTATTTGGAGAACGCAGACAATGATGATGAGCCTGAAGCAAGCTGAACTAGAACCACAACAAATGATCGCCCGCCTTGATACCTTTATGGCAAAAATCGAGAACCTAGGAAATACACTGGGTTTAGATTTAAGCTTTGCTCAAGCGGATCATATTGCGCTGCGAGTCAATGACACTGAGTTAGCCAAATCTGCGCATCAAGCATGGTCTGAGTACGGCTCTACCATTTCAGAGGCGATGATCAATGGTCGTCCAATTGTGGTGTTGGCTTTCGATGAACCCTTGCAAAGCCTTGGCTGGAAAATTGAATGCTTGGAGTTGCCATATCCAGCAGAAGGTAAGATTTACCCAAGCCAAGATTGGGAACATGTAGAGTTTGTGATTCCGTCTCATGCCCAAACGGCTGATGAGTATCTAGCGGATCTTAAAGAAACTTACCCGCAGTTCGCTGCTAACTTTGAAACGCTGGCTGAGCAAGGTATTAAGATCAAACTCTCTAGTCCGAAAGGCGAGGGGGAACGCTTGAATAACCCAACAGTGGCTTTTAAACATCAAGGGATTTGCATCAAGCTGCACCCACACTCACTTAAGCGTATTGTTGAATCTGAACAGGCTTAATTTGAGTAGAGAGTCGCTAGGAAAAGATTCCTGAACTCGCCTAGGCTCGTCGGAATGACGGATGTGGGCTAGGCTTGTGCCTTACAATCATTCGGTTTGAGTGGATTGTTTCCGAGCCATAGTTTTTGCTAGCTAGAGAACGACGTCATTCCCGATAGCGACGAAGGAGCGTAGTCGGGAATCTCTTAAAGTTACCCTGAACATTAAATATAAAAAACGCGCAGTGGGTTAACCCTATTGCGCGTTTTTTATTGGATTCTAGCTGGAAGTCGAACTTAAATTAGCAACTTACAGAATCACAGTCTTGTTGCCGTAAACAAACACGTGATCATTGATCACCTTGTTTAGCGCCTTACTCAATACGTTCTTCTCTACGTCACGACCCGCTTGCGCCATGTCTTTCGCGCTGAAGTTGTGATCCACTGGAATAACGTCTTGCTTAATGATCGGTCCTTCATCGAGATCATTAGTCACGAAGTGTGCCGTTGCACCAATGATCTTTACGCCACGCTCATACGCTTGTTGGTATGGCTTCGCACCGATAAACGCTGGCAAGAAGCTGTGGTGGATATTGATGATCTTGTGGTTGTACCTTTCAACAAATCCCGGAGTCAGTACTCGCATGTACTTAGCCAAAACAAGGTAATCAGCCTCGTATTGGTCAATCACTTCTAGCATCTTCTTCTCATGCTCTTCACGGTTTAGCCCTTCGTGAGAAACATGGTGGTAAGGGATGTCAAAACGCTCGGTTAGGCTTTGTAGAATGTCATAGTTGCCAACCACTGCTGCGATTTCCACGTCTAAACTGCCATCGAAGTTCTTCATTAGAATGTCGCCAAGGCAGTGCGCCTCTTTGGTCACGAGTATCACAACACGCTTGCGAGATGAATCAACAAGTTTACGCTTCGTATTTTGTGGCAGCGCCTGGTCTAAATCGGCAAGCAAGGTTTCGTCATTGAAATACCCTTCAAGCTCGGTGCGCATAAAGAAGTGGCCACTTGTGTTATCTACGAACTCATTGTTGTGAATAATATTGAGTTGGTGCTTATAACAAATGTTGGTGATCTTAGAGATGAGGCCCGGGGCATCAGTACAATGTGTTAGTAAAGTTTTTCTTTCCATTTGCATCTTACTTCCATGAAATATTTTTATTCTTCAAATTAAATGCAGGCCGTCGAACGGTGAACTGAGCCGCAATATCACCGTTATAATTAATCTATTATCAAGTTGGTTTCAACAAATTCTGCTGCTCATTTATCGCTTTGATAAATTGTTTGATGTGGAAATATCAGTTTTTAGATAGGAAAACAGGCAGAAGCTTCATTTTTAAAGTTTTGACCGTAGTACGCATTTGAACTTCAACCGAGGCATTTACGCCTTGGCCAAAAATAGAGGTGATACTTATGGATAAAGAGTTACTAGCCAAAAAACTGTACTGCCAACGAGTGAATTCATTGGCGAGAGGTACCGAGTTAGATGGTAATATTCTAGATGAAATGTGGGAAAGTAAGACCCCACCAACCGATGCAGTGAAGGCCATACAACCTTGTGATAACCATTTTGAAGGCGCCTCTTGGTTGTCACGTTATCTAAGTCGAAAATAAAAATGACTCTCTAATTCTTACTTCTTCAGTTCTTACCTTTAAGGTAACTCAAGTCACGTCAAACTAAACCAAACACCTCCGGTGCGAAGTCATTCTTGATTCGCGCCGGCTCACTAAACCTGCCATAATTCGTCTTCTATTTTTCTAAACTTCGTACTCTATGATATCTAAAACGTTTTCTGCTGATGGTGCTCTGGGTAAAGCGATCCCCGGGTTTCAGCCACGACAAGCTCAGCTAGACATGGCTGAAGCGGTTTCACAAGCTATTGAGCAACAGAGCCAATTAGTTGTTGAAGCGGGAACGGGTACCGGTAAGACCTTTGCTTACTTAGTGCCAGCGTTGCTTAGTGGCAAGAAAACCATCATTAGTACGGGGTCTAAAAACCTTCAAGAACAGCTGTTTCACCGAGATTTACCATTGATGGTCGATGCGCTTGGCTTTTATGGTCAGGTTGCGTTACTTAAAGGGCGTTCAAACTATTTGTGTTTGGACAGACTCAGCCGTCAAATGATCGAGAGTCATGGTGCTCATACCGATCCAACACTGCTGGCTCAGTTAGTCAAAGTTCGTAGTTGGTCGTCATCCACTCAAACGGGGGATTTAGGCGATTGTGATGATATCGCTGAAGACAGCCCAATCATTCCTACGATTACTTCCACTAACGACAACTGCTTAGGTAAAGAGTGCCCAAGCTACACCGATTGCTTTGTGCTTAAGGCGCGTAAAAAAGCGATGGATTCGGATGTGGTTGTTGTAAACCATCACCTATTCTTAGCGGACTTAGCGATTAAAGAAACCGGGTTCGGTGAGCTAATCCCAGAAGCAGACGTGTTTATCTTCGATGAAGCCCATCAGCTTCCCGATATTGCCAGCCAATACTTTGGTCAGTCCGTGTCGAGCCGACAGATTAATGAGCTCGCTAAAGACATCGAGATCGCCTACCGAACCGAAGCGAAAGACATGCGTCAGTTACAAAAGGTGGGGGACAGGCTTGTTCAGTCAGCTGCCGACCTACGCATTGTGTTGGGCGATACCGGCTTTCGTGGTAACTGGCGTGAAGCACTAAAGTCTGAGTCAATTGCACGAGAACTTGTTCGTCTACAAGATGCGTTGCAACTGGCCGTCGATGTATTGAAGCTAGCATTGGGTCGAAGCCAACTGTTAGACACCGCTTTTGAACGTGCGAACATGATTAAGTCACGCATTGAACGTGTGTGCGATGTGTCGATTACGGGTTACTCCTATTGGTATGACACAACACCAAGGCAATTCGCTTTGCACATCACACCACTGTCGGTTGCGGATAAATTCCATGAGCAAATCGAACTTAAACCGGGCGCTTGGGTATTTACCTCAGCAACCTTGGCGGTGTCAGATGATTTCGATCACTTTACCTCTCGACTTGGCTTAAAGCCGTCGGCTCAGTTTTCACTGCCGAGTCCATTTGATTATCCGAATCAGGCACGTTTATGTGTGCCTCGTTATCTTCCAGAACCCAATAGTCCGGGTTTGGCGGATAAGTTAGTTCGAATGCTGACTCCGGTGATTGAGCAAAACCAAGGCCGCTGTTTTTTCTTGTGTACTTCACACAGCATGATGAAAGAGTTGGGTGAGCGATTCCGAGAAACCCTCACTGTACCAGTCCTATTACAAGGTGAGACAAGCAAGCAAAAAACCTTAGCCGAGTTCATGGAATTAGGTAACGCATTGCTCGTAGCTACAGGTGCTTTCTGGGAAGGGATAGATGTTAGGGGCGACGCATTAAGCTGTGTTATCATCGATAAATTGCCCTTTACCGCCCCTGATGACCCTTTACTTAAGGCTCGAATCGAGGACTGTAAGTTAAAAGGGGGTGATCCTTTTGCACAGGTACAGTTGCCAGACGCCGTGATTACCTTGAAACAAGGTGTCGGCCGATTGATACGTGACAAGCGCGATAATGGCGCTTTGATTATTTGCGATAACCGATTGGTGACTCGCGATTACGGTGGCATATTTTTGGCGAGTTTACCGCCTATCCCACGTACCCGTGATTTAGGGGTCATTAAAGAATTCTTAGCTAAAGACCATTCAATCGCTGCTGAGTAATTGGCATTGTTGAGCTTAGCCATTATTTTTAGATTAGATAACAGATATTTGAGACACAAATGAGCGCGAAAATTCTTGCAGTAGATACCGCAACTGAAAACTGTTCAGTTGCATTAGTAATGGGTGACCAGGTGTTCGCACGTAGCGAAGAGGCTCCTCGAGACCATACAAAAAAAATTCTACCTATGGTTGATGAAGTACTGAAAGAAGCGAATGTCGCTTTAACCGATATTGATGCTATCGCGTTTGGCCAAGGTCCAGGCAGTTTCACGGGTGTACGTATTGGTATTGGTATTGCTCAAGGCTTGGCTTTTGGTGCGGATTTACCGATGATCGGTGTCTCTACACTGGCTGCGATGGCGCAAGGCAGCTACCGTAAATTTGGTGAAACTCATGTTGCGACAGCGATTGATGCGCGTATGAGTGAAGTGTACTGGGCTCGCTACAGCCGTGAAGAAGATGGTCGTTGGACTGCGGTTGATGCAGAGTGTGTTACACCACCGAGTGAGTTGGCAGCGCAGCTTGAAGCGGACTCTGAAACATGGGCAAAAGTCGGTACAGGTTGGGAAGCGTACGCAGAACATATGGATACTCTAGCGATCAACACCAAAGCATGTGAAGTGCTATTCCCAGAAGCTCAAGATATGGCTTTCCTTGCTCAATTCGCTTATGCAGAAGGCAAGGCGGTTGCAGCAGAAGAGTCTGAGCCTGTTTATCTTCGTGATAAAGTGACTTGGAAAAAACTGCCTGGCCGCGAGTAAATACATATTATTTTGGCTCTGCATTTACTTTGCGGAGCCGCTATTAAAGCCAGACACAAAGTCATTAAATTAGGTACAAAATTTCTTAAGCATGGTTTCAATAAACGGCTTACCTCCTTCTTCGATAGGCAATACATCCAAAACCAATCGAACCAATAAAAAGAATGAGGTAAAAAAAGGCGATGCAAAAACCTCAGTTGGTCAGCCAACTAAGGTCGCGAATGCTGTCTCGCATTCCATTCGCCAAGTCAAAGAATCTGAGATTCACAAAGCTCAGGTTCAGTATGATCTTCCAGAAGGGCGTGGTCGACGTGCGATGGAAGAGTATATGGATGTGATGAATCAAGCTAAAAAAGAGGAACTTGCGAAGCTTATTGGAGTCGATATTTACATCTAGCTTTGTGCTTTTATTTATCCTGTTCTAAGGACCAGCATTATGTTTTCTCTCATTTCTAAATCTCGCTTATTCTTCCTTATCGCTTTCTCTTCGATGGTGATGGGGTGCTCCTCGCTACCTCAAGAACTTAATGCAAACTCTGAACAAGTGGTCACCGATTACCAAGAGTGGGTTAACACAGTGCCTGATGCGGGTGACGTTCGCTTGGGTGGCGTGATTGCTAAAGTAACCAACTTGAAAGATAAGACTCGAGTTGAAGTGGTTAATTTACCTATTTCAAGCAATGGTAAGCCAGATATTGACGCCGAGCCAAAAGGACGTTTTGTTGGTTACATTGATGGCTACGTTGAACCATTGAGCTTTGCTGAAGGCCGCTTAGTCACTTTAGTTGGCACATCAAATGGCACTGAAGATGGCACCATTGGTGATTACCCTTACACCTTCCCAGTCATGAATGTCTACAATCAACGTTTATGGCAGATCACTGAGCGAGTGGTTATCAACGATTTTTCGCCGAACTATTACTCTTGCCGCAGTTTGCATTGTCGCAGTTTTCAAACCATGCCTAAGTCAGGGCGTGTGATTCAAGATGTGGAATAGTCGAACCTTACCCCGACACACTTAACGACAGGGACAACTTAAAATCAATGATTGAAAAGTCATACTCCCTTGCGAGCGGGACGCTTGCCACACAACAGATAGGCAACCCACAAACGACCGCAACGACGGTCGTTTTTATTCATGGGTGGTTGGATAATTCGTCCAGCTTTAATCAGGTTATACAGCAAGTCGCTAAGTTTGCGCCCAATGCTCACCTTGTTGCTATCGATCTCTTCGGACACGGCTTCTCGTCGCATAAATCGGGAAGTTATTACCCATTTCATGATTATATTGATGACTTGCATCAGTTGGTGACTAAATTATCGCCAAACAGACTGGTACTGGTAGGACATTCACTTGGTGCATTGATAGCAAGTTGCTATAGTGCCGCCTTTCCTGAAAAGGTGTCAGGATTAATTCAAATTGAAGGTCACGGACCTCTTTCTGAAGCTCCCCACGAAACAGTCTCTCGCTTGAGGGATGGGGTACTCAGTCGTCTTCGACAGCGAAGAAAGCCTTCACGTCCTTTGGCAAGCCTTGAGGATGCTATTAAGCTGAGAGCTCACGCCAACCAAATTAATGCTGAATTAATCGCTCCTATTGTTGAGCGAGGTATTGTCGAGTTCGAGAACTCTTGGCAATGGCGATGCGACCCTAATCTAAAATGTGACTCGTTATATCGAATGTCACAGGCGCACGCTGAAGCGATTATGGCGGCTATTGAATGCCCTCAATTAATAATCCTAGGGAATGGTGGATTCCGACATTTGCAGCATAATCGCTACAAATCAGTGCATAGTCCTCTGCATATAGAGACTGTTCCTGGCGGACATCATTGTCATTTAGAGAGCCCAGAGCTAGTTTCAGAGCTAATTCTTGGTGTAGTTAACAAAATTTAAACAAGTGTTTGAGCCTTTTAGTGCTCATGCACTAAAGCTGTGCTGTAATACCGCAATGATAAAAAGCGGCGAAGCAGTCGTCAGCTGATAAACGAGGAGTAACATCGTGGATAAACCTTGGCTTTCACGTTATCCAAGTGACGTACCAGAAACGATCAACCCAGATCAGTACCCATCTCTTGTAGAAATGTTTGAACAGTCGGTACAGAAGTACGCAGACCAACCTGCATTCGAGAACATGGGCTCGATTATGACATTCCGTAAGCTAGAAGAGCGCAGCCGTGCTTTTGCCGCTTACCTGCAGAATGACTTGAAACTGAAGAAGGGCGATCGCGTCGCGCTAATGATGCCAAACCTACTGCAATACCCAATTGCACTGTTTGGTGTATTGCGTGCCGGTATGATTGCAGTGAATGTCAACCCACTGTACACACCTCGTGAGCTTGAACATCAACTGAACGATTCTGGTGCAAAGGCGATTGTTATCGTATCTAACTTTGCGAGCACGCTAGAGAAAGTGGTTGATAACACGCCGGTTAAACACGTAGTTCTAACTAGCCTAGGGCAAATGCTGCCACGCGCGAAAGGTACAATTGTCGATTTCGTAGTGAAGTACGTAAAAGGCATGGTGCCTAAGTATGACCTGCCGGGTGCTATTTCATTCAGAAAAGCACTGCACAAAGGTCGCCGTCTTCAGTATGTGAAGCCGTTTATGGCGGGTGATGACATTGCATTCCTGCAGTACACGGGTGGTACAACGGGTGTAGCTAAGGGCGCAATCCTAACGCACCGCAATATGATTGCGAACGTACTTCAAGCGAAAGGGGCTTACGGTCCTGTTCTGCAAGAAGGCCGCGAGTTGGTTGTAACAGCACTGCCGCTTTACCACGTATTTGCACTGACCGTGAACTGCTTACTGTTTGTTGAGATGGGTGGTCGTAACCTTCTAATTACTAACCCTCGTGATATTCCAGGTTTCATTAAAGAGCTACAAAAGGTTCCGTTTACCGCGATTACTGGCGTAAATACCCTGTTCAATGCGTTGGTAAATAACGAAGATTTCCATGAATTGGATTTCAGTAACATGCGTTTATCTGTTGGCGGCGGCATGGCGGTTCAACGCGCTGTTGCTGAGCAATGGAAGAAAGCAACAGGCGTTCACCTATTGGAAGGCTATGGGTTAACCGAGTGTTCACCACTGGTAACGGGTAACCCATACGATCTAAAAGACTACACAGGTGCAATCGGCCTACCTGTACCATCGACAGAAGTTCGTATTGTTGATGATGAAGGGAAAGTAGTAGGCAATGACCAAGTGGGTGAGTTGCAGGTTCGTGGCCCTCAAGTGATGCAAGGTTACTGGCAGCGCCCTGAAGCGACTAAAGAAGTGATCGATCAAGACGGTTGGCTATCTACAGGTGACATCGTTAAGTTTGATGACGAAGGCTTGTTGTACATCGTAGACCGTAAGAAAGACATGATTCTTGTGTCTGGATTCAACGTTTACCCGAACGAGATTGAAGACGTAGTGGCTCTGCATGGCAAAGTGTTAGAAGTAGCAGCTATCGGCCAGCCTCATGAAGTGTCTGGTGAGCTGGTTAAGATCTACGTTGTTAAGCGTGACCCTAGCCTAACCAAAGAAGACATTATCGCGCACTGTCGTGAGCACCTAACGGGTTATAAGATCCCTAAATTAGTCGAGTTCAGAGATGATCTTCCAAAGACTAACGTAGGTAAGATCTTACGCCGCGTACTGCGTGAAGAAAACGATGCAGAATTGGCTAAACGCGCTAGCGAATAATTAGCCCGTTTACGCGAAAGTACTGCACCATAACCATTGAGGCGCTTAATCTAAGCGAGCGCTGAAAAATGGTGTTAGAATGCCGACAGTTAATGTCGGCATTTTTGTATCCGGCGATCAAATAGAAACCAGTGAGAGTTTTTGTGGATTATCAAATCATTACCCAATTGAAAGACCTTGAGCGAGTTTGCCAACAAGCACGTGAAGCCGATGTCGTTATGCTTGATACGGAGTTTGTTCGTACAAGAACCTATTACCCTCAATTAGGCTTGATTCAGTTATTTGATGGTGAAACGCTGTCACTGATTGACCCTATTGCTCTTGGTGAAATGACACCATTTGTTGGATTGTTGAAAGACGCCTCTGTTCTGAAAGTGCTGCATGCTTGTGGTGAAGATTTGGAAGTGTTCCAAAACGCATTTGGCTGCACACCAACACCAATGGTTGATACCCAGATCATGGCAGCTTTCTTAGGTCATGGTTTATCAACGGGCTTTGCTGCTCTGGTTTCAGAGTTTGTCGGTGTCGATCTCGATAAGAGTGAATCTCGCACTGACTGGCTAGCGCGTCCGCTTTCTCAAAAGCAATTGGACTACGCAGCGGCAGACGTGCATTACCTAATGCCAATGTACAACAAGCTTCTAGAAAAAGTGATGGAAGCTGGCTGGTGGGAAGCGGCTCAGCAAGAGTCTGATTTACAAGTTGCCAAGCGCATCCGTAAAGTAAACCCAGACACTGCCTACCTTGATATTAAAGGGGCGTGGCAGCTTAAACCTAAGCAGCTAGCGATCTTACGACCTTTAGCAACTTGGCGTCTAAAAGAAGCAATCAAGCGCGATTTAGCGCTGAACTTTGTCTTCAAAGAACAAGACCTATGGGCTGTGGCTCGTTTCGCGATGAAAGATCCTAAGCACATGGAGCAAGAAGGTTTTGATTACCGCTCTGTACGCCGCCATGGTGCGAAGATCAGCTCAATCGTTAAGTTGGCGGAACACACGCCTGAAGAAGAGTACCCAGCACCAGTAGAACGTTTAATGGACTTCCCTGGCTACAAGCAACTTTTCAAAGTGCTGAAAGATGAAGTGAAAACAGCATCACAGCACAGCGGTTTGGCTACGGAATTCTTAGCATCTAAGAAGCAACTTAACCAAGTGTTAAGCTGGGTGTGGAAGCACGATCGTAACCCAGAAAAACTGCCTGATGTTATGCAAGGCTGGCGTTTAGATCTGGTTGGCGAAAAGCTGAATAAAGCGATTAAGTAACCTGTTCTTGTTCTAAGAGTTAGCCAGTTACAGATATAAAATGCAGACACAAAAAAGAGAGCCTAGGCTCTCTTTTTTATTTAATCTGCTGACTACTTACAAGATAACGAAGATCACTTATCGTCTTCTGGTAGCTTAACATTCAGCTCTAATACTGAGATGTCGTCATCTTTGTGTTCGAACGTCAGATCAACCATTGATGGATCTACCTCAACGTACTTTGCAATACACTTCAAGATGTCTTCTTTCAGTTGCGGTAAGTACGATGGAGCAGGGTCGTCATGACTGCGGCGCTCAGCAACAATGATCTGCAAACGCTCTTTGGCTAGGTTTGCGGTCGTCTTTTTCTGTGGTCTGAAAAACTCTAGTAATGACATTGCGTATTAGCCCCCGAACAGTCTTTTGAAGATGCCTTTCTTCTGTTCCGTTAAGAAACGGAAGTCCACTTGGCTACCTAGTAGTCGCTCTACAGTATCATTGTAAGCCATACCTGCGTCGGTTGCTTCGTCAAAGATAACTGGAACACCCTTGTTCGATGCATTCAGTACCGCTTGGCTCTCTGGAATCACGCCCAGTAGAGAGATGTGTAGGATCTCTTCAACGTCTTCAACACTTAGCATCTCACCTTGAGTTACGCGTGCTGGGTTGTAGCGAGTCAGTAGAAGGTGTGTTTTCACTGGCTCTAAGCCGTCTTCTGAACGACGAGATTTAGAGTCAAGAATACCTAGAATACGGTCTGAGTCGCGTACAGAAGAGACTTCAGGGTTAGTCGTTACAATCGCTTCATCAGCAAAGTACAACGCCATTAGAGCGCCTTGTTCGATACCCGCAGGAGAATCACAGATGATGAAATCAAAGCCCATTTCATCTAGCTCATCAAATACGCGACGAACACCGTCTTTGGTTAGTGCATCTTTATCACGAGTTTGAGAAGCAGGAAGAATGAACAGGTTCTCTGTGCGCTTGTCTTTGATCATCGCTTGGTTCAGCGTAGCTTCACCATTGATAACGTTAACGAAATCGTAAACGACACGACGCTCACAACCCATGATTAAATCTAGGTTACGCAGACCGATATCAAAGTCGATAACTGCGGTTTTCTTCCCTTTTAAAGCCAGACCTGAGGCAATAGCTGCACTAGAGGTCGTTTTGCCTACCCCGCCTTTACCTGACGTTACAACGATAATGCGTGCCATTCTGTTTTCCTTTTATTTCTCTTATATTGCGAGGACGTCAACGTGTAATACATCGTTTGCCATACTGAACATAGTTTTCTTCTGCCAGTACTCGCTTTCAATTTGATCGCTGAGCCAGTAATTTCCCGCAATGGAAACCAGCTCGGCTTGTAAATCATTACAAATTATTTTTGCTTCAGTTTGACCACTAGCACCTGCAATCGCGCGGCCGCGTAATGTGCCATGTATATGGATGCTGCCATCGGCAATCACTTCTGCACCCGCACTCACATGGCTGAGAATCAATAGATCGCCATCTTTCGCGTAAACCTGCTGACCAGAACGAATTGGGGTTCGAACCACCTTAATCGGCGCCATCTTAGCCGGTGCTTGCGATGGAGATTTACTTGCCGTCATGACTGCAAAGCCCGCTTCTTTCGCTAGATTTTGCATACGCTTATCAGAACAGCCAGCCACGCCAACCGGGATCATGCCCGCTTGAGATATACCATTTTTCAGTTGCACAAAATCGATATCGCCTGCGACTTTACTGATGTTGATAACAACAGGCGCGGCGGCGAAAAACGTAGGTGCTTGGTCTACCTTCTCTTGAAGAAAAGACACTGCATTTTCGACTTGATCATCGGATAAGTGCAAAACAGATAGCGTAAAGCTGCTACCTTTTAGATCTGGGTTACTAGACATCGAAAAACTACAGGACCTCAATAGCGAATTGGTACAATTTCTTTATCAATAAAATAAAGGGCATTGCCTGAAACTAGGTTTATCATGTTATATTCCCAAACCAAGCACAGCAAGTAATCTTGTTGTCAAATGGACGTTTTGTTCCCAATATTTCCCTAACATAAACTATTGATCTCGCAAGTGAGAGTTTTGTAGTCATAATCAATTAAAAAGGTTTGTCATGCTGTGTTCTATATATAAAAGCTCAAAGAAAGAAGGAACATACCTTTATATCCCTAAGAAGGATGATTTTTCACAAGTTCCTGACGCATTGATGCAAATGTTTGGTAAACCTAGTTTTGTAATGGTAATTAAAATGGATGGCCGTAAACTGGCTCAAGTGAACATCGAAAAAGTGAAAGAATCACTGAATACCGATGGTTTCTTTTTGCAGGTTCCGCCACCACCAGTTAACGAACTTGAGCTTCATAAAGAGCGTAAAGCTCAACAGAAATCTCAAGACGAAGAGTGATAGCCACCTCAATTCAAGGAGGAGTGATTGTTGAGTAAATTTTCGAAAACCATATTGGCTGTGTCGGCATTACTATTGGGTAATAGCTTGACCATTAGCTCAGTGCACGCTGAAGAATTGAGCTTCGAACAATATG
Source organism: Vibrio sp. ZF 223 (assembly GCF_003050585.1). Lineage (NCBI taxonomy): Bacteria > Pseudomonadati > Pseudomonadota > Gammaproteobacteria > Vibrionales > Vibrionaceae > Vibrio > Vibrio sp. ZF 223. The sequence continues at coordinate 84,389 of NZ_PIGB01000002.1, forward strand.
TAGAAAAACTAAAGCAACAAGGCCGTGAAGAAGGCATCTCTGAAACGATCATTGATGAAGCCTTTGATGGTGTAACGTTTAAGCCAAGAGCGGTGAAAGCCGACAAGAATCAACCTGAGAAAAAACTGACTCTGGATGAATACATTCCACGAGCAGTGCCTGATTGGAAAGTGAAGCAAGCCAGATCACTTTATAAGAAGCATTACACAGCGCTAAAGCGTATTGGTGATGAATATGGTGTTCAACCAAGATTCATTGTCGCGCTATGGGGTGTTGAGAGTAACTTTGGTCAGTTCACTGGTAACTACAGTGTTATCGATGCGCTAACGACCATGGCTTACGAAGGACGCAGAGAAGCGTTTTTCCGCAGCGAAGCGATGGCGGCGTTGAAGATTCTTGATCAAGGCCATATTGCACCAAAAGAGATGAAAGGCTCTTGGGCGGGCGCAATGGGTCAGCCTCAATTTATGCCAAGCTCATTCTTAGCATATGCGGCTGATGGTAATGGCGACGGTAAGAAAGACATTTGGGGCACTGAAGAAGACGTATTTGCTTCAGCGGCAAATTATCTCAGCCAATCAGGATGGGATGACAAATATACTTGGGGTCGTCAGGTTCATGTTCCGTCATCTGTGTCGATCGATTTACAAGGTCGAACTGAAGACAAAGCGAAATACTTAAAAGAGTGGTCTGAACTCGGTATTAAGCGTTATGACGATCGCCCACTGCCAACACTTGATGAAGACATTAAAGCTTGGTTAATCATGCCGGATGATGAAACCGGACGTTCGTACCTCATTTATAACAACTACAATGTGTTAATGAAGTGGAATCGTTCTTACTACTTTGCTTTGGCAGTAAGCCACCTAGCCGACAGAATTAAGTTTGATTAATTGGCATAGCTTGCTTTGATAGCATTTGGCCTACCATAGGCAGAACGAACTAAAGGACTCTTCGGAGTCCTTTTTGATTTTATATTTTAGAGATTTGAGAAGGTGGCCTTGTGCTAACAGATAGAGCTGCACAGATGGTGATATTCCATGCGTTAATTAAGCATGAAGGCTTTACCAGTGCTGCAAAGAGCTTAAATGTTTCAGTGTCTCATATCAGCAAGCAAGTCGCTTTGCTTGAAGACTCGATAGGAATCAAGCTGGTGCAAAGGACGACACGAAGCCTCACGCTTACCGAAGCGGGAGACGTGTTCTATCAACACTGTGAGCAGCTGTTTAACACGGTGAAATCAGCTCAGATGGATATGGAAAGCCAGCGCGATGATATCTCTGGAATACTGCGCGTCGGTTTGTCGCAGTCATTTGGCACGCTGCATATCATTCCCGCGATCGACCAACTCAGACAGCTTTACCCACAGCTGAGAATCGAGGTCCACTTGTTCGATTATAAGGTGGATATGATTGAAGAGCGTTTGGATCTCTGGATCACCAACAATGAAGACTTGCCTGAAGGTTACATTGCGCAGCGATTAGCCGACAGCCAGTTTGTGGTGGCCGCATCGCCCGATTACCTGATTAAGGCCGGGACGCCACATGTGCCTTCTGATCTGATTGACCACAATTGCCTTATCTATCGCAGCCGAGAGCGAGATTACACATCGTGGGCGTTTGATAACGGACAAGAAAACCTCAGTGTCAAAGTCGCGGGTGATTACTCAGTTGATTTGGCTGAGGCAGTTCGAGACGCAGCCGTATCAGGGTGGGGCGTGGCTTACTTAGCCACCTACTTAGTCAAAGAAGAGTTTAGAACGGGCAAGTTGATTCAAGTATTACCAGAGTGGAGAGCCAGTCAGCTGATGCCATTCTATGCTGTTTACCCAAGCAGAAAGAACATGCCGAAGAAGCTTTCAGCGGTGATTGAGTTCATTAAAGATCATATAGGGTCGCCGACGTATTGGGACAAAAACCTCAAAACTTGTGTTGAACTGCATCGCTAACTGTTTCCTAATCTATAAATATAATTTCCATATGGAAAAAGTATGCTTTTTAATCAAAGTTAGTTATTAAAATTCAATAACTTAATTATACTCATAGTTAAATCTTGATTACCCCAACATCACGTTAACAACCTCAGCTTGCCGCAAACGATTTCCTCTATAGAATGCGTCGCCTTTCCTATCTACAACTTTTAGGTTGACGCACATGGCTTCCCTACTTGGAATTATCACTATTTTAGTTGCCGCTTGGTTACTATCTACGGACAGAAAAAATATTCCACTAAGAACAGTCTCTTTGGCTTTCTTATTACAAATCTCATTCGCGCTGTTGGTTCTGTATGTACCAATGGGTAAAGAAGCGTTGAATGCAGCCACGGGTGCGGTATCTAGCTTGATCAACTACGGTCAAGAGGGGATTAACTTCCTATTTGGTGGCCTAACGAATAACGGTTTCGTTTTCGCGATTAACGTTCTAGGCATCATTATCTTTTTCTCTGCATTGATTTCAGGTTTGTACCACATTGGCTTTATGCCAAAGGTGATCAACCTTATTGGTGGTGCGCTACAGAAGTTCTTGGGTACAGGTCGTGCAGAATCACTGTCTGCGACTGCCAACATCTTTGTCGGCATGATTGAAGCGCCATTGGTGGTTAAACCTTACCTAAAGCACATGACGGATTCACAACTGTTTGCTGTGATGGTGTGTGGTTTGGCTTCTGTAGCTGGTGGTACGTTAGTGGGTTATGCATCGCTTGGCGTTGACTTAAACTTCCTGATCGCTGCGGCATTCATGTCTGCACCAGCCGGTCTACTGATGGCTAAAATCTTAGTACCTGGCAGCCCAGATGACGCTCAAGAAAATATTGAGTCTGATGTAGAAATTCCACGAGCAACAAACGTAGTTGAGGCAATGGCAGATGGGGCTATGTCTGGACTTCGTATTGCCGTTGCAGTGGGTGCAACACTTCTTGCCTTTATCAGTGTGATTGCAATGCTGAATGGCTTGCTAGGTATTGTTGGTGGCTGGTTTGGCGTAAACCTAAGCTTCGAACTTATCCTAGGTTATGTGTTTGCACCCGTTGCATGGCTAATCGGTGTACCGTGGTCTGAGGCTGTGGTTGCAGGTTCATTGATCGGTAACAAGATTGTCGTGAACGAGTTCGTGGCTTTCATCCAACTAATGGATGCTAAAGAGGCACTGAGTGAGCACTCTCAAGCGATCGTAACTTTTGCTCTATGTGGCTTTGCTAACATCTCTACCATGGCAATTTTGATCGGTGGTTTGGGTAGCTTAGTTCCAGAGCGTCGCTCTTTCATCTCACAATATGGCTTCAAAGCAATTTGTGCGGGTGTGTTTGCTAACTTGATGAGTGCAGCGATTGCTGGTGTTGTACTTTCTCTATAGCTAACTGATCATGACTTTACTCCCCCTAAAGTAAAGTGACTGATTAATCACAATAATATTCGGTTAGCGTGAAAAAGAGAGCCTATAGTGTAAGAACGTAGGCTTTCTTATTTCATTGAATAGTTTGTACCACAGGGTGTGGTGCAAACCTTTTAGGGGCACAAATGGATTTGTCGATTACTTCTTCTTTGGCGTTAATTGGACTTTTGTCTCTAGCTTGTCAGCTGCTCGGTTGGCGTTTACGTCTTCCCGCTATTCTTCCTCTCCTTATCGTCGGCCTATTGTTAGGTCCTGGCTTGAATATCTTAAATCCCGATGCCATTTTTGGTGATGTGTTGTTTCCTATGATTTCATTAGGGGTTGCCATCATCCTGTTTGAAGGGGCATTAACCCTAAATTTTAAAGAAATCAGAGGCCATGGCCGGATGGTGACTCACCTCGTGAGTTTCGGTATGTTGATTACCTGGGCCTGTATCGTGGTGGGTGCTTACTACTTTGTGGACTTTAGTTGGCCGTTAGCCGCATTGTTTGGTGCATTAGTCGTGGTAACTGGCCCAACGGTGATCGTACCCATGCTTCGCAGTATTCAGCCTAAATCTTCTCTAGGCAGTATCTTGCGATGGGAGGGGATAGTGATTGATCCCATTGGCGCTCTGTTTGCTGTTCTGGTTTATGAATACATCGTCTCTTCGGCCGACCCTACAGGACATGTACTTTCAGCTCTGGGACTAACCTTAGCCATTGGTTTAGGTTTAGGGATCATCGGTGGCTATTTGATTGCCAAGATGCTGCAAGGGCATTGGGTACCGCACTATTTACGTAATGTGGCTGTATTGACGCTAATGCTCGCTGCGTTCTCTTTCTCGAATGACTTGAGTGAAGAATCGGGTTTATTAACCGTGACCATCATGGGGATCTGGCTTGCCAACGTGAAAGGCTTGGATATCGAAGACATCATCGAATTCAAAGAAACCCTGACCGTATTACTCATTTCAGCGTTGTTTATTCTGTTAGCGAGTAGACTCGATTCAGGAACCTTCCTCTCGATAGGTTGGGGCGGTATTGGTTTATTAGCGGTGGTTATGCTGGTGGCTCGCCCGTTAAGTGTGTGGATCAGCGGGATCGGCACGGATCTTACCTCTGCGGATAAATGGTTTTTGAGCTGGATGGCGCCGCGCGGGATCGTTGCAGCCGCGGTTTCTTCTCTGTTTGCAATCAAGCTTCAAGAAAAACAATTAATAGAAGGCGCAGACCTGCTGGTACCAATGGTGTTCTTGATCATCATCGGTACAGTTGTGATTCAAAGCCTCACCGCGAGTTGGTGGGCAAGAAGGCTAGGTGTGACTCAAGAGAAGGCACAAGGCGTTATCTTCTTTGGTGCGACTCAGTTTTCACGCCAGTTTGCCAAAGTATTGGCGACACACAACATCAATAGTGTGCTTGCCGATACCAACTGGGAAAGCATTCGCTTAGCACGCATGGATAACTTGAATGTCTACTTTGGTAACCCAGCTTCGAGTCACGCTGAAAATAATCTGGAATTGGATGGAGTAGGGCGTGCGATGATCGTCTCGCCTTATCGTCAAACCAACCCATTAGTTAGCATGCACTATCAAGACGAGTTTGGTGAAAATAAGGTGTTTGAGCTTGAGTCATCAGAGAATAAACATGAAAGGCATCAGGTGAACCGCGATGGCAACAGAAGCTTGTTTTCGGAAGGAGTTACCTATTCCAAGCTTAACTCGTTGATGGCTCAGGGTAGCCAAATTAAAAGTACAGGTTTGACCGAGGCATTTGATTTAAACGAGTTTAACGCGCTGTACCCTAAAGCCATTCCTCTTGGGGTGATTACTGGCGGTGATTTCCGTTTAATTACACAAGGATCTGAGTTGGAAAAACTCATATCAACGGAGTGTGAGCTTATTAGTTTATTACCGCCTTCTGAACAGACGGAAAAAGTCGAGAATCCAGATAAGTAGCGAATAGCAGTGCATCAAAAGCGAGTCGCCCTGTTTCAAAACGAATGTCTAAGTATCAAAAAAGCCGCAGCGTTCATCACGTTGCGGCCTTCTAATTTTATTTATATGCGCTGCGGATTACTTCGAGTGAAATTGCTCACAAGCGATCATGGTGTTCTCGATTAGGCTCGCCACCGTCATTGGACCAACACCACCCGGTACAGGCGTGATGAAGCTTGCGCTTTCTTTCGCTACGTCGTATTCAACGTCACCCACTAGTTTGCCAGATTCCAAACGGTTGATACCCACATCGACCACAACAGCGCCTTTCTTGATCCAAGCACCTGGAATGAAGTTTGGCTTACCTACTGCAACTACAACAACGTCTGCTTGACGCACGTGGCCTTCAAGGTCTTTGGTGAAGCGGTGACATGTTGTCGTTGTACAACCTGCTAGAAGGAGCTCTAGCGTCATTGGGCGACCTACGATGTTTGATGCGCCAACGACAACCGCGTGCTTACCACGTAAATCGATGTTGTAACGGTCAAGCAGCGTGATGATGCCTTTTGGCGTACAAGAGCGAAGCTTAGGCATACGCTGAGCCAAACGGCCGACATTGTATGGGTGGAAGCCATCAACGTCTTTTTCTGGCGTGATACGCTCAAGAACGTGAGTGCTATCAATACCAGCAGGTAGAGGCAGTTGAACCAGAATACCGTCGATCTCTGGGTCTTGGTTCAGTTGGTCTACCAGTGTTAACAATTCGTCTTCTGTCGCAGTGGCTGGCAAGTCGTAAGATTTAGACACGAAGCCAACTTCTTCACACGCTTTACGCTTACTTCCAACGTAAACCTGAGAAGCAGGGTCTTCACCCACTAAAACAACCGCTAGGCCCGGAGCGCGTAATCCAGCTTCAGTACGAGCTTTTACACGTGCAGCAACTTCGGAGCGAACCGTTTGAGAAATTAGCTTTCCATCAATATTTTGAGCAGTCATGAATTTCCTTAGTATTGATATTCAAGTTAGTGGCTGATGTTTTTGGCGCATTATTCCAGAAAATCTTTTTGATTACCATCAAGCAAACGTTTGCTTTGTTCTATTTTCCAACACTTATATGTTTGTTGCCCTTTTTTTACTCACTTAGATCAGAATGTTACATAAAGCCGTTGCTTTACTGATTCGAATTCGTATAATTCGTTCCTGTAGCGCGCCCTTAGCTCAGCTGGATAGAGCACCTCCCTTCTAAGGAGGTGGTCGAAGGTTCGAATCCTTCAGGGCGTGCCATTATTTAAAGAAACCCGATAACTCTCCGAGTTGTCGGGTTTTTTGCTTTCTTACCATAATAAAAATACTCTTCTCAAAGCGCCACTCATTTCCCCGCGTTATTCATTTCATTCGGCTCATGTAATAGAAAGTTAAAATTGTTCGTTTTTTGGGGTTTACATCATTTGGTAATAAAGCCACTATGAATTCACGAAGAATAGACAAGTAAAGCTGTTAGCCAGTCGGTTTCGGAATCAAACCTTCTGCTCAATAGCTGATTTAGAGGAAGTAATGGCAGGAAACAGTATCGGACAACATTTCCGCGTGACCACGTTCGGAGAAAGTCACGGTATCGCACTAGGATGTATCGTAGATGGGTGCCCACCAGGATTAGAAATTACCGAAGCAGACCTTCAAAGAGATTTGGATCGTCGTCGCCCTGGTACTTCTCGTTATACAACGGCTCGCCGTGAAGCGGATGAAGTGAAAATCTTATCAGGTGTATTTGAAGGCCAAACTACGGGCACTTCTATTGGTCTATTGATTGAAAATACAGACCAACGCTCTAAAGACTATTCCGAAATTAAAGACAAGTTCCGCCCAGGCCACGCTGACTATACGTACCATCAAAAGTACGGTGTACGTGATTACCGAGGTGGTGGTCGTTCTTCAGCTCGTGAAACTGCAATGCGCGTTGCTGCAGGTGCAATAGCGAAGAAATACCTAAAACAAGAATTTGGTGTTGAAATCCAAGCATACCTTTCTCAAATGGGTGATATCTCAATTGATAAAGTGGATTGGAACGAGATTGAAAACAACGCTTTCTTCTGCCCAGATGCCGACAAAGTACCAGAATTTGATCAACTGATTCGTGACTTGCTAAAAGAAGGCAACTCGATTGGTGCGAAGATTCAAGTGGTTGCGACTAAAGTGCCTGTAGGCCTTGGTGAGCCAATTTTTGATCGTCTAGATGCTGACATTGCTCACGCTCTAATGAGCATCAATGCGGTGAAAGGTGTTGAGATTGGTGATGGCTTTGACGTCGTTAATCAACGCGGTAGTGAACACCGTGATCCATTAACGCCAGAAGGTTTCAGCAGCAACCATGCTGGCGGTATCTTAGGTGGTATTTCTACTGGCCAAGATATTGTTGCAAGCATTGCGCTTAAACCAACATCAAGCATTACCGTTCCTGGTGACACGATCACTAAAGACGGTGAAGCAACGCAACTAATCACTAAAGGTCGTCATGACCCATGTGTAGGTATCCGTGCCGTGCCGATCGCAGAAGCGATGTTAGCGATTGTATTGCTTGATCACTTGCTACGTCACCGTGGTCAAAACTTTGGTGTGACAACTGAAACGCCAAAAATCTAGTTCTGCTTCGTTGTAATCAGAACAGATTTGAAACTGATTTGATAAAAACAAAGAGGGTTGCTTCGTGATGAAGCAACCCTTTTTATATTCTGCGTAATTGAGAATATATCATTTAATGTACCGAGCTTTCAGGATCAAGCTGGAACGAAGGTAAACGCCACTTGAATCGTACAGCTGCCATACGCAGCAAGTAACCAACTACAAGCGTCACAATCGTCGCGGTTACGTCGTTAATGCCAAGTTCAAGCAAACCTAGATATAAACCTGAAGCGACAAGTGCAACAGAGGCATACAGCTCTTCATGCAACACCAATGGTGTTTGACGACAGATAAGGTCGCGCAGTAAACCACCAAAGACACCCGTGACTAGCGCAGACACCATGCAGATCATTGGATGTAGACCCATGGTCATCGCTACTTTAGTACCAATGATACTGAACACGATAAGCCCTAGTGCATCTAAACGAATGAATAGCCCTTTGAGCTTGATAACCCATTTAGCCAGTCCGGTTGTAATAACACCTGCGATACAGGTGATTGCCAGATACTGTGGGTTTTCAACCCAACCTAAAGGGTAATGGCCGAGTAAGATATCTCGTACTGTACCGCCGCCAATTGCCGTTGCACTGGCAACCAACATTACACCAAACCAATCCATTTTTTGTTTGCCAGCACTGAGAGCGCCGGTCATGGCTTCTGCCGTGATGCCAATGATATACAAAACACTTAGTAGCATTGCTGTAGCTCTATAATATAGGTCTATAAATTGGAGTCTTATAGGCCTTAGGGATATAAAAATGAAGCGCGAGTGTAGTAGTAAAAACGCTGATTGACGAATGAATATTTGTACCGTGAATGGGTGTTTCAGATTAGCTAAACTAATCATTCGCCTCAAAGTAGTGTAATCTGGGATCAGCAATCGATTGTCACAGTAAAGTATTGGGGGCAACCTAATGCCATTGCTCGTGATAGGGCTTTACCGAGCGCTTAAAAAAACGCAAAATGCCCCGGTTCTTTTTACTTAAATTTGATTTTATGACGCACCAATACCCAGACATCATCGATATTTTCAATCAAACCTTTTTCGAGAGTTACAATACCAAACTCGAACTGGGTGCAGACGAGCCTATTTACCTGCCAGCCGATGGGGAGGTTCTTCATCACCGTATCGTATTTGCTCGCGGATTTTATGCGTCTGCACTTCACGAGATAGCGCACTGGTGTGTCGCTGGTCCTGAGCGTCGTTTGTTGGAAGATTTTGGCTATTGGTATGAGCCTGATGGTCGAACTGAGTCGGTTCAAGCTGAGTTTGAAAAAGTAGAAATTCGCCCACAAGCGTATGAATGGATCATTGCGATGAGCGCAGGCTTTCCTTTTAATGTCAGCTGTGACAATCTACACGGCGATTTTGAGCCAGATCGTTTGGCCTTTATGAATAAAGTACACAGCGAAGTCATGGGTATCTTTGAAGCTGGCCTTCCGCCTCGCGTAAAAATGCTCTCTGAAGCATTACGCAGCTTCTACGATGTAGAACCTTTATGTACTAGCCAATTTATTGTGAAATAAGAGAATATTATGATTATCGAATTTGAAGAAAAACTACTTGAAGTAATTGATGCTCGCATTGAAAACGCATCAGACGATGAACTGTTTGCTGGTGGTTACTTACGTGGTCATATTTCTCTGTCAGTGGCTTCATGTGAAGAAGAAGGCATTGAAGACGTAGCTGAAGTAAAAGCACGCATCGAGAAGAGCCTAGATGACGCTCGCTCTGAACTAACGCCAGCAGATCGCACCATCGTTAATGACCTTTGGGTTGAACTGCAAAACCAAGCTTAATAGCTAACAATTTATCACTATCCGCTCAGTCCCTTCCTTTCCATTTTGCTGAGCTGTTAATTATTTGAGACTCATTCGAAATTTTTGAATGAGTCCGTTCAATCCTTGTGATGGTTCCATTTTCTGACTACGTTATTCTAATCCCACTTAACGGATTTACAGAAAAGGTCACATCATGAAAGTTATCGCATTCGGCGCAAGCACAAGCTCTACTTCTATCAACAAAACTCTAGCAACTTACGCAGCTAACTTGATTGAAGGTGCTGAAGTTAAAGTTCTAAACATCAACGATTACAACGTTCCTATGTTCAGTGAAGACACTGAAAAAGAGATTGGCCAAGCGGAAGGCGCACAAGCATTCTTACGTGATTTAGCTGAAGCAGATGCGTTTGTTATCTCTTTTGCTGAGCACAACGGCCACTACCCAGCTGCGTACAAAAACCTATTTGATTGGGCGACACGCATTGAGCGCTCTGTGTTTGGCGAGAAGCCGGCGGTTTACTTAGCGACTTCACCTGGCCCAGGCGGTGCACAAACGGTACTTGGCGCAGCAACAGGTTCAGCGCCATACTTTGGCGGAAACGTAAAAGCGTCAGTTTCAGTACCAAGCTTCTACGATAACTTTGATTTTGAGTCTGGTTCTATCAGCAACGAAGAGATTGCTCAGCAGATCAAAGACGCGGTTGCTAAGCTGTAAATACAAGTTAGATCAACACGAACAACAAAAAGCCCGAGGGACATAATGTCGCTCGGGCTTTTTAGCTTTTAGTTTCAGGTATTTCCAATATTTAGATATTCAGAATAGTTGAACTAGAAACTACTGATTTGTTTTTGAGTGCTTATCTGCAACCCAGCCAGCGGTTAATGCTTTACCTTTACGCAGCCTGCGTACCCACATTCTGCTTGGGTGAATCGCTTCAAGCACATCGACAGGTAAGGGAAGCGGATCGCCACAAATTTGTGATGCTAACACTTCAGCCAATAATGGCGCAGAGCTCAAGCCACGTGAGCCTAATCCGATAAAACAGTATAGGTTAGGGAAGCTTGTCACCGTTTCAACATCATCAACCGAGTCACGCTGTGGGTTAAAGTTGTGTAGATCTTGGTACTGATCTTTAATGGCTTCGAAATCGCCCACATTGCCAACAAATGGCAAGTGGTCACGGCTCACGCTACGGATACCTTGGCGCGCTAGGTTGCTACTGGTATCGACATCTTTTGTCCATGCTTGGTCTGGCAGTGACCCATGCAGACGCTCGCCATTATGTTGCTGAACCTCAATATCAAACTCTTGGTCGATGTTGGTTTTGTCGTAGTTTGCGCCAATACAATGGTGTCCATTGTTTGGGTTTTGTGGTGTTAAGTAACCATCAAAGCACAACACGGTTTTTAGTTTACTGAGGTTATCCGTGGTCGGAATGTGGCTCACTTGACCTTTAACCGGTGTCAGTGGTACTGGCTGAGTCTGCTCAAACTGAGTGAACTTGTGGCCGTTCGCAACCACCACTTGGTCATGCTTGGTTTGAATCTCACCTTGTGGTGTCTCAATGATGAGCAACCATTGTTGTTCAGTTTCGAGCCATTCTAGTTGAGTCACTTGATGTTGATAGTGAGTGCTAACTTGGTGGGTCTCTTCTAACTTCCCGATCAGGCCTTGTGTCAGTTGCAGAGGGCTCAACCAACCACCCAGTGGGAAGTAAACGCTCTCTTTATCGACCGGTAGGCCAATCTTTTCATTCGCTTGTTCTGGCGATAAACGCTGAATCAAATCTGTATGGAAATTGCCTTCCAACATGCGGTTGAGCTTTTTAGTGGAGCCTTCGTCCCACATCAAAATGTTCACGCCACACCAACTGTGGTCAAACTGAATAGATTGCGCCGCCTGATTAATGAACTGGCGAGCAAACAGTAAGCCTGGTCCAAACACGCGAGACACGTTCGAGGTGGCTTCGCTTAACAATGGATAAATCGCACCTTGATTGTTGCCTGATGCATTACCCGCTGCTTGTGGGTGCTCACAATAAAGCGTGATGTCTTTACCACGGCGGCTCAGCGTTTTAGCGAGTGCTGCACTAGCAACACCACCACCGATGATAGCGATGTCTTGCGATTCGTTGTGCTGTGATAGGCCATACCAAGGTTTGATGTTGGTGTGAGCATGCTTTTCGCCAAGTCGGCCTGCAATCATTTCTCGCTTGGTGCCAAAACCTTTGACCTTCTTCATTTCAAAGCCAGCTTCAATTAAGCCACGGCGCACAAAGCCAGCCGCGGTGAAAGTCGCGCAACTACAATCTTGCTTGGCGAGCTTGGCCATACCGTTGAATAGGTTTTGATTCCACATCTCTGGGTTCTTGCTCGGAGCAAAACCGTCTAAGAACCAAGCATCAACCAAACCTTCACGTGGGGTTGGTACGTTAGGCATGCAATCTTTAATATCGCCAAACCATAAATCAAGCGTGATTGCACCGTCGCCAAGCACAATGCGGTGACATTCAGGCAGGGCGATAGGGTAGTGTTGTTGGAGTTGCGTCGCATACTCGGCTAATTCTGGCCACGATTGGTGTGCTTTGATGAGATCCTCTTTATTTAAAGGATATTTTTCAAAACTGATGAAATGTAACTCTTTGGTCATCGCTTGTGGGTTATCTTTAAGAAAAGCATCGAACCATTGCCAAACTGCAAGAAAGTTCAAACCTGTGCCAAAGCCGGTTTCTGCAATCACAAAACGGCGTTGTTCATGTTCAAGCCAACGCTCTGGAAGGTGGTTTTGCTTTAAAAAGACGTAGCGAGTTTCTTCTAAACCGTTAACATTGGAGAAGTAAACGTCGTCAAATTGGTCTGAAACTGGCGTGCCAGACTCATTCCATTCCAGTTCTGCATTAGTAATTGAAGTCATAAAATCTATCATTTTGTGATTTGAAGCGATATGTTGGTAGGGATTGTACGAATTTCTAGGAAAGCTGACCACTTTTGTTAGGCTTCTTAGTTATCATCTAGCTGAATTTAGAATTATAGGAATGTCACATGAAACGAGTCGTAATCACCGGTATGGGTATTGTTTCAAGTATCGGTAACAACGTCGAAGAAGTTTTAGCATCACTGAAAGAGGGTAAATCTGGTATTACCGCTTCAGAGCAGTTCAAGGAAAATGGCTTGCGCTCTCAAGTATGGGGTAACCTAAAAATGAACCCTGCTGACCATATCGATCGCAAAAAAATGCGCTTTATGGGTGATGCAGCGGCATTCGCTTATCTTTCAATGGAGCAAGCAATTGCTGATTCTGGTTTAACTGAAGATCAAGTATCTAATGACCGCACGGGTATCGTTGCGGGTTCAGGTGGTGCTTCATCTCTAAACCAAGTAAACGCGGTAGACATCATTCGTGAGAAAGGCGTGAAGCGCGTTGGTCCATATATGGTTCCACGTACAATGGCTTCTACGGTTTCTGCTTGTCTAGCAACTCCTTTCAAAATCCGTGGTGTGAACTACTCTATGAGCTCTGCATGTGCGACATCTGCACACTGTATTGGTCACGCAATGGAGCTTATCCAACTTGGTAAGCAAGACGTTGTATTCGCTGGTGGCGGTGAAGAACTGGATTGGTCTCTGACTATGATGTTCGACGCAATGGGCGCACTTTCTACTAAGTACAACGACACTCCTGAGCTGGCTTCTCGTACTTATGATGCAGACCGTGACGGTTTCGTTATCTCTGGTGGTGGCGGCATGCTAGTAATCGAAGAGCTTGAGCACGCAGTTGCTCGTGGCGCAAAAATCTACGGTGAGATCGTAGGTTACGGCGCAACTTCAGATGGCTACGACATGGTTGCTCCTTCTGGTGAAGGCGCGGTTCGTTGTATGAAGATGGCTATGCAAAACGTTGATGGCGTTGACTACGTGAACACTCACGGTACTTCAACTCCAGTTGGCGACGTGAAAGAGCTAGGCGCTATCCAAGAAGTTTTCTCTCAAGGTAATGGCGGCGGTAACAGCCCAGCAATTTCTGCAACTAAAGCGATGACAGGTCACGCTCTAGGTGCAGCTGGCGTACACGAAGCGATTTACTCAACGCTAATGCTAGACAACGGCTTCATCGCTCCAAGCATTAACGTTTCTAACCTAGACGAAGCAGCTGCTGGCCTAGATATCGTAACTGAAGCTCGTGAACAAGAGCTAACAACGGTTATGTCTAACAGCTTTGGTTTCGGCGGTACGAACGCAACGCTAGTAATCAAAAAGTACCAAGCTTAATTTAGGCTTGAGTCAGATATACAAAGGTTAATCGTTAAAGGGTTACGCGAGTGTAGATTCAACACGCACAGGTAACTCATTAATTATGAACCACAGAACAAAGCTTTATAAACATGGGTTTTAAATCTAGGTTTAAAAGTTGAAAGGTTTCCAGAGCTTGATCAGTAGTGACTTAGTTAGTACTGGTTGAACAGACGCAAGACTCTGTCTCCTGGAGAGCGAGATAGGATCCTTTTGTTCTGGATGTTTGCCCGATTGTTTATTCAATCGGGCATTTTTCGTTTTAGCCGTTTGATCTTGGGTGTTCACTTTGGTTTCGGTTCTTGTCTGTCAAGGCTAGCCGATTCAGCCCTTTATTTATAATGTATTCCAATTGCTACTCGACACCGTGTGTGGAATTTTGCACAATCATTTCAATTCACATTTAGGTCGATAGACCCCAACGAAAGTACTCGCCAAATGAAAATCTTAATCGACGAAAATATGCCTTACGCTGAAGCGCTATTTAGCCAGCTAGGGGAAGTGACAATGAAGTCTGGTCGCACATTAACAGCTGACGACCTAGTTGACGTAGACGCATTGATGATTCGCTCTGTTACCAAAGTAAACGAGTCATTAATCAGCAAAGCCAATAAGCTGAAGTTTGTCGGGACTGCGACGGCTGGTATGGATCACGTTGACCAAGAATTGATGAAAGAGCGTGGCATTTTCTTTACTGCGGCTCCTGGCTGTAACAAGGTGGGTGTTGCTGAGTACGCGTTCAGTGCGATGATGGTTCTTGCGCAGCAGCAAGGCTTCTCTGTTTTTGATAAAACGGTTGGTATTATCGGCTGTGGTCAAGTGGGCAGCTACTTAGCGAAGTGCTTAGAAGGCATAGGTATTAAAGTTCTGCTGAACGATCCTCTAAAACAACAAGAGGGTGATTCTCGCGAATTTACTGAGCTAGAGACTCTGCTTGAGCAATCAGACGTTATTACATTGCACACGCCAATCACTAAGACGGGTGAGTTTCCAACGCATCACTTGATCAATGATCAAGTGCTGAACAACTTACGTGCTGATCAAATTCTGATTAATGCCGCTCGTGGCCCTGTGGTGGATAACCAAGCGCTAAAAGCTCGTTTACAAAAAGCTGATGGATTTACTGCGGTTCTTGATGTGTTTGAATTTGAACCTGAAGTCGACTTTGAACTTCTTCCGTTACTCGCTTTTGCAACTCCTCACGTAGCGGGCTACGGTTTAGAGGGTAAAGCGCGTGGTACCACGATGATCTTCAACAGTTATTGTGAGTTTTTAGGTACTGAACAGCGTGCGTATGCAAGTGACTTATTGCCGACAGCGCCTGTACCTCAAATGAAATTAGATAGAGCTTGGGATGAAGCAACACTGCACAATTTGACTCAGTTGATCTATGATGTGCGCAAAGACGACGCCTTATTCCGTCGCAATATCGCTACGCCGGGTTCTTTTGACAAGATGCGTAAAGAATATTGGGACCGCAGAGAATACAGTGCAGTCGAGTTAACGGGCGACGAATCTTGTAATTTAACGCCGTTATCTAAACTCGGTTTTATGGTAAAGCCAACTTTATAAAAGAGAGAAACAATGAGCCAAGAATTTAATATTGCTATTTTAGGTGCGACTGGTGCGGTTGGTGAAACCATTCTTGAAGTACTTAAAGAGCGTAAATTCCCTGTCGGTGAACTGCACTTACTAGCAAGTGAACGTAGTGAAGGCAAAACTTCCCGTTTTAACGGCAAAACAATACAAGTACAAAACGTAGAAGACTTCGATTGGTCTCAAGTACATATTGCGTTTTTCTCTGCAGGTAGCGAACTTTCAGAGCGTTGGGCTCCAATTGCTGCTGATGAAGGTGTTGTTGTTATCGATAACACATCACGTTTCCGTTACGAATACGATGTTCCTCTGGTTGTGCCTGAAGTGAACCCTGAAGCAATTGCTGAGTTCCGTAACCGTAACATCATCGCGAACCCTAACTGCTCGACTATCCAAATGGTAGTAGCGCTAAAACCAATTCACGATGAAGTGGGTCTTGAGCGTATTAACGTCTCAACTTACCAATCTGTGTCTGGTGCAGGTAAGCCAGGTATCGATGAGCTAGCGGGTCAAACAGCTAAGCTTCTTAACGGTATGCCAGCTGAAAATTCAGCGTTCTCACAGCAGATCGCTTTCAACTGTATTCCTCAAATCGATGAATTTACAGAGAACGGCTACACGCGTGAAGAGATGAAGATGGTTTGGGAAACTCAAAAAATCTTTGCTGATTCTTCAATCACAGTGAACCCGACTTGTGTTCGCGTACCAGTATTCTACGGTCACGCAGAATCTCTACACATTGAAACTCGCGCGCCTATCGGTGCAGAGCAAGTGGTTCAGCTTCTAGAGAACACAGAAGGTGTTGAAGTATTCCAAGCGCTAGACTTCCCAACTCAAGTTCGTGATGCCGGTGGTAAAGACCACATAATGGTTGGTCGTATTCGTAACGACATCAGCCATCACAGCGGCGTGAACATGTGGGTTGTAGCTGATAACGTTCGTAAAGGCGCGGCAACAAACGCAGTTCAAATCGCTGAAGTTCTGATTCGCGATTACTTCTAAGCTTTATTGCTTTGATAAACAAGCCTCACTCTTTAGTGGGGCTTTTTTAATCGATTAAAAATATTGTTAGTCAAATTGTGTGAAATTGCTGCGAATATTGTTGCTGCAACACATTTTTTGTTTTCATCTCTATAGTTTTACGTCATTTATCCGATATATTTAATAGATCATCACTTTTCCGAATTTAAGCACCTAGCTGAGCCTTTTATGTTTCAAATTTTCAAGCCGTGGTTAATGCCTTTTGCCTTTATCATTGCGACTCAGATTTCCGTTGTTCGTGCAGATTCCATTCGAGTTGTAGGGCCTAATGGTCAGATACAATCAGCGCCTACGTTTTCAGAACCTCTTCAAAGAGCGCAATCGAATAGCGCTGAGCCTTCACGTTTCTATGGTCCAACTCGCGGCTCAGAGACATTGTGGTCTATTGCTTCAAAGTTACGCCCTGATAACTCCGTTTCAGTCCAACAAACCCTGTTGGCTATTTATCGCTTAAACCCACAAGCGTTTGAAAACCAGAATATCCATAGTCTGCTGCCTGCCAGCAATTTACGTGTGCCTTCTTTAGAGCAAACACGTGCAAGTTCGACGCAGCAAGCTATCAACATCATGAACTCACATCTTGCTAAGCTTGATGCTCCTGCGAGCAAGCCTGTCGCTTCAAAACCAAAAACCTCGAGTTCTGATGCAAAAAATACTACTCCTGCCAAGCAAGTAAGCTCTGCTGAAACTGCAAAAAAACCATTGTCTCTAACTCAGTCTTCTCTAGAACAATCCGCTCCAACCCAAGAGATGAACAAGTTAGAGAAGCAGCTAGAGCTTTCAGAAACTGAACTCTTGTCACTTGAAGAGAAAAACCACCAACTTCGTTTGATGTTGTCGAATGTTCAATCGGAAGTTGATGAACTAAAAACTGAGCTCAGTGATGAAGACCGCATTCGTAGCGAAGTGGAAAAGCTGCTTGATGAAGAGCGCAGAAAGAACGCCGAAATTGAAAAGATGGCACCAAGTGCCATGGACGAATTGTTATCGAATGGTTGGTTAGTGGCGGCTCTTGCGATTATTCCAGGTCTGCTACTTGGTTTGATCATTGTGATGTTGTTAGGCCGTCGTTCTAAAAATGATGAGCAACAGCAAACTACTCAAGAGCAACCGATTCAGCCAGAACCAAGCGTCGTCGCGCCTATTGCATTGGGCGACGAGATGGATGACCTTAACGAGCTGTCGTTAGACGATGATTTGTTTGGTACGGAAGATGACGCCAACAAGTTGTTTGACGATCAAGCGCTAGCTGAAGAAGACGATGTCTTTGCCGGTTTAGATGAGTCGGATCTCGATTTTAACCTCGACGGTGAAGATGATGACCCGTTTGCCAGCATTGGCGAAAACGGTGATTTAGACACCAACTTCGATGATCTTGATTTAGACAGCAGTAACGGCATTAGTGTTAATGGCGAAGAGAAGGCTCTTGGTCTTGAAGAGATGGAGCGCGCGCTCGATAAAACAGCGGAAAGCGCACTTGATACAGATGAAGTCGATTTTGACCTTTCTGATGATAATGCAATGTCTGCTGATGACATTGAAGCCTTGTTATCTCAAGAGTCTGAAACTGAAGATCTCGGCTCCAACGAGCTAGACCAGTCTCTGTTAGATGATCTGTTTGCTCTTGATGACGAAGATGATGACAGCTTTGATATTGATGCGTTGATTTCGGAAGAGCAAAGTAATTCGCCGTCTAACACTGAAGCACCAGCAAGCGATGATTTTGACATTGATGCACTTATCTCAGAGCAACAAAGCGATACCAAGCCTGCTGATTTGAGCAATGACGATTTTGATATTGATGCTCTAATCTCTGAACAACAGAGCCCTGAGCCTGCGTCACCGACAGCAAATGACGATATTGATGACATCTTTGCCCAGGTTGCCGCTCAGAACGATCAAGCGAATGACCCTTTCAACCTCGATAACGACGATGAGATTGCCACTAACCTAAACAGTGGTTTAGCGTCTGATGATGATATCGAAAACATTTTGTCTCAGTTCGATAAGCCAATCGTAGATGAAGAACCTCAAGACAGCGTTGATCTGCTTGATGAGCAATTGGCTGGGGATGACGTTGATCTAAGTAACTCGACCGACCTTCTTGATGAAATGTTGGAAGACGAATCGGGTGATGAGTCTGAAAGTGAGCCTTTAGGTTTTGATTCATTATCTGAACTTGAAGAGCTTTCTGGTTTGTCGACCGATGATGACCTAAACATCGCAGAAGACAGCACGGAAACCTTGGATGAACTGATAGGTGATTCTGACGATGATGATTTCGAACTTGATGCCGAAAGTACCGACTTATTGGATGACTTCCTTGATAGTGAATTGTCAGATGATGGGCTGTCAGCAGACGAAGCAGATGCCCCAAAAGCGGAATCTTTAGACCCGTTTGATGACTTACTGACAACTGGCATTGAAGACGAGCTTGAATCTGAAGAGAATGCGTTTGATAAAGAGCTAGACGCAGCCTTTGGTTTTGACAACGGCAACGATGAACCTGAAGTGGGCTCAGACGTTGACCTTACTCCGTTAACCTCAGAAAAATCTGAAGTTGAGCCTGAGCACGCGTCGGATATTAGTGAAACACCACAACCTGAAGCCGTTAGTGATGAATCGTTAGATTCGGAACTGATCCAAGAAAGTGCTGACGTTAAGCCAGAAAATGATGAAGACTTTAATCGTGATGACTTTATCGATGATTTGTTCGGTGTCGCACCGGCAACGGATGCTTTACTTGATGACTCGCTAGAAACGACAGACGAAGCGTTGATTGATGAGTTAATGACTTCTGATGACAACGATTCGCTGCCAGCGACAGAAGAGCCAGCTGAACCATCTCTTGAAAATACGGTTGAACCAGAGCAAACGTCTCTTTCAGATAGCAACCAAGTATCAGCGGAAGAAAGCGCATCATCGGTTGAAGATGATGAACTGGATATCGACTCGCTGTTATCTGAGAATTCTGATTTTGACAAACCAGATTTTGAAGAGCGAGTTCAAGAAGAAACCGCACAACAAGAACCAGAGCCGAAAGAAGCCGACGTCCAAGAGCAACGTGAAGACATCGCTGCTAGCTTTGAAGATCAAGCTTCACCATCCTCTTTAAATGATATCTCTGACGATGATGAAGAGACGGTTGAAGATTGGTTAGCTGAAGCGATCGACGATGTAGAGTCGCCTGCGAACGTTACCTCTGATTTTGACTTTGAACCGAAGATCCAAGGTAGCGATCAGTTTGAAGATGTCGTTGAATCCTTGCCAGAGCCAGAGCCAGAGCCAGAGCCAGAGCCAGAGCCAGAGCCAGAGCCAGAGCCAGAGCCAGAGCCAGAGCCAGAGCCAGTTCGTGCTGCCAATATGCCAGAAATTATTCCAAATGAATTTGGCGTACCACAAGACGACGATTGGCTGATTGAAGATGAGACGTCTGCACCACAAGCATTAGCAGAAACTGACGCAACACCAGAACCTGTAGCACCTGTTGTTGAACCTAAATTAGACGCTGAATCGCAAGTTGAAGCTACTCCAC
This sequence comes from Vibrio sp. ZF 223, assembly GCF_003050585.1. Classification (NCBI taxonomy): domain Bacteria; kingdom Pseudomonadati; phylum Pseudomonadota; class Gammaproteobacteria; order Vibrionales; family Vibrionaceae; genus Vibrio; species Vibrio sp. ZF 223. The sequence continues at coordinate 104,623 of NZ_PIGB01000002.1, forward strand.
AAGCGGAAGTAGCAGAACAAGAAAGCGAAGACGAATTCTCGTTTGATGACTTCGAATTACCTGAGTTTGGTGAAGAAGACGCACTGGCGGAAGCTGATGCTGAAGCAACACCAGAATCAGTAGTACCTGCTGTTGAGACTCAAGCTGAAGCTAAGAGTCAAGACGACGAAGAGTTTTCGTTTGATGACTTTGAGTTGCCAGAGTTTAGTGAAGAAGACGCACTGGCGGAAGCTGATGCTGAATCAACATCAGAGCCAGCAACGCCTGATATCGACTCTCAACCAAGTGTTGAATCGCAACCAACCGCTGAGCCTCAGCTAGAGGCTGCACCACAGGCTGAAACTGCGAAACCAGAAAGCGAAGAAGAGTTCTCGTTTGATGATTTTGAGCTGCCAGAATTCGGTGAAGAAGATGCATTAGCTGAAGTTGTTAGCGAACCAGACGAAGCTCAATTAGAACAAGATCTATCTGATGGCACTGAGAAGTTCGAATTCGATGACCTTGATCTGCCTGAATACGATGAAGAGAGTGCGAAAGCCGATTCTGTCTTAGATGATATTGAGCAAAGCAGTGCTGAGCCAGTAGCAGAAGATGAAGGCGTAGAGTTCAATGAACTTGATTTACCAGAATACGGTGAAGATGAAGCCATCTCTGATGCTTTTGCTGAGAAGCCAACACCGCTAACGTCTTTCAGTCCACAAGGCGAAGAGCAGGATGCGTTGCATGATTTGTTCTCAAACCCGCAGAGCTTCAGTCACGCTGAAGATTTCTCGAATGCACAAGATTCTGAGTTGGCTGGTTTTGCACAGCCAGAAGAATCACTGAGCGCTGCGTCAGAGCTAAACTCAACGCCTGCAGCGGTTCAAGACGAGCCACTAGAAGGCTTTGATGACTTTGATGAGACAGCATTAGCTGAGTTGCTTTCTGAAGATGTTCAAGACTCTGTCGACAACATGTTCGATAAGCCATTGGATGCAACATCGATTGATAGTGCAGGGCTAGATATTGATGCCATGCTAGAAGTTGGCGGCGAAGACTGGAAAGGCTTTAACCTAGCGCCAGAGCAACAATCGAGCATGCATAATGATGTGCCTGATGACCAACAAGAGATTTGGGCGTCGGCTGAACAGCAAGCTGAACCGAAGATCAAAGAAGAGAACTGGGCTCAACAAGACAACCTAACCGAATCAGGCAGCAGCCGTGATAAGCAATACATGACCATTGATGAACTGATGGCTCAAGTCGAGCAAGAAGGTGAAGAGGTCATTAATCCGGATGATGAAGAGCTTAAACTGGATGTTGGCCTAAATGAATTCCCAGACGTTATCGGCGACATTGGCAACTATGATGTTGATAGCAACGCAGAGGCTGCAGGTAAGCTTGATTTGGCTAAAATTTACATCGAGATGAGTGACTCGCAAGGTGCAATTAAGCTTCTAGAAGAGGCAATCGTTGACGGTAGCGATGATATTCGTCGAGAGGCAAAAAACCTGATCGATTCGTTAAACGGTCGATAAATTAAAAATCATAAAGGGTAGCGTTGGCTACCCTTTGTTTTAAGGCGATACAGAGCGCCATTGTATTATTTGGTTTCTTAAAAGTATCGTCTCGGTCGATGCTGATTGTTTATTGAAGTTTTAGCCCCATCCTATTTGGGCTAGCACTGATTTCCGTATATACTTCTCGCCCATTTTCAAAGAGAACAAGAACATGAAAATTGCTTTAGGTATTGAATATAACGGTACCCACTACTTTGGTTGGCAGCGCCAACGAGACGTGAAAAGTGTCCAAGAAGAATTGGAAAAGGCTCTTTCAGTTGTCGCGAATCACCCTGTAGAAGTTATGTGCGCAGGTCGTACAGATGCCGGTGTTCACGGTACGGGACAAGTCGTTCACTTTGAAACTAATGTCGATCGTAAAATGGTGGCATGGACAATGGGCGCGAATGCCAACATGCCAAAAGATATTGCGGTTCGTTGGGCGACAGAAGTGAATGAGGATTTCCATGCTCGTTTCTCAGCAACTGCCCGCCGTTATCGCTACATTATCTTTAACCATGCACTTCGCCCAGGCATTTTGAATTCAGGCGTGAGCCATTATCATGGTCATCTTGATGAGAAAAAAATGCACGAAGCGGGTCAGTACTTACTTGGTGAGAATGACTTCACTTCGTTCAGGGCAACACATTGTCAATCCCGTAGCCCATGGAGAAACATGATTCACTTGAATGTGACTCGCCATGGACACTACATTGTGATCGATATTAAAGCGAATGCGTTTGTTCACCACATGGTGAGGAATATTACTGGTAGCCTTATTGCCGTTGGTAAGGGTGAGCAGAAACCAGAGTGGATCCAGTGGCTTTTAGAAGCTAAAGATCGAAAAGTAGCCGGCGCAACTGCAAAAGCGGAAGGTTTGTATCTGGTGGATGTTGATTATCCCGAACATTTTGAACTACCACGAGAGCCAATTGGTCCTCTATTTTTGCCGGATAATTTGAACTAAATGTGAGACTTAGGTTCAAAAATTATTACGGTTTAGTGCGTAAGATAGTCCCAGAAAATAGGTACAACCAGTTTTTTATCTACAGTCGCTGTTTTATGTGCTTTAATTCCCACGCATAATTCCCAAATTTATTTCTTTCGCAATCAAGCGGAAGAATCGAAACAAAAAGGTCTTCCATGAGTTGGCTTGAAAAGATTTTAGAAAAAAGCAACATCGTAACATCTCGTAAAGCGTCTATCCCTGAGGGTGTTTGGACTAAATGTACTTCTTGTGAGCAGGTTCTGTACCATGCTGAACTAGAGCGTAACCTAGAAGTATGTCCAAAATGTGACCATCACATGCGCATGAAAGCACGTCGTCGTCTGGATACATTCCTAGACAAAGGTGAACGTGTTGAACTAGGTACTGATCTTGAGCCACAAGATAAGCTGAAATTTAAAGATTCTAAGCGTTACAAAGAACGTATCTCTGCTGCACAGAAAAACAGTGGTGAGACAGATGCACTAGTTGCAATGAAAGGCGAACTGCTTGGTTTACCTATCGTAGCGTGTGCTTTTGAATTCTCATTCATGGGCGGCTCAATGGGTTCTGTTGTAGGTGCTCGTTTCGTGAAAGCGGTAGATGCTGCTATCGAGAACAACTGTGGTTTAGTTTGTTTCTCTGCTAGTGGTGGTGCGCGTATGCAAGAGGCATTGATGTCTCTAATGCAAATGGCGAAAACCAGTGCTGCTCTAGAGCGTTTATCGGCGAAAGGCCTACCGTTTGTTTCAGTAATGACTGATCCAACAATGGGTGGTGTTTCTGCAAGTTTGGCGATGCTTGGCGATATCAACATTGGTGAGCCAAAAGCTCTTATCGGTTTCGCTGGACGTCGTGTAATTGAACAAACGGTACGTGAAGACCTTCCTGAAGGTTTCCAACGCAGTGAGTTCCTACTAGACCACGGTGCTATCGACATGATTGTTGACCGTCGTGAGATGCGTCAGCGCGTTGCAAGCCTTGTTGCTAAAATGACCAACCAGCCTTCACCATTAGTAGTTTCTGTGAACGATTCACCGAATGAAGCTACTTATGAAGTACCAGAAGCGCCAGAAAAAGGGTAAAGTACCTTCTAACAAACCAACTTAATTATGGTTATGAGTTAGATGAGTCAACAACCTATTCCTCAAGCCACATCCTCTTTGGAGATGTGGCTTGATTATTTATCAAACATCCACACAAGCGCTATTGATCTTGGATTAGACCGAGTTCAGGCCGTCGCCTCTAAGGCAAACCTCACCAAACCTGCTCAACATGTTATTACTGTTGCCGGAACCAATGGCAAAGGCTCAACATGTGCACTGATGGAAGCGATTCTATTGGACGCTGGTTACTCAGTTGGTGTCTACAGCTCTCCTCACTTAATTCGCTATAACGAACGTGTTCGTATCAACGGCCAAGATCTCTCTGATGAAAAGATGGTTCAGTCTTTCGATTTTATTGAGAAAGAGCGTGGCGAAATCAGCCTGAGCTTTTTCGAATATGGCACTTTAGCGGCGTTACGTGCATTTCAAACTGAAGCGGTTGATGTTGTGCTATTAGAAGTTGGTTTAGGCGGACGTCTAGACGCGACCAATATCGTTGAGCATGATGTTTCCGTGATTACTAGTTTGGCTGTCGACCATGTTGACTGGCTAGGTGATGACATCAATGTGATTGGTTTTGAGAAAGCGGGCATTTATCGTAGTGGTAAACCCGCTATTTGTGGTCAACCTAAACCACCGGCAACGGTTGCAGCGCACGCTGATGACATTAAGGCTGAGTTCTATCAAGTTGGTATTCAATACACTTATGATGTTGACGGTGATACGTGGAACTGGCGCAGTGGTGCATTCCAGCTGGAATCGCTACCTATTCCGAGCTTGCCGTTACCTAACGCTGCAACAGCGCTGATGGCATTGGGCACATCAGAGCTTAATATTAGCGACGTGAACGTTGTTAACGGCATGAAGAATGCGAAGCTTCCTGGGCGTATGCAGCAAATTAGTGCTCAACCCGTGATTGTGCTTGATGTGGCGCACAACCCGCATTCCGCTGAATACTTTGCGCAGCAAGTTACGAAAAAGTATGCGGGTAAAAATTTACACGTTGTAGTCGCCATGCTTCATGACAAAGATATCCCTGCGACATTGGAAGTATTAGCGCCAATCGCAACTCATTGGTATCCAGCTTCATTGCAAGGGCCACGTGCAGCGACAGCAGCTGAATTGTGTCAAAGCCTGCCTGAAGGTGTAGAGCAGTATCTAAACCCTGTAGCAGCGTTTGAAGCGGCTTTAGCTTCTGTTAAAGGTGATGATGTTGTGTTGGTGGTCGGTTCTTTCCATACCGTAGGCGAAGTCTTGGAGCATTGGCAGAAAAAAGGAAACTAAATGGCAAGTAAATTCCAAAGCCGATTAGTCGGCACCATCATTTTAGTGGCCATTGGCGTGATTGTATTGCCCGATGTGCTAGATGGTAAGAAGCTCCACTATAAAGAAGAGTTTGCAAGCATTCCGATTAAGCCAGAGCTTGATAGTAATGTTGAAGTGTTTGAAGTACTCGATCCCGTTGAAGATCAGATAGCGCTACCGGATTCTCCAGTTGAGCAAGTGGTTGAAAGTGGTCGTACTGATAATTCAAACACGCAAACCGCGTCTTCTTCCAATAATAAAGAAGCTGACAAAGTGGCAGTAGTAGTTAAGCCAGTACCGGAAAAAAATGAATACCAAGACAGTGCTTGGATTATTCAATTGATGGCTTTGAAGAATGCTGACAACGCAAAAAACGTTGTTGAGGATCTGCAAAAGCGTGGTTATCAGGCTCACACCAAGCAAGAAAAAACTTTTACGCGAGTAATTATTGGCCCGGATGTCTCTAAATCCAAACTTGAGCGACAAATTAAGGAATTAGAAAAAATTACGGGTTCAAAAGGCCAATTGCTCAAATTTAAACCGTTAAATCCATAAGAAAACGTTTGCGTCAGCATTTTTTCTGTTAAAATGCGCGCCAACTTAAGATGAAGAATTCATGAATTGGTTAGATTTTGTCATTTTAGGCGTGATCGGCTTCTCTGCCGTGATCAGTTTAGTTCGTGGTTTCGCTAAAGAAGCCTTGTCACTCGTAATTTGGTTTGGAGCATTTTTTATTGCTAGCCAGTACTACGCTAAATTAGCGATGTACTTCACCAATATCGAAGATGAGATGTTTCGAAACGGAACTGCGATAGCAGCATTGTTTGTTGCAACGTTAGTTGTTGGTGCCTTAGTTAACTATGTCATCGGTCAGCTAGTTCAGAAAACAGGCCTGTCAGGTACAGACAGAATCCTCGGTGTCGTCTTTGGTGGCTTACGTGGTGTTTTGATTGTTTCTGCAGTGTTGTTTTTCATGGATGCGTTTACTGCATTCCCAAGTTCTGAGTGGTGGAAGAATTCGCAATTGGTTCCGGAATTTAGTCGAATCATTGCGCCGTTCTTCGAGCATTTACAAGCAACATCTAGTTTCTTATCTGGCGCGCTCTAGCGCCAGTTAATGTCGAAAAATCGAGGATTAGGACATGTGTGGTATTGTTGGAATCGTGGGTTCAACACCTGTAAACCAGTCTATTTATGACGCTTTAACGGTATTGCAGCATCGTGGCCAAGATGCCGCTGGTATTTGTACCATAGAAAGCAATCGTTTCCGTCTGCGTAAGGCGAACGGTTTAGTAAAAGATGTTTTTGAAGCAAAACACATGCAGCGCCTACAAGGTGAAGTTGGTATTGGCCATGTTCGTTATCCTACAGCGGGTAGTTCAAGTGCGTCTGAAGCTCAGCCTTTCTACGTAAACTCTCCTTTTGGCATTACGTTGGCGCACAACGGTAACCTGACGAACGCAAACGAAGTTCGTGAGAAGTTGTTCGAAAAAGACCGTCGCCATGTAAACACAACCTCTGACTCTGAAGTTCTACTGAACGTATTGGCTCATGAGATCGATACTGTTAAAGGTAACGTGACTTCGGATGATGTTTTCCGCGCTGTGGCAAATGTGCACCGCACAATTCGCGGTGCTTACGCCGTAACTGCGATGATCATCGGCCACGGTATGATCGCATTCCGTGACCCACATGGTATTCGTCCACTGTGTCTTGGTAAGCGTGAAGTTAATGGTAAAACAGAGTACATGGTTGCGTCTGAATCGGTAGCACTCGATGCTGTTGGCTTCGACTTCATGCGCGACGTAGCGCCAGGTGAAGCTATCTACGCAACATTCGACGGTGAGCTTTTCACTAAGCAATGTGCAGACAACCCACAACTAAACCCATGTATCTTTGAGTTTGTATACTTTGCACGCCCAGATTCATTCATCGATAAAATCTCGGTTTACAGCGCACGCGTTGAGATGGGTGAGATGCTTGGTAAGCGTATTAAAGAAGAGTACGCAGACTTAGATATTGATGTGGTTATCCCAATCCCTGAAACATCAAACGATATTGCGCTGCGAATCGCTCAAGCGATCAATAAGCCATACCGTCAAGGTTTCGTAAAAAACCGTTATGTTGGCCGCACGTTCATTATGCCTGGTCAGCAACAGCGTAAGAAGTCGGTTCGCCGTAAGCTGAACGCAATCCGTTCTGAGTTTAAAGGTAAGAACGTTCTATTGGTTGATGACTCTATCGTTCGCGGCACAACATCAGAGCAGATCATTGAAATGGCTCGTGATTCTGGCGCAAACAAAGTGTTCATGGTTTCAGCAGCTCCAGAGGTTCGCTTCCCTAACGTTTACGGTATTGATATGCCGAGCGCGACAGAGCTGATTGCTCATGGTCGTGATAACGAAACGATTTGTAAGCAGATTGGCGCAGATGCCTTGATTTTCCAAACACTACCAGATCTGATTTCGGCAGTGGGCATGGGCAATCAAGACATTTCTCGTTTCGATACTTCTGTATTTAACGGCGAGTATGTAACGGGTGATATCGACCAAGCGTACCTAGATTTCCTAGACTCTTTGCGTAATGACGACTCAAAGGTTCAGCGTGAGATTCAACAAGATCTAGCGAACCTAGAGTTACACAACGAAGGTGCTTAGTTTTCGTTAGTGGCAAGAATATAAAAAACCAGAGCATCGGCTCTGGTTTTTTTGTTTACGGAGAAGGGGATTTACTTTAATGAATGTGGTACGCGATCACAAAATCAATAAACAATCTAACTTTCTCTGGTAGATGGTCTTTGTGGTTATAAAGCATGTAAATATCACGAGGGTTAGCGCTCCAGTCTTCTAAAACTTGGACTAAGCTGCCATCTTCAATGTATTCACGGATCATCACGTCAGGCATTAGGGTGATACCTAGGCCTTCTGAACAGGCTTGTCTCACGACATTAAGCGCATTCGCATTGAAACGGCCTTTCTCGCTATTCACCACCGTCTCTTCATTCGAATTACTCAGCTGCCACTTAATCAGCGGGTAGCCTTTGAGTAGCGAATGGTTCGCTAGCTCTTCAGCATGGCTTGGTGCTGGGTTCTTCGCTAAATACTCAGGGCTCGCGATAAGAATATCTTTTACTTCACTGATTTTTCGAGCGATTAGGCTTGAATCACGTTGTGGGCCGACACGGAAAATCACGTCCCACTCAGTTGGGTCCAGCTGATCCGCTTGGTTGTTCATCATCAGCTCAATATTGATATCAGGGTATTGAGTCATGAAATCGCTGAACATTGGCATCATCATGCGCTTGGTCAGGTTGGAAGGTGCCGTAATACGAATCTTACCGGAAGCTCCTTTGCACACGTCAGTTAACTCTTCAGCAGTAGAAGAGAGACGCTGCAATAACGGAGAGCATTCATTGTAGAAACGTTCGCCAGCCTCTGTTAAAGAAAGTTTACGCGCGTGTCTATTGAGAAGCCTAAGGTTCAAAGAGTCTTCTAAGGCTTGGATGCGTCGTGTGATGGTCGCAACCGGAATCATAGTCTTGCGCGATGTTGCGGTGTAGCTCCCATTTTCAACGACGAGTCGAAAGAGGTTTAAATCATCTAATTTCATAAATCCAGACACATTTGTTTACAATCTCATCTAATTTATACGTAACAGTGAGATCAATGTTTGCGTTACGTCAACTCGTTGCACTATTTACAAGTATTCCAACCCTCGTCACGAATTACCAGCAAAGAGTGCAAATTTGTGTATTTAGCATTTTATTACTAAGTTTTATATTAGTTCTTAGAACAGATAACAATAATAATTCGACTTAGTTTTGTGAGGTTATAGATTATGTACAAAACTCACAGTCAGCCAGTAATGACCTCGGCTCAGGAAGTAATTAACCAAAAATGCGTGATGTTGGTTGATGATGATCCTATTTTTCGCCGGATAACCAGCGCATACCTAGACAAGGTTGGTTATAAAGTGGTTGAGGCTGAAAATGGGCTGGACGCTCTGCAAAAGCTTAGAGACTCAGCGCCAGATTTAATTGTGTGTGACTTATCAATGCCGATACTTGATGGCATCGAGCTTGTGGAAGAGCTCAGTTTAGAGTACCCGTCGCTGCCTATGATCGTTGTGTCCGGCACAGATGACATGTCTGATGTGGCGAAAGCATTGCGATTTGGTATTAAAGATTTTTTAGCGAAACCGTTAGAGGATCACGGTCACTTAGGAAGTGCGATTGCGAATACATTGACAGATTCGTTCGATAACATTTCAGACCAACGAGATTTTTCAAGCCAATGGTTCTGCGTTGATGACGGGGGAGAGATCCCTGAAGACCAAGAGCTACATTGGCACCTGAATTACCTGCAAGAAAACCCTAGTGCGGCAAGAGACTTATTGCACGCGTTGCTACCAGAGAAAGACACACGACAAGGCTCATGGCGTTGCAGTTACCGACTACTGCAATCAACAGAGATGATGCCACTCGTCTTTGATTACGCTTGGATGATGAATGGGCAATTTGCTTTTTACCTCGTCGATTCGTCTTCTGCCGATAATGGCAGTTCAGCGTCAACACTGCTGGTGAGAGCCTTATTCCACGATTACATAAGAAATCGAAAAGATTTTAATGTTGATCTCAAAGATATTGCCGAGATTTTAGAGAAGGGGATTGAGTGCTCGAAATGCGCAACGCCCGTTAACGCTTTGTTTGGTGTCGCCAATCTTGCCGAGGGTACTATCTCTATTTTGCCTGCGGGTTTAGATGGACAATGGTCTAATGGTGAATTGAATCAACATATTGCCGCGGGCGAACGCTTAGGTGAGAATTGTAAGAAGAACTTCATTACACGGGATCTGCCGATTGAACAGGGCTGCCAACTTTCGTTGAGCCTGCTTGGTTCGGCGAGTTTTAGCTTAGACATACATCAAGGGTCTACTGATTAACCCTATATTTCCTCGGTTTTTGTGAATAATTGATTAAGGTATAGTTGCGCAAATGGTGTTGCTATGCCTTTTTTGTTAAATGTCGATTTAGCAAAGCGGGTTTGGTTCGCCAGACACTTACCTTTACTAACAAAAACAAGAAGTAATCATGGCAGATAACAAAGACTTTCAAGACCCGTTTAATGTATTCTACTTTTTAGGATTTTTAGCCGCATTTTTAATGATTCCATTGCTACCAGCAACACTTACGTTGATCCGTGTATTCAATGGTTACGCAACATTCTAGTGACGTTATCGTCGCCAATTGGCGATAGCTAACTCAAGGAGGCCACAATTAGCGTTCGAGTTTTAAGCCTCAATATTGCTGGTGGCCTTTGTATATTTCTTGCAGTTTTAGGGATAGTTTTACCCGTTCTGCCCACAACACCTTTCCTCCTTCTTGCTAGCGCATGCTTCATGCGAAGTAACCCTAAAGTTCACAAATGGATGCATGAGCATAAAACGCTCGGCCCGTTACTGAACAATTGGTATCAGCACGGTGCTGTGACTAAACAAGTTAAAACGCGTGGCGTATTCTTTATCTTGTTGAGTTTTGCGTTATCGATCTACTTTGCCCCTATCATTTGGGTCAAGGCTTTCCTAATTTGCGTACTTGTTATTCTTCTCACATGGTTTATGCGACTTCCAACTCATGAGTTGGTTGCTGACAGCAAAGAAAATCACTACCATTAAGCCAGTGTGCCTGCTTGTATAGCGGGCGTTTATTATTTCAGCAACCAGAGTTATGACTCTCGTTGCAATGAATACCAATCGTACCTTTCCTTAATTTCGAACGTTGATGTTTAATTCGTTAACGAGAGTTTGGAAAGCGGCCTAATGAAGTGCATAAGATTATGAACACAGAAAAAATCTCTCTGATCAAAGCAAGCATCAAAAGCATTCCTGATTACCCTAAAGCGGGTATTTTGTTCCGTGACGTAACAAGCTTGATGGAAGATCCAGCAGCTTACAAAGCGACTATCGATCTGCTAGCGGAAACATACAAGGACATGGGCTTTACTAAGATCGTTGGTACTGAAGCTCGTGGTTTCCTATTTGGTGCGCCTTTGGCACTTGAGCTAGGTGTTGGTTTTATCCCTGTTCGTAAACCGGGCAAGCTGCCTCGTGAAACTGTGGCACAATCTTATGAGCTTGAGTACGGCACTGATACGCTAGAAATCCACACTGACGCTATCGTTGAAGGCGATAAAGTGTTGATGGTTGATGATTTGCTAGCAACGGGCGGTACGATTGAAGCAACAACAAAGTTGATTCGTCAGCTAGGTGGTGTGGTAGAACACGCTGCATTTGTTATTAACCTTCCAGAAATCGGTGGTGACAAGCGCTTACAAGGCTTAGGTCTAGAAGTGTTTAGCATCTGCGAATTCGACGGTCACTAATCCTTTTCGGAATTATTCATGAGCTATCTTGCGTTAGCGCGAAAATGGCGACCAACCAAATTTAAAGAAGTGGTTGGTCAAGCCCATGTTTTAACAGCATTAGAGAATGCACTTAGCCAAAACAGGTTGCATCATGCATACTTGTTCAGCGGGACTCGAGGTGTCGGTAAAACGACTATCGGCCGTTTATTTGCTAAGGGTCTAAACTGTGAAACAGGCATTACCTCTACACCTTGTGGTGAATGTGCAACCTGTAAAGAGATCGATGAAGGTCGTTTTGTTGACTTGCTAGAGATCGATGCGGCATCACGTACAAAGGTAGAAGATACCCGCGAGCTTCTGGACAATGTTCAGTACAAGCCGGCGCGTGGTCGCTTCAAAGTTTACCTTATCGATGAAGTACACATGCTTTCTAGGCATAGTTTCAACGCGCTTCTAAAGACGTTAGAAGAGCCGCCTGAGTATGTGAAATTCTTGCTCGCAACGACCGATCCACAAAAGCTTCCTGTGACTATCTTGTCGCGTTGTCTGCAGTTCCATCTTAAGCCGATCAGCGTTGATAATATTCACGAGCAGCTTGACCACATTCTTGAACAAGAGAGTGTGACGTCTGAGTCTCGTGCGCTTGGGATGATTGCTCATGCTGCTGACGGCAGTATGCGTGATGCGCTAAGCCTTACGGACCAAGCTATCGCATTAGGTAACGGCAATGTCGTGACAGACACCGTGGCTCACATGCTTGGCACGCTAGATACCGACCAAGCTATCCACTTGCTTGAAGCGATCAGCAGTAAGCAGCCACAACAAGCGATGGCGTGTATCCAAAGTCTTGCTGAGAATGGCGTAGAGTGGGATGGTTTGTTGAATCAGCTTGCGACTCAACTGCATCGTTTGGCGATGTTCCAAGCTCTGCCGTCAACCTTAGATAAAGCACAGCCGGATGCTGAGAAGCTAGAACTGTTGAGTAAAGCGCTAAGTCCACAAGACATTCAACTCTACTACCAGATCGTGTTGAAGGGTCGTGAAGACTTACCATTATCGCCAACCGCTCGCGTTGGTATTGAGATGGTGGTTTTACGCATGTTGGCATTTAGACCGGCTGAACAAGCGGTTGCTACGGTAATCTCGACTCAGTCAACAAGTCCAGCGCCAGCAGCTCAAGCTCAGAGCGTTGCTCAGCCTGTTAGCCAATCTGCGCCAATGGCAGCTCCGAGACAGCCTCAGATGCAACAACAGGCGCCTCAACAGCAGCCTATGCAGCAGCCTATGCAGCAGCAACCCGTACAACAGGCTCCGCAGCAGAATCAAGCACAGTATTCAGATTCGCAAGGTTACGCTGATCACTCAGGCAACCAAGGTTATCCAGAGCAGGATTACCCGCATAGCCAGTATGACGCGCCTCCTGCTTATGATGAGCGTCCAAGTTACGGTGCAGAGCAGCCTCAGCAGCAACAAACGAATTATCAAAACCAGAGTCCGGTTCAACAGCCAAGCGCTGCACCTTCTGCTCCGCAAGAGCAGCCAGCGCGTGCAACTTCGCCTGTGAGTGGTTTACGCCACCAATTACGTTCTCAACGTAGAGGCAGTTCGGCAACAGAAAACAAAGGCTCGGCGCCAAAAAAGGCTAAAGCGACACCAGCTAAAACTTCAGTTCTTGATCGAGTTGCTCAGCAACACGGTGGTTCTGAGCGGGTGTCGCCAGCTTCTTTGTCAGCCTCTTCGACAGAAAATGTGACCAACGATAATGAACCTTATCGCTGGAAACCGTCTAAACCTGTAGTGAAAGAGGTGAGCAAAGAGCTTACACCTACTCAGATCAAGCGTGCGTTAGAGCATATTAAGACACCAGAAATGGTCGATAAATTGCTTCAAGAGTCGATTGCTCAAGATGAATGGTCCGCTACGATTCAAAAGCTAGAGACAGCCAAGCTTGTTGAACAGTTAGCATTGAACTCAGTGTTTGCTAAAAACGACACATCAATCACTTTAACGTTAAGGGCGAGCCAAGCTCACTTGAATACGGACCGTGCACAGAGTGAGCTATTGCAGTCTCTCAATACAGTGCTCGGAGAAGAGTGTCATTTGAGTGTTGAAATCGGTGATTGTGGAGAAACACCACTAGAATTACGAGAAAGGTTGTACCAAGGCAAGTTGAAAGACGCGTTTACCAGTTTGGAAAACGATGCCAACGTACAGTTTATCGAAAGACGTTTTGCTGCAGAACTCGACAGAGACAGCGTTCGTCCTATCTAGAACATTTTCTTGTTTAGTGACCGGCGTATCATCCCAGATAAGCAAATCTGAGAACTGAACATCGAGGGGTTGAATCACACTGTTTTAACCCCCATTTAAGCTCGTATAGCTTAATTAATTTTAATAAACCAATTAGACCAGAGAGTATTAACATGTTTGGTAAAGGCGGTATGGGCAACATGATGAAGCAAGCCCAGCAAATGCAAGAGCGCATGCAAAAGCTTCAAGAAGAAATCGCAAATATGGAAGTTACAGGTGAGTCAGGTGCTGGCCTTGTAAAAGTAACGATCACTGGTAGCCACAGCGTTCGCCGTGTTGATATCGATGAAAGCCTAATGGAAGACGATAAAGAGATGCTTGAAGATCTTATCGCAGCTGCTTTCAACGATGCGGCTCGTCGCGTTGAAGAAACTCAAAAAGAGAAAATGGCTAGCGTAACTGGCGGAATGCAACTTCCACCAGGTATGAAGATGCCTTTCTAAGTAACTTATTCTTAAAGGTTAATTCAGGTAGTGGCTTATGTTAAACAGGCTATTACTTGAAAATTAGAACGGTTAAATATGCGTACCAGTCATATGCTGGAGCATTTGATGGAGGCCTTACGTTGTCTACCTGGGGTTGGCCCCAAGTCGGCGCAGCGTATGGCCTTTCATTTGTTACAGCGCGATAGAAAAGGCGGCCTACAGTTGGCTGAAGCTCTTAGCCAAGCAATGACCGAAATTGGTCATTGTAATGAGTGCCGTACTTTTACTGAAGAAGATACCTGCCACATTTGTACCAATCCCAAACGTCAGGAAAATGGTCAAATCTGTGTAGTAGAGAGCCCTGCAGACATTGCAGCTATCGAAGCAACAGGCCAATATTCTGGCCGTTACTTTGTGTTAATGGGTCATCTTTCACCACTCGATGGTATTGGTCCAAGTGACATCGGTCTCGATGTTTTGGACTACCGCCTACGTCGTGGTGATATCTCTGAAGTAATCCTAGCGACTAACCCAACAGTTGAAGGGGAAGCGACAGCGCACTACATTGCTGAGCTATGTAATGCCCATGAAGTGAACGCAAGCCGTATCGCTCATGGTGTTCCCGTTGGTGGTGAGCTAGAGCTGGTGGATGGCACCACGCTTTCGCACTCCTTACTCGGTCGTCATAAGATCTAAAAAGGCCGCTTGGTGAATCATCACTAAGCGGCTTTTTCTTTATTAAAGCAGTCTGAATATCTTCCCTATATTCACTTCAACTGAATATGACTAACCCAGTTAGAATCGGTAGTCGACAGACACGGTAAATTCGCTGTTATTTGGAACCGATAGTTTCACATCTTCTACTGACTCAGAATATGATTCAAACATATGGCGATATTGGAAATCGGCAGAAACGTTTTTCATGATCTTGTATTGAACACCTGCTTGAAGACCGAAAACAAAATCGGTTTCACTTCCACTTTCCTTTCCAAGCTCTGTATCTTTAATGGTTAGCTTATTTTTAACAAAACCTGTTGATGCACCACCGAAAACTGAGAAATCATTGTTCAGAGCATGAACATAGTCGTATGAAACTAAGAATTCAGTTTGGTTTAAGTCAAGAGTCGTAACATCTCCTTGTCCCCAGTTATAGTTGACCAGTTCATTGTCACCGGTGAAGTTAACTGTACCAGTAATTCGGTGATTTTCTTGAATATAAGCACCGCCACGAATGTGAAAAGCAGTGCCTTTGGCTGTTTCACTTTCTTTAAAGCCAGGCCCTGAAATTTGAGCTTTAGCAGAGTGGTAGCCTAAACCACCACCTACAAAAAACTCGGTCTTAATTGGTTCTGGCATTAATTCTGGGGTTGGTGCTGATTCACTAGCGAAAACTGTTGTTGCCGTTAAAGAAGAGATTGCTAGTACAAGTAATGTTTTTTTCATTGTTATGTCCATCGGTATAGGGAATGAGGTGCATTATGCGTAGCCCAGATACCTGCGGCTAATGATTCGATGGAATAGTCTTGTTAACCAAAAGTTATTAAGCTAATGGTGACAGGTGTGATAGGAAGATACAGATAGAGCTTGATAAGTAACTAAACGACATAAAATACAAAGCCGCTAATTTAGCGGCTTTGTGTTGATTGAATGTGTTTTTTGTGAATCAGAGAGCCTAATCAGAACCTCTTACCGCTTTGTAGATCATCGCGCCAATCACAGCACCAATAATCGGTGCCACCCAGAATAACCATAATTGCGAAATAGCCCAATCACCTACAAACACCGCCACACCAGTACTTCGAGCAGGGTTCACGGAGGTATTGGTTACAGGGATGCTGATAAGGTGGATCAAGGTTAAACAGAGACCTATTGCGATCGGTGCAAATCCAGCAGGTGCTTTCGAGTCCGTTGCACCCATAATCACGAAAAGAAACACCATGGTCATGACTACTTCACAAACGAGAGCTGCTGTGAGCGAGTAGCCGCCCGGTGAGTGCTCACCATAACCATTTGAAGCAAAGCCTGACGAGACAGCATCAAAACCAGCTTGGCCTGAAGCAATAACGAATAAAACGCCACCCGCAATAATACCGCCAATTACTTGGGCAATAATGTAGGGTGCAACATCTTTAGCATCAAAGCGACCACCACTCCACAGCCCGATAGTAACAGCAGGGTTGAGGTGGCAACCGGATATATGGCCAATAGCGAAAGCCATGGTGAGAACGGTTAAACCGAAGGCGAGGGAGACCCCGAGTAAGCCGATACCTACATCTGGAAAAGCAGCGGCCAACACGGCACTACCACAACCCCCTAATACCAACCAAAACGTACCGAACATTTCTGCGATATACCTATTCATAACTATCCTTATTAATCTTTACCAGTATCAATAAGATAGTTTAGATCTATCAAAGTTGTGAAATCTTGGGCATATATAAAAAGAAAAGTATTGTTAGGTTATTGCTTCGAGTTCAATCAGGTTATCAAGCGCTTCTTGATCTGTTTTACCACAGATGACAGGGCAAGCTTTAAATTGGTGACACACCTTAGGGCGTGAAGGTTGACCAAATAACTTACACAGATCTTGCTCATTTAATTGGATGCAGCGTACGCCAGCAGGCTTACCATTAGGCATTCCAGGAATTGCAGATGTAATACTTGGAGCGATACAACATGCTCCACAACCTAGGCGACATTCCATCAAATTAAACTCACTAAATAACAGGGTGCGCGATAGTAGCAAAAAATGATGAGAGTGACAGCTGTTGATTGAATCAAAGAATGAACAATTATTATCCTTGAACTTTTTATGGGCTAGCGGTATAACACGCACCCCAGTAAAAGAGTAAGAAGTAATCCTATGACGAATCCATTTTGGCAAGAAAAGACACTAGAGCAGATGACCGAGAACGAGTGGGAATCACTGTGTGACGGTTGTGGTAAGTGTTGCCTACATAAATTAATGGATGAAGATAGCGATGAAGTTTACTACACCAATGTGGCGTGTAGCTGGTTAAACGACAAAACATGTTCGTGTAAAGATTACCCGAACCGCTTCACTTCAGGTGAAGAGTGTTTAAAGCTGACTCGTGACAAGATCGATGAGTTTCACTGGCTACCAGACACTTGTGCTTACCGCCTTCTATCAGAATCTAAGCCGATCCCTGAGTGGCATCCATTGATCACCGGATCAAAAACGGAGATGCATGCAGCAGGTGAAAGCGTTCGTAATAAAGTGGTATACGAAATTGATGTTGTCGATTGGGAAGACCACATCCTGAATCACCCGAATCGCTAATTATTTTAAAACAGCCGCTCTTGAGCGGCTGTTTTGCTATTTGGCGTCGCCTAAATTTAAACTTACTTAGTTTAAAGGTTTAAAGGTTTAAAGGTTTAAAGGTTTAAAGACTTAAAAAATTAAAACAAAAAACGCCCCGAAGGGCGCTAAGTGAAACGAGCAAAAGAGATTCAGGCTAGTTTACTTGTTGTTTAATGTACTCACCCAGTTCTGAGTGGTGCATGATTTTTGAAACTGGCAATATCTTCTCTGCTGGGCCCCAAGCAAACACGTTCACTGGTGTGTGAGTATGTGTACCTGTACCCCAAACGATGTTTTGGCCTGTTGCTTGTTCGCGAGCAAGCAAGTTGCCACGGTCGTTATATGGGAAGAAAGCATCGAAATCGTTGATAGCAGGCACTTCTTCTGCTGATAAATATTTGTGTTGAGCCAATCGGTATGGGTTCGGCTTACTTGCTAACACGTTTTTCGCTTGTTCCGCTGTGATAGGGAACTCACTACTTTTGTTAACGATTTCAGCCAGCTTTTCAGGTGTTTGCTGCGCTTTATCCAGCTTCTGAAATTCACTGATCATGCCGTAGTAGCTTTGCTTCTGATTATATAAACCATCAAGAATATTGAATGCGCCAAAGTTAAAGTTAGGTGCATAGTCGCGGTCGGCGAAGGCTTCACCAGAGCGTTTCTGTGGTTTTGGTAGGTCGTTAGAAGAGTAGCTGAAGCCAAAAGATCCTGTTTCGTGGTCTGCGGTCACAATCACGAGCGTGTCTTCACGATCTTCCGCCCATTCATACACAGTTTGGATCGCTTCATCGAACTTTAGTAATTCATGCAGCATCGTACCTGCATCGTTACTGTGGCCTGCCCAGTCTATTTGGCCACCTTCGACCATTAGGAAAAAGCCATCTTCATCTTTGGATAGGATGTTGAGCGCTTTTTGTGTCATCTCTTTCAAGCTTGGCTGAGTTCGTTCGCCACTCTTTTTCTTATTGCTATAAGCGATGCCATCGTCCATGCCTGAGTAGGCAAACAGACCAAGTAACTTTTCGTCTTTAGCGTCGTCTAGCATGTTGCGGTTAAACGCTAATTGGTAGCCGTCTTTCTCTGCTTCGGTAAGAAGGTTACGGTCGTCTTTACGCTTTGATTTTAGGTAAATGTCACCTTGAGTCAGTTGCTCAAGTTGCTTATAAGTTTCACCTTTGTCGTTGGTCGATTTAGGAATCCAATGACGTAGCCCTCCAGATAGCATCACATCGGCGCCCGTTGCTAGCATATCGGATGCGATTTGATTCTCTAAAGAGCGGTGAGGCTGGTGAGCGGCAAAAGAAGCTGGAGTCGCGTGAGTTAAGCGCGTGTCGGAAACTAAGCCAGTCGCTTTGCCTGCTTTTTTCGCTTTCTCAAGTACTGTCTCAACATGGTTACCTTGGGAATCGATACCGATTACTTCTGAACCGCTGTAAATACCCGTTGCAAGCATGGTCGCAGAGCAAGCTGAATCCACTACGATTGCGTCTTCCGGATGTGTTAGGGATGAACCAATAACCCCTTCTTGAGCAAGTTGATAAAGGGCCGTTTTTTTCCCTTTATAGATGGAGTTTGGCGCTTGGTTTGCGTAGGTTTCCAATAAACCAACTTGCTGAGGTCCCATACCATCGCCAATCATCAGAATGACATTTTTGATTTCTGCTGAAAGTACGTTGAATGAGAGTGTAGAGGTTACCACTGCGGTAACAATTGGTTTCATAAATTGCTTCATTAGTTATCCCTTTTTATATAAGCGGGATGATTAGAACACCGATTTGTGTCAAAGTCGTTTCATATTTATTTCATCAATATGAAATTGAGCATTAACTCAAGTTTTTAGAAAAGTATAAAAAAAGGCTCACATTTCTGTGAGCCTTTGTCGTATTTAGGAGGGTCCAAATCAATGGACTGTGTCATGGCTAATGTCAAGCAAGCGGTAAGTCTGCAACCACCTGGTTGAACGTGATACGAGCATTCTGAGCTTGCTCAGATAACTCGATCTTTTTCGCTTGTGCGGCACTAAGATTACTCTCGGCCTGCTCAAGTGCTTGTTGTAGGTTCTCTGGTAACTCGTGAGTTTCCATTTGTGAACCTTGTTCTAACACATAAGCGCGAATTTCTTTCTTCACTGCGGCAAGTTCTGTGTAAGCGACACGCTCAAGTTCTGCGGCTTCTTGCGCAGCATCTTTTTCTTTCTCAAATTGAGCCAGTGCCATACCTTCAGCAGACCAAGGGTCCATGTCTGGTAGTTCTTCGATGTTGATCGTTGGCTCGATGTACGCATCTTGATGACGTAGGTCGAGGTTAGTCGCACGAACCGCTGAAATCATCAACATGACAGAGATAGCAAGCAGCGGTAGGCCACCAACAATCGCCGCCGTTTGTAGTGTACTTAGACCGCCTAAGAACATCAGGATCGTTGGCAAAAACGACAGAGTAAATGCCCAGAACATACGGTTCCAACGCATTGGTTCTTCTGTCACATTGTTTTGAACCACAGACGCAAGAATGTATGAGATAGAGTCAAACGTCGTTGCTGTAAAGATGATACAAAGCAAAGTGAATACTGCGATAACTAGCGTGCTCATTGGCAGTTGTGCAAGCATCGAGAAGATAGCTTTGGTTGCGCCTTCTGCATTCAGGATAGCAACCACATCTAGCTCACCAGAAAGCTGAAGTGATAAGCCGTAGTTACCTAGAATCATGAAGAATAAGAAACAACCTAGAGAACCGAAGAAGATAGAACCTGACACCATTTGTTTGATGGTTCTGCCGCGAGAGATACGCGCAACAAACAGACCCATACTCGGTGCAAATACTAGCCACCATGCCCAGTAGAAAATCGTCCAGTCTTGTGGGAAGTGAGTGTTTTCGAATGTACCGTAGCCACCAAATGGTTCAGCCCACGTTGCCATCACGAAGAAGTTAGACAGTAGACGACCAATAGAGTCTAACCCCGTTTCTAACATGAAGATTGTTGGACCCGCAATCAGAACGAAAGCCAGTAGGCCCATCGCACCCCAGAAGTTGATGTTACTTAGGATCTTGATGCCTTTTTCCAATCCAGCATAAGATGAGTAAGCAAAAATCGCAGTACACACTAAAAGCACCATCACTTGCGTTAGGTTATTTTTAGGTAGACCAAATAGGTGATTCAGACCTTCAGTGATCAGAGGTGCAGCTAAACCTAGCGTTGTTGCAGCGCCGCCTAATAGACCGAAAATGAAAAGGATATCGACGATTTTTCCAGGTACGCCTTTACTGCGGTGTTCACCAAGAACAGGCATTAACGCACTAGAGATCTTTAGAACTGGCTGTTTACGTACATAGAAGAAGTAAGCGATAGGAATCGCAGGGATCAGATAGATAGACCAAGCGATTGGTCCCCAGTGGAACAGACCGTAAGTTGCCGCCCAACGAACCGCTTCTTCACTGCCAGGTTCTAGTTGGAAAGGCGGTGATTGGTAGTAGTAAGCCCACTCAATACAGCCCCAGTACAAGATACTTGCACCGATACCGCCACAAAATAGCATTGCAGCCCATGATGCTGTTTTGAATTCAGGCTCTTCATCAGCTTCGCCTAGTTTAATTTGTCCCATATCACTGAACACAACGTAAACCATAAATGCACAGGCAGCGAGGCCTAGCGCAAGATATAGAAATCCTAGTTGATCCGTCATGAATGTTTTCGCAACCGCAATCCAGTCTGCGCCCTGAGCTGGGAACAAAATGAGCGGGAAAACTATCGTGAGTAGGAGTGCAATCGCACCAAAGAAGGTAGGCTTATCAATAAGCTCAAAAGTGTTTTTCACGAGTATTATTCCATTAAAATGAGAGCGGAATTATGGAATGAACTCGTTTTTTAGACCAAATCTGGTCTGTTGTCGTGACGACAAATCGCTTTAATGCAGAGAGGAAGGTGCAGTAACAGAGGGGGAAGTTAGATTAAGGCAAGTAGAATGCCACCCACGGTTGCCGCTGCGGATAAGTATTGCCCAGCTGAATAAGAACCATCGTCCTCTTCTTCAATCTTATCTGGATGATCCATACCTAAAGCGCCATGAGCAAATGACTCTACTTTATCGGTTACGGTCGCGTTTTCAGCTTCGACTTTCTTGGCTTCTTTATCGATTTCTTTAAGGGCAGATAATAGGGCTTTGCCTTCATCAGAAAGCTTGACGGTATTTTGTTCAACCTTAAGCGGTGCAGGCTTTTCAGCTTCAGTGCTTTTAGCTTGTGCATTCATTTGCGAAGGTGAATACAGCTGAGTATTACTCGTTCCTACTGGCGTCATATCGCTCTCCTTACCTATCCTTAAATATAGTATCGGCAGAGGTGTGAAAAACTTGTGCAATTAATCATCGGTAGTGATGTTTTTTTATTCGCACATTACATTTTCATCTGCTTGGTTAAATCGTCTATTTACTAAGCAAATCTTGTGCCGATAAGAATGTTTGATTTTAGATAGAGTTGGGATGAATGATGGGAACGTGATCAAGTTGTGACGATGGACTAATTATCTAGGATTAGCCCACCGACTCTTCAGCTTAGAAGAGTGGTTTAGTCGCATTCTAGGCTAGCGCTGCGTTTTGATAGGTGCTTGTATGCCTTCATTCGGTTCTCTTTCTTAACAAAGCGAGCCGGTGGCGAAAGCACTTCAAGCTGATAATCGCTGCTATCCGATGAGATCTCTTCAACTGGGCTGATGATGGCGATTTTCAAATCAGGGTTACGACGTAGAATTGATGCCGCCGTCCCTAAACCACCTTCTGTGTGGAATTTACCGGCTACATGAATCACTTGTTTCTCTGGGTTTGATGCTAGGTAATCCACAATCGATTCGGCCATGGTCTCGTCCCATGTGACCTGAGCGGCAAACTGCTTTTCCGTTTGTTCTGGTGTACCGTGATGCATGGAAGCCATAAACTTTTCTTTGTAAGGGCTATCACCCGTATCGACTTCGGCGGCAATCCATTGGCGTTGCTCGGTCGATAACTGATCTAAGTAAGGTAACCCTTTACGGCCAATACACTGAACGAAAGGCTTTGGTGCGTTTGCTGCAATAACATCGATGTCGTTGGTTTTGGCGAACTCAACGAGCGCACGGTAATCACTTTCGTAGTTTGGCCACGCTGCCGCTTGAGACATGAGAATTTGTTCGCCAATTTCACCGTTTAAGTATTGGTCGAGTGTGGCTTGGTGCTCTCGAGTAAACTGTTCCATTGAAAGAGCAATGTTTGATGTCGCGTTAAAGCGCGCTTTTAAAAAATCGGTTTGGAAGCGGTGAATAGCAGAATGAGTGTGCCATTCGCCAATAAGAATTACATCAGCGTCAATTAGCTGTTTAGGTAATGCATCGAGAGGAAGTATTTCGCCTTGTGGAGAAGCGAACTGGTAGTCATAGAATGTGGAAACAGATTCCTTTTGAGTCACTTTTTGAGAAGTGTCTTTTGCTGGTTGACTAGCACAAGCCGTGAGAAGAGTCGCTAATCCGATAAGAATAATACGTTGCATGAAATGCCTCCTTGAAGAACACGCATACTAAAGGAGGCAAGATAAGAATTCAATGCAAACGATAATCAATATCAATTAATTTTGTTTGCGATACACCCGCAGCATAAAGTCAGCTTCACAGTTGAATTGCTCGGCTTCGGTGAGTTGTTGTTTAAACTCTTCACTCGCCTTCCAAGCAAACGGCGTCATCTGTAGCAGGTCGAATGCATCTGACCCCGATAGTTCCATCATATAGTTTAGTTGCTCTTGATGCTCAAGCATAAAACCTTCGATCATCTCTGGATCTTCATCGTGCAAACGAACGCCATCATAAATCGCATCACGCAGCTGATAAAGGTGTCGGCTAGCGGGTGTTACGGTGATCACCACACCATTATCTTTGATGGTGCGTTGTAACTCTTCAGCCTTGCAAGGTGCGTAAATGCGTAGAATGCCGTCTAAGCTATTTTCCGCAAAGGGAAGACGATGGCTTGATGCAACTGAGAAGTCGACAGCAGGGTAGCGCTTAGCGGCGTATTTGATAGCAATTTTAGAAATGTCTAGGCCAAAAGTAGCACCATTCTTTTCTTGAAGATTCACAGCAATTTCGTTGGTGTAATACCCTTCGCCACAACCAATATCCAATAGGCTAGGCGCCTCTTCTGGTAGGTAGCGAGAACACAACGTCACCACCGCTTGGCGCATTGGGTCATAGTGGTTACCTTCAAGGAAGCGACGACGTGCCTGCATCATCTCTTTGTTGTCACCTGGATCTTTTGAGCGTTTGTGGTGCGCAGGCATCAAATTGACATAGCCTTCTTTCGCTAGGTCGAACTGATGGTTCTTTTCACACTTAAACGTACGATCGTTTTGAGATAAAGGTTGGTGACACAAAGGGCATTGGTAAGTCATGACGATCTCAGAGGCATAGAGTTGGGCGAAGATTCTATCAAAAAGGTCTGCATCAGGCTAAATAAAAAGGCGAGAATATCCGCTTCTAGAATAGTGAGCTTATGGCTTATTACAATAAAAATCAGAGCTTAGGTTTAGGTCACGTTTATCTGCGTTTTTTCTGGGTATCGTCTACGCTTTCCTACTGTTTAATTAGAAGCTGATATGACAAAGAAAATCATTCTAGATACAGATCCGGGCATCGATGATGCAATGGCCATCCTATTTGCGGAAGCACATCCTGATATTGAGTTAGTGGGCATCACTACTGTTTATGGTAATGCGACGATAGACAACGGGACTCAAAATGCCCTTTATCTGAAGCAGAAGTTTGGAATGAAGGCGCTTGTGGCTAAGGGAACGGATAAGCCGTTAATAAGAGATCCTGTTGGAGCCACGGTTGTGGTGCATGGCGAGGCTGGATTTGGGGATGTGAAAGCGCCAAGTTCATTAGATGTTACAGCGCTTGATAAGCCGGCTTACCAGTTCATTATCGATAGTGTTCGAGCTGAACCGGGAGAGATCACTCTTGTGGCGGTTGGCCCTCTTACTAACCTCGCGCTCGCTCTGGAAGCGGACCCTGAAATTGTCGACTTAGTAAAAGAAGTGGTCATTATGGGGGGCGCGTTCGGTGAAAATGACCATCGAGGTAACGTGACGCCATTTGCTGAAGCGAATATCCATGATGATCCTCACGCTGCGGATAAGGTGTTTACGGCATCATGGCCTGTCGTGATTATCGGATTAGATGTCACTGAGGAGAGCTTCTTTACTGGTCAATACCTTGATGATTTACGAGATGATGCTGGAGAGGTAGGGCAGTTTATCTGGGATGTTAGCCGTTACTACTTAAAGTTCTATTCTGAAAAAGTAGGAATGGAGGGTTGTCATGTTCACGATCCTTCAGCCATTGCTTATGTTATCCAACCATCTCTATTTACCTGTCGTAGTGGCTCAGTCAGAGTAGTGACTGATGGCCCCGCTGAAGGGATGACAATTCAGAAAGTTGATCAACGTAAATATATGAATGATGAGTGGAGTTCATTCCCTGCACAAAAGGTCGGCGTTCAAGTGGACAACAATGCTCTATTGTCACTCTATAGAGAAACTTTAGTTCACTATTCACAGCAGTAAAGCTAACTAATCGTCATCGTAGTGTTGTAAAAAATAGCTGTAAAAAAGGCCGGATAAACCGGCCTTTGAAGAGTTTTTTGAGTCGCTTACTGAGCTGAAATCACCGTAATCAGCTGGTGGCTTTCGCCAGGCTGTAATGTTTTTCCTGCTTCTAGGCTTGGTGCGTGCAGTGTTGATTCAACACATAGCATGGTTAGGTAACCGTCGTCTTGCATGTCGCCCATACTAGCGGCGCCTTCTGCCCACGGGTTCCACAGTACTGCAGAGTTATGACCGTGGTTTTCAACTGTTAGCGTGCGATCTAGCTTCTTGTCAGCAACAAAAATTTGCGCTTCTGGTTGCGTGTAAACACGGTCAATCGTGTCGGTTAGTACCAGTTCATCACCGCCTTGGCAGATCTTGCCACCTTGCAGGCTGTCGATGTACTTAGCGCCCATACCTGTGGTGGTGGTGTTATGAATGTCTGCAACGTTTAGGTAAGTGTGCAGCGCACCAGAGAAAGTCCATGGTTGTGAATCTGTGTTCTTCACGTCCAGGGTTACTTTTAGTTGCTCACCGATCTCAACATTCAAACGTGCATCGAACTGATGAGGCCATACTGCTAGCGTCTCTTCGCTTGGCTTCAGACCTAAGCTAACAATCACGCCAGCTTCGCTTTCACGGTGCTCAACCAATTGCCATTCACTTGAACGAGCAAAACCATGTGCAGGTGCTGCAATGCGACCAAACCAAGGCCAACATACTGGAATACCACCACGCAGAGCCGTTTTACCATCGAATTTAGCTTGTTGGCTCATCCAAATCAGGTCTTCTTGACCTTGCGGTTGGAATGACACCACATGGCCGCCAAACAGTGAAATCGCTGCGTTTGCTTTATCGTGGATAACGCGAACCAGTTTTACACCTTCGTGTTCAACGATAGTGACGTTGTCAGAAAGTACCGCCAGTGCAGGTAGAGTAGATAAATCCATTACATGATCCTTCTAAGGAAATTGAATTCAAATGCTGACTAGAGTGATGCTTGTGTTTTCATAAGTAACAAGCAGAGCCAGTATTAGAATTGAATTTTGCATTTGGGCTATCTTTATGAGCTTAGATAGACGCGGTTTAAAAGATAGCAGGTATTAAAAAGGCGACACTAAGGTCGCCTTTTTCAAAGTCTGCTCAAAACAGTCTTCGCTAATGCTTATCTAAAGCTATTTCTAAAAAGAAATTACTTAGAGATGTGAGCGATTAGGTCTAGAACTTTGTTTGAGTAACCGATTTCGTTGTCGTACCAAGATACAACTTTAACGAATTTGTCAGTTAGAGCAACACCAGCTTTAGCATCGAATACTGAAGTTTGAACTTCACCGATGAAATCTTGTGATACTACTTGGTCTTCAGTGTAACCAAGAACGCCAGCCATTTCGCCTTCAGAAGCTTCTTTCATTGCAGCACAAATTTCTTCGTAAGATGCAGCTTCTTTTAGGTTAACTGTTAGGTCAACTACAGATACGTTAGCAGTTGGTACACGGAAAGCCATACCAGTTAGAAGGCCGTTTAGTTCTGGAAGAACAACGCCTACAGCTTTAGCAGCACCAGTTGAAGATGGGATGATGTTTTGAGAAGCACCACGGCCACCGCGCCAGTCTTTAGCAGAAGGGCCATCTACAGTTTTTTGAGTTGCTGTAGTAGCGTGAACTGTAGTCATAAGACCAGACTCAATGCCCCACTTATCGTTAAGTACTTTAGCGATAGGTGCAAGACAGTTAGTAGTACAAGAAGCGTTAGAAACGATGTCTTGACCAGCGTAAGATGCTTGGTTAACGCCCATTACGAACATTGGAGTTGCATCTTTAGAAGGACCAGTAAGAACTACTTTCTTAGCGCCAGCAGTGATGTGCTTACGTGCAGTCTCGTCAGTTAGGAAAAGACCAGTTGCTTCAGCAACTACGTCTACGTCGATAGCATCCCACTTAAGATCTTCTGGGTTACGCTCAGCTGTAACACGTACAGTTTTACCGTTAACGATTAGGTTACCGCCTTCAACTTCAACAGTACCGTTGAAACGGCCGTGAGTTGAGTCGTACTTAAGCATGTATGCCATGTACTCTACGTCGATTAGATCGTTAATACCTACTACTTCGATGTCTGCACGCTCTTGAGCTGCGCGGAATACGAAACGGCCGATACGGCCAAAACCGTTAATACCTACTTTGATAGTCATTGTAGTTGCTCCACAACTTAATTTCTGATTAAAGATAACTGGTAGTAAAATTACAGAATCCAGTATACATCTGCAATAGATAATCCGACTTAACTTGTTTAATGTCAAAAAAAAGCGACGCTTTTCTTAACAATTGGGTGTAAGTGGTTGAAAATTGACCATTGCAAGTGGCTCTGTACCCTTCCAGTTGGGTAAAATACCCCTAAATGATGATTCACTTATGAGTGTATATGTACAATGTTTCCTGGTGAGAAAGTATGTGCTACAAAACGACTGATATGCAAGCCTTTATAGAAAAAAGTAAATATAATAACTGAGAATGTGGAGAAATATTAACGTGATTCAAAAGGGAGGAAATATGATAAAGCCTGATGAATACTGGCGTGAGCGCCTAACAGACGACGAATTTGCAGTGTGTCGTGAACGTGGTACTGAAGCCCCATATAGCGGTAAGCTACTGCACAACCATAAGACTGGTGTCTATAGCTGCACATGCTGTGAAAGCCCTTTGTTTCTGTCGGATAACAAATACGACTCTGGGTGTGGTTGGCCAAGTTTTGATGCCCCAGTGAATGATGAAGCAGTACGCTATATAGAAGATCTAAGTCACGGAATGAAGCGTGTAGAGATCCGTTGTAACGCCTGTGATAGCCATTTAGGTCACGTTTTTCCTGATGGTCCGAAGACCACAGGTGAACGATTCTGTGTTAATTCGGTGTCGTTAATTTTCAACAAAAATGACGAAAGTACGAAATAACTTGTAACTATTGTCTAATCCTTACAGGTCGCATTTGCCGATTTAGGAATGCTGAATGACCCAAGATTTCAGAATTAACTCTAGTACAAATAAAAACAGCTACCAGAAAGGTAGCTGTTTTTTTTGAAAGCGGGTGAATGAATCGGAAGCTTAGGTTAGAACACACTAAATGGTGCGCTCAGTAACTCGGGACGATTGAAGGGCTGTAAACTCCATCCTCAATAGCTTCGACGATCTTGTCTGCGTCTTTATTTAGCTTTTTATAGGTTGCCTTGTCGAAACGGTACAGCACAGTTAGCTCTGCTTCAGAAGCAATCGGCACGTCAAAGTCTTTGGCAACCATCGCCCAAACGTACGCTTTTTCCATATGGCCAAGGCTATGGTTGATACTTGCCATCGACTTGAAGATTTCAGTGTTGGCTACTGAGCCATTAGAAAGCGTTAGCGCATTATTGAGTAACTTAAGTGTCTTTGCATGATCGCGGGTGGTGTAGAAGGTTGCCAAGGCATATTGCATCTCTGCTGTATTTAATGCTTCTTTTCCTTCTAGCTGTAGGAAACTGCGTCTGGCGTTGGTGTCCCCAGTTTGCGACCACAAGAAGTAAAGCGTTTCTGGTGTATCGGATTTCGATAGCTCATCAACAATGCGCTCAGACTCTTCGATACTGTGCATTAAAGAGGTAAAGCGACGCTCTTGCAGCTTAGATTGATCGATTGTTTCGATCTGCGCCGCGAGTTCTAGGCACTTTTTGTAGGCCGTGACTAATTCGAATTCTTTAATTTTGTTTATTTCGGTGGGTTGCTTCTGAACTTCAAATCGATGCCAGATAAGATCGGTACGTGCTACGCGACATTGCCCATCGTTCATATTCAATTGTTCACACTGAAGGCCCGGGTTGCTTTGGCACAGTTGATCGGTATTTTTGTTCCCTTCAAGACACCCAACCAGAGTGAAAGGCAATAGGCTAATCGCCAACCATTTCATAATTTTCATATTCCTTCACTTGTGATCAAATGCACTTATTATCGGTCAGGTTCTTGACTCAATTTTGTTACGGGTTATTTTCTGGTGAAAATTGTTAAAACTAAGGCTTTACCATGGATGCAGAACAACTTCTTAGCGCAATGACTCCCGAGGTCTACGAACGTTTAACCTACGCAGTTGAAACGGGTAAATGGCCAGAAGGTACGGCGCTCTCAAAAGAACAGCGTGACTCGTGTATGCAAGCGGTTATGTTATATCAATCTAAACATAACTCTGAAGCTCAACATATGACAATTGCAGCTGGTGGTGAAATTAGCTTTAAATCTAAGTCTGAACTAAAGAAACAGTTTAAGTCAGATCAAGAAGACATTGTTAGGGTTAACCCGAATCATTAAGCTTAAATTACAACAAAGGTGTGGCAATGTGCCACCCCTTTTAGTTTAACTCGTTTATTTATAAGCAATAAAACGATTTAGTTCACGTTAAGCCGCCGTTGCTATCATCGAATAACTGGGTTTAACATGAATCTGTGAACTGGTTATAAACTCATCTCGCCACGCAACACTTGTTGCATTTGAGCCTTCACTTCTTCGTAGCCTAGGTTTTGGCTTAGTAGATAATGTAACTTCGCCAGTGCCGCTTCCGGTGTCATATCATAACCGCTGACAACGCCAGCTTCTGCCAGTGCACAACCTGTCGCGTAACCCCCCATATTCACTTTACCCGCTAAACACTGAGTAAGGTTCACCACGATAACACCACGCTCTGATGCGTCTTTAAGGTGTTGAAGCAGTTCTGGGTTTTGTGGTGCATTACCAACACCAAAAGTAAGCAGAATCATTGCGTTCACAGGCTGCAATAACGTGTTGCGAATCACTTCGTGTGAGATGCCAGGGTACATTGTGATTACGCCAATAGGTTGCGGAGTAATGTTATGAACCTTGAAAGCGCCTTCAGGTTGTTCGTTTACCTTTACGTTATTGCTAAGTTGGATATTGATACCCGCTTCTAGCAAAGGATTCAGGTTTGGAGAAGTAAACGCATTGAAGCCATCTGCGTGTGATTTTGTGCTGCGGTTACCACGCATCAACTTGTTGTTGAAGAACAGTGTCACTTCGTTGATAGGGTAGTTTGCTGCAATGTGCAGTGCATTCAGCAGGTTTGCTTGTCCGTCTGAACGAAGCTCTGCTAGGGGGATCTGAGAGCCCGTAACAATCACAGGTTTGCCGAGGTTTTCAAGCATGAAAGACAGTGCAGAGGCGGTGTATGCCATAGTGTCTGTACCATGCAGGATAACGAAGCCATCGTACTTATCGTAGTTCGCGCGAATGTCATCAGCGATGGTCTGCCAATCAAGTGGCGTCATATCTGAAGAGTCCATTAATGGAGAGTATTCGTGAATGGTGTACTCAGGCATCTCTGGGCGATGGAATTCAGGCATGCCGGCTAGCTGCTTATCCATGAAACCTGCGACAGGAACATAGCCGTGGTCAATAGACTTCTGCATGCCAATTGTGCCGCCGGTGTACGCGATATAGATGTGTTTTCTTTCCATGGCGATTAATACTTAGTGTGATATAGGGAACAGGGGGGCGATTATAGCGAATTATCATGCAATAAAAAGAGGCGCCTCACACAGAGGTGCCTCTTGATAATAAAGCGTTGAGCTTATCTTATTGAACTTGGCAGTTTAAGCAGAAAGCGTATCGGCCTTGTGGGTCGTTAAAGTTGCCTAACAGCTGGCTATCTTGAGCTAACTGTTGAGTAACGGGCTGTAAACTGCTTGGAATCATTGACTGAATATCAAGGCCTATCGACATCTGAATTTGGTTCATAAATTCTTGAATAAATTGCTCAGTCGCCGAAAGTGGTTCTTCAACCCAGTAGATGTTGTAACTTTCAAGCTCTGCAAGTGAAGCCGCCGCTGCAACCGCATCATCGAAATCGCCAATCTCATCGACTAAGCCTTTCTGAATCGCATCTTGACCTGTCCAAACTCGACCTTGAGCAATCTTGTCGACCGCATCGACTTCCATGCCGCGATTTTCTCCAACTAGGCTGATGAATCGACGGTATCCGTTTTCAATGCCCATTTGGAACGCGTCTTTCGCGCCATCGCTAAGTCCAGTTGTAATACCAAGACCTGAGAAAGGTGACGTACCAACGCCATCCGTGTAAACACCAATATCATTCAGCCCTTTTTCGAAGGTAGTGATAACACTGAAGATACCAATCGAACCCGTTAGTGTGGTTGGCTGAGCTAGGATCTTATCTGCGCCCATCGAGATCCAGTAACCACCTGAAGCAGCAAGACTCGACATCGACACAACAACTGGCTTACCCGCTTGCTTGATCGCTTCTATTTCATTACGAATAACTTCTGAAGCAAAGGCACTGCCACCTGGGCTATCTACACGAAGTACAACGGCTTTCACTTTATCGTCGTTACGTGCTTGGCGAAGTAGGGCTGCAGTGGTATCTCCGCCAACTGTGCCACGTGGCTGCTTGCCATCCATAATTGCGCCGCTGGCAACAATCACGGCAACGTCGTGTGATTCACTGGTCATGTCGGGAAGCATGGTTGCACGGTATTCGTAGTAACCAAACGCGTTGTAGCTGTCTTGACCGTCACTGCCGAAAACATCTGCAAGCTCTAGGCGAACTTGTTGGCGTGTCGCTAACTCATCCACTAAGCCAAGTTTTTCAGCCAGTTTTGCAATGTCACCATCGACAGACTCAAGTTCTTTCAAGAAGGTGTCCATGCTTGGGTTCAGTGTTTTAGCATCGATCTGACGGTTGTTACTGACGTCATCAACGTACGCACCCCATAGTTGGCTTAACCAACGAGAAGCGGACTCTTTCGCTGCATCTGACATGTCGTCACGAATGAAAGGCTCAATAGCTGACTTGTAAGTACCAACGCGGAACACATGAGTGTTCACATCGAGCTTCTCTAACAAGGTTTTGTAGTAAAGCGAATAAGCGCTGTAACCTTTAAGAAGAACGCCGCCATCTGGTGATAGGAAGACTTTAGTTGCGTAGCTTGCTAGGTAGTATTGGCTTTGGTTGTAAAAGTCACCCACCGCATAAATAGGTTTGCCTGCCGCTTTGAACTCATTCAACGCTTTAGCGATGTAGCGCAGCTTGGTTAGGTTGGTTTCTGGCAACTCTTTGAGTGCTAAAACGATACCTGTAACCTTGTCATCGTCTTTTGCGTAGCGAATCGTTTCAACGATATCAAACAGGATGTTCTCTTTTGGAAGGTCTTTGCCAAGCAGCGAACCCGTGACCGAATCCATCGGATTGATATAGCGACTTTGTTCTACAATAGGACCAGACAGGTTAAGCACCAGAGCTGAATCCTGTGGAACCGTCGGTTGAGCCGTATCTGAATGGAAGTACACAAAGTAGATGATGGCGATACTGAGTAAAAAGACTAGGTTAACCAGCGCAAGACGTACAAACGTAATGAGCTTCCAAATCCCTTTAAAGATCATACCTATAAATTTGAATATTTTTTTCATTCTGTCTCCGCAGTGAGATCACGTCGCTTTAACAAGCCGTAGTACCATTAATCTCAATAATATGAACTGCTTAGTATCCTACGATAATTCCCAAGCTCAAACTACACCAAGAATTGTTAATCGATATATATTCTCATTAAGTGTAGTCAAATTAAGGGGTTCTGAACGATTAATACCTTCAGCATTATGATCGGTGTTACAAAAATGTAAACGGTTGTTTGAACTTTTGGTGATTGAACTATACTGTGGTCAGACCACAAGGATAAAATAATAGAAGTGATGTCTGCCATGTACCCACATTTACTTGAACCACTCGATCTTGGATTTACTCAGTTACGTAACCGTGTATTGATGGGATCAATGCACACAGGTTTAGAAGAAAATAAAGAAGGCCTACACAAACTTGCCGCGTTTTATGAAGAGCGAGCAAAAGGAGGCGTTGGTCTTATTGTTACCGGTGGTTTCTCTCCTAATTTACGTGGCAGATTAACCCCATTTAGTGCTGAATTCAGTAAAGTAAAGCACGCCAAAGCGCACCAAGTTGTTACCGAAGCCGTCCACAAGCACGGCGGTAAAATTGCGCTTCAACTATTGCATGCCGGTCGTTATGCGATGCACCCATTCGCGCAAAGTGCTTCTGGCATTAAAGCGCCAATCGCTAAGTTCGCACCCAGTGAGATGAGCCCTCGTCAGATCAAAAAGACCATCGGTGCCTTTGCCAATAGTGCAGAGCTAGCTCAGGTTGCTGGTTATGACGGCATTGAGATCATGGGCTCGGAAGGTTACTTGATTAACCAATTCATTTGTAAGCGTACCAACATGCGTTACGACGAGTGGGGCGGTTCTTACGAGAAGCGTATGCGTTTCCCGCTAGAGATCGTCAAATCGATTCGCGAAGCGGTGGGTAAAGATTTCATTATTATTTTCCGACTGTCGATGCTGGATTTGGTTGAGCAAGGCAGCACCTTTGAAGATGTTGTTCTTTTGGCTCAGAAGCTAGAAGAAGCGGGTGTGACTATCATCAATACCGGTATTGGTTGGCATGAAGCTCGTGTTCCGACTATCGCGACGCAAGTACCACGAGGCGCATTCTCTTGGGTAACCGAGAAAGTGAAACCATACGTGTCGATCCCAGTCGTGACATGTAACCGAATCAACACGCCAGAAGAGGCCGAACGTATCCTCAGTTCAGGACAGGCCGACATGGTTTCAATGGCGCGTCCATTCTTGGCAGATCCGGACTTTGTTAATAAAGCTGCTCAAGACCAAGCGCAGTTCATCAATACCTGTATCGGCTGTAACCAAGCTTGTCTTGATAACGTGTTTAAGGGTAAGCGAGCGAGCTGTTTGGTGAACCCACGAGCTTGTTACGAGACTGAAATTGTTGTTCAGCCAGCGCAAGCGACTAAGACCATTGCGGTTGTCGGCGCAGGCCCAGCCGGTTTAGCCTGTGCAACGACTTTAGCGCAGCGTGGACACAAGGTTGACTTGATTGAAAAAAATGACCGTATCGGCGGCCAGTTCAGATTGGCAATGCAGATCCCGGGCAAAGAAGAGTTCAGAGAAACGATTCGTTACTTTGCTAACCAAATCGATGCATCCGGCGTGAATTTGAAACTGGATACCGAAGCAACGTTTGAGATGTTGTTGAAGTACGATGAAGTAGTGATGGCTGCTGGCGTAGAGCCAAGAAAGCTCGATATTGAGGGCATTGACCAAGAAAACGTGGTCGATTACCAAACCTTGATTCGCGAAAAGACACCAGTAGGCGAAAAGGTCGCGATTGTTGGTGCTGGTGGTATCGGTGTCGATGTGGCAACCATGCTGACAGAGCCGACTTCACACAGCCTAGACGATTGGCTGCATGAGTGGGGTATTGATAAGAACATGGAACACCCAGGTGGTTTGTATCCTTACCCGGATTCATTCAGCGACAAAACGGTTTGGGTGATGCAGCGTAAAGCGGGGCGCGTTGGTAAAGGTCCGGGCAAAACTACAGGCTGGATTCACAAACGCACGCTAGAGAAACGAGGTGTGAATCTACTGGGCGGTGTAAGCTACAACAAGATTGATGACCAAGGTCTGCATATCAGTATTGGCAAGAAAGAACAGGTCCTCGATGCCGATTCCGTTATCGTGTGTGCAGGTCAGGTGTCAGTTCGTCCATTTGAAGATATGTGGCAAGAGTTTGGTGGCAAACTGCACGTGATAGGCGGTGCTGATTATGCCGGTGAGCTGGATGCAGTACGTGCTATCCGTCAAGGTGTTGAGTTAGCTATTAAGTTATAGAATCATCTATCAAACTGTAATCTTATCGGTAGATATTGTTACTTAATTTGCTGAGCTAGATTTTGAACAAGGCTCCTAAGTCATAGATTTAGGAGCCTTTATTGTTTCTAATCTAGCCCAAATTGACAGCCGTTGAGATTTATTATCGTTTGTATTCTGTGCTAAAGTTCAACTATACAAACAATAAAAATTAGTAAGGACTTCAAATGGATGCTTTGGATCTATTGCTCAACAGACGCTCAATCGCAAAACTCTCTGATCCAGCACCTGAAGGTGTGGCGTTAGAAAACATCATTAAAGCAGGGCTGCGCGCTCCAGACCACGGTGCACTAACACCTTGGCGCTTTGTTATCGCGCAAGGTTCTGGTCTACAAAAGCTTTCAGACATCTTGGTGCGTGCCGCTGAAGCGGATGAAAGCGAAGAAGCGGTTATCGAGAAAGTAAAAAAAGCGCCGTTCCGAGCTCCGATGGTGATCACCGTGATTGCTAAAGTAACCGAGCATGAAAAAGTACCAGCGATTGAACAACATCTTTCTGCAGGTTGCGCTGCTCAAGCGATGCAAATGGCTGCAGTCGCACAAGGTTTCCAAGGCTTTTGGCGCTCAGGTAAATGGATGTTCCACCCAGAAGTACACCAAGCATTTGGCCTAGAAGGCGACGATGAAATTGTTGGCTTCCTATACCTAGGTACTCCGGGCTGTACGCCAATGAAAGTGCCAGAACGTGACTTCTCAAAGTTCGTTGAGTTCTTATAAAGAAAGCTGAAGCTTGAATAGTGGAATGCTAACTGTATAAACAACCAGTTTTCCTTGATTTCTAGGGGTCACATTAGATAATGTGGCCTTAATTGTTTGTAGCATCTGGAAAAACATGTCTCGCCTTATTATTGCTGAAAAACCAAGCCTCGGCCGCGCGATTGCCGCCGCACTACCTAATCCACAGAAGAAAGACCAAGGGTTTATCAAATGTGGTAATGGAGATGTGGTGACTTGGTGTATTGGACATTTATTGGAGCAGGTTGAGCCAGATGCTTATGATGATCGTTATAAGAAGTGGAATTTAGCCGATCTTCCTATTGTGCCAGAGCAATGGCAACTAAGACCGCGTAAGACGTCCAGCAAACAGCTCACGGTGATCCGAAAGCTATTGAAGGACGCAACCCAAATTGTCCATGCGGGAGACCCAGATAGAGAAGGACAGTTGCTGGTGGATGAAGTGATCGATTACTGCAAAGTGTCCAAGGCCAAAAAAGAGTCGATGGACAGGCTATTGATCAGCGACTTGAACTTACCTGCTGTGAAGCGTGCGCTTTCTCAAATGCGCAGTAACCGTGACTTTATTCCACTGTCTATTTCTGCATTGGCACGCTCTAGAGCCGATTGGCTGTATGGCATGAACATGACCCGAGCTTATACCTTGCTTGGTCAAAAGGCTGGCTACCAAGGCGTGTTGTCGGTAGGGCGAGTACAAACACCTGTACTTGGTTTGGTCGTAAGGCGTGATGAAGAGATCGAAAACTTCATTCCAAAAGATTACTTCACTTTGCATGCTTTGATCCCTTACCAAAACAACGGTCAGAGTTTTGATATTCGTGCTCGTTGGAAACCAAGTGAAGCGTGTAAGCCGTGGCAAGATGAAGAAGGACGCGTGCTCAATCGAAAGCTGGTTGAGAACGTTGCTCAGCGAATTGCGAATCAACCCGCGACGGTGACGGAATCAGAGCAAAAGCAAAGTAAACAAGCTGCGCCACTGCCTTACTCGCTGTCAGCTTTGCAGATTGATGCGTCTAAGCGTTTTGGTATGAGTGCTCAGCAGGTGTTGGACACCTGTCAGTCTTTATATGAGAAGCACAAACTTATTACTTACCCACGTTCTGATAGTCGCTATCTTCCTAAAGAACACTACTCTCAGCGAGAGTCGATCGTAGACGCCATCGCCAATAATGCGAAAGAGCTACAAAGTGGCGCGCAGGGCACAGATCTCTCACTGAAATCAAAAGCATGGAACGACAGTAAGGTCGATGCTCACCATGCAATCATCCCAACACCGAAGAAATCATCGGTGAATGGTTTGTCTGCCAATGAGATGAAAATCTATCAGCAAATCGCTCGTCAGTATCTAATGCAGTTCTACCCACCTGCGGTTTTTGCGGATGCTAAGCTAGTCTTTGATATCGCTGGTGGCGTGTTCATTGCGAAAGGACGTCAGCTTATCAACCCAGGTTGGAAAGTGTTGATGGGCAAAACGGACACCGAAGAGAAAGGTGATGGCACGGATGCGGTTCCTCCATTGGATAAAGGGACTGTGTTGACGTGTCGTGAAGGCGTGATTGGTGATAAAAAAACTGAGCCACCAAAACACTTTACTGAAGCGACCTTGCTTCAAGCTATGACAGGTATCGCGCGTTTTGTTGCGAACAAAGACCTCAAAGCCATTTTGAAAGAGACCGATGGCCTTGGCACAGAGGCAACCCGTGCAGGCATTCTAGATACCCTTTTCAAAAGACAACTGCTAACGCGTCAAGGTAAGAGTATACATAGTAGCCCTGCGGGTAGAGGCTTGATTCATGCTCTACCGGAGGACTCTACCTTTCCTGACATGACGGCACACTGGGAGCATCAGTTACAAGGCATGGCTGAACGAAATCAAGCGTACCAACCTTTCATGCAAGCGCTAGAAAGCAAGATTGATGGCTTAATGGGGACAGTGAAAACAGGGGAAGTGCCTGAATCACTCCGCCACCTTCCTAAAGTCGAAAGACCAGCGTTTAAACGTCGTAAAGGTGGTGGTGCTAAGAAGTCTTATGCCAAGAACGGTTCGTATGCTAAGAATGGTTCCTATGCTAAGAAAAGCACTTCCGCTAAAAAGAGCACCAAAAGCTAAGACTTATTGAGGTTAGGATTAACGTCCGACTTTACGCCCACAACGTTTAAACAGTTGCTGCCAATAGTCCACATGGCGGCGAGTTGATGCGCGAAAGGCTTGGTGCGTATCTTTGATGGGAAAATAATAGCTGTGAAGTTCTGGCTGAGCATCAAACATAACAAGCTGCGATGCTAACTGCTGATAGTAGCCATCCAGCTGAGCCATGTAAGGCTGAACCTTGCCAATATACTGTTGTTCGAACACATTGTTGAGATAACGAAATTTAGTGGTGTCTCGTTGCTTACCACAGATGATATTGGCATCAAAGGTGGTGAGTTGCTTAGTAATGGTATCCAATTCTGCCGAAGCACGAGCGAGCGAGTAGTACAAATCTCCAAGCGTAGAACTCTTCTCCAGTACTTCTTGCACCTCAATGGTTTTACCCGAAACGAGCGACGTGTTTAACGCTTGATTAATATGTTTTAGGGCGTCGCTTGTCTGTCTTACTTGATCGCCAATATCCGCACGCAACCACTGACTCCCCCGCATTTGCGACTGCATGGCATCACTGGCATAGATGAGATTCCATTGATGTAGCGGAAACTGTGCGAGTTTCTGTTGCTCAATTTCTTTTAGTAATTCTACGATCTCTGGGTCTAGCTTGTGATTAGCTAAACATTGCCCCACACCTTCCAGTAGATCGACCTGATAATCATAATTTCGGAACTCGTCCGCGACTTTTCCGAGTACTGAATTTCTTTCTGCAATCAGATTGAACAATCCACACTGACGAAGCTGGTAGCTGTCGATGAGGCCGATAGAGAGTGAGGGCACGTCAAGCAGCAGCTCTCGTTTTCTCGGTAGGCTTTCAAATTCCCATTTCTCTTTTATCTCGTCAGCGTCTTGTACCCTGGCTATTTTAGTTTGATAGTCGTCAAATAAGTCTCCAGGGCCTTCCCCAAAACACCCACCGAGCACCACGGTTAACAAAACCAGTGGCGAACGTCGCAGTAAATTTGCAAGAAGGCGAGGATTCATGGGGAGCCTACCAGTCTATCTCGGTGCCATCGAAATTGAAGAAGTGACCACTTACTTCGGTATTGGCAGATTCGATGACTTTGATAAGGCCTGATGCCGAAGTGTCTGTATCGATTAGAGCATTTGGCCCCCCCATTTCAGTCTGTACCCAACCTGGGTGCAGCGCTAACACAGTAAAGCCACCATCGGTTAGGTCGTTGCTTAAACTCTTCACAACGGAGTTAAGAGCCGCTTTAGAGGAACGATAGATGTAGCCACCGCCAGAGGTGTTCTCTGTCATGCTGCCTACTCGAGAAGACAAGCAAGCGACCTTTTTCACGTCACTGTTTTCTAGAACAGGTAATAGCATTTCGACAAGCTTCAATGGCGCAATCGTATTGACTTCAAAAACACGTCGCCACTCTTCGACATCGGTGTTACCCAGTCCGTAACCTTTTGGCCCATAGTAGCCAGCATTGTTAATCAAGATATCTATCGACGGAATCTGAGAGGGAAGTTGGCTCACCGTTTGGTAATCGGTTATTTCTAACTGAATGCAGGTTAAGTTGCTGTTGTGGTCTGCGAGTGAGAGCAGTTCTTTTGCTGAAGAGGCGTCACGGTAAGTTGCGTACACCTTGTGATTACCTTTCAAGTATTGTTGAGTCAAACTTAAGCCAATGCCGCGGTTCGCTCCAGTAATAAAAATAACGCTCATGGTGATTCCTTTTCAGTTCAATTAGTTAAGTTTGATGGCTTAACACGAGAAAATCAACGGTCCACCAACTGGCCATTAGCATTCCTACAAAAATCATTACTGCAGCCATCGAGCCGCAGATCACCCCAAGGATGAGTATTACGTTTTTCATTGTTGCCTCTAAAATGGATTTTAGGTAATGATAATTGTTATCATTAATTAAGGTTGTCGCCAAGTCTGAGGCTGTTATGATTTTGAGAAAGATACGCAATTAACTTGATTATGATTCCTTTAATTTACCACCCAATCTATTCGCAACTGCCTTTACCTGAAGGTCACCGTTATCCGATTAACAAATATCAGTTGTTACACAGTGCTGTTGAGGCGCTAATGGATAGTGAACCCTTGTGGAAGAGCAAGTTTGAAGTGTTCCAACCAACGCCCGTTTCGGTTGAGCAAGTAAAACAGGTACACGATAGCGAGTATGTCGATTTGCTTGTTTCTGGAAACCTGCCTGCGGCAAAGATGAGGCGTATCGGCTTTCCGTGGAGTGAGCAACTTATTGAAAGAACGCTCTATTCCAGCGGAGGAACTTGCTTGGCCGCAGAAATGGCGATAGAGAGTGGTTTAGCGATTCATTTGAGTGGTGGATACCATCACGCGCATCATGACTTTGGTAGTGGCTTTTGTCTGTTGAATG
Source organism: Vibrio sp. ZF 223 (assembly GCF_003050585.1). Lineage (NCBI taxonomy): Bacteria > Pseudomonadati > Pseudomonadota > Gammaproteobacteria > Vibrionales > Vibrionaceae > Vibrio > Vibrio sp. ZF 223. The sequence continues at coordinate 144,594 of NZ_PIGB01000002.1, forward strand.
ATCTTGTGCTGGCAGCGAAGCGAGCGTTGACCTTTGAGCACATAGATAAAGTGTTGATTGTCGATAGTGATGTTCACCATGGCGATGGTACAGCGACGCTTTGCCAAGATAGCGATGAGATTATTACTCTGTCTTTCCATTGTGATAAAAACTTCCCTGCACGAAAGCCATTATCGGATTTAGATGTGCCATTAAGCCGTGAAACTGAAGATGAAGAGTTTCTAAGGTGTTTCGAACAAGTGACCAAGCTGGCGATTGCCCATCATCAACCTGATCTCATCATCTATGATGCGGGTATCGACATCCATCAAGACGATGAACTGGGCTATTTGAATGTGTCTACTCAAGGCATATTTGAACGCGACTGCTTGATGATCGGCTTAGCGAAATCAGACTCCATTCCGATGGCGTGTGTTGTTGGTGGTGGCTATCGAACACAGCATCAAGATCTGGTTCCTATTCACATGCAGTTATTGAAAGCGGCACTAGCCGTGAATAGTTGACCTGCTGAACTAGGTTTTCTCCAGATACAAAAAAGCCGCTGATTTCTCAGCGGCTTTCTTTAATGTGGTGGAGGGATAGGGATTTGAACCCTAGAACCGCTATTAACGGTTGCCGGTTTTCAAGACCGGTGCTTTCGACCACTCAGCCATCCCTCCAATGGCGCATATAATATAAGGGTGGCTTTCGCTTGTAAATACCCTTATCAACTGACTGCTTTTTTTATGAACGCTTTTTGGTGTTTTTGTTCTGGATGGTTGTTTTTCGCTCGGTTTATTAAGAAGCAGACCAAACCTTATATTCAATAAGCCAAGAATTCTTAACTTTCGTTATACGCGAAGTGTTTCCGTGCCATTAAAAAGAAAGTATCTATTTGGCTTGCAGGTAAAGTTGTGAGGGAAGTGGTTTAGGCATAAGAACTTTCAGCTAGGGACTCTTAACTAGGAGCTTTTAGCTTAGAACTCTGAGATCGGAATTTAAGAGTAGGTATCAAGTGAATGGGTTTGAAAATGAGAGTGGATAGAGTCTTGTTAGATGAGCTTTATATTTTAAAAAGCTTCAGATGCAAAAAAGCCGCTGATTTCTCAGCGGCTTTCTTTAATGTGGTGGAGGGATAGGGATTTGAACCCTAGAACCGCTATTAACGGTTGCCGGTTTTCAAGACCGGTGCTTTCGACCACTCAGCCATCCCTCCAGTGGCGTGAATAATATAAGGGGCAGAGGATCTTGTAAACCCTTAATTTTCATAATTTTGTTTTGTTGCTTGTTTTCTAATCACTCACGGCAATAAAAAAGGGAAGCGCTTGGCTTCCCTTTTCTGTGTGCTGATTATTTAGTCATTTTTTGTGTAGAAACGCTGTAGCTCGGTTAGGCCTTGCATCAACACAGGTAAGCGAGGGCTTACGTTTTTCAAGCGTTTGTAATTCTGGTCGTACAATTTGTAGTTGCCAAATTTATCTAATACCGTTGTTTGTTGGTCAGTAACAAGAGCAAGTTCACGAGAGTCGCCCGCGAGGATCCACTTTCTCTTACGCTCATTAAACAGGCTGCGACCACTACTGAAGTCCGTTGGGTTCGAAGATACGCCCAATAGCTCTTGCATCAGTGTTACTGATACGTCTAGATGACTAGAACGGTGGGTGTATTCAGAAGCAGACTTACCTGGCCAGCTGATAAACAGTGGTACTTGTAACTGATAACGACTGTAGTTGGAGTTTGCACCCCAGCTGTTGGTTTTGGTTTCGTTAAACTCAGTACCGTGGTTAGAGGTAATGATAACTACTGTGTTGTCGGCGAGCTCTAAGCGTTCCAGTTCAGCGTAGATAGTTGCTAACTGAGCATCGGCCGCTGTTGCTGACTTTTGATAATCTGCAGCAAAACGTTCTGCTGTTGTTAACGTTGAGTCCGACTCTGAACTGGAATCGTAGCTGGCGAAGTTATCCAGTGTAGTCAGTTCAATAAAGTTAAACCAAGGGCGCTTAGCTTGTGGTGATTGAATCCAGTCAGACCAAGCTTTGATTGCACTCTGATCATCATAAGTTGCTTGCTGTGGCATCACATCACGGCCTCGGAAGATAATATCCGAGTAAAGTGAATCGCTAAAGTTGTCGCCACTGAAAGCAGCAAACTTATAATCGTGATTATCTAATACATCCAACAATACTGCGCTTGACCCTTGAGCTTCGATGCTGCTTGCGTAGCTGCTCGGCAGGCCGTAGAACAAGCCGAAAATACCAAACATATCGTTACTTGAACTGTAGTGGTTGGTGAAGTTGATCGACTGTTGTGCGTAAGCATAGCTGTTTGGCATCGCTGTCGCATTTAGTGCGTCAGTGCGAAGGTTGTTCACACTCACCATCAGGATATTAAGATCATCACTGCGGCGGTTGTATTGAATTTTTTCTAGCGGATAGCTAACTAGGTTTACGTTCTCTTTGTTCGCTTCTAAACGCTCAAGGTACTCTTCACGATCTAATAGGCCATGTTTTTCCATAAAGCTTTTCGCTGTCATTGGGTAAGACAGTGGGAAGTTCGCTTTCTGGCTAGTAATTGGGTTATAGAAATACGCATCAGCCCACATGTAGGTCAAGTGGCTGCTGATGAAACACAAGAAGAAGACCGCAGTAATCGGACGGCCAATGTGTTTATGAGACAGTTTACGCTGCTTACGCCAAACCCACTCAGACAGACCAAGCTGTAGTAAGAAGATAAATGGCATAACAATGAAGAGGTGCTGCAAATCAGACGTGAATGCAGATTCCTCTCCACTGAATAAAACCTCCCACACGACAGGTGTCAGGTGGAGGTTTATATTTTGATACGTTTGGGTATCAATCAGTAGGACAGTTAAACCTATGGTCGCAAAACAAACCGCAACCAAACGTAATAACTTCCTCGACGGAAGAATAAAAGTGAGCGGGAACAGCACTAATAGATAGAGCGCGAACACTAAAAAGCCAAAATGACCAACCCACGATGCAGCCAAATAAAATTGACCTAGCAAGGTTTCTGGCCAAGCAGATTGAGTAATATAACGAGTACCAATCAACATCGCAGCAATGATGTTGAAAAATGCAAACCAGTGACCCCAACCAACCAGTCGAGATACACGATCGCTATATGAGTTTGCGCTGTCTACCATTTATAATTCTTTTATCCGTCAATCAAATTTAGTGAGACTTTTTATCTTCAAGAGAAGAAATTAAAGCCTCGGCAAATTTTTCAGCAATTCCTTTGCGTTGTGAAGCAGCAACATTCTGATTTAAGACATTGGTTGCGATATTTCCAGCGATCATCAGTGAAAGCTCTGGCGAAGCTTTGTGCTTAGATAGTACAGCACCTACTTCAGCTAGGATTTTTTCAACTTGATCATCTGTGTATTTAGATATAATCGGCATAAGGACTCTAATAATGATAGTAAAAGCGGCTTATGATAACCTACTATGCACGACAACTGAAACCTGAACGGTAATATTTTCACTATGAGCCTTCACCTTTCCAACGTAATTTTACACCAGCTGAGTAAGAACGATCAGGATGAGCTGATTGTTAACTATCGTGCTGAATCTCTAGAAAACGATGCTTCATCTGAAAGCCTAGTTGCTGAACTTCACCGTGTTTTTAATTCAAAAGCAGGCAAAGGGTTTGGTTCTTTCAAATCTGACAGCGAATTCCAGCAGTGGTTGCATCAACTTCGTGCTGGTGAGACAAACTTTTACGATTTTTCTCAAAAGAGTGCGCAACGTCTAAAAGACGAACTATCAAAGTACCCATTCGCTGACGAAGGTATCTTGGTAATGGCCGAATATCAGTCACTTGCAACAGATTACCTTTTCATTGGTTTATTGCCTTCAAACCAAAGCCTAAAGGTAACTGAAGGGCTTGATATTAGTGCGACTGACTACCTTGATATCTCAAAAATGGATATCGCGGCTCGCCTAGACCTTTCTACTTATGAGACTGACAAAGAGTCAAACCGTTACTTAACTTACATTAAAGGACGTGTTGGCCGTAAAGTCGCGGATTTCTTCTTAGATTTCTTACAAGCTGAAGTCGGTTTGGATGCAAAACAACAAAACCAAGTACTGATGCAAGCGGTAGAAGACTTCGTTTCTGACTCTAAATTGGAAAAAGAAGAAGCGATCAGCTACAAAAAGCAGGTTGCGGATTACTGTAACGAGCAGCTTAAAGCCGGTGATGAAGTACAAGTGCGTGAACTTTCTGGAGAATTGCCAGCAAGCACAGATGGTACCAGCTTCTTTGACTATACTAGTGAGCAAGGCTACGAGCTAGAAGACAGCTTCCCAGCCGATCGCGCAACTATGCGTAAACTAACAAAATTTGTTGGTGCTGGTGGTGGTTTGAATGTTAGTTTTGATAGTCTGCTTCTAGGCGAACGTATCTTTTACGATCCGGAGACAGACACGCTTACGATTAAAGGCACTCCACCGAACTTACGTGACCAACTGACTCGCAATAAGTCATAGTCCGAAGTTAACGGATAAAAGCGGCAGCAGGATGTTGTCGCTTATTTTGTGCTCAATCTTTTAGTAAGTGTCATGGCTTCAAGTTAACACGCACAAGGAATATAGATGGAACAATCAGTAGCAAAGCCCAAACGCTTTAAAAAACCAGCGACCTTCTTGGTTGTGCTCTTGGCTCTGTGGCTACTTCCTTCATTGGCTCTTCTTAATCTAAGCCGTTCCTACACCAATTCTCTTGCTCAAATCGAAGAGCTCGGTATTCGAGTCAACGAATTGAGGCAATCGCTCTATTTCTCAGAACCGCTTCGAGTCTCTCGTATCAATGATCTTGCACTCGACGCTCAGTTGGTTTATTCGATCCGACTGCAGATTGAATCTGATTTCCAACACGCCTTGTTTCGTCCTGATGTGAACCAACTGTTGTACGTAGCCGATCAGTTCCTAGAAAAGTTCGATGAGTTCATTCCGATCGAAAGCCAAGTTCAAGACATTGTTGATAACATTAAGATGTTGCGTGCTGATAAAGAGCTTTCCCCTAAGCTAAAGCCACTACTAAATGAATTCGGAGTTGTGGTATTTGAAGCAATGTACTCTGACAATCAAAGTTCGTCAGCGACTTATCGATCCTTTGATTCCATTCTAGAAAAATCTTATTCATTAGAAACCGAAGAACAAGATGCACTCCAACAACTACTGGCTGATGCGTCAGCATTGTTGAGTGATTATGCTCAGCTTAACTATTTGGTCGATAAGATTAAGAAAAACTCAGTGAATGAACAGATCATTAAACTCGAAGCTGAGTTCCACGATCGTCAGTTCAACTTATTGTTGGTGATGCTAGGTCTAAGCTTAGTGGCAATGAGCGGGATAGTGTTGTGGGGCGTTAGATCCAAAAAAACGATTACAGAAGCCGGTCACGAACTCAGTTCTGAGCCTGAAATTGATTCCAGTAAAGAAAAGGCTTCTTCAAGCGACGTGGTTTCCTCAGCCGTGAAACAAGCAGATAATGACGCTTATGTGCCCGAGAACACGTCAACGAACCAGTATTCCGACCCTCAACCTCCGCAGAGTGTTAGCGTCTCAAGGCATGTTCAGCAACACTCTGTAGAGCAAGGCCTTGAACCGACGCCAGTAGAAGAAAAGCACATTGCTAGTGTGACAGATTCAAAGCCTGCAATTGATATCGAAGACATGTTAGAAACACTCGATGGTGATGCTGAATCTGTCGAACTGTTGCTTGGTGTGTTTGTACAAGATCATGCCGGTGACTACGAGAAGTTTAAATCTTTGCTGACCAAAGATGAAACCTCTGCCGCTCGCATTGTACATAGCTTAAAAGGTGTGGCTGGCAGTATCAAAGCGTCTCGGTTGGCGATTATTGCCGCGAGTATTGAAATGACAATGAAGCAGTCCAGAGCCATCAGCGAACACGACTTAGAAGAACTAGAGCAGGCAATAAAAGCCTCTGTGGATTCTGCTCATGAATATTTAGACAGTCAGCGTTAACTTTTACAGGAATTTTGACAATACTCTGACGAAGTGCTCATACAATCCGCGCCCTTAGTCTTTGTCAGAGGTTTATATGTTACGAGTTTCGAGTCGAAGTTGGATGGTGTTGGTGCTTAGCATTGTGCTAAGTGGTTGTTCTCTCTTAGAAGTTAAGTTAGATAGTCAAACGACGCCTCTCACTCAACAAGAGTTAAATGCTCGGATCATGACGCGTGAATATGCCAAGATGTTTTTTACACGAGTAGAAGACTCGGCTGATTTAATCGCGCAATCTTATCCTGCCGATGACACTTTACATCAATCTTATGTGTTGCTTTGGAAGATCCATGCAGAGCAGGGATTACAACAAGCGGCTTACCAAACTTCCCCAATGTCTGCGTTAATTGACTCGTGGGTTTTCACTGCCCAAATGAATCAGTTTTATAGCCAAGGCGATGGCGCGGACCTGTTCGCGACGGATGATGCGATAGAGACTGCTCGTTTTCTTGACCAAGAAGCAGAGAAACTGGCAAAGGGTGTATTGAGCTCCAGTGATTTCAAAAAAAGCAAAGCGTTCGTTGCTCAGTTTGCCGCTAGCCACCCATTTAAAGACCTCACATTCAGAAGCACGCCTGCTTACCGTGAATGGCTAAGTTACCTTGGTAAAGACGAGTCGCAAATCGTCCAGAGCTTAGGCACCATGCCAGAAGCAATGAGCGATGCATCAGACCGCTTAAGCTTAATGGCTGACCAGACCCCGAAACTGATGACGTGGAAAGCCGAGTTGGTTGCATTGAATAGCTCGCTAACGGGTGAAGACCTATCGATGACGCTAGAGAGCCTTCGTCAAACATCAGCAAGCATGCAAGACTTTATTGAGAACAACCCAGAATACATGCAAACGCTAGCCTCTATTATGTCGACAGAAATGCAGCCATTGCTCAATGATCTTAGTGACAAAACAGACCAAAAACTGGCGATGTTGAGCGATGAACGTGTGGCACTGGAAAAGATGGTGACACGTGAGAGAGAAGCCCTGGTTGAGATGATAGCCAAAGAGCGCATCGAGATTGCGGGTATTGTGACTTCAGAGAGAGAACTGTTCACACAAGACCTTGATCGCGTCTCTCAAGAGGTGGTGGTACTTGCGATTGATAAACTGATGGAGTTAATCAAAGGTGTGATTATCTACTTCATCCTGTTTATCTTAGTGGTGTTCTTTGCTCCGTTAGGTATCGGTTACTGGTTGGGTAAACGAACCGCCAACAAATAAGTAAATCATCAGATCAAAAAAGAGCGCTCTAGGGCGCTCTTTTTGCATTTAACCATTAAGTTTTGAGTTACGTTCGAAAGCGTTAGCTCCTGAACTTAAGCTTGTTGCTTGCTTAACTCTGTTGCTTCTTCAGCTTCAAACGCTGGTGCTGTTGGTTCACACTTATCAACGAACCAACCCATGTAAGATGTCACGATAGTCACGATGATACAGATGAAGCTTAACCACATGAACGGTGCGTAAGACAGCGTCGCAACACCAAGAATGCTCGCCATGTAGATACCGTTATCACTCCACGGGACCATACCCGACGTTAGCGTGCCACCAAACTCAGCATTACGAGATAGATTCTTACGCTTGTAGCCTAAACGGTCGTAGTTTTTCGCACAGATTTTTGGCGTAAGGATTAACGATACGTACATTGCAGAACCGAACACGTTACCCATGAAGGCCGTACCAATTGTGCTAGTCGCTAGTGAGCCTGCGCTGTTTACGCGGCGCTCAAACACCTTAGCGATTGTCTCTAGTACGCCCACTTTATCCAGTAAGCCACCGAAACCTAGACCAAATACGATAACCGCAACTGAACCCAGCATTGAAGACATGCCGCCACGGTTAAGAATCGAATCAATAAACTCTACGCCAGATGAGATTGAGAACGGTGCCCAAGCCGTATTGAATGCCGTAAGGAAGTCGATATCTTGGATCATGACCGCCCAGATAATACCCAGCAGAGAACCAAAGCTGATTACCGGGAATGAAGGCATACGGAAAGCCAACAGACCAAGCACGATCAGTACCGGAACGAATGAGTAAGGCGTGATGTAGAACTGAACTTCCATTGCTTTGATTACAGAGTCTACTTGGCTCATGTCAACGTTACCCGCATAGTGGAAACCAAACGCAGTAAACATGATGCCTGTAATCACGTAGCTGATTAATGCAACTGGAAGCATGCCCTTGATGTGTTCAACTACTTCAACACCAGACATTGAAGAAGCCAGAATCACTGAATCAGAAAGCGGAGACATCTTGTCACCGAAGTAACAACCTGACAGCACTGCACCTGCAGTAATCGGTGCTGGAACACCTAGGCCTTGGCCGATACCCATCATCGCGATACCTGCTGTACCCGCAGCTCCCCAAGAAGTACCGGTCGCCAATGCGGTTAGAGAACAGATAATCATGGTCGCTAAAAGGAAGATAGAAGGGTGGATAGCTTTCAGACCATAGTAAATGATAGTAGGTACGATTCCGCCTGAGATCCAAGTACCAACAAGAGCGCCAACGGCTAAAAGTATTAAAACCGCGCCTAAGCCATTGGATATTCCTTTGAGTGCTGCTTTTTCTAAGTCTTTGTATTGGTGTCCAAGACGAATACCAAGAACCATGATAATGAACCAGCCAATATACAAGGCAAGTTGAATTGGAAGGTCAAGCTTTGCAGTAAAGGAAAAAGCAAGGGATAGAAATAGTCCTAACGCGATGAATACCTGTAATAGGTTCGGTAGGCGAGTTTTACTCTGCTTCATAAAAGCCTCTTGTGATTTCGAGCATTTATAGTGCTTCGTTATAGTGTGTGGTGCAGAACGGACACTACAGTAATTAGTTTATTATATCGAAAAAATACGCCCAAGTTGTGATATTTGACTATTAAACCAATCAATTGTGGTTTCATAATCTGAAATATTGTTAAATTCATGATTGTTACATGTTGAAATCTGTCGCACGTTGTTTTCGTTTTGTAAAATAAAACTCTGATTAACCTTGGTTTGAAAGAGGGATTTACTGTTTGTGATGGGCGTCGACTCAATCGGTTTTGGCGTTGTAAATGTTTGAACTTGTCGATAATGAGCGCTTAATCAATGAGGTGGAGATGGAATGCCGATACAGAGATAACTGCACGATTCATTACGTTCACTTAAAAGAAACGAAAAAGTTACACTTTTTGACAAAAAGCACTTGAGTTCTGTTTCTGAAAAACTTATAGATGGGGGAGAGCAATTTTTAATTTATACATGGAGAGTGAGCGATGAGAGTAGGTCTAGTTGGTTGGCGTGGTATGGTTGGTTCTGTACTGATGCAACGTATGGTTGAAGAGAAAGACTTCGACTTGATTGAGCCTGTTTATTACAGCACATCTCAGATTGGTATTCCTGCCCCTGTTCTAGGCGGCAAAGATGCGGGTCTACTTCAAGACGCTTTTGATATTGATAGCCTAAAACAGCTTGATGCTGTGATTACCTGTCAAGGTGGCGATTACACATCAAAAGTATACCCAGCGCTGCGTCAAGCTGGTTGGAAAGGTTACTGGATTGATGCGGCTTCTACCTTACGTATGGATGCTGATTCAATCATCACTCTTGATCCTGTTAACTTGGCTCAAATCCAGCAAGGCATTCACAGCGGCACCAACACTTTCGTTGGCGGTAACTGTACTGTGAGCTTGATGCTTATGGCACTAGGCGGCCTATATGAAAAAGGCATGGTCGAGTGGATGAGTGCGATGACTTACCAAGCGGCATCGGGTGCTGGCGCTAAGAATATGCGTGAGCTGATCTCACAAATGGGTGTGATCAACGACAGCGTAAGCTCTGAGTTAGCAAATCCTTCAAGCTCGATTCTTGATATTGATAAGAAGGTTGCGGATACGATTCGTTCATCTTCATTCCCAACAGACCAATTTGGTGCTCCTCTTGCTGGCTCATTGATTCCTTGGATCGATGTGAAGCGTGAAAACGGCCAAAGCAAAGAAGAATGGAAAGCGGGCGTTGAAGCGAACAAGATTCTTGGCCTAGATGGTCAGCCAATCCCTATCGATGGTACTTGTGTACGTATCGGTGCAATGCGTTGTCACGCTCAAGCGCTAACGATTAAGCTTAAGCAAGACGTTCCAATGGACGAAATCGAAGAGATCATCGCGACACACAATGATTGGGTTAAAGTGATTCCTAATGACCGCGACATCACAGCACAGGAGCTAACACCAGCGAAAGTAACAGGCACTATGTCTGTACCAGTCGGTCGTCTGCGTAAGATGTCGATGGGTAACGACTTCCTAAACGCATTCACTGTTGGTGACCAACTGCTTTGGGGTGCTGCAGAACCACTACGTCGTACTTTACGCATTATCTTAGCTGAGAAGGCGTAATCGAAAGCTCTTTCTATTCAGAAGTTAAAGCAGGCGCCACTCTTTGTGAATGCTTAGCTTCGTGAGAGACAAAGGCCGGTGTTAATACATCGGCTTTTTTGTTTGCGGAAGGTTGATTAATTTCACTCGCGACTTCACTTAAATCTTCTCATTGGAATGGGACAAGGAAGAGATCCCCAACTCGTTCGTTCCTCACTCTTGAGGATGACGTTTTTCTTCTAACTTAAATTGCGTCATTCCCGATAGCGACGAAGGAGCGTAGTCGGGAATCTCGTTTTGGCTCAGTGAACCAACATCAAAAAAGGTGACGATAAACGCCACCCTTTTAGTATTTTTGTGTCACATACTCAAATCACGAAACTGCTATTAAATCTTTTTCGCATCTCGCTACCCGAATCTCGCATCTGCTTTTATTTCTCTTCAGTGACGACACGCTTGTCTGGATCTGCCAATTCGCTTGCACAGTGTTTGCAATACATGGCGTCAGAATCATGACCCGCTCGGTTGCAGTTAGGACACTTAACCAACTCTTTGTGTGAGTTCATTTCATTACTGAGTTCTGCAGTAATAATTCCTGTCGGCACCGCCAAAATTGAGTAACCCAATAGCATGGTCAGTGATGCTATGGCTTTGCCAAGCGCGGTCTGCGGCACCATGTCACCATACCCCACTGTCGTGATAGTTACGATTGCCCAATAGATGCTGTGAGGAATACTGGTGAAGCCATTTTCTGGGCCTTCAATAACAAAGATCAGAGCACCAAAGATAACGACTAAGATCCCAACTGTGCTGAAGAAGATAAGTATCTTTCGTCTTGCCATTAACAGTGAGCGCAACAGAATATTGGAATCTTGCAGGTAGCGAACCAGTTTTAGGATTCGGAAGATACGCATCACACGAAGCAGCCTCACCACACCCATAAACGAAGCACCAGGGAAGATGATCGCTAAGTAGGTTGGAAGAATCGCTAATAGGTCAACGACACCGTAAAAGCTGGTGGCATAAGATTTTGGTTTTGGAGAACAATAGAGCCTCAACAGATACTCAAGCGTAAAGAGGGCAGTAAAGCTGTATTCAATGTAACGCAACTGCTGTGACCACTCGGTCATCACATTAGGGATCGACTCTAAGATAAGCACCAACAGCGAAGCCAAGATTGCAACGATCAGTGAAATATCAAATGCGCGTCCGGCTGGAGTGTGAGTGCCAAAGATAATGACGTACAAATGATGCTTAAGTGGCTTACGTGACATAAGGAGAGATTCATCTTCTGTTAAATGCATTAACAGTCATTATACTAGCTTCATAATAACGAGGCGAGTGAAAGCCCAATTGCTTTACTCGCCTCATCTATATTTCAATATTGTTGCCCTTTATAGAGCAACCGAAATGCCGTTAAACGTTATGCCAAACCTGGGAACAAATTACGTAAGCCATTGGCGATGAACTCGATGCCCAATGCGCCAAGAATCAAGCCCATGATACGTGTAATAACGTTGATACCGGTTTGACCAAGGAAACGAACGATAACTGGCGCTGAACGGAACAAAAGCCAAGAGCAAGTTGCGAAGGCAATAATGCTAATGCCGATGCCTACCGTATCAATAGCAGCAGGGTAGCGAGAACCGTAAACAATGGTCGAGCTAATTGCTCCCGGACCTGCCATTAGCGGCATAGCCAGCGGAACAACGCCGATCTGCTCTTTACTGATGTATTCCGATTTTTCTTGTTTGTTCTGCTTATCTTCACCGAGCTTACCGCTCATCATCGAAAATGCGATGCTCAATAACAGTAAGCCACCTGCAACGCGGAATGAATCTAACGAGATGCTAAACATATCAAGAAGCATTTGCCCCGCAACAAGCGACACAATCAAGATAACGGCAACAGCAATGTTGGCTTGTAAGGCTGTCCTGTTTCGCTCTTCTGGTGGCATATGAGCAGTTAGAGAAACAAAAACAGGCATGATGCCGATTGGGTTTACGGCTGCAACAAGCCCAAGGAAGAATTGCATAAAGATTGCGAGTTCTAAACCTTGCATGAGAGCGATCTCCAGTAACGTTAAGTAGGATAGTGGGTTTGATCTGACCTTTGTCAGAGTGCGTAATGTAAGGGACAAATTCAATGAGAGCGAATGAAAAAAACTAACTTGAAGAAGGGGCTATTTTTTAGAAAAACTAATTGAGTGTGAGATGTGTAATGTCAGTGTTACAAATTGTTTTCTCGTGTTTCGTGCTGTAATGTAATTTGAACTAAATGTTATCTCACGCACGCTTTTAATAAAAATTATGACAGTTTCTAGCTCGTTGCAACGGTATGGATATACTCTCAGTAGCACGAATATAGCTGTATACATGTAATTTAACGGACTAAAAATGAAACTTTTTTACAGTTTATGACGCAATGTAGAAAAAAGTCGTCTGTTTGCTTGTTTTTTGTGCTGATGGAAAATGTGATTTTAATCTATTTAAATCAGCGTCTTAGGTTCATTTTTGCGATTGTCTTACTACTTTTTGGTTAATTCTTTTTGGGTAACTGATCTGGGTCAATTTTTTTCATACAGTGAAATAATATACTCAGTCCTGAAAGCAATTTACTAAGAACGTTGTTGTTTGAGGTTAAAAGCAAGCAGCGAAATTAATAAAAAGTTTTTAATATTTATTATTTTAGGAGATCCACCATGCCTGTAACTAACTTAGCGGAACTTGATGCTCTAGTAGCTCGCGTTAAAGCAGCACAAGAAGAGTTTGCAACATTCTCTCAAGAGAAAGTAGACGCAATCTTCCGTGCAGCTTCTCTTGCTGCTAACCACGCTCGTATTCCACTAGCACAACAAGCAGTTGCTGAATCTGGAATGGGTATTGTTGAAGATAAGGTTATCAAAAACCACTTTGCATCTGAATTTATCTACAACAAATACAAAGACGAAAAAACATGTGGCATCTTAGAAGAAGATGACAACCTAGGCACAATGACTATCGCCGAGCCTGTAGGTATCATCTGTGGTATCGTTCCAACAACGAACCCAACTTCTACAGCAATCTTCAAATCTCTAATCTCTCTTAAGACACGTAACGGCATCATCTTCTCGCCACACCCACGTGCAAAGAACTCAACTAACGACGCAGCGAAACTGGTTCTAGACGCAGCTGTTGCAGCTGGTGCTCCAAAAGACATCATCGGTTGGATCGACCAACCATCTGTAGAGCTTTCTAACGCGCTTATGAAGCACGACGGTATCGCACTTATCCTTGCTACTGGTGGTCCAGGCATGGTTAAAGCAGCATACTCTTCTGGTAAGCCTGCAATCGGTGTTGGTGCTGGTAACGTTCCTGTAGTTATCGATGAAACAGCTGACATCAAACGTGCTGTAGCATCTATCCTAATGTCTAAAACATTCGATAACGGCGTTGTATGTGCTTCTGAGCAAGCAGCAATCGTTGTTGGTGAAGTATATGACGAAGTTAAAGAGCGTTTCGCTTCTCACAAAGCTCACGTTCTATCTAAAGCTGACGCTGATAAAGTACGTAAAGTGCTTCTTATCGACGGCAACTTAAACGCTAAAATCGTAGGTCAACCTGCTCCAGCAATCGCTGAAATGGCTGGTGTTAAAGTTCCTGCTGATACAAAAGTACTTGTAGGTGAAGGTCTTGGTAAAGTTTCTTACGATGACGAATTCGCTCACGAGAAACTATCTCCAACTCTAGGTCTATTCCGCGCAGACGACTTCGAAGACGCTGTTGCTCAAGCGGTAACTATGGTTGAAATCGGTGGTATCGGTCACACATCTGGTCTTTACACTAACCAAGATACTAACGCAGACCGCATCCGTTACTTCGGTGACAAGATGAAGACTGCTCGTATCCTAATCAACATCCCTACTACTCACGGTGGTATCGGTGACCTGTACAACTTCAACGTTGCACCTTCTCTAACTCTAGGTTGTGGTTCATGGGGTGGTAACTCTATCTCTGAGAACGTAGGTCCTAAGCACCTTATCAACAAGAAAACTGTAGCGAAGCGAGCTGAAAACATGTTGTGGCACAAACTACCTAAGTCTATCTACTTCCGTCGTGGTAGCCTTCCAATCGCAATGAGCGACCTAGAAGGTAAGAAACGCGCATTCCTAGTAACTGACCGTTTCCTATTCAACAACGGTTACGCTGATGACGTAGTTAGCCTGCTTAAAGCACAAGGCATCGAAGTTCAAACTTTCTTCGACGTAGAAGCAGATCCAACGCTATCTGTTGTTGAGAAAGGTGCTGAAGCAATGAAGAGCTTCCAACCTGACGTAATCCTAGCTCTAGGTGGCGGTTCTCCAATGGATGCTGCTAAGATCATGTGGGTTATGTACGAGCACCCAGAAACTCACTTCGAAGAACTAGCAATGCGCTTTATGGATATCCGTAAACGTATCTACAAGTTCCCTAAAATGGGTCAAAAAGCTGAGCTAGTATGTATTACTACTACTTCAGGTACGGGTTCAGAGGTTACTCCATTCGCTGTTGTTACAGACGACAAGACTGGTGCTAAGTACCCACTAGCTGACTACGAAATCACGCCAAACATGGCTATCGTTGATGCGAACCTAGTAATGAACATGCCTAAGTCTCTAACAGCGTTCGGTGGTTACGATGCAGTAACTCACGCTCTTGAAGCTTACGTATCTGTTCTAGCGAACGAATACTCAGACGGTCAAGCTCTTCAAGCTCTTAAGATGCTTAAAGAATACCTACCATCAAGCTACAAAAATGGTGCGGCTGACCCAATCGCTCGTGAGAAAGTACACAACGCAGCAACTATCGCTGGTGTAGCATTTGCGAACGCATTCCTAGGTGTGTGTCACTCAATGGCTCACAAAATTGGTGCTGAGTTCCACCTACCACACGGTCTTGCTAACGCACTACTTATCTCAAACGTTGTACGTTACAACGCGAACGATAACCCAACTAAGCAGACTGCATTCTCTCAGTACGACCGTCCACAAGCACGTCGTCGTTACGCTGAAGTTGCTGACCACCTAGGCCTAAGCCAAGCTGGTGACCGTACTGCTCAGAAGATTGAACGTCTACTGACTTGGTTAGAAGAGCTTAAGAAAGACCTAGACATCCCACTATCTATCCAAGCTGCGGGTGTTAACGAGTCTGACTTCATCGCTAAACTAGACGAGCTAGCTGTTGAAGCGTTCGATGACCAGTGTACAGGTGCTAACCCACGTTACCCTCTAATCACTGAGCTAAAAGAAGTGCTAACAACTTCTTACTTCGGCCAACCATACGTTGAAGGCGAAACTTTCGAAGGTACTACAGTTATCCTTAAGAAAGCAGACCAAAAGCCAGCTGAAGCGAAAGCGCCAAAAGCTAAAAAAGAAAAAGCTAACGCATAATAAGTAAGCATTAGTTTTGAGATAAGTTTTCGCTAGCACGATACTTATCTATCGGGAAAAGATGAAAGCCCCAGTCGAGAGACTGGGGCTTTTTTTATGTTTGGTTCGTTTATAAAACAGATTGAAAGGCGATAGCTCTTGTACTCAATATGAGCTGTGTTCGTCACTATATATTTTGGAGTCGGGAACGGGTTAAACCTCTGCCGCCACAACTCGCCCACTGAAGTAGTCGTTCGAGACAATGTATTCGGTTGTTCTAGTAAGTTCATCTTGCAGCTGCGCCCAATGGCATCGGTTGAGTTTGCCATCAGAGTTATGAACGGCGGGGACAACACCCCCGACTCGAATACCATATGGAGTCAGTTCTTTAGCCCAACTATGGGTAAAGCCAGTGATCATAGAGTTTGCGCTCTCTAAACCGGACATATCGTGAAAGTCATCATGAGATATCACATTCACAATCACGCCTTCCTTGTCTTCCTCTCGCAACCTCTCGGCACTAATTTGCCCAAATGCGAAAAGGGTCGATGCCATCGATGAGAGATCATTAATAAAGCTGCTGACAGGCTGATCACCAATTAGGCTTGGCATTGGGGAGCTTATCCAATTGTTGACCAGCACATCAGGTGTAGTGTTGAAGGTCGATTGAATAAAATCATATACGCTGATAATCGCTTGGTTGTCATTGCCTTTGAGCGGGTAATGGTAAACAGAGTCAGAAAATCGGGCACATTGTAAATAAGTTGCCTGAAGTGCTTCTGAGTCCTTATCACAAAGGATGACTGTGGCTCCAAGGTTAACAAAGTGGTTCGCAATCGTCCCTCCCAGCCGCGAGCCAGCAGATGTCACCAATATGATTGAGCTTTTTATTTTCATCCCAGTACCTAAACAAATCGTCCATGTCGAACAAGGATGGGTTAAATTTCATACAATGGGTGTGAATTGGCTCAAACTAAGCTGTACCTATTAATAAGTTTTTATGAACTTAGTGGCACGTCACATTTTGTAGTAACTTCAAGCGGTAACCGACATCTAGTGTTTTTAGCTTGCCTAAGGCTAGTGGTTCATATCACTCGCATGAATGCTTTAATGTGCGCGAGTTAATTCAAGAAGAGCGGTGGATAGACAGCGAAAAAGGGAAAGCTAGGTGACCGCTATACTTGAGCTTGAATTTGATACTGACGTTGCGCGGTAGTTAGATCATTGTAGAGCGTGGCATGTGGCAAATCAGGTGAATCCTTGCTTGCTAGTTTGCGTCGGTCATGACCAGAAAGATTTTGATAAACCTCTTCGGGTAAGTCGCCCGTATCTTCAGGCATGAAGGCAAGCGCTTCAGGCTTTAAGTAATGGCTGAGCTTGGCGCTGGCAAGGCTGGCTTGATGAAAATGATTAGATTGTTGAGCTGAAATTTCATACGACGACTGGTTTGAACGCAGTTGTTGAGGTTCTGCTACGCCGAATTGTTTACGGAGGCGATCTTCATTGGTCTCTGTGATTTCAATGGTGTCAATCGGCGTGCAATCACGAACATCATTAGAAAACATAGATAACAGCAACGCGAAATCTGCACGGCGACCTTGCTCAACCGCTTGGCTGATCCCGATGCCGAACTTCAGTTCGTTGATGATTCCTGCTTTGTCTAAAGTATGTATTTGCATGTCGCCTCTCATTGGATACACCTTTAACGGCATGGAGTCGGCAAACTTTAGTGTTTAATGACAGGCAAATAGAGAATTTATACAACGGGGGGAAGAACGATATCAATAGGTCGAGAAGTAATCTCTATCGGCAAGTTGATTACGAAATGTCGAGATTTTGTGGAATACGACAGATACAAAAAAGCTCACGCCGAAGCATGAGCTTTCAATAGATAACTCGCTATAAATAGCTCAGCGTAAGTAATAATTACTTAGCTAGGTTCTCTTCTACGAAAGACCAGTTTACTAGGTTCCAGAATGCAGCCATGTAGTCAGGGCGAACATTGCGGAAATCGATGTAGTAAGCGTGTTCCCATAGGTCAACAGTTAGAAGTGGAGTAACACCTTCTTCTGTTAGAGGAGTAGCAGCGTTAGAAGTGTTAACGATGTCTAGAGAACCGTCAGCTTTCTTAACTAACCAAGTCCAAGAAGAACCGAAGTTGTTGATTGCTGAATCAGTGAATTTCGCTTTGAATTCTTCGAAAGAACCGAATGCAGCGTTGATAGCTTCTGCAACAGCGCCAGTTGGTTCGCCGCCTGCTTTAGGAGCAAGACAGTGCCAGTAGAACGTGTGGTTCCAGATTTGAGCAGCGTTATTGAAAACACCACCAGTAGAAGTCTTAACGATCTCTTCTAGTGTTTTGCCTTCAAACTCAGTACCTGGGATAAGACCGTTTAGCTTAACAACGTAAGTGTTGTGGTGCTTACCGTGGTGGAAATCTAGCGTTTCTGCTGAGATGTGTGGTTCTAGCGCGTCTTTCGCGTAAGGAAGAGCCGGTAGTTCAAATGCCATTGCTCAATTCTCCATTGATATGAAAGAGTTAACTCTTTCGATTGCTTCCAGTGATATTATTATTCATGGCTCGCTATACTGCCAACCATGGTCAATTTGCTGACTTGCGATATAGTTTAGCAAGTTTTTACTTTATTAAAAGCTTATTTCATCACTTTTGTGTGAATTGTTAGCTTAGCTTGTTAACCTCTTTTTTTATATGGTTTTTATTCTTTTGGTTTGGGGTAGAATAAAGGCAATAAAAGCCGTAATCCATTAACGAGGAAGCAATGGAAACTATCGATAAAATCAAACAGCAAATTGAAGAAAACACTATTCTACTGTACATGAAAGGTTCTCCTAAGCTACCTAGCTGTGGTTTCTCTTCTCAAGCGTCTCAAGCTCTAATGGCATGTGGCGAAAAATTTGCTTACGTAGATATCCTACAAAACCCTGATATCCGTGCAGAGCTTCCTGCTTACGCACAATGGCCAACTTTCCCACAACTTTGGGTTGAAGGTGAGCTAATCGGTGGTTGTGACATCATTCTTGAGATGTTCCAAAAAGGCGAACTTCAGCCAATCATCAAAGAAGCAGCGGCTAAAGTTGCTGGCGATGACGCTGAATAAGTTCTAGCCTTTGCGCTGAATAGTTAAAATGAGGGGCCTTAATTAGGCTCCTTTTTTGTTTGAATTGATCGAATCATTGACTCGATAAGGAATGAACAATGAACGTAAAACTTCATTATGTGCATGATCCAATGTGCAGCTGGTGTTGGGGTTACAAGCCAACACTTGAGTTATTGAAACAACAATTGCCTGCGAGCATTGAGTTTAACTATGTAGTGGGTGGTTTGGCCCCGGATTCTGATGAGCCAATGTCAGAAGAGATGAAAGGCAAGCTGCAAGCGATTTGGAAGCAAATCGAAGCTAAACTAGGGACTGAGTTTAACCATGAATTTTGGACTGAGTGCCAACCTGTTCGTAGTACTTACCCTGCATGCCGTGCTGTGATTGCCGCTGGTTTTCAAGACCACTACGAAGCGATGCTTGAAGCGATTCAACATGCTTATTATCTTCGTGCGATGTTGCCACATAGCCAAGAAACGCATCTGCAGTTGGCTGAAGAGCTAGGTATGAATGTTCAACAGTTTGAAAATGACCTTTCTAGCAAGTTATTGGAAAGTGAGTTAGATGACCAGTTAGGCTTTAAAGAAGCGATGGGAGTATTCTCTTATCCGACTTTAATGCTTGAAGTGAACGGCATCTTTAGTGAAGTTGAATTGGATTACCATTCAACGGAAGCAACGCTTAAGTCTATTCGCGAAATTCTAGTGAGTAATGCTCCCGCTGCGTAATTCAGCGAGAGTTGTCTGTATTGGCGCAATGACTTCTAAGGCTTACTCATAAGAGTAAGCCTTTTCTTTTGTCTGACGTAATTGGTTTATCTCCTCTGTAAACCGTTCGAATGTCGTAGTTACTTCCGCGATTGAAGCTTCAATTTCTGATTTGACTTGATCTAAGTCCGTGGCTTCGGTTACCAGATCGTTTGCTCGTGCCTCAATGATTGCGAGCGGAGAAGCAATCCTGTCACATGCCACCATTTTTGCTGCGCCTTTAAGTCGGTGTACCGTGGTTTTTAGCTCCTTGTATTCCTTGTGAGCCCACAGGTCGTCTATCCGTTTATTATCTTCCATGAAGCTTACGGCAAACTCATTAAGCAAGGTCATTACGACATCGTGATCTTCAAATAGGTCGTAGAGCGCGGCGTAGTCGATAACTTGATTGTTAGTAAGATTGAATGAGTCTTGAGGGCTAGCAGGAGTAACCTCTTGGCTAGGCTCTGATGGGTTACTGATCTCCACTTCCGCAAAGCTCTGTTCAATATCTTGGAACAGCATCGAAAATTCATTGGCTTCTTCGTCTTTAGGTGAGGAGTTTGATGAAGCACTGACTTCCTGATTCTGTGCCTTTAATTCCTTTGCATCGTAAACATCAGTTTCACGAACCGGGTTGGAATCGTCGATTGCGGGCAGCCACTTCTCAATGGTTAATCTCATCTGTTTAATAGAAACGGGTTTGACCAAGAAGTCATCCATGCCGTGAGCATAACAGTTAGCATCCTCACCTTGTACGGCATTTGCTGTTAATGCGACGATAGGCAACCTTCGAGTTTCTTGAGCAAGTTCTTCGCTGCGTTGTTCTACCTGACGAATGCTTGAAGCAAGCGTGTATCCATCCATTTCCGGCATGTGGCAATCGGTGAGAAGCAACCCATAGCGTTTATCTTTCAAGGCGTTCAGAGCCAGAACTCCGTTATCAACTATGTCGGCATGGACACCAATATTTTCAAGTTGCTTAGCGATGACTTGCTGGTTGATAGGGTGATCTTCCGCGACCAGAATCAGCCTACCATTGTTCTCAGCTTGTTCGCGAGTCTCTTCAGCGATAGGCGCTTTAGCTTCGCTATCCACTGGTGAGATTAGATTGTCGTGACTGACGGGTTTCGTTAGAACATGCACAAGGTTATCGGGTAGCAGCGGATTGACCGACAAGCACCAAGAGTTGCCTAAAGGCTCAGGCGAGAGCATTGGATTTTGGTTGATCACCGTGAAGCGTGTTGAGCTTGTATGTTGTTGAATCCATGCATCGGTAATCGCCAGTTGCTGCCATACAGACATCGTAACAAAGATGTGTTTTGGCTGATGTTTGACGACCATCTCTTTGAGCAGGTGCTTTTGATTAATATGCAGAACCTTTGGTTCAAGGCCGAAGTGTTTCAGATATCGGCACAGCTCTTCTTGTTGCAGAACGTAACCAACCACATACACCTCGTGAGAGTGATTGCCCACACCTAGTTCAATAGTATTTTCAACATCCGAAGTGCAGAGTAAAGTTTGTGGCAGAGCCAAAGCGTTGTTGACTGCCTGTTCAGGAGTACAAGTTGGGAGGGTAACGGTAACCGTAAAGTGGCTGCCTTTTCCTTCTTCACTCGACAACTCTATGGTGCCATTCATCTGTTCAATCAACTTCAAAGCGATAGACAGCCCAAGCCCTGTGCCCCCAAAACGGCGGCTGGTGGTTTTGTCGGCTTGTTCAAAAGGCTGGAATAAACTTTGTTGTCTGTCTTTCGGGATACCAATACCTGTATCTGAGACAGTGAGGCTAATTTTCTGCTGATGTTCGTTCTGTCCAATCACATCAACATGTAACGATATTGTCCCATGCTCGGTGAACTTAATCGCATTATTGAGGAAGTTATTCAGAATCTGGTGGAGTCGTATGTCGTCTGCAAACAACCACTGAGCGAGGTTTGGGTCTTGCCAATAGTGGAAGGCCAAGCCTTTTTGTTGTGCATGAATGGATTGCGGTTGTACGATGCGCGCTAATACTTTGCCTAATTCAATCTCGGTAGGGTTAAGTTCTAGTTTTCCCGCTTCAATCTTGGAGTAATCGAGTACGTCATTAACGATGTGCAGTAAGTTACGAGCAGACTGATTCAATCCACCGTGTAAGTTCAGCAACTCTTCACTCAGCTGATGTTCCTGCATTAACTCTAATAGCCCTAAGATCCCACTGATTGGGGTGCGAACCTCATGACTGATAGTTGCTAGGAACTGAGACTTAGCGGCGGTGGCACTTTCTGCTTTCTGGCGAGCATTGTCTAAAGCCTGTTGCTGTTTTTTCAGCAGGGTGATATCTGTTATCACCGTGTTCCACTCAATGGCTTGGCCGCTCGATACTTGGCTATTAAATTTCACCCATTTCGCTTCACCTGATTCTAACTGCACTTGCTGTTCATTTTCCCAATGCCCGGATTCAATGGCATCGAGCATGCTGGTTTTAAACTGTGGCAAGCCATCTTTCGAGATAAGCTCAAAAAGACGTTGAGGATGCTCTTTTACGCTATCAACAGATAAGCCGAACATATCGGTTACACCGGCACTGACGAAGCTAAACTGGATATTCAAAGGCTGCCCGAGGTTTGTTTGAATATGTTTAAGCACAACCCCATCAATGTTGTCGGCCAGGGTTTGTAAATGGGCTTCCGCTGCTTTGGCCCGTTGTTCTGCGACTTTTCGCTGCTCGATTTCCGCTGCCATCTTGCGATTCCAGAATACGATCACGAAGATGACTATAAAGATCCCAAGCCCGATGATCACCGACCATTTAGCCACTTCACGTGGCGACAAGCCTTCTTGGTATTCATAGGTCAGCCATTTATTTTCCAAGCGCTCAAGTTCATTGGCAGGCAATGCGCTAATGGCTTTGTTGATAATACTCAGTAGCATGGGATGGCGGAAGTTGACCGCGAGAGCTAAAGGAGCGCTGTTTTGCTCATTAATGGTGCCAGTGATTTTAAATTGCCCAACATAGTCTTGATGCAATAAAGGTGCAGCATGATGAAGTGAAGCGAGCGCGAAACTGATCTCGTCTTTCTGTAATGCTTGGAAAGTGCTCACGTGATTGATGTAAGGGACGGCTTGGCAAGTCAGGCAGAGAGAAGGTAGAACTGTTGTGCCTCCAGAATCTTCAATCACACCAATCGCTTCGTTGCCACTTGGCGCAAAGTTGCCTAAGCGATCAGAGCGACTCAATAACACCCATGGTTCAAAACTGTAGGCTTGAGTGAAGTCCATGTATCGCGCTTTATCTGTGGTTGGCGTGATGTTGGTTAGCACCATTGTCTCACCATTATTGAACGCGACCTCGGCTGCTTCTGGAGTTAGGTAAGTGGTACTTTCAAATGACACGCCGAGCACATTACTTATTAGATTTAAGACGTCAGCAGATAAGCCTGAGTGTTGCTGTTGCTCGTTAGTAAAATCGTAAGGGTACCAATTGGCGTGTGTTCCTACTGGGATGCTAGGATTTCTATCGAGCCAGTTCTTTTCGTCTTGGGTTAAGTTCAGTGCTCCGTAGTCCAGCAACATCGAGTGTTGAGATGGGGCAAGCCATTGATTGTAAATCGATTGCAGCGAACCTTGCTTGATGTCCTCTAAAGCAAAGTTGATTCGGCTGAGTAGTTTATGTTTTCCTTTTTTGACGGCGAAGTGCAAGTGGTCAGCTGGCAGATCAGGAAGGACGGATAGTGTGAGTGAGTCTTTAGGCTGTTCACGTAGCAGCGCAGAAAGGGCAAGCGCATCCCCAATGTAAGCGTCGACACGATTATCTTCAATCGCAGTGAAGGCCGCTTGTGTGCTGTCCAAGGTGGTAATTCGACTCTCTGGAAGCAAGCTCGGAAGAAGGTCATTGAGCGCAAACCCTTTCTCTAGCGCTAAGTTTGCGGTTGCCAGTTCACTCAAGTCGTTTATTTTCAGATTTTGAGTAATGACCGCTCGTCGAATCGAGAACATGGGTTCACTAAAGGTCATGTATTCTTGGCGCTCTTTGGTCGAAGAGACGCCGACCAACAAATCTAATTCACCCTTTTCAAATGCACTGAGTACGCCGCTAAATGTTGGGTACAGCTCAATCTGATATTTGAAGCCTGCGTTTGCCGATACCTCATCCAACATGCTGATAAGTAGCCCTTCTGAAACTCTGTTCCCAGAGGGAGTTTGATGTTGATAGCTATAAGGAACCATGTTGTAAGAAGGCAGGCCGACACGTAATACAACTTGGTTATTCGACGAGTTTTCTAAAGGTGTGCTTTCAGCAAGGCTCTGCAGTGGCCACATGAATACCGTAAGGCAACTCAATAGAAAGGCGACACACCCCGTTTTCGTTTTTGTAGCATTGTTCTGCATAAAGACATCCTGTCGTTTACGTATTCATTTGGGTTTGACGGTGTGCTCAACTAACGGCGGCCAAAGGCTTTTTGGTTAGTGTGGGTAATGCAAAATTGTCTGCTCGCTGTAATGCCATACGCTGCAAAAGGGCGAGGCTGGTGTGGTCTGCTTTTAGGTGGATCTCAATTTGGCGCTTTACTTGATCGATCTTGTCTTGTCGACCCAAGGCTTGATAACACAATGCCAACAAGAAGAAGGCTTCGACATCATTGTCTGAGAACTCATTCATTGAAATGCTCTCAATACGCTCTTTCGCAACCTCTTGCTGATCAAGTTGAATGAGCTGCAAGGTACGGCAAAGCTTCAATAGTGGTTTACTAAGCGCATTCGATTTTTCGGAGTGAGAGAGCCTTTGCCAAGCGGCTTCTGGCTTCCAGTTTACTAACTCTTTTTGAGAGAGGGTTAAACTGTCTACCCACAAGATAAGTGCTCGCTTACCTGCTGAGTCCCAAATCGAATGCGGGACTAGTTGGGCTAGCGATTTGAGGTACAGAGTCGCTTGTTCGACATTGTTATCGAGCAATTGAAGCCAAACCATGGTGTTGGTCAGTTCGATGTTGCTGCCATTGACGGTGAGCACTTGCTCAATGAGAGTGTTAGCTGACTCGAAGTCACTGGTATTTAAGCAGATCTTAACCTTAAGCTGTTGTAGCTTGATATTGCGAGGGTTGTCTTCAATCAAGCCATCTATTTGACTGAGGGCGTCGTGATAATGCTGTTTGGCGATATGGATTTCAACGAGCTTGATCTTTGCAGGCTGGTAATCATGAAGCTGCAGCAGTCCATTCAACATGGCTTGTGCTTCATCGAGGTGTTGGTTTTTTATCAGAATGTTCGCCATATAGATGATGGCATCTTTCAATGTCGACGAGTCAGGGGCTTGTCCAAAGAGTGGCTTTACCGCGTTGAGTCCGTTCTTGAGATAGGCCTGCTCTAATGTTGAAAAGTATTGTTGTCGAGAGAGTGCCGACGTAACTCTTTTTATTATGTCATCGGCACGTATTGGTTTAATCAAGTAACCATCAGGCTCGAAGTTAGCATAACCAAAGAAGGTATCTTGGCTGTCATTACCAGTGACGATAAAGACAATCGTTTGTGGCTTGATCAATTCTTTTTGCTGCAAAAACTCAAGCAGTTGTAAGCCATTACTTCCTGAGCCTAAATCGTGGTCAATCAATAAGATATCGAACCGATGTGTGCGGCAAGCCCCAATCGCATTTTGTGCATTGGAAGCACTAATTACATTGTTATTTGGTACGCCTAACTTGATAAGCAGTGCGCGTGTTGCACTTTGAATCACACTGCTGTCATCAATGATGAGATAGCGCGAACGGGCGAGTATATCCATATAGTAGCCTTCTGACGTATTGAGTCTTGCCACTTTATTACCCCAATCGTAGTAAACAACTAATCATCCTAGCTGGTTAAAACGCTCGATAACTGCGTTAGAATTTTTGATTGTAGAATAACTACTTACCAAAAAATCTGCCTTGTTCTCGGACCTTTTTCCTGCGCTATTTCTGATCATTTACTTACTGTGATTGGTATTCTCTATGAATTAGCGGCTTATTTATTAACCACTTAAGTGTAGAAGTGATTTCAATGAATAGCCATAAGTTGCATATGAATGCGCACGGGGTAATGTATAGAAAGTGACGTTGGTTCAGAAGGTTAGCGTGTTTGAAAATATAGGTAAGAATCCAGATACAAAAAAGACCGCACGAGGCGGTCTTTATAAAAGATAGCGTAGGACTCTTTAACTACAGAACCATAGCTGCAATCCAACCGAATACGATCAGTGGGATGTTGTAGTGCAAGAACGTCGGTACTACGGTTTCCCATACGTGCTCATGTTGACCATCAGCATTTAGACCAGACGTTGGACCTAATGTTGAGTCAGAAGCCGGAGAACCTGCATCACCAAGTGCTGCTGCTGTACCTACTAGAGCGATCGTTGCCATTGGTGAGAAACCAAATGCTGCTGCTAGTGGAACGTAGATAGTTGCAAGGATTGGAATCGTAGAGAACGAAGAACCAATGCCCATTGTTACCAGTAGACCAACCACTAGCATAAGTAGCGCTGCTAGTGGTTTATTGTCACCGATGCTAGTTGAAAGAGCTTCAACCAGAGATTCAACGCCACCCGTTTGCTTCATAACTGCCGCGAAACCTGCCGCTGCAATCATGATGAAACCGATCATTGCCATCATATGAACGCCCTTGGTGAAAACATCTTGTGTCTCTTTCCAAGCAATGACGCCACCGAAGGTAAATACCATGAAGCCCGCTAGAGCACCGATGATCATAGAACCCGTCGACAGTTGAACTGTTAGCGCTGCTACGATACCAGCCGCTGCAACTAGGATGTGCTTCTTGTTGATCTCTTTCACTTCTGTTGAAACAACAGTGTGAGAGGTTTCTTTGTATTGGCGAGGCTTACGGTAAGTAAAGAATACTGCGGTAAGAAGGCCGAAGATCATGCCTGCTGCTGGTAACAACATTGCCATAGGTACTTGGCTCGCTACAACGTTTTCAAGACCATTGTCGTGAAGGTTTTTAAGCAGGATGTTGTTTAGGAAGATGCCGCCAAAACCAATCGGTAACACCATGTAAGGCGTAATCAGACCAAAAGTAAGCACACACGCAACTAGACGACGGTCTAGGTTCATTTTTGCGAATACGCCTAGTAGAGGTGGGATTAAGATTGGGATGAAGGCGATATGTACAGGAATCACGTTTTGTGAAGACATGGTCACTAAGATCAACGACGCAAGGATGCCGTATTTAAGACCAGTCGATGCTGCACTGTTCTCTTTACCGTGAATGCGTTTGATAACACTTTGAGCAAGGAGATCTGTGATACCAGAACGTGAGATAGCAACAGCGAATGTACCAAGCATAGCGTAGCTAAGTGCGATAGTTGCACCGCCACCTAATCCACTTTCGAAAGCCGCGACTGCGTCGTTCAAGCCCATACCAGAGGCTACGCCACCGATAATTGCGCTGAACGTGAGAGCAACGACTACGTTTACGCGCATCAAAGCTAAAACAAGCATGATGCAAACTGAAATTACAACAGGATTCATATTATTCTCGGGATGTTGTGTTTTTTATGAAGGCAATACGAGTGAACGTTTACCGACTCTATTTTTTATTCTTCGTCAACAAGAGGCCAACCACCAAGGGCTTTCCATTTGTTTACAATGCCGCAAAATAACTCTGTGGTTTTTTGCGTATCATACAAAGCAGAGTGTGCTTCTTTGTTGTCAAATTCCATCCCTGCAGTGCGGCAAGCTTTAGCCAAAACGGTTTGACCGTAGGCAAGACCACTAAGAGCTGCAGTGTCAAAAGTAGCAAATGGATGGAAAGGGACGCGTTTAAGCTTACAGCGCTCACTTGCCGCATTAACGAAGTTCAAATCGAATGTAGCGTTGTGAGCAACCATGATTGCGCGACTGCAATCTGAAGCTTTTTGTTCTTTTCTCACTAGCTTGTAGATTTCTTTAAGGGCTTCTTGTTCCGACACAGCACCACGTAATGGGCTAAATGGGTCTTTAATTCCGTTAAAGTCTAATGCTGCCTGCTCTATATTTGCGCCTTCAAAAGGCTCAATGTGAAAATGAAGCGTTGATGCAGGGTGCAGATCTCCGTTCTCATCCATTTTTAACGTAATGGCACAGATTTCTAATAATGCATCGGTTTCAGCGTTAAACCCTGCGGTTTCCACGTCGATGACCACTGGAAAATAGCCACGAAAGCGTTTTTTTAGGGTCAGAGCTTCGTTTTCTACAGTCATGTTAGCCCAAATAAGTGTGATTAAGGCTGCATTATTGCAGATAATAGCAGTGATAAAAACTAGGGAAGGGCAATAAATCATAAATTACCTAATCCATTGCGGCTTGATAATTGCATATTTAAACGTGAGAGAAAAATGCGGCAATTGGCTGCATTGTTAAACGAATTGCTTAAGAGATACTCCACTTTATGAAGAAACAACTCATAACAGGTTCAATGCTATTTTCGCTACTTATGTCGTCACCAGTAATGGCACAAGAAAAGCGTTACGGAGCATCTCCTCAACAGTCAACGTGGGAGATGGTGGCCAACACGCCACTCGAATGCCGCTTGGTTCACCCTATCCCAAATTTTGGTGATGCTGAGTTCTCATCTCGCGCGAGTAAAAAAATCATTTTGGACTTTGAGCTTAAAATGCGTCGCCCGATGGGTGCTACGCGTAATGTCAGCTTGATTTCGATGCCGCCACCTTGGCGTCCGGGTGAAAGTGCTGATCGCATGACAACCATTAAGTTCTTCCAACAATTTGATGGCTACGTTGGCGGTCAAACGGCGTGGGGAATCTTGAGTGAGTTGGAGAAAGGGCGCTACCCGACATTCAGTTACCAAGAGTGGCAGAGCCGCGACCAGCGAATCGAAGTGTCGCTGTCATCGGTGTTATTCCAAGAAAAATACAATGTGTTCAGTGACTGTGTTGCTAACCTGCTGCCTTACAGCTTTGAAGATATCTCTTTCACTATTTTGCACTATGACCGTAACAGTGATCAGCTGAACAAGTCGTCGCGCAAAAGGCTGAGCCAGATCGCCGATTACGTTCGCTATAACCAAGACATCGATCTTGTGCTGGTGGCAACGTACACCGATTCTGTCGACAGCAAAGGTATTAGCCAAAACCTTTCAGAGCGCAGAGCGGAATCGTTAAGAGAGTACTTCAAATCTTTAGGCTTGCCAGAAGATCGTATCCAAGTTCAGGGCTATGGTAAACGTCGCCCGATTGCAGACAACAATTCGCCAATTGGTAAAGACAAGAACCGACGCGTTGTTATCTCTTTAGGTCGTACGCAGGTTTAAGCAGAATAATTGCTTGTTTTGAAATCAGATAGCCCGTCGTAATGACGGGCTTTTTTGTCTTTAAAATTTGGAGCCATTGTCTAAACGCAACTCGTTTAGTTCAAGCGGAAACGAGCGATCATTTCACAGTTGGTCGCGGTATCGATCTTTTCTACCATAGAAGCAATTTTAGGATTGGGATGGCGTTTCATGAAATCGATCAGCGCTTTCTTACAGCAACCAATAGAATCGATAAAGCTGGAACATTGAGTGTTTGGGCACTGCGGGATCAGTGTCAGCACTTTTTCTGAAGCCAATTGAAGATACTTGAGCTCGTATTCGGTATCACCAGCCCATCGCCAGAATTGCGCGAGATTGTGGCAAGAGATCACAGAGATCAGTAGGCGTTCGTCAGCCTGAATATCGGTACGCTCAGTGATTTCTTCGCTCAAGTTCAATGCTTGCTGATAGTGGAGAATACTTCGTACAGGATCGTCGAGCTGCAATGCAGTATCGGCAAGTAACGTGTGTTTTTCCCATTCGCTAATCATTGTGTTACCTCACTAATCAATAGGTGTTTAATTTAAATGATAATCATTATCATGTAAAGTTTCATTGGTGAGATTGTTAATAATAATTGGTGAAGGGTATTGTTCGTGCGTGGAAACATAAAAAAGAAGCGAGCACAGTGCTCACTTCTTTTTTTCATTTCATCAGGCGTTCAAGCCCAAATTCGCAAAGAGGTTGAGGAATTAACCTTCTAGACCGGCACTTGCTTGTTTGTTCTGAATAAGCTCAATCATGTAACCGTCAGGATCTTTAACGAATGCGATGTGAGTAGAGCCGCCTTTAACCGGGCCAGCTTCACGTGTCACATTACCGCCTGCTGCTTTAATCGCATCACACGTTGTGTAGATGTCATCAACACCGATAGCAACGTGACCAAAAGCTGAGCCAAGGTCATATTCAGTCGTGCCCCAGTTGTAAGTCAGCTCAATCACAGCACCTTGAGATTCGTCACCAAAGCCAACGAAAGCCAGTGTGTATTCGTACTCTTTGTTTTCGTTCTTACGTAATAGCTGCATGCCCATTACATTGGTGTAGAACTCGATAGACTTGTCTAGATCACCAACGCGTAGCATGGTGTGTAAAATACGACCGTTTGACATGATTTGCTCCTAGCTTTAATTATGTATACGTTTTTGTAATTCTGTTTTATGCCGCAGGATAAACGCGGTGCTTTTTTGGCCAATAGGCTTGTTAGCTTCTTTCGCTTAGGGCTAACAGCTTATGAGCCTAGACGTCCGTTTTCTCTTTGAACTCACAGAGATCTTCAATGATACAGCTGCCACAGCGTGGTTTACGTGCGACACAGGTGTAACGTCCATGAAGAATGAGCCAATGGTGGACATCCAGTTTGAATTCTTTTGGGATAACTTTAAGTAGTTTTGCTTCGACATCGTCGACGGTTTTACCCATCGCTAGCTTAGTGCGGTTTGATACACGATAGATGTGTGTATCAACGGCAATGGTTGGCCAACCAAAGGCTGTGTTCAATACTACGTTTGCTGTTTTACGACCAACGCCTGGAAGGGCTTCTAATGCAGCGCGATCTTCCGGTACTTCACCATTATGTAGGTCAAGCAGCATACGACACGTTTTGATAGTGTTTTCTGCTTTTGAGTTAAATAAGCCGATAGTTTTGATGTACTCTTTTAAGCCATCAACACCTAAGTCGAAAATTGCTTGTGGAGTATTAGCCACAGGGTAAAGCTTATCCGTGGCTTTGTTGACGCTGACATCGGTTGCTTGCGCAGATAACAGCACAGCGATCAGCAACTCGAAAGGGCTGTTCCAGTTAAGCTCGGTTTCTGGTTTTGGGTTGTTTTCTCTTAAACGCTCAAGTATTTCTACTCGTTTTACATTGTTCATAGCGACATTACTTTCAAATAGTTAGGGCATGAAGCTTGGATTGCTTCTTCTTTATCATCGGTTACGCGCTCTTATGAGCGTCATTATTATATATAATGTTTAGATCTGATTTTCCCCGCTGAGTGATTGAGCTAGCTCAGCGGGGTTTAAGCTAATTTAACTTATTAGGCATTGGTAACGCGAGCGCGTTCAATGACTGGTTTCTCTTGTTTTGGTTGTCTAGATTTTGCTTGGTTATCGATGATGTTTTTCAAAGCAATTAAGAAACCAACACCAATAAAGGCACCCGGTGGAAGCAGGGCTAACAAGAAGCTGTTATCAAATTGGAATATCTGGATTCGTAACACAGAAGCCCAGTCACCAAGCAGCAGGTCTGCGCCATCAAATAGGGTCCCGTTACCAATAATTTCACGCATCGCACCTAACACGACCAATACTGATGTCATGCCTAGACCCATCCAAAAACCATCTTGAGCCGCTGGTAGCACTTCATTTTTTGAAGCGAAGGCCTCTGCACGACCGATGATTATACAGTTGGTTACGATCAGCGGGATAAATATACCCAAAGATAGGTAAAGCCCATAGGCGTATGCGTTCATCAGTAGTTGAACACACGTTACTAGCGATGCAATGATCATTACGAATACTGGGATACGTACTTCTTTTGGTACATGGTTACGAACCAAAGAAACAGAAACGTTTGAGCCTACCAGTACAAGTAAGGTAGCAATGCCGAGCCCAAGCGCGTTAGTGACTGTTGACGATACAGCCAGCAGTGGACATAACCCAAGAAGTTGCACTAGGGCGGGGTTATTGGCCCACATGCCATTTTTGATCAGTGTTTTATGGTCACTCATTATTCACCACCACAATTTAGAGGTTGAGCAAGCAATGCTTGGTTGTTTTGGTTAACGTACTGAACCGCTTGTTTGACAGATTTCACGACCGCTCTAGGAGTAATGGTCGCGCCAGTAAACTGGTCAAAGTCACCACCGTCTTTACGAACCTTCCAACGGTCAAGATTAGAATCTGTTACTTGTTTGCCTGCAAACGAAAGAATCCAATCACTTACACGCAAATCAATCTTATCACCCAAACCTGGAGTTTCTTGGTGAGAAAGCACACGAGTACCTAAAATAGTACCGTCGATCTTCATTCCAACAATGACTTTAATCGCGCCATTGTAGCCGTCTGGTGCAATCGCTTCGATCGCAATCGCGCTTGGCTCACCGTTAAGTTTAGCGATGTAAGCTGGCATCGCTTGCTCAGTACCAAGCTCTTCTGCTTGTACTAAAGTACAAGACGAAAACAGTTCGTTGTCGTGAAGATCGTGCGGGATCACTTGGTTAAGAACAGACAGTAACTGAGCCTGTTCTTGCTGTTTGATCTGATCTTTTGTTAGGTAGTGGGTTACCGCCACTAAACCTGTCGATGCACACGCAAAAATCGCGAGTACAAGGCCGTTTTTCTTAATTGCATTTAGCATGGCATCCGCTCCTTAGTGACCGTATGTACGAGGTTTGGTGTAGTAGTCAATCAGTGGAACACACATGTTGGCTAACAAGACAGCAAACGCCACGCCATCAGGGAAACCACCCCAACTGCGGATGATAAATACCAAACCGCCGATCAGAGCGCCAAACACTAAGCGACCTTTCACTGTTGTTGATGCTGAAACTGGGTCGGTCGCAATGAAAAATGCGCCTAGCATAGTCGCACCAGACAATAGATGAATGGTTGGAGAAGCAGTTTCACCTGGAGTTAAGATTAAGAACACTAGGCTAAACAGAGCAAGGCTGCCGATGAAAGCCACAGGAATATGCCATTGAATCACGCGTTGCTTAATAAGTACCAAGCCACCAATTAGGTAGGCAAGGTTCACCCACTCCCAACCCACGCCAGCTAGCCAGCTGAATTGCGGTTGAGACAGAGCTTCAGAAGCGGTGTTGCCTGCCGTTAATGCGGTTTTAAATGCATCAAGCGGCGTCGCCATTGTGGTGCCATCTATACCTAAACGAGCTTGCTGTAGAGACAGCCCCTCATTGTTGAAGCCTGTAAAGATCATCAAAAATGAGTCAACAAAACTTGTTGCTTCAGCTGTTAAACTGGTCGGTGCATTCCAACTGGTCATTTGAACAGGGAATGAGATCAACAAAACAACGTAAGCGACCATCGCTGGGTTAAATGGATTTTGCCCAAGGCCGCCATATAGGTGCTTAGCGATGATAATTGCGAAGAACATACCTATCACTAGAACCCACCACGGTGAGTGTGGAGGAATAGCGACACTGAGTAGCCAAGCAGTAACAACAGCACTGTAATCACGTAGCGCCATTACTGGTGGACGTTTTCTCAACAGCATTACGGCTGCTTCAAAGGTAACAGCAAGTGCGATAGCAAATACTAACTGGATGAGCGTACCCCATCCAAAGAAGTAGGTTTGAGCTAGTAGACCTGGCAATGCACAAATAGCCACCCATTTCATGAGATCTGGGGTGCTTCTACGATTGTGTGCGTGCGGTGAGCTGGCGATAAAGAAGGCCACTACTCTTTCTCCTCATTGTTCTTTTTATCTTGCTCTTGCTGCGCTTTTCTTGCTTTAGCACGAGCAATTGCGGCAGCAATGGCTGCTTTCTTAGGGTCGGCGGGTTCTGATTGAGCCTCAGCTTCAACCACAGTCTCTTTTTCAACTAAAGGTTCAGCCACAGGTTCGGGAGCGACTTCTTGAGCTTCGACCTGCTTAGCTTGCTGTGCTTTCTTCGCTTTAGCGCGTGCGATAGCGGCAGCAACAGCAGCTTTCTTAGGATCGACAGCTTCTGGTTGAGTTTCAGCTACCACTTCGAGTACTGGCTTAGGAGTTTCTACTGTCTCAGCCTGTTTCGCTTGCTGCGCCTTCTTCGCTTTGGCACGAGCGATAGCTGCAGCAACGGCGTCTTTCTTAGCGTCGCCAGAGCTTTCAACCGGAGTTTCACTTTCTGTTTGAGTAACGGCTTCAGCTTGTTGCGCTTTCTTCGCTTTAGCGCGAGCGATAGTGGCAGCAACTGCATCTTTCTTGGCATCGCCAGTACTTTCAGCCGGAGCATCAGAAGCTGACTCCGCTTGTTGAGCTTTCCTGGCTTTAGCACGAGCAATGGCCGCAGCAACTGCGTCTTTCTTAGCATCGCCAGAGCTTTCAGCTGGAGCGTCAACAGCCGATTCAGCTTGTTGAGCTTTCTTCGCCTTGGCGCGCGCAATAGCGGCAGCGACCGCATCTTTCTTGGCATCGCCAGAGCTTTCAACCGGAGCGTCAGCAGCAGATTCCGCTTGTTGTGCTTTCTTGGCTTTAGCACGAGCAATGGCCGCAGCAACGGCATCTTTCTTGCCATCACCAGAGTTTTCGGCTTGAGTCTCAGCTGAAGCTTGTTGTGCTTTGCGTTCTCTAGCTTGTCGTTTACGCTCTTCGCGCAGTTTTGACATTTCAGAATTGTCAGGTTCAGTGCTATCCGCTTTCTGAGCCGCAGCTTGTTTCGCTTTTGCCTTCGCAATTGCAGCGGCTACCGCAGGTTTCACTGCGGATTCCGTATTAGGAGCTTGGTCTGCCGCAGCTTTTTGCGCTTTAACGCGAGCAATTGCAGCTGCAATCGCATCATCCCCATCCGCAGACTTCATATCTTTACGACGGTTGTCAGCAGCTTTCTTGAAGCGGTTTTCACGTTCTGCTTTGTCACGCTCCATACGAGCGTTTTTCTCTTCGAAACGAATCTTGGCGCGCTCTGCAGCAGCGGCTTCATCTTTTCGAGTTTTGATTTCGGCTTTCGCTTGGCGATAGTACTGAACAAGAGGGATTTCACTTGGGCAGACAAACGCACAAGCACCACATTCAATACAGTCTTTAATATTCAGCTCTTCACACTTATCCAACTCGTTGGCTTTGGCATGCCATTGCAGTTGTTGAGGAAGTAGAGACGCAGGACAAGCTTCAGCACACGCGCTGCAACGAATACATTCCATCTCGTAAGTGCTTGGTGAGATCTCACGACGCGTTGGCGCTAAAATACAGTTCGACGTTTTAGTGATTGGCACATTGGCATGCGGCAAGGTAAAGCCCATCATCGGGCCGCCCAAAATCAAACGTGGCAGTTTTTTATCCGCTTTGTAGCCAAACTCTTCTAGTAACTCGTGTACTGGTGTACCTAATAGTGCCCACACGTTACGAGGTTGCTTAAAGGTTTTACCGGTTAAAGTCACCACGCGGTTGACCACTGGTTCACCGTCGATTACCGCTCTCTTAATTGAGTAAAGCGAGCCGACGTTTTGAACCAAAACACCAATGTCTGCAGGAATGCCGCCAGCCGGAACCTCTTTGTTGGTGAGGATCTTGATCAGCTGTTTCTCACCACCAGAAGGATACTTAGTTGGGATAACACGAATGACGATATCTTTGTCTTTCGCTGCAATCTCAAGCGCTTTTATCGCGTTTGGCTTGTTGTCTTCAATACCGATAACCGTCAGCTTTGGCTGAAGGATGTGTTCAACGACTTCGATGCCTTTTAATACTTCGTCGGCATGTTCTTGAAGCAACTTGTCATCAGAGGTGATGTAAGGTTCACATTCCGCAGCGTTGACGATCAAAATGTCGGTACGACCAAGGCCTGATTGAAGCTTCTTAGCCGTAGGGAAGCCTGCGCCGCCCATGCCTGAAATACCGGCTTGGCGAATCACATCAAGCAGTTCGTCAGAAGTCTTTGTCGAGAAATCTTCAACTGGATTTTTTTCAATCCAAGTGTCTAAGCCATCAGGTTTAATAACTACGCACATTTCGCTCAAGCCTGAAGGGTGAGCGGTAGTTCTTGGTTCGATAGCGGTAATCACACCTGACGTTGGTGCGTGTACAGGTAACGTAAAACCAGTATCTAAGGCAGTAAGTTGTTGGCCTTTTAGCACGGTGTCACCCGCAGCAACCAATAAGTTACCTGGCTTACCGATGTGTTGTTTTACAGGAAGAACGATTTCCTCGGGAAGTCTGGCATGAACGATGTCAGTGGTATTGGACTGTTTCTTGTTTTCAGCAGGGTGCACGCCGCCCGGAAAGTTCCAAATAGAGCCCGTGCGAATTTGTTCAATTAAAGAGATCATACTAACCCTATGCCTTAGGCTCTGACGCAGTCGCATCAGTCGCTTGGTTAGTGATGTCAGTAACAGGAATGATGTTCATCTGCCATTTCCAATTTTCAGTCGTTGTTGCCACTGGAATCATTTCGATACAGTCAGTAGGGCACGGTGCGACACATAAGTCACAACCTGTACATTCGTCTTTGATTACTGTGTGCAGAGCCTTGGTACCGCCAACAATAGCGTCGACAGGGCAAGCTTGAATACACTTAGTACAACCGATACACATGTCTTCATGAATGAAAGCAACAGTTTTTACTTTGTTATCTAAGTCGTGAGCGGAATCTTCAACTTCTACGCCCATTAAGTCTGCTAGCTTCTCAATGGTTGCTTGGCCGCCAGGAGGACATTTGTTGATCTTGTCTCCGTTAGCGATCGCCTCTGCGTATGGGCGACAACCTGGGTAGCCACATTGGCCACATTGAGTTTGCGGTAAAATGGTATCGATTTGATCAACGATAGGATCGGCTTCTACTTTAAAACGGATAGAAGCAAAGCCTAAAATAGCGCCAAAAATAGCGGCTAAAACGGCTAGCGCAATGATCGCAATTAAAATGGTACTCATGCTTATTTCACCAACCCAGTAAAGCCCATAAATGCCAGAGACATTAGGCCTGCTGTGATCATCGCAATCGAAGCACCTTTGAATGGCATTGGAACATCAGCAACCGCAATACGCTCACGCATCGCAGCAAACAGGATCAGAACAAGAGAGAAACCCACCGCTGCGCCGAAACCATAGATGATCGACTGAATGAAGTTGTGGTTTTCATTGATGTTCAAAAGTGCCACACCTAACACCGCGCAGTTGGTAGTGATAAGAGGTAGGAAGATACCCAATAGGCGATAAAGAGTCGGGCTGGTTTTGTGAACCACCATTTCCGTAAATTGAACAACCACCGCGATAACCAAGATGAAGCTCATGGTACGCAGGTATTCAATACCCAGAGGGGTAAGGATGTAGGTTTCTACTAGGTATGCAGAGACCGACGCTAACGTCAGAACGAAAGTCGTCGCGAGGCCCATGCCAATCGCAGTCTCCAGTTTCTTGGAGACTCCCATGAAAGGACATAGCCCTAAAAACTTCACTAGCACAAAGTTATTGACCAGCACTGTGCCAACCAACAACAAAAGGTATTCGGTCATAATGGATTAATTCTTGAGATTCCGATCCCGATATTATCCTGCTTTGCTCACCTAATAACAACCAGTGAACGGTGTGGTTTTGTATGTCTGATGGAAATTTATACGCTTAATAAGAGGATAGCAGATGTAATCGCAACAAATCGGTTGGGCTAAAACCTACGACAAACGCTCGCGGCATGG
The DNA here is from genome assembly GCF_003050585.1 of Vibrio sp. ZF 223. NCBI lineage: Bacteria > Pseudomonadati > Pseudomonadota > Gammaproteobacteria > Vibrionales > Vibrionaceae > Vibrio > Vibrio sp. ZF 223. Next base: position 181,890 of record NZ_PIGB01000002.1, read on the forward strand.
AAGTACAACGGCTGTTGGGTATGGTTTTCTTGAGCATGAAATTAACAATTTTAACGAGTATGTTGTCAATCTTTCTTGTTTAAAGCTAGGAGTTTTACTTTGATTTAGGACTTATACGCATCAGCTTTTAAGAAATCGGTTTCACGATAGAGATGGTGGTGATAGCCAATATAGTCAGCCTAAAATGAGCCTAACGTGCGCAAAAACTTAATCTGTAAACATTAATTTGTTGTAAGTGAAACCTTTAGTGAACGTAGATAACCGGATGTGCTTATAAGTAAGAAAAAAAATTAAAAGACATTTCTTGTCATTATTAGTCAATTTTTGAACTAAGTTTAAATATTTCTTAATAATCCAATGTAATTATCTGTTATTTTTTTATGAATTAGTTGTCAATTTTTAAATATCTGTATTTTAGTTTTTTTTGTTTCATGACGGTGTTTTTTTTATATATAGTTGCGTTTACAAAAAAGTTACTTATTTTGCCTTTTTAAATAACCATTTAATTAATCCTGTTAACGTTCGGTTAGTGGTAAATGGTTGAATGAATCAAGTGACATATAAAAATTATTTTAAATAACCCCAATATTTATCCATGGAAAATATATTTGTATAAATATTATGGTTATTCATTTTTCAAGGCTAATTTATGTACAAAGTAAATGATTGGTTAATCCACTTAGACCACCCGTTAGTGACTGATTTACTCAAAAATGAAGAAAAGCGCATCGGCTATCACGATCATCTTGTGATTCTAATGTTGTGTGAAAACGCTGGAAAAATTAATACTAAAGAAGATTTGTTGAAAAGAGCTTGGCCAGGAAAACATGTCTCTGAAGGCTCACTGACACAATCGATCAGCGCGATACGTACTTTGCTTGAGGATAATGGGAAGCAACAAAAGTATCTAAAAACGGTCGCTAAGGTTGGTTATAAACTCGAAAGTGAGGCGGTGTTGTGGCTAGAAGACGATGATGATAAATCAGATAACCAAGACAACTTATTAGCTGGAGACCCAAGTTGTAAGACTGAGAGCTTTGAAGAGAGTTCCGAAAAAAACACACGATTCACATTCGGACGTAATCAAATCTATATTGTTCTAGGCTGCTTATTCATAGCGATTGCGGCATTGTTTCCGTTGGTGTTCACTGCAAAAGCCCCTAAGTTAACGAGCTGGCTTCCACTGACTAAAATGTTTTCTAGCGAAGCTTTAACTGTCTATTGTGATAATGAAGAAGAGGCCAAATTGGTTGCAAAAGGCGTTAAGCTTTTGGTTTCTCAAGAAGTTAAACAAGGTAGGTTAAGCCGATTGATCCTTGCTCATTCTCAAGAAAGTTTATCTATTGTAATACTCAAGCCACTGGCACCGCCTGTCAATTTAGTGGTTTTGTTTGAATCTCCTCAATCAACGGATGATCTGGTTGGTATGGTTAAAGCGGAGCTTAGTCGCTATGTTCACTAAAAATAAAAGTGTTTACTTTCTTCTGTGTTGTCTTTGTTTAATGCTGGTTTCCATTGCATATAGTCTACGTTCGAAAAATAATGTTTTGGTCAACTCTACGACCCTTTATATGACAATAGATGGTGACTATATGGCCACGGAGCACATGGACGTCGTGATCAGTGATGAAAATTTTGAGGCGGTTACGATTATAAAAGAAGCTGGACTCAATAACACCTTAGATATTTACACAAAAGGAAAATTTATTCGCAAGAGTAATGGGCTATTTAATGTAAGCTTGCGTGAAGAACGCGTTGATCATGGAGACATTGATTTTGAACATGATGACGACATGCTCGTTTATGATAAATATATTGAAGCGCGAAAAAAGCTATCGTTTTTTAAATCGGTTCAAGTTGTTGAAGAGTTGCCGAACCAATATATGCTTATCATTTCAAATAGTCCTGTAAAGAAAATGGTTGCTGTAAAAGTTGAGGATTTACCAATTGAAGGTTTTTATGATGACTATTAATATTTTAACTATGGTTTGATATTTTTTTTAGGTCTATTTCATTATTATCAATTGTGTCATTATGGGAGGATGCATCTCAGTTTAATAGGAGATGCACTAACCATGACTAAATATCTAATATCAGTCTTGCTCATACTGATCAGTCTTAATTCGCTAGCTGAGGAGATCAGCTCACCCCCCAAGATAATGAATTATAACATTTATATGCTGGATCATCGTCTCGGCGTTTTCGTTGGTGGGACTAATCCAAATAAACGAGCACAGTTATTGGCGAACTCTTCGGTTTTTGATGATACTGACGTGGTTATATTTAACGAAGTGTTCGACAACCAAGCGAGCCAAATACTTATCGATGCACTCGCTCAGAAGTTTGGATATTTAACTCCTGTCTTAGGCCGTACAAAAAATGGCTGGGATCACACTGAAGGTTGGCGATCGACATCTCTTGATGATGGCGGCGTGATTGTATTCAGTAAATATCCGATTGAGTACAAGTCACAAGTGATCTTCAGAGATGGGTGCGGTGCAGACTGGGCATCTCAAAAAGGTTTTATACATACCGTCATTAATAAAGGTGGAGAGAGATACAATATTATCGGCACTCACGTTCAAGCTGATGATGATACCTGCAAAACTCCTCCCTCTGTGGTTAGACAAGACCAGTTTGCACAAATAGAGAATTATATTTTCGGGGCAAATCGCTCAGCTGACGAAATGTTTTTTATTGCTGGTGATCTAAATGTAGCAAAAGAGTCACAAGAGTTTTCTTCAATGCTCGAGACCTTAAATGTAGCAGAGCCGACCAATTACGCCGGTGCGCCTTACTCATGGGACCCTGCAGTAAATGGTTTAGCACACGCAAACTATTCTGATCTAAAAGGGCAATTACTTGACTATGTTCTGGTCGAGCGTAGTCACAAGCAACCCAAGAACTGGCACAACCAAGTGTTAGATATCGCATCGGATAGAGTTGCTTTACCTGGCACACAGGAGCCGTATTACTTTTATGAGTATTCAGACCATTTCCCTGTCGCTGCGTTTGAGTATGCAGATGAAAGCACGCCAATTCATAGTGTGCGTCCAATCAATAAGCCATATAACTCAATCAGGCTAAAGCATCGATCGACTGGTGAATATGTTTACGCGGATCCAAATGTGCCTAATGGCTGGCTTACCTACGGTCGCGATGGAGAGCAATCCAACGCTAAGTTTAAGTTAGATAACTGGCATCCATATAATGGTACTTGTATTCACGACAATGACTATGTTCAGATCTCAAGGAAAGATGATTATAAAGATTACTACTGGACCTATAGTAGTAATACGTATTATACCGAAGATCACGACTCTTCTGACTTCATGAAGATCAGCCGCCCAACAGAATCCGAAAGCTGCATCCAGAATGGTGATGTCGTATATATTTATGATCATGCGCATCATTTGTGGACATCAGCGGACAAATATCTTGAGCCTATAAATACGTACATCAAAGCGACTAAGGAGCTGCCAGTTAGCGAAAATGGGCTGTTCATTATTGAGATGGATAACTTTGAATTCTCTGACTGGGAATTGAGTCTAACTTATAAATGAACATATTCTAAATGTTGATTTTTCTTGAAATTACTTGATTTTCAGTACTACTTGACTCATTTGGTTTATTGTAAATAGTGAAACATTAGAGTGTGTTTGGTGATAGTAAGCTGTGAGGTTGATTAGCCATCAATGCAGCCCAGAGGTCACCATCGTTAAATAAAAAGCCACTTTAGTGTGGCTTTTTACATTATAAAAAAATAATTCTCTCAATTATCGGTTGGTTAGTGATTGGCTAACCGAATTTTTGAAATTTGGTTTTTATAAGTACCTTAATTATAAAAACTAGTTGGTATGGTTTTTGGCTTTGGTAAGATGTTGAATTATGAACTTTGATGGATACTTTGAAAAAATACAAATTCAAATAGAGAAGGTAGATTCACTTGAAGACCTACTAATATGGCGGAAGAGAATTAACATAGGACATTCAGGCCTCTCGTATCGTGTAGAACAAGGTCGGCTTATTTCCCATTGTTATCGGAGGTTTAAGGACGAAGAATCTAAAATGAACGGTCTTAACTTCTCCTGCGATATATAAAATGTCCAATTTGGTATTTTCAGGTATATTCAACGATAAATAGATTTTTTTATTACAACTTTATTGTGAATATATTTTTTTTACTCGCTAATTTTAAAAGGCATCGATATTGGTGCAAATGCAGTTAAAAGGAACGAGTGATGAAATTAAAACACTTCAGTTTGAGCTTGATAACAGTCTCTATGTTATCTGGCTATGTTAATGCATCTCCTATCCCTGGAATTGATGATGCCTACTTCAAAGGGGCTGATGAGTATGTTGCGTACGATGATCCTGCGACAGCCTGTGATATCTTTAATGCCAAAGTAGAATACATTAACAATCACCTAGAGCAGCAGGGTTTACCTGGAAAAATTGCGAACCTCTGTCAGCATGCCAGAATAGAAGATGGTCAAATTGAAGAGCAATTTATTATCACTTCTCAGAATGGTGCTTATAGCTATGGTAAGGAGAAGTACAAAATTCATGAACAGGTTGATGTCGCACGTACCATCGATTTGTTGATGTTTTCTCAGTCAAATAAGACTAACTATATTATGGCGGTTGACGGTAGCATGAATGTCACGCGTCAAACCCTTGCCGACGGAGGCTATTTTTTCGAGTGGGAAGATGAGAAAGTTGCGCCACACTTTTATTACCCAGAAGGATACTTAGGTCAGATCTTCCATGGTAATTCTCAATTTAATTTCATGTCAGGTGACAATGCCTACAATTGGGCTCACAAGAAAGCCGTTGATGAGGCTCCTAATAATGCGAAAGAGCAATCAAGGCTGACTTGGAAGTACTTGTCTGAAGAGTGTGAAAACGATAAAAACAACGATTACTGTCTCCCTCAAAGACGACATGGAAATCTGTTTGTGAACCAGCAAAGCTTTCCAAGTTCGAGTAATTTGAACAAAGAGATTTCGTTAGCTGAGAGTACGTCTTTTAGTTTCGATATTACTGGCTCTTTTGAAGCGAGCAAATCAGATGGTCCGTCTGCTGGTCTGGGTGTTGGGTTTGGTTTTAGCCAAACTAAAGAATCGAGTCAGACACACAATATGTTGAATTACACCTCGGTTGATGAAGGCAATGATATCGGCCACTCGGTTGTCCAGACTATTAATACAAAAGCTGTGGGAGAAGCTGGGTATTACAGAGATGCTCCATCTGCAGAATTTTGGCATGTAAAGAACGCTGCTGAAATTTGGGGTGAAGACCTGTACCGAGTTTACGACCTAAAGAGCTATGAGACGTGGCAAGAAAACTACACTGCTGATTGGAATACTTGTGTTGACCAAAAACTGGTATTCGGCAATGCGGTGACGGTTTCGCGCGCCTATCTCAATATGTATGGCAGTAGTTGGTCAATTAATGAGAATGAGTCAACTTTATACCAAAGAGATTCTAACTACGGCATTACGATCGATACCGATTGCGATATTGACGATAAAGGTCAAACGTTCCGCATCATGAAAGAAACAATTCTTTAGTTATTAGAGGGTAAAGAGAATGAATTTTGTTAAAAGTACTGTTTTTGCTAGTACACTGCTATTGTCTTTGGCTTCTAATGCTGCGAGCCTATCTACCATTGGAACGCAAGATAATGGTGTGTTCAATGAGATGCAGCAAATCCAACTGAAGTCTGCTGGAGAGCGAAGCTCTGCGAAATCTGCGGATATCTTTTTTATTAATAGTAATGATGTTCAAGTTGAAGATCTGACTAAAGAGCTACTGAAAGATTTTAACTCTATCGTGATCGTTGGCGACTCATTCAAAAATAAAGAATTGATGATTAAGTTGGTTGGATTTGGTATTGAGAGAGAAGTGGTAGCCATCACTAATATCCACGATTCATCGAAGCGTCAGATCAATACCTACAGTAAAGGCGATCAAGCTGGCGATGATAAGGTAGCTGCGGTTTTGACGGACACGATCGCTCGTCACCTATAATGCAATATAAATGGATTCTACGAGATACCCATTACTTCTCGGGTAGTTTGTAGTCTCAAAAGTTAAGTGAGCCACGGATTAGTTCGTGGCTTTTTTGATCAACGATGAACGTGAGCGGCTAAGTTTGTGACATTAACTTGGAACAAGTTAGTCGCAGTTACATACGAAAAAAGCCCAATCGAAAGATTGGGCTTTTTTCTGAATTTGGCTCCCCTTGCAAGACTTGAACTTGCGACATACGGATTAACAGTCCGCCGTTCTACCAACTGAACTAAAGGGGAATTGCTTGTTAGCGACGCGAATTCTAATAATTGTCCGAATTTCTGTCAATAAAAAATATCAGAAAAAAGTAAGATAAAAAACTTTACTTTCTTGAACACCTTATTGGATTTAGCTTTGCTTTAGTTATCCACCAAAATTGTGGATAAGTGTGTGTGTGAAACTTTAACAACAATCATTGGGATAAATCGAAAAATGTAAAAATTTTATCTAACTCAATGTATTTAAAAGATTTATATCAAAATATCGCGATTGTATAACTTTTGTAGATTATAAACCGAACAGTAAAACAAGCGGTATTTTTAGATTTTTTGGGGAAAAGTAGTGGATTAAAAATCGAGTAATTTAGCTGAAGAGATCTTGCAGGGGCACGGATAATACCAAGTTCTAAAAATAAAAGCTATAACTGATATCTGATCTTAAGATGCATTTCTCTAGATAATAGTTGCAACGACACTCCACCTAGAGTGACAATGACCTGATTAAAAAAACAGTATGGAAATGGCGACCTATGAGCAAACTCTTTGACTTGGTATCGGACTACAGCCCGTCCGGTGACCAGCCGACGGCGATAACCAAATTATTAGATGGACTAGATTCTGGTTTGGCACATCAAACTCTATTAGGGGTAACGGGCTCTGGTAAAACCTTTACCCTTGCCAACGTCATTTCCCAATCTCAAAGACCTGCGATCCTATTAGCGCCTAACAAGACATTGGCGGCTCAACTTTACGGTGAGATGAAATCTTTCTTTCCAAACAATGCCGTTGAGTATTTCGTTTCTTACTATGATTACTACCAACCTGAAGCCTACGTTCCAACCACGGACACGTTCATCGAGAAAGATGCGTCTGTGAACGCTCATATTGAACAGATGAGGCTCTCGGCAACCAAAGCCTTACTAGAACGAAAAGACGCCATCATTGTGGCTTCTGTGTCGGCGATCTACGGTCTTGGTGACCCTAAGTCGTATTTGAAGATGATGCTTCACTTGAGTCGTGGTGAGGTGATGGATCAGCGTGATATTTTGCGCCGTTTGGCTGAACTGCAATATTCAAGAAACGACGTCGCTTTTGAACGTGGTCAGTTTCGAGTTCGTGGTGAAGTGATCGATATCTTTCCGGCTGAATCTGACCAAGATGCGGTTCGAATTGAGATGTTCGATGACGAAGTCGATTGCATTAGTATCTTTGATCCACTGACTGGTGCGATTAAGCAAAGAGACTTACCGCGCTTTACCGTTTATCCAAAAACTCACTATGTAACCCCAAGAGAAAAAATCCTCGAGGCGATTGAGAACATCAAGGATGAATTGCGAGATCGTGCTCAATACTTAAAAGACAACAATAAGCTTCTCGAAGAGCAGCGTATTTCTCAAAGAACTCAGTTTGATATTGAAATGATGACTGAGCTTGGCTTCTGTTCCGGTATCGAAAACTATTCACGATACTTGAGCGGCCGTGCGGAAGGGGAAGCGCCTCCAACGTTATTTGATTACCTGCCTGAGGATGGTTTGCTGATCATCGATGAGTCACACGTGACTGTGCCGCAAATTGGTGCGATGTATAAAGGTGACCGTTCTCGTAAAGAAACCTTGGTCGAGTTTGGCTTTAGATTGCCTTCTGCATTGGATAACCGTCCAATGAAGTTTGAAGAATTTGAGTCTATAGCTCCACAAACGATTTTTGTGTCGGCAACGCCGGGTAATTACGAGATTGAAAAATCAGATGGCGAGATTGCTGATCAAGTGGTGCGTCCTACTGGCCTGTTAGACCCGATCATTGAAGTAAGACCGGTCGCGACTCAGGTGGATGACTTGTTGTCTGAAATCAGAATCCGTTCAGTGAAAGAAGAGCGCGTGTTGGTCACAACATTAACTAAGAGAATGGCGGAAGACTTAACCGAATACTTAAGTGAGCATGGCGTTAAAGTGCGTTACTTGCACTCTGATATCGATACCGTTGAGCGTGTCGAGATCATCCGAGACTTACGTTTGGGCGAGTTTGACGTGTTAGTGGGTATTAACTTACTTCGTGAAGGTTTGGATATGCCGGAAGTATCGTTGGTGGCGATTCTTGATGCAGACAAAGAGGGCTTCTTGCGTTCTGAGCGTTCTCTGATCCAAACCATTGGTCGTGCCGCGCGTAACCTCGAAGGTAAGGCGATCTTATATGGTGACTCGATTACTAAGTCGATGAGAAAAGCGATTGATGAAACCGATCGTCGTCGTGAGAAACAACAGGCCTACAACGAAGAGCAAGGTATTACACCACAAGCGCTGAAACGTAATATCAAAGATATTATGGAGCTGGGTGACATCACCAAGTCGAAACAGCAGCGTCAATCTAAGCAAGTTCCACTATCTAAGGTGGCTGAGCCATCTGAAAGTTATGCAGTGCTTACGCCACAGCAGCTTGATAAAGAGATCAGTAAGCTAGAAGCTGCGATGTATCAGCATGCTCAGAATCTGGAGTTTGAGTTGGCGGCGCAAAAGCGTGATGAGATTGAACAGATGAGAAAGCAATTCATTACCAACAGCTAGTCTCACTTCTTACTCAAGAAGTTCATACCCTCAAGATAAGAATTGAGAGTGGTTCAGACAAAAAAACAGCCAGTAGTAATTGTTCTACTGGCTTACGTTTGTGAACACTCGGTTCACTAACAACGTCAGTTGGCTAGGTGACCCGAAGGTCATTTATATTACTGCATCGTTCGTGCCAGATAGATAAAACATTGATTGTTTGAAGTAAGTAAAAAAATACATCACAAATATTGTGGCTAATTTGCATAATGCAAAGCGGAATGCGACTATAATAAGAAATGCAAATTATAAATGGCTAGGATATGCAATCAAAAACGTTAGATAACAAATCAAAGTATTTGTTGATGGTGGAGGATACGGCTTCAGTCGCAGCGTTATATCGCTCGTATCTTACACCGCTCGAAATTGATATCAACATTGTCGGCACTGGCCGCGATGCAATTGAGAGTTTGAATCATCGAATCCCTGACCTTATTTTATTAGATCTACGTCTGCCTGATATGACGGGTATGGATGTGCTCTTTGCTGTAAAACAAAAGTACCCTGAAGTGCCCGTTATCTTCATGACAGCGCACGGCTCTATCGATACCGCCGTAGAAGCAATGCGTCATGGTTCTCAAGATTTCCTTATCAAGCCATGTGAAGCCGACCGACTTCGTATTACGGTGAACAACGCAATCCGTAAGGCTACCAAGCTTAAGAACAGTTCGGAACATCCGGGAAACCAGAACTATCAAGGTTTTATTGGCAGTAGCCAAACTATGCAGCAGGTTTACCGAACTATCGATTCCGCCGCATCGAGTAAAGCGAGTATTTTCATTACCGGTGAAAGTGGTACGGGTAAAGAGGTATGTGCAGAAGCGATTCACGCGGCGAGTAAGCGTGGTGATAAGCCTTTCATCGCCATCAACTGTGCGGCAATTCCTAAAGACTTGATTGAAAGTGAGCTGTTTGGCCACGTAAAAGGTGCCTTTACTGGCGCGGCAACGGATCGCCAAGGTGCTGCTGAATTGGCTGACGGTGGAACACTGTTCCTCGATGAGTTGTGTGAGATGGACCTTGAACTGCAAACCAAGCTTCTGCGTTTTATTCAAACCGGTACTTTTCAAAAAGTCGGCTCTTCGAAGATGAAGAGTGTGGACGTTCGTTTTGTGTGTGCGACCAACCGTGACCCTTGGAAAGAAGTACAAGAAGGTCGCTTTAGAGAAGATTTATACTATCGTTTATACGTGATTCCGCTGCACTTGCCGCCATTACGTGAGCGTGGTGAAGATGTCATCGAGATTGCGTACTCGTTACTAGGCTATATGTCGGTAGAGGAAGGGAAGGCGTTTGTACGTTTTGCTCAAGAAGTACTTGATCGCTTTAATCAATATGAGTGGCCGGGTAACGTTCGTCAGCTACAAAACGTGTTGCGAAACGTGGTGGTTTTGAATAACGGTAAAGAGATTACTCTAAACATGCTTCCGCCCCCATTGAACCAACCGATTGAAAACAGCCTGCGATTGAAAGAAAAGCAGAATGAAGACATCACGGTAAAAGATATTTTCCCATTGTGGATCACTGAGAAAACGGCCATCGAACAGGCCATTAAAGCGTGTGATGGCAATATCCCCCGAGCAGCAGGCTTCTTAGATGTGAGTCCTTCGACCATATACCGTAAGTTGCAAACGTGGAATGCGAAGCAGTAATCACCAAACAATAAGAAAATAATAATGACGAAAGTATTAAATCAGCAAAAAGTTGATGAACTTGCCGGCGAAATAGGGCAAGAGAATGTCCCAGTATTACTGGAAATATTTTTAGGTGAATTGAAGGGATACCACGAGCACCTAGAGCTAAACAAAGATACCGATACGTCTAAGTATTTGGCCGATATCAGCCATGCGTTGAAGAGCAGTGCTGCGAGTTTTGGTGCCGATTCTTTGTGTAGTTTTGCTATTAGCTTAGACGCAAAAGTGAAGCAAGCATTGCCTGTGACAGATATTGATTTTCAAGATATGCAGGAACTTCTACTATCGACTTATACTGAATATCAGCAGTTGATGACTGATCTCTAAAGCGGTTAATCGCTAAATCTACAGGTAGAGATACAGAGACTAAAAAAGGAGCATGATGCTCCTTTTTTGTTTTTACTGGTTTCTGTGGTTTAGCCTAGGCTGCAAGCATTAAGCCAGTTGAGCCCGAATCGCTTGTTGAAGTTTTAAACGGTCATGTCGCCAATCTCGATTAGGAGAGGCAAGATCGGTGGTCACGCAGTTCCAAAGCCCTTCAAGTTCAGGGTGCGGCGCATTGCCCAGCACAACATCAATTTTTCTCGCTTTGCAGGTACGTTCACACCATTCAAGCTGTTCTTGAAGCGTCATTTTTCCTGCAGGACCGTGTTCTGGAGATAGGTTTTCAATGAAGATAACCTTAGCCTTGGTGTTCTCAGCGATGGCTTTCCCAATCTCTGGAAGGAGAAGAGGGGGCATCACACTGGTCAGGAAGCTGCCAGGGCCAAGAACGATACAGTCGGCTTGTTCGACGGCTGCAACGGCTTCTTTGGTTGCGGGCACTTCTGGAGACAGATCCATCATGCGCAGTTTTTCTGTCATGTCATCAACGTTGGTTTCGCCGGTTACCCAACGTCCGTCCATTGATAGGGCTGTGAGGTCAGAAGGGTGCTCGGTCATCGGCACGATATTGACGTCGACCTTGAGCATATTTCGAATTAGGTTAATCGCTTCTAGTGGGCGAACCGAGAGGTTGTCTAATGCTGTGAGCATCAGGTTACCCAAGTTATGACCGTCGAGTTCACCTTGGCCGCGAAAGCGGTATTCAAACATCATCGAGCTGATTGAAGGTTCAGTGATCAATTGGTTGATACAGTTACGAGTATCTCCCCAAGCGATACCACCTTGGCAGTCTCTAATTCGTCCGGTTGAGCCGCCATTATCCGTTGTTGCAACAATGCCAGTTGCGTTGTTACCAAAGTCTTTTAGTGCAGCAAGCATACGACCTAAGCCATGGCCTCCACCGATTGCTACGACCTTCTTTGAAGCGTAAATATTCATTTTTTGTTCTTGTTAGGTTATTACCAACTATAATTTAGGTTAAATGCTTCTCGCTATATACTCAACAAGAGTTATTTTGAGCGTTTGATACGTTTTTTTTGCCGATGTGACCCGTTTTTTACCATCAGAGCTAGATTCACGTACAAATATTAAGTATTTTATTACTCAGCTACTGCACGTATGAATATGACGTGCGGTTGCCATAACTCCGAGCTCTCGCATGCTAAGTCGCACAGTGGTATTTGCTGTACCGATACGCATCAAGAGCCAGTGACATGTTGTCACAAGGGCTTAATTGGAAATGATTATGCCTCCCGTGTTTGGAAAGGTGTTCCGTGGCGCAACAATTCGAAGATAGATTCCATCGCAAGTTTTATTACTTGCGCTTGTCGGTTACAGACGTCTGTAACTTTAAATGTACTTACTGCTTGCCGGATGGTTACAAACCGTCAGGGCAAAAAAACTCGTCTTTTTTAAGTGTTCCCGAGATCAAACGCGTTGTAAAAGCGTTTGCAGATTGTGGTACCTCAAAGATCCGCATTACAGGCGGAGAGCCGAGTCTGCGTAAAGACTTTCCTGAAATCATACATACCGTTGCTTCTACTCCAGGCATCGAAAAAGTAGCCACGACAACGAATGGCTACCGCATGGAGAAACAAGTAGGGCAATGGCGTGATGCTGGTTTAACCCATATAAACGTTAGCGTGGATAGTTTAGATTCACGTATGTTCCATCAGATCACTGGTGAGAATAAGTTTACTGAGGTTATGCGAGGCATTGATAAAGCGTTTGAGGTTGGCTATGAACAAGTCAAAGTCAACGTTGTATTGATGAAAGACCTCAACAGTCAGGAATTACCAGCCTTCCTTAATTGGATCAAAGACAAACCTATTCAATTACGTTTTATCGAGCTGATGAAAACCGGCGAGATGGACGAGTTGTTCGATAAACATCATGTGTCTGGCGTTGCGATTCGCAATCAGCTTATTGCTAACGGTTGGCTGTTAAAAGTCAAAGCGGTTAACGATGGTCCAGCACAAGTGTTTGTCCACCCAGACTACAAGGGTGAAATTGGTTTGATCATGCCTTACGAGAAAGACTTCTGTGAGAGTTGTAACCGACTGCGTGTTTCTGCGACTGGTAAACTTCACCTATGTCTGTTTGGCGACCACGGTGTTGAACTGCGAGATCTGATTCAAGAAGATCAACAAGAGCAAGAGCTCATTGATCGAATTCAGGCTCAGCTTCAAACCAAGTCTGTTAGCCACTTCTTACATGATGGCAACAGCGGCATGACTCCAAACTTGGCGTCAATCGGCGGTTAACCCGCTATATACTCTAAAGCATTTTATCGCTCAGCTTCTTTAGGCTGGGCGAATCAGTCTAGGGCGTGTTGCTCTTTCGAGCTGATTTTTGCAGCGAGTTGCTGGGTATTTATACAAGGCAGAGGCTTTGATGTGTAGCTAGCCTACATGAGAAGCCGATAACGTAGTAGAAATGACCAGCAAACGCTGCCCGAAGGGTTCGAGCTGGGCGCCCCCGCAAAAAGCGTTTTACTCTTTGTTGAGGGAGATTTGCTTAGAATGACTAGGCTACTTCCCCCTCGCCGCGATTAAAACGCTTTTATCTCGAACAAAATTTAATCACGAAAGGTCAACACGCCCTCACAATTGAAAAATTTATATAGGTGAACAAATGGGTCACGCAGAAAGCAAATTCCAAGCAGCAAACATCGCAGTACTAACCGTTTCAGATACTCGTACAGAAGAAAATGACACGTCCGGTGGTTACCTAGCTGAGCATGCTAAAGAAGCAGGCCACAACGTGGTTGATAAGCAAATTGTTATCGATGACATGTACAAGATCCGTGCGATCGTATCCAAGTGGATCGCTGATGAAAGCGTACAAGCGATCATGATCACTGGCGGTACTGGTTTTACTTCTCGTGACAGCACGCCTGAAGCGCTTAAGCCACTATTTGACAAAGAAGTAGAAGGCTTCGGTGAGCTATTCCGTCAAGTATCTTATGAAGAGATCGGTACATCGACAATTCAATCTCGTGCGATTGCGGGCTTTGCTAACCACACAGTTATCTTTGCGATGCCAGGTTCTACAGGTGCTTGTCGCACAGGTTGGACTAAGATCATCAAGCAACAAATGGATGCTAGTCACCGCCCTTGTAACTTCATGCCACACCTTTCTGTATAAGGCGGTTTGAGTATGAGCCAATTTACACACATTAACGCGTCTGGCGAAGCAAACATGGTCGATGTATCGGCAAAAGCTGAGACAGTACGTGAAGCGAGAGCGGAAGCTTTCGTAAAAATGTCTGCTGAAACGCTAGAGCTGATTGTTTCTGGTAGCCACCATAAAGGCGATGTTTTCGCAACGGCACGCATTGCGGGTATTCAAGCGGCTAAGAAGACGTGGGATCTGATTCCACTGTGTCACCCTCTGCTATTAACCAAAGTAGAAGTGCAGCTTGAAGCTATCGAGTCTGAAAACAAGGTTCGCATCGAATCTGTTTGTAAGCTTGCGGGTAAGACAGGCGTAGAAATGGAAGCGCTAACGGCTGCTTCTGTTGCTGCGTTAACGATTTACGATATGTGTAAAGCTGTTCAGAAAGATATTGTTATCGAGAATGTACGTCTGTTAGAGAAGACGGGTGGTAAGTCTGGTCACTTTAAGGTGGAATCATGATTACAGTTCTTTTCTTTGCTCAAACTCGTGAACTTGTTGGTGTGGACAGCGTTGAAGTTGATGCACAGTTCAAGACGATTGCAGCGATTCGCAGCCACCTTGTAACACAAGAAGGCAAATGGGATATCGCATTGGAAGAGGGCAAGCTTTTGGCTGCGCTTAACCAATCAATCGTACCTTTGACGACTGAAGTGAAAGACGGCGATGAAGTGGCTTTCTTCCCACCAGTGACTGGAGGCTAGTCATGAATGATTCTCGAGTTATAGATCTAAGAGTAGTAGTTACTGCAGAAGACTTTTCTGTGGGTGACGAATACGATTATCTAGCTCAAGGCACAGCTGCAGGAGCGGTAGTGACGTTTGTTGGTAAAGTTCGCGACATGAACCTTGGCGACAACGTGATTGGTTTGTCTCTAGAGCACTATCCGGGTATGACAGAGAAGTCGCTGAGCGAGATCTGTGATCAAGCTGAAGCGCGCTGGCCTATTCAGAAGATGCGAGTGATTCATCGCGTTGGTGACCTAGATATCGGTGACCAGATTGTTTACGTTGGTGTATCAAGTGCACATCGTGGCGCTGCCTTCGAAGCGTGTGAGTTTGTTATGGACTTTCTGAAAACCAAAGCGCCGTTTTGGAAAAAAGAACGTACCACTGAAACAACTCGTTGGGTTGATTCTCGCGATTCAGATACCAAAGCTGCGGAGCGTTGGGAGAAATAATTCTCGCAATATGATGTTGCTTCAAAAATTTGTTCTGTTGATTGAGACAGTAAAAAGCCGACTATTAAGGTCGGCTTTTTTGTGCGTGCTATAAAGCTATTTATAAATGAGTGGTGTATTAATAAATGATTACTCATTCAGGTTGCATATAAATTCGATACGTGATTTTGTCTGTCTTGGTGCATTTCTAAATCTGTTTTGGTGCAGTGCATTATGCTGTTTTGTATAAAGTGATAACCCTCACAAATAGTGGAGTCGATTTAGGGGATATGTGATGTGCAATTAGATTTCATGTGGCATTAATGTTAATTTGCCGACAGTGTTCTAGCATAAGATGCTAAAAAAAAGTATCAATACAGATACATCAACACTAAAGGCTGTTTTTTAATTAATCCCTATGTGTAACTCACTATTCATAAGGTTTTTATTAGAGATTTACACTATTACCTTGAGTAATTCGGAGAATTATCCGATTTTTTGCGACTTGTTTATGGCAAATTACTTCAATGGTTGATAGTGTGTGCCTCAATCTTTGTAAGGTTTTAGATTTTTGTGCTTAAATTTTGAGCTAAATAAATCTAAATCACTGCCGTTCAGTGAACCAAGCAAAGAAGTCATGGATGCAATACATAAAACTTGGAGTTTATTAAATGTACAAGAATAAAATCACTCAGGCCCTTCTTCTAGGTGCTGGTTTGGCAGTGGCTGCCTCTTCTACTCTTTCTATCGCTGCTGAAGTTCCAGCAGGCACAGAACTAGCAAAAGTTCAGGAACTTGTTCGTGGTAACGGTACTGAAGTTGCGACTATCGACCCACACAAATCTCAAGGTGTACCAGAATCTCACGTAATTCGTGATCTTCTAGAAGGTCTAGTGAACCAAGATGGCGACGGTAATACTATCCCTGGTGTTGCTGAAAGCTGGGAAACGACAGACAACAAAACATTCACTTTCCACCTACGTAAAGACGCAAAATGGTCTAACGGCGATCCTGTAACAGCTGAAGATTTCGTTTACAGCTGGCAACGTGCAGTTGATCCTGCAACGGCTTCTCCATACGCTTGGTACATGGAATATACCAAGATGGCGAATGCGAAGGACATCGTAGCGGGTAAGAAAGACAAGAGTGAGCTAGGCGTTAAAGCTGTAGATGCAAACACGCTTGTTGTTGAATTAGAAGCAGCGGTACCATACTTCGTAATGATGATGGGCCACACAACAATGAAGCCAGTACACAAGGCTACTGTTGAAGAATTCGGTGATCAATGGACTAAGCCTGACCACTTCGTTGGTAACGGTGCATTCTCTGTTGATAAATGGGTTGTTAACGAGCGTTTAGTTCTAAAGCGTAACGACCAATATTGGAACAACGATAAGACGGTTCTAAATAAAGTAACCTTCCTACCAATCGAAAATCAAGTAGCGGAAATGAACCGCTTCCTATCTGGCGAAATCGATTTCACAAACGAACTTCCAACTGAGCACTTCAAGCGTCTTCAAAAAGAGTACGCGGAAGATGTATCTGTAGCGGGTAACCTATGTACTTACTACTACATCTTCAACACGAAGAAAGCACCATTTGATGATGTTCGTGTTCGTCAGGCAATCTCTTACGCGATCGACCGTGATATCGTAACAGGTGCTATCCTAGCGCAAGGTCAAAAACCTGCGTATTTCCTAACGCCTGAAATCACAGCTGGCTTCGATCCTGAGCTGCCTGCTTACGGCAAGATGTCTCAGAAAGAGCGTAACGCAGAAGCGGAACGTCTTCTTGAAGAAGCGGGTTACGGAAAAGATAACCCACTTAAATTCAACCTACTTTACAACACTTCAGAGAACCACAAGAAGATTGCTGTAGCGCTAGGTTCTATGTGGAAGAAAACACTGGGTCTTTCTGTAACACTTGAGAACCAAGAGTGGAAAACGTACCTATCTTCTAAAGATTCTGGTGACTTCGAAGTAGCACGTGCTGGTTGGTGTGGTGACTACAACGAAGCGTCTTCGTTCCTAACGCTAATGAAGAGTAACAACACTACCGGTGGTGTTCACTACGACAGCGCGGCTTACGACCAAATCATCGATAAAGCACTTAACTCAACTTCAGAAGAAGAGCGTAAAGCACTTTACCTAGAAGCTGAGGCGCTAATGGCAAACGACATGCCAATCGCTCCTATCTACCAATACGTTAAATCTCGTCTACTTAACCCGCATGTTGGTGGTTTCCCAATCAACAACGCGGAAGATAAGATCTTCTCGAAAGACCTATACATCAAAGCTCAATAATAAGCTTCGATTCTAAAAAGTTAATATAACTATAACGATACAGACACTACATGCGCAGGGCGCGCATGTAGCGTCTTTCTAATTTTAATTGTCACAGACTGAAAGAGTGAGTTTATGCTTAAATTCATTATGAAAAGGATATTTGAAGCGATTCCAACCATGTTGGTGTTGATCACTATATCTTTCTTTCTCATGCGTTTCGCACCGGGTAACCCGTTTTCAAGCGAGCGTCCATTACCGCCAGAAGTTATGGCTAACATCGAAGCTAAATACGGCTTAGATAAACCAGTATTTGAACAATACACCACGTATTTGACAAATATCTTACAAGGTGACTTCGGTCCCTCTTTTAAATACCAAGATTACACAGTAAATGAGCTGATCGCGGTTGCACTTCCAGTATCTGCGAAGGTAGGTTTCGTTGCCTTTATCTTCACACTATTGATGGGGGTCACCGTCGGGACGATTGCTGCCTTGAAGCACAATACCTGGGTCGACTACACCATAATGTCGACCGCCATGCTCGGGGTGGTGATGCCATCCTTCGTGTTGGCACCGGCGCTTATTTACCTTTTCTCCCTGCACTGGAACATATTCCCAGCAGGTGGTTGGCATGGCGGTACATTCATGTACATCGTGCTGCCTGTTATCGCGATGTCTCTTCTTTACGTAGCAACCTTTGCTCGTATTACTCGCGGTAGCATGATTGAAACGCTAAACAGTAACTTTATCCGAACTGCACGTGCAAAAGGCCTAAGCTACCGTTACATCATTCTAAAACATGCACTTAAGCCAGCAATGCTACCTGTTGTTTCTTACATGGGCCCTGCGTTCGTAGGTATCATCACAGGTTCAGTTGTTGTTGAAACCATCTTCGGCCTACCAGGTATCGGTAAGCTGTTTGTTAACGCCGCGTTTAACCGTGACTACTCGCTAGTAATGGGTGTAACCATCTTGATTGGTTTCCTATTCATCTTGTTCAACGCAATCGTTGATATTTTGCTAGCGCTGATTGACCCGAAAATTCGCTACTAACAGGGACTGGTTATGTTGAAGAAAAAAGAAAATTTAGAAGCGATCGAAAAGTTCTCTGAGAGTTTAGAGATTGAAGGTCGTAGTTTGTGGCAGGATGCTCGCATTCGTTTTATGCGTAACAAAGCTGCGATGGTCAGCCTGTTCATCCTTACTATTATGGTACTGGCGGTTATCTTCTTACCGATGCTAGCTCAGTATACTTATGATGATACTGACTGGTACGCAATGCACGTGGGTCCTAATGCGGATCACTGGTTTGGTACTGATAGCTTAGGCCGTGACTTGTACGTTCGTACGCTTATCGGTGGCCGTATCTCACTGATGGTTGGTGTGATGGGTGCATTCGTAGCGGTACTGATTGGTACGCTTTACGGTGCCGCTTCTGGCTTCATCGGTGGTCGTACTGACCGAGTGATGATGCGTATCCTAGAGATCTTGTACGCGGTTCCATTCATGTTCCTAGTTATCGTTCTAGTAACATTCTTTGGTCGTAACATCATCCTAATCTTCGTTGCTATTGGTGCGATTGCTTGGCTAGATATGGCGCGTATTGTACGTGGTCAAACGCTGAGCTTACGTAGTAAAGAGTTCATTGAAGCAGCACACGTATGTGGTGTGAGTAAATGGAAGATCATTACACGTCACATCGTACCTAACGTACTGGGTATCGTAGCGGTTTACTCTACGCTGCTTATTCCAAGCATGATCCTTACAGAATCATTCTTATCTTTCCTTGGTCTTGGTGTTCAAGAGCCTATGACAAGCTGGGGCGCATTGCTTCAAGAAGGTTCGCAAACAATGGAAGTTGCAATCTGGCAACTGACGTTCCCTGCGGCATTCATGGTAGTTACGCTGTTCTGCTTTAACTACGTAGGTGATGGTCTGCGCGACGCGCTTGATCCAAAAGACAGATAAAGAAATAGCAATTAAAAGCTATAAAAGATTAAGGAAGCAATAATGAGCTTATTAGATGTCAAAGATCTGCGCGTCGAATTTACCACGCAAGATGGTATCGTAACCGCAGTAAACGATCTGAACTTCTCACTCAACCAAGGCGAAACGCTGGGTATCGTGGGTGAGTCAGGTTCAGGTAAATCACAAACTGTATTCTCTATCATGGGTCTGCTGGCTAAGAACGGCATCATCTCGGGTAGCGCGAAGTTTGAAGGTAAAGAGATTCTTAACCTTCCAGAGAAAGAACTGAACAAAGTTCGTGCTGAACAGATCGCGATGATCTTCCAAGATCCGATGACATCACTGAACCCTTACATGAAAGTAAGTGATCAGCTGATGGAAGTACTTATGCTGCACAAAGGCATGGGTAAAGCAGAGGCGTTTGAAGAATCAGTACGCATGCTTGAAGCGGTGAAAATCCCTGAAGCACGCAAGCGTATCACCATGTACCCACACGAGTTTTCTGGTGGTATGCGTCAGCGTGTGATGATCGCAATGGCACTATTGTGTCGTCCTAAACTGCTTATCGCTGATGAACCAACAACCGCTTTGGATGTAACTATTCAAGCGCAAATCATGGAATTGCTGAACGAATTGAAAGATGAGTTCAACACGGCAATCATCATGATCACCCACGATTTGGGTGTAGTTGCAGGTTCATGTGACAAGGTACTTGTGATGTACGCTGGTCGTACAATGGAGTACGGCACGGTTGATGAAATCTTTTACGAGCCAAGCCACCCATATGCAGAAGGCCTACTGAAAGCGATTCCTCGTTTGGATACAGAAGGTGAAATTCTACCGACGATTCCAGGTAATCCACCAAACTTACTTCGCCTGCCAACAGGCTGTCCTTACCAAGACCGTTGTCACCGTGTAATGGACCGTTGTAAGCAAGAAGCACCTATTTTGACGCCATTTGGTAATGACCGTCAGCGTGCTTGTTTTTCTGACTGGGAGACTTGGACAAAATGAGTGTAGATAAGCAGTTATTATTAGATATTAAAGACCTGAAAGTTCACTTTAGCATCGCAGCTAAATCAGCGTGGCCTTGGGCAAAACCGTCAAACCTGAAAGCTGTTGATGGCGTTGATATTCACCTTTACGAAGGGGAGACGCTGGGTGTAGTAGGTGAGTCTGGTTGTGGTAAATCGACATTTGCTCGCGCAATCATTGGTTTGGTTGAAGCGACAGACGGCGAAGTTATGTGGTTAGGTCAAGACCTAACTAAAATGCAGGAAGTGCAGCGTCGTGAAACTCGTAAAGAGATTCAGATGATCTTCCAAGACCCACTAGCATCGCTTAACCCGCGTATGTCTGTTGGTGACATCATTGCTGAGCCTCTAGAGACTTTTTACCCAGAACTTTCTAAACAGGAAGTGAAGGACCGAGTTAAAGAGATGATGGCAAAGGTTGGTCTACTACCAAACGTAATCAACCGTTACCCACATGAATTCTCTGGTGGTCAGTGTCAACGTATCGGTATCGCACGTGCTCTTATCTTGAAGCCTAAGATGATCATCTGTGATGAACCGGTTTCGGCATTGGATGTATCTATCCAAGCTCAAGTAGTTAACCTTCTGAAGGAGCTACAAAAAGAGTTAGGTTTGTCTTTGGTATTCATCGCACACGATTTGTCGGTTGTTAAACACATTTCTGACCGCGTGTTGGTGATGTACTTAGGCAACGCGGTAGAACTTGGCGAATCAGATGCCTTGTTCTCTGATCCTAAGCACCCGTACACAAAAGCGTTGATGTCTGCAGTTCCAATTCCAGATCCTCGCTTAGAGCGCAGCAAAACCATTCAGATGTTGGAAGGTGATCTACCATCACCAATCAATCCGCCATCAGGTTGTGTGTTCCGTACTCGTTGCCCACAAGCAACAGAGGCGTGTGCGCAAACTAAGCCAACGATTCAAGGCGATGACGTTCACGCAGTATCTTGCTTGCACGTACAAGTCTAGAGCCTATTTAAAACGGTTCAGCCTGTGACAGGCTTAAGCGCGACTAGTTATTAGAGTCGCGCTTTTTTTGTCTTAGGCTTATAGGTCCGCTCAACAAGCTTCATCAAAATATTCGAACAACTAAGCCAACTTCTTCTAGTTTTGAAAAAGTTGGCTTTTTTTATACTAGAGAAAAGTTAGCATCACAGAGGTTTGGATATGGGTAAGTTAGTTGAAGGTGTTTGGCACGATGTGTGGTACGACACCAAAGAAAGCGGTGGCAAGTTCGTTCGTGAAGATGCGGGCTTTCGCAACTGGGTTGAAAATAAAGCCGGTGCGCAATTTGAGCCAGAAAGTGGTCGTTACCACTTATACGTATCGTTAGCTTGTCCGTGGGCGCATCGCACGCTGATCTTCCGTGAACTGAAAGACCTAACCGATCATATTGATGTGACAGTAGTTTGCCCCGACATGATGAGTGAAGGTTGGCAAATGGGCTTGCCTGAGCCTCTGTTCGGTCACACTCGAATGCACCAAATCTACACCCAAGCCAAACCGGACTATTCAGGTCGAGTCACGGTTCCTGTTTTATGGGATAAGAAAACCAATACCATTGTGAGTAACGAGTCGTCTGAAATCATCCGCATGTTCAACTCAGAGTTTAATGAGCTAACGGGCAACACTGATGATTACTACCCATGGGAATTGGCGAGCAAGATTGATGAATGGAACGACTACATCTATCCGAACATCAATAACGGCGTTTATCGTACCGGCTTTGCGACCACACAAGAGGCCTACGAAGAAGCGTATGACGCGTTATTTGAAGCGTTAGACAAAGTGGATGCCCATCTTAGCGAACACCGTTATCTGGCGGGTAACGAGATTACAGAAGCGGATTGGCGGTTGTTTACCACTCTGATTCGGTTTGATGCGATATATGTAGGGCACTTTAAGTGTAACAAGCAACGAATTGCCGATTACAAACATATTCAAGGTTACCTAAAAGAGTTGTATCAGATCGAAGGCATCCAAGAGACGACGGATTTTTACCATATCAAACGTCACTACTATTACAGCCACTCGGGCATTAACCCAACTCAGGTTGTCCCTAAAGGACCCACGCTAGATTTAGAATCGCCACATGGACGAGTCTAGGCTTACCAAATAGTTCTTTTACTCCAGACATAAAAAAACCCTAGATAAAAATCTAGGGTTTTTGCTTTCTACAAAAGAAAAATTAGTTAATTACTTTTTCTTCAGCTTGTGCAGCTTGGTCTGCTTGGATAGCCGTTAGAGCTACCGTGTAAACGATATCGTCTACTAGAGCGCCACGAGACAAGTCATTTACTGGCTTGCGCATACCTTGAAGCATTGGACCGATAGATACTAGATCTGCTGAACGTTGTACCGCTTTGTAAGTCGTGTTACCCGTGTTTAGGTCTGGGAATACGAATACAGTCGCTTTACCCGCTACTGGAGAGTTTGGTGCTTTAGAAGCAGCAACGTTTTCCATGATAGCCGCATCGTACTGTAGAGGACCGTCGATCACTAGATCAGGACGTTTCTCTTGAGCAAGTTTGGTTGCTTCACGTACTTTATCTACGTCTGCACCCTTACCAGATTCACCAGTAGAGTAAGAGATCATAGCAACACGTGGGTCGATACCGAATGCCGCAGCAGAATCTGCAGATTGGATAGCGATTTCAGCAAGCTGTTCAGCTGTTGGATCTGGGTTGATCGCACAGTCACCGTATACAAGAACTTGATCAGGCAGAAGCATGAAGAAGATTGAAGATACGATAGAAGCATCAGGGGCAGTCTTGATGATCTGGAACGGAGGAACGATAGTGTTCGCCGTTGTGTGAACAGCACCAGAAACTAGGCCGTCAACCTCACCAGCTTCAAGCATCATAGTACCTAGGAATACTGAATCTTCTAGCTTCTCACGAGCTACAACTTCAGTCATACCTTTAGCGCCACGAAGTTCTACTAGACGAGCTACGTAGTTTTCGCGAACTGATGCAGAATCGATGATTTCAACGCCAGCGCCAAGCTCAACACCTTGCTGTGCAGCAACACGACGAATTTCTTCTGGGTTACCTAGAAGTACACAAGTCGCGATACCGCGCTCAGCACAGATAGCCGCAGCTTTAACTGTACGTGGCTCGTCACCTTCAGGAAGAACGATACGCTTAGCCGCTTTACGAGCAAATTCAGTTAGCTGGTAACGGAATGCTGGTGGACTTAGACGACGAATGCCTTGAGTACCTTCAGATAGAGAATCAATCCAAGGGCCATCGATGTGGCTTGCAACGTGATCGTTAACGAACTCGATACGCTCTTTATCGTCTGCAGGAACTTCTAGGTTGAAGCTCTGTAGGTTTAGAGACGTCTGCCAAGTGTTACCTTGAGCTTTGAAGATCGGTAGACCTGAAGCGAATGCTGGTGCACAAAGGTTAGCAATGCTTTCTGGAATGTCGTAACCGCCAGTCAGTAGGATTGCGCCAATCTCAACACCGTTTTTCGCAGCAAGAGCCGCAGCAACGATAACGTCAGGACGGTCTGCAGAAGTTACTAGCAGTGAACCTGGCTTAAAGTGCTCAATCATGTGCGGTAGAGAACGTGCACAGAAAGTGATGCTCTTAATACGACGAGTCGCGATTTCACCTTCGTTGATGATTTCAGCGTTAAGGTGCTTAGCCATATCAACCGCACGAGTTGCGATTAGGTCGATGCTCCATGGCACGCAGCCAAGAACACGGATAGGGCTAGAGTTGAAGATTTGCATTACTTCAAGGTTCGCTTGCTGAGCGCTGTCTGCATCATCAAAGATTTCAGATAGGTCAGGGCGAGTACGGCCAGCTTCATCAACAGGAGCGTTAAGCTTGTTGATGATTACGCCTTTGATGTTCTTGTTCTTAGTACCGCCGAAGTTAGAACATGCTACTTCGATACGCTCTTTAAGTTGCGTAGGGTTGTCAGTACCAGGAGTCGCAACGAATACGATCTCCGCGCCAAGTGTTTTCGCGATTTCCGCGTTCACTTGGTTAGCAAATGGGTGCTTACGAGTAGGTACTAGACCTTCGATTAGCGTTACTTCTGCGTCTTTGTTGATCTTGTTGTATTGCTCAACAACAGACTCAAGAAGCTCGTCCATTTTTTCGCTACCGATCAAAGCTTCAGCTTTAGTCATTGCGATTGGCTCACCAATCTTAATGTCGCTGTTTGCGCTGATGATAGTAGACGTTAGATCTGGCTGGTTACCACCGCTGCGAGGCTGAGCGATTGGCTTGTAGAAAGAAACACTTACGCCCTTACGCTCCATAGCGCGAAGAACACCCATGCTAACACTAGTAAGACCAACACCAGCGCTTGTAGGGATAAGCATAATAGTACGTGACATTGACGAACACCTTTGACTATTGGAAATAAAAAAAGCTCAACTGCTATTCCCACCGATATTTAAATTGGGGTAGGAATAGAAGTTGAGCCCCATTTTCTTGATATGAAAAACTGACTAGCTTCGAGTGAAGCTAGTCAGGAAAATCAATTAAAGACCTGCTAGTTTCGCAGTGTCTTCAGCAATTACTAGCTCTTCGTTAGTAGAGATAACCATTGCAGGGATACGGCTGTTAGCTGTAGTGATAGTACCTTCGCCGCCGAAACGAGCTTTAAGGTTAGCTTCACCGTCAACTTCGATGCCGAAGATGCCTAGGCGGTTAAGAACCATTTCACGGATTGGGCCAGAGTTCTCGCCGATGCCGCCAGTGAAAGTGATTGCGTCTAGACGACCTTCTAGAGTTGCAGTGTAACCAGCAACGTACTTAGCTAGACGGTGACAGAACACGTCCATTGCACGAGTTGCTTCTTCTTTCTCACCGTAGTTGTCTTCAACGAAACGACAGTCAGAAGTCACTTCAGTTAGACCAGCAAGACCAGACTCTTTAGTTAGCATGTTGTTGATTTCTTCAACAGAGTAACCAAGAGCGTCGTGTAGGTGGAAGATGATCGCAGGATCTAGGTCACCACAACGAGTACCCATTACAAGACCTTCAAGAGGAGTAAGACCCATAGAAGTATCTACAGATTGACCGTTCTTGATAGCACATACAGAAGCGCCGTTACCTAGGTGACAGTTGATGATGTTAACTTCTTCAACTGGCTTGTTTAGTAGGCCTGCAACTTCACGAGTGATGAATAGGTGAGAAGTACCGTGCATGCCGTAACGACGGATGCCGTGCTCTTTGTACAGGTTGTACGGTAGAGCGTATAGGTAAGACTCAGAAGGCATTGTTTGGTGGAACGCAGTGTCAAATACAGCAACGTTTTGTAGACCAGGGAAGTTCTGTTGAGCCGCTTCGATACCGATAAGGTGAGCTGGGTTGTGAAGAGGTGCGAAAGTCGCAGCGTCTTGAATACCCTTAAGTACTTCATCAGTGATAAGTGCAGAAGAAGTGAACTGCTCGCCGCCGTGTACGATACGGTGACCGATAGCGCCAAGGTTAGCTTTAAGCTCAGGCTTAGAAGCAAGAATAGTTTCTACCATGAAAGATAGTGCTTCTACGTGAGCTGCGCCCGCGCCTAGTTGTGCTTCATGCTTGCCATCAAGTTTCCACTTCATACGAGCTTCTGGAAGACCCAGACACTCAGCAAGACCAGTTAGGTGCTCAGCACCTGTTTCTGCATCAACCACAGCGAATTTAAGAGAAGAACTACCACAGTTTAAAACTAAAACTAGCTTAGACATTAATGACTACCTGTTAATTTTTCTGATCGAAATCAGTTAAGGATGAAAATTAATCTCAAGAATAGACGAAGCACGGTAGCTTGCGTACTAACCTTGGTCAAAAAAACGTTAATTTCCGTATAAAGTGAAAGCGCACTTTTTCAAAAAAAGAGGCTTGTGCATTCCTTGCAGAAGTCTTCTCAAAGTTGCTTAAATTGTGAATAAGGGCAACAATGAGATTGAGGTCTGCAAATAATAGCGATATTGTGCAAATATAACAAAAAAATTTGAAAGAATATTATTTTTCGTCAAATTTTTGTGTTTTTAGTTGATGATTTCAACTTTTTTTTAATGGGAGACTCATATGAGCAATAGAGTTGGTTTAGCTAGCAGTTTAAAAGATGGCCAAAAGTACATGGATCTCTGGCCTGTTCGAAAAGAGTTAAACGCTATTTTCCCTGAGCAACGCATCATTAAAGCGACGCGCTTTGGTGTTAAGGTGATGCCCGCGATAGCTGCTATCAGCGTTCTTACGCAAATGGTCTTTAATAATTACCAAGCGATGCCACAAGCTGTGGTTATGGCTTTGTTTGCTATTAGTTTGCCGCTTCAAGGCATGTGGTGGTTAGGTAACCGCTCAAATACACAACTTCCGCCAGCGTTAGTATCCTGGTACCGCGAACTGCACGAGAAGATCACTGAAACGGGTTTTGCGTTAGAGCCAATGAAGCCACGCCCTCGTTATAAGGAATTGGCGATCATTCTGAATCGTGCATTTCGTCAGTTAGACAAATCTTCAATGGAACGCTGGTTCTAAGAAAACCTCACTTCTCCCTATCTTCTGAGAACAGCTCTACATTGTGATGGCATGTTCTCAGATTAGTTCCTCTTGATCCTGTTGGTTCATCTTACTCTTTGTTGATCGTTTCAATTACCTCTTGTTATTCACTTCGTTTCTTACCTGCGGATTCAACCCAACTAGCCTTTTGACGCATAATTCGAGCTTTGTTGTGTTTTTGTTAAATATCACTTCAAGTCATCAAAGCTTACTGGTAATAATGTCAATAGTGAGTTTAATGTTGTGTTCTCTCTAGAGCGAGCAATAACAATGAGCGCTTGATGAAGGAAGTATTGATGGGTTTTGTAAGAAAAGTATTAACGACGGCGTTGAGTGGTTGTCTGTTGTTGTGGGCTAGTAGTGCGGTAGCAAATATTGCCAAGGTATCGGTGTCACAGGTCGTAGACCATCCAGATTTGAATGCGACACGTCTAGGGCTTCTTGAAGGATTAAGAGCTAAAGGTTATGAACCCGGTAAGAACTTAGAGTTTTCTTATGAAATGGCGGACGGAAATCCAGCGCAAGCCGCCAAAATTGCCAGAGAGCTTGTCAGTGAAAATCCTCATGTATTGGTTGGTATTGCAACACCGACTTCACAAGCCCTAGTTTCGGCGACTCGCTCTATTCCTATCGTGTTTACTGCGGTTACCGATCCTATCGGCGCTAGGCTAGTTAAACAACTGGAAAAGCCGGGGCGCAATGTTACGGGACTTTCTGATTTATCTCCGATCACTCAACATGTGTCATTAATCAAAGAACTGCTTCCTGAAGCTAATTCAATTGGTGTGGTGTACAACCCTGCAGAGGCAAATGCAGTTGCCTTGGTTGGGCTGTTAAAGAAAGCGACGCGAGACTTTGGTTTTACTCTTTACACAGAAAGAGCACTCACCATTGATGATGTGGAATCAAAAGCAGAATCAGTGGCAAAGAAATCGGATGTTATCTACGCCTTAACGGACAATACTGTTGCGAGCGGCATGGAAGGTCTTATCAACGCGGCTAACCAAGCGGATACACCCGTCGTCGCAGGTGCCACATCTTATGTCGGAAAGGGCGCGATTGCAGGTTTAGGCTTAGATTACTATGACGTTGGTGTACAAACCGCAGACTATGTGGCTGCCATTCTGAACGGACAGAAGCCCGGGAAGCTAAGTGTCAAAACTGCGCAGAGTTCTCAGCTGGTGGTGAATTTAGAAGCTGCTCGTCAGCTTGGCGTGACAGTGCCTCAGTCTGTG
Organism: Vibrio sp. ZF 223; assembly: GCF_003050585.1. Taxonomy (NCBI): domain Bacteria; kingdom Pseudomonadati; phylum Pseudomonadota; class Gammaproteobacteria; order Vibrionales; family Vibrionaceae; genus Vibrio; species Vibrio sp. ZF 223. The sequence continues at coordinate 210,234 of NZ_PIGB01000002.1, forward strand.
ATTGATCGTGCAATCGTTAGCCGGTGAATTGAGTTTGGTGTTAGGTGAACTAATAGGTCATAAGTCATATTATTAACAGCATAGGAATGGGCTCAGATAAACAGAACTAACCTGCTCTATATGTTCGCGCTTCTCTATTTTATTCATTTGTAAGCGGTTATTTTACCGTCAGGTGCGTTGTTAATATCAATTTACATTATTTTACGTCGAGCGAATTGCCGATTAATGTAATAATATTAATGGGGCAAATGAAAATAGCTGAACGCTAAGAGCACACTATATGAAAGTAAATAGGCACTTTAGCCTTACCTTTGTCTTCGGGTTTCCCGCAGTGATCGCCGCGATGTTACTTGGCCTAATAGGAAAGAATCATTTTGACGCGGTAGAAAAAGATATCAGTAGTGAGTTTCATCGTATTGAAGATGTGTTCAAAAGAACCACAAAAGTGGTGACTGCCCTAGACTACAGCTTCTCCAACTACTACAAATCTGGAAACCCTCTCTTTCTCGATCACAACAAACAAGTTGTGGATGGGCTTTGCCAAATCTGGCCTATTGATGTGTTACTCCTCGCAGATGGTAAAACTTCAGACATTCCTTCTGTCGATATCGACTATATGCTAATCGGTCAAGAGTCTCTTTGTTCTGAAAGCAGTGATAGTTATAAGAGCGCGTCAGAAAAAATAGCGTTAGCTCCTATTCTTTCATTTTTATCCCAGCTTGATGAATACCATGACGGCGTGCACTTTATTGATACGAGCGGCTATGTGATCTCTTCACCAGAAGATTTTGCCAAAGGGCTGAGCAAAGAGCTGCTCTCGACTATAAAGAGTCGTCCTTACTGGCAGAAAACAGCCAACAACCCTGACCAACTCACCCTTTCAGGCCCTGGTTATCGTTTTGATTCCCTTGACCGTATAATTAGTATGACGATCCCTGTATTCCATAAAGGCGTTCACCAAGGGATGCTGTCGGTGGATATTAATGTTGGCAGGCTGCTTGCTAATTCGAACCAACATCTAGCAGGTCGAATCGATATTATTGACACCACTTTAGCTACCCCGATAGATTCTGCAGCTTTCTACCATGAGATCAAACTAGATGGTGTCGCGTCTCACCATGCGATGTATTACGAGTTAGACATCGAGAAAGAGGTTGAGCACTTTTTCGTTTATGAGAAAGACAGTCTTATTGTTGCCATCATTGTCTATCTGTTCTCTGTAACTATCTTTTTCTACGTCAATTCCAATATTGAACGTGGTTACTTCAAAGATCTCGCGGCCAAAGACCCAATGACAGGTTTATTGAATCGTCGCGGCTTAGAAGCATTCTGGCGCAGCGTAGAGCACGATCAATTGTTTGCCTTAACTGTATTTGATATCGATGATTTTAAGTCAATTAACGACACCTACGGCCACGACAAGGGTGATGATGTGATTCGTTATATGTCACGTCAGATAGGTAACAGTGTACGAAGCAGTGACGTAGCAGCACGATTTGGCGGTGAAGAGTTTGTCGTTTATATGAGAGGCGAAGATCGTGAAACTTTGATGAGAACTTTAGAGCGGGTGAAGAATGCGATTTGTTCCACTTCAGCCGACATTATTCCAAATGGATTTACGGTATCTGGCGGTGTCTGCATTGTTGAAACTGAGCAAAGTAAGCTTAACTTCGATGAGATATTTAAGTACGCCGATGAAAAGCTGTACGTGGCTAAGACGACGGGTAAAGACCGTCTTGAATTTTAGCCACGTTATTGAATCATTAAGTGCTTCGTCTTAAACAGGTTGACGGCGTTCTTCTTGATAACGTTGAAGACGTTCTACAATCGGCGGCGCCTTCTTGAAAGTGCGAATTTCTTTAAATAGTTCGTTCGCTTCAGGGTAGCCTTTACTTAAATAAACAAACCACTGCTTCACTCTATTGGGGTAGTACATACCTTTGTCCCCTTTAATTTGAAACTCTGAATAGCGCAGCAAAAGTTCAATGACTTTATCCCACGGCATTTTCTGGTGGTTGTGCTTAACGACGTTACCAAGGTTTGGAATATTGAAAGCACCACGGCAGACCATCAATGAATCGACGCCTGTTGCTTCTATGCAATCTTGACCATCTTGATAGTTCCAGATTTCCCCGTTAGCAATCAATGGCAGAGATGTTTTCTCTCTTATTTTATTGATGTAATCCCATTTAATTTCGCTGGCTTTATAACCGCCAACTTTGGTTCTTGCGTGCACGGTGAGTTCGTCAGCTTTAGCTTGTTCGATGGCGTCGACAATTTCAAAGCACTCTTCCGGATGCTCCCAACCTAATCGGATCTTTGCGGATACAGGAATGTGTGCAGGTACCGCTTCTCGACAAGATTTCACCACTTGATAGATGAGTTCTGGTTCTTTTAGCAATGAAGCGCCACCATTACTTTTGTTTACCGCCTTTGCTGGGCAACCAAAATTAAGATCGATGCCTTTAGCGCCTAAGCTAGCAGCTTGAAAAGCATTCTCGGCCATCCAATTTGGGTGTTGACCTAGAAGTTGAAGATGGATTGGCACACCAGCCATGGTCTGAGAACCTTGGTGCAGCTCTGGGCAAATACGGTGGAACACATGCGGAGGAAGAAGTTGATCCACGACGCGCACAAACTCTGTCACACAGAGATCGTAATCATTTATCTCTGTGAGAATTTCACGCATTAGGTGGTCTAGAACGCCCTCCATAGGGCCAAGTATTACGCGCATGTTGCTTTACCTAAACTGAGTGAACCGAAAAAATCGAGGCGTGATTGTACGGTTTGCTTACAGGATTGTCACTATGAGTGTGGTGTGTCTACCTTAATGATGGTTTCGTCTCTTAATAGCGACATCTTGGAGAGTATGGCGTTATAATATCGAAAATGCCCAAATATCCAGAGCTTTCATGACATACCAATTATTAAGCCTACCAGAATCTATTTCAGACATTACGCCGCAGTTTATTGAAGGTGCAATCCTTGCGTCTAACTTAGCGACCAAGCCACTCGATCCTGAAGAATGGATTGCTATCGTAGCACCTGAAGCGGGCAAAGAGCTTGTAACATTAGTGACGGAACAGATTAACCGCCAGCACAATCTGATTCAGCGTAGTGAATACTTACTGACTGATGTGTTTGCAGAAGGCGACTTCAATGAGCAGTTCGCAGATTTTGCGGAAGGTTTTATGATGGTTTGGCCGACAGTGGAAGAGCAGTGGCAAAGCATTACGGTTGCGGACGGCACTCTGCGCATGCTGCAAGCTCTGCTGACTACATTAATGCTCGCGATTGATGAAGAGCAAACTCAACAACAAATGGTTGCGGCTGGGCTTCAAAACCCACCATCGCTTGCTGATTTAGTGGGCCAGGTCGATCTGATGATCTCAGAAGTGGCAATGGCAGCGGATGAAGCTATGTTGGGCAATAAGTCCCAGAGCGTGAACCCGTTTAAAGATATTGGTCGAAACGACCTTTGTCCTTGTGAAAGCGGCAAGAAGTTTAAACAATGCTGTGGTAAAAACAGCTAATTACGGCTTGTTGAGTAACAGACTTTCTTTAAGTGATAAAAAGTTTAAGTAATAAAAAGTCGACCTTTGGGTCGACTTTTTGTTTCTGAAGATGATGAGCTAATTGTTAGTCATTTTTTGATTTAACGAATTGAGAAAGCGCTACAAAACCGAAAGCAACTAAGTTACCCGCGAAGATAATCACAAGCCATTGTGGCATCGAAAGTTCTAAGAACTGCCACACAACCTTGCTACAGTCGCCGTAAGCTTCAAACATCCACGGAGCCCATTGGTTTAAAGGTGCCCAACTTGGGAAGGTCACGAACAGGTCACAAGTAGCAAAAGGAGACGGATTAAACTGGTAGTCAACGTGCTCTAAAGCCAGCGTCAAACCTTTGTATGCGCCAAATCCCCAGCTAGCAAGGCCTAACCAACGTGATATTGGGTTATTCGGGGAAATAGCACCAATCATGGCTGCAACACCGATAGCAAGCATCGCAACGCGCTCATAGATGCACATTACGCAAGGGCCAAGCATCATCACGTGTTGAAAGAAGAGAGCACATGCCTCAAAAAAGACAATAAAAGCCAGCAGTAAAAGCCAAGATAAACGTCCCTTAGAGAAGTCTTTGATCATTGCTAAAAAGTTCACGAATTTAATCCCGTCTATAAAATAAAAAAGCCCTGATTACTCAGAGCTTTTTATCTTGGATAAGTTTCCTAATCAACTAATATTTTTGATTAGTTAGTTATAGTTATTTTGGTTTGCGACACAGTGTTTAGCTTAGTGACCACCAGAGATAACTGGAGCAACGACTTCACCAGTGCGTTGAATGATCCAACCTGCGTCGTAGAACCATGCTGTCATTGGCTCTACGAAGAACACGATACCTGCAAGGCCAACCAGTGCTAATACGATGGTGTATGGCAGTGCCATGATAACCATGCGGCCGTAAGACAGTCGAATTAACGGAGCAAGTGCTGATGTTAATAGGAATAGGAATGCAGCCTGGCCGTTTGGCGTAGCAACAGAAGGTAGGTTAGTACCTGTGTTGATAGCAACAGCAAGTAGGTCGAACTGGTCACGAGTGATGATGCCTTCTACTAATGCAGTTTTCACTTCGTTGATGTAAACCGTACCGACGAATACGTTATCTGAAACCATCGATAGAATACCGTTGGCAACATAGAAGAGAGCGAGTTGTGCACCTTTATCTTCAACGTGAAGTACTGCATCGATTACTGGCTTAAATAAAGCTTGGTCGATGATTACAGCAACAACCGCGAAGAAAACGGCAAGAAGTGCAGTAAATGGCAGAGCTTCTTCAAAGGCTTTACCCATAGAGTGCTCTTCTATAACACCAGTAAATGCAGTTGCTAAGATGATTACAGAAAGACCAATTAAACCTACTTCAGCAACGTGAAGTGCAAGGCCAACAATCAGCCAAACTGCGATTGCACTTTGAACCCATAGCTTTGCTACGTCTTGCTTTGTACGGTTTGCACGTTCTTTGTTGTCAAATTCAACCAAGATTTGGCGAACATTCGTTGGTAGCTCTGCGCCGTAACCAAACACTTTGAATTTCTCTACAAGTGCACAAGTTAGAATGCCGCAGAAGAAAACAGGCAGTGTTACTGGCAGCATACGGATGATAAATTCACCGAACTCCCAACCCGCTTGCTTAGCAATTACCAAGTTTTGTGGTTCACCTACCATGGTCATTACACCACCCAGTGCAGTACCAACACCGGCATGCATAAGCAGTGAACGTAGGAAAGCACGGTAGTTTTCTAGGTCATCACGAGTTAGCTCAGAGATCTCTTCATCATGAGTATGATCGTGTGCAGACGTCGTGCCCTTGCCCGATGCAACCTTGTGGTAGATAGAGTAGAAGCCTACCGCAACGCTAATAACTACAGCGATTACTGTCAGCGCATCTAGGAAGGCAGACAAAAACGCTGCAGCGACACAGAAAGCGACAGAGAGTAAGATTTTTGATTGGATGCCGAGCAGGATCTTCGTGAAAATGAACAGAAGTAGTTCTTTCATGAAGTAGATACCAGCAACCATGAATACAAGTAAGAGTAATACTGGAAGGTTTGCTTGTAGCTCGTGATAAACCATTTCTGGTTTGGTCATGCCAATGGCGACGGCTTGAATTGCCAATAAGCCACCCGGTTGAAGAGGGTAGCACTTTAGAGCCATAGCTAGAGTGAAAATAAACTCAACCACCAACAGCCAGCCCGCAACAAATGGGTCAACTAGGAAGAAAACAAACGGGTTGATGATTAAAAAGGAAATGATGGCAAGTTTATACCAATCAGGAGCTTTACCAAGGAAGTTCTTGATAAAAGCGTTTCCGAGAGACATCGGCATGTTAATACTCTTTTATGTTGATTATGAATAGACAAGCAATACAACATTTTGAGAATCGAGCTATAGAAATTGTTAAAAACTATAACTAACAGTGACTTAGAAAAACTACATTCCATGTAATGTTCTGTGGTCTTGCCAAGTCACTCCCTTAGAAACTCAAGCACTGCTTATTTTTGAGCGCAACTCTACTCTTCGATAACATTTAGTCAACAGGAAAAGCCCTGTAGCACTAAAAATACCTCTTTTTTGTTGAGAAACGCGATCAAAGTAGCGCAAGCATACCACTTAAAATGTGATAAAAACCGACTAGAATCAATATTTCAGCGAAATGATTGAAATTTACAGAATAACGACGGTTTATATATGATTATTACAACTTAATATTGCAAATTAATAACTTTGAAAATATGACTAATCTCATTGATTTAAAAGAAAATTTATTGTGTTAATGGTTTGTTGAAATGGTGATTTATAGTCGCTTGCTTTCCAAACCTAGGGTGCAAACGTGTGCTGAACTTTAGAGTTTTAACTCTACTGCTATTTTGAGTGAGTAAAATTTTTGCGGGTGTTTCCGCTAGGTGTGAACTAGTGGTATGATGAGTAAATTAGAACAGAATAATTAAATTGGATTGAAGTGTAGATGGTCATTAAGGCGAAGAGCCCGGCAGGATTTGCAGAAAAGTATATCATTGAAAGTATTTGGAATGGCCGTTTCCCTCCAGGTTCTATCTTGCCCGCAGAGCGTGAGCTTTCTGAGCTGATTGGTGTTACACGTACTACGCTTCGTGAAGTACTACAACGTCTTGCTCGTGATGGTTGGTTGACAATCCAGCACGGCAAACCCACTAAAGTTAACCAGTTTATGGAAACCTCAGGTCTTCATATCCTTGATACGCTAATGACGTTGGACGTTGATAACGCAAGCAAAATGGTAGAAGACCTACTTGCTGCCCGTACTAATATCAGCCCGATCTTTATGCGTTATGCATTTAAAGCAAACAAAGAAGCTTCAGAGCGTACTATCAGCAACGTGATTGAATCTTGTGAAGCGCTACTTGCGGCACCGACTTGGGATGAGTTCTTAGAATCGTCGCCATACGCTGACAAGATCAAGCAAGCGGTAAAAGAAGATTCAGAAAAAGATGAAGCGAAACGTCAGACGATCTTAATCGCGAAGACTTTCAACTTCTATGATTATATGCTTTTCCAACGTTTGGCATTCCACTCAGGCAACCAGATTTACGGCCTAATCTTTAACGGTGTGCGTAAACTGTATGACCGTATCGGTAGCTACTACTTCTCTAACCCAGAAGCACGACGTTTAGCGATGGACTTTTATAAAGAGTTGTTCATTATCTGTGAAAGTGGTGAGCGCGAAACTTTGCCATTAGTGATTCGTAACTACGGTATTGCAAGTGCACAAGTTTGGAATGAAATGAAAACGACATTGCCAACGAACTTCACTGAAGACGACAGCTAAGCTATAGGTTTACTATTGTTGCTCCTGTTTAGTCAGTGACGTAAAGAAAACGAAAAAGCGGCGAGATAATTCAATTATCTCGCCGCTTTTTATTTATCTGTCGTTGCTAGAAAATTACCCGTGGGGCATTAATTTACCTACGAGTAGTTACTTACCTATGACGAGTAATTTATCTATGAGTAGCGACTTAACCCGCAAACTCTTCTGAGTCTGGACGGTTGGTAAATTGCACACCGTTTAGAAAATCGCAAAGTAGTTGGTCTTCGCACACTTTGTAGTTTTTGTTTTCTGGCTTGCGGAAGTAAGCGCCGATTTCGTACTTGCTCAAGCTAATGCCAACCACTTCTAGTACATCCAAAACATCTTCTGCTTTCATGTTTAATGCGATACGAAGCTTCATGAAGATCATGTTGTTCGTCAGTGCAACTTCAGGTTTAGGTTGCTCGCCCTCTTTTTTGCCACGCTTAAGGTTGATGAAACCATTTAGGAATACCGCTAACTCTTTGTCTTTCATCTTAGAGCATGACTTGTCGTTGTCGTCTTTTAGCCAGTTAATCACTTGGTCATGAGCAACGGTCACATCAGCTTGTTCGATAGCTTTGATGATTTGTGCATTTTTAAGGTTTAGTGCGTGTTGAATACGACGCAAGATTTCGTTGTTAGTCACTGGGGATTCCTAAAAAGGGTTTTAGAGTAAAGAGGTGTTGGTTAGTCCATTATCGTCGACAAACCAATTTCTACTCTACATAGCATAGTTGACGGCGACTCTAACAGAGAACGTAAATTTTCGGTAGATATAAAAAATCCCCAATGCTTATTAACTCTTTCAAGTTATAAGTGCATTAGGGATTTAGCGATGAGTGCTTGTTATCTGACTGAAATCAGAATTACATTACACGCATACCAGGTTGTGCACCTTCGTGTGGCTCAAGGATCCATAGGTCGCTGCCGCCAGGGCCCGCGGCTAGGATCATGCCTTCAGACATACCAAACTTCATCTTACGAGGTTTTAGGTTTGCTACCATTACAGTTAGCTTACCTTCTAGCTCTTCAGGTTTGTATGCTGATTTGATACCAGAGAATACTTGGCGAGTCTCACCACCGATGTCCAGTTGGAACTTCAGTAGTTTGTTCGCTTTTGGTACTTCTTCACAAGAGATGATACGAGCAATACGCATGTCTACTGCAGCAAAGGCATCGAACTCAATCTCGTCTGCGATTGGCTCTTTGTCTAACTCAGTTTGGCTTGCTTGCTCTTTTTCAGCTTCTGCTTTTTCTTTCGCTGCTGCTTCAGCGGCTGCATCTTCTTTAGAAGACTCAACCATTGCTTCCACTTTCTTAGGATCAATACGGCTGAATAGCGCTTTGAACTTAGTGATCTCGTGATCAGTTAGCGGAGTAGCAATCGCTTCCCACGTTAGCTCTTCGTTTAGGAAAGCTTCAGTGCGAGCCGCAAGCTCAGGCATCACAGGTTTCAGGTAAGCCATTAGTACGCGGAATAGGTTGATACCAACAGAAGAAACTTCTTGAAGCTCTTTCTCTTTACCTTCTTCTTTTGCAAGAACCCAAGGTGCTTTCTCATCGATGTACTGGTTAGCTTTGTCTGCTAGTGCAGTAATTTCACGGATAGCGCGGCTGAACTCTCGAGTTTCGTATAGCTCACCGATACGCTCAGCAGCAGCAACGAATTCGTTGTAAAGTTCTGGTTCGGCAAATTCAGCAGAAAGCTTGCCTTCAAAACGCTTAGTGATGAAGCCAGCGTTACGCGAAGCTAGGTTAACAATCTTGTTTACTACGTCAGCGTTTACACGTTGAGTGAAGTCTTCAAGGTTAAGGTCTAAATCATCGATACGGCTGTTTAGCTTAGCTGCGTAGTAGTAACGTAGACACTCTGGGTCTAGGTGGTTTAGGTACGTGCTTGCTTTGATGAATGTACCTTTTGACTTAGACATTTTCGCGCCGTTTACAGTCACGTAACCGTGTACGAATACGTTGTTTGGCTTGCGGAAACCTGCGCCGTCTAGCATTGCTGGCCAGAATAGGCTGTGGAAGTAAACGATGTCTTTACCGATGAAGTGGTAAAGCTCAGTTGTGCTGTCTTTCTTCCAGTATTCGTCGAAGTTTAGATCGTCACGCTTGTCACATAGGTTCTTGAAAGAAGCCATGTAGCCAACAGGTGCGTCTAGCCATACGTAGAAGAACTTGTCTTTTTCGCCTGGGATTTCAAAGCCAAAGTAAGGTGCATCACGTGAGATATCCCACTGTTGCAGGCCAGACTCAAACCATTCCTGCATTTTGTTTGCAGTTTCATTCTGTAGAGAGCCAGAACGAGTCCACTCTTTCAGCATGCTTTCGAACTGAGGTAGGTCGAAGAAGAAGTGCTCAGAGTCTTTCATTACTGGAGTTGCGCCAGAAACCGCCGATTTAGGGTTAATCAGTTCAGTTGGGCTGTATGTCTCACCACAGTTATCACAGTTATCACCATACTGGTCTTCTGACTTACACTTAGGGCAAGTACCTTTTACGAAGCGGTCTGGTAGGAACATCTCTTTCTCAGGGTCGAAAAGCTGAGAAATAGTACGGCTAGAAATGAAGCCGTTCTTTTTAAGTTCTAGGTAGATGTGAGAAGCCAGTTCACGGTTCTCTTCGCTGTGTGTGCTGTGGTAGTTATCAAAGCTGATATCAAAGCCAGCGAAGTCTTTTTGGTGCTCTTCACTAACAGCAGCGATCATCTCTTCTGGTGTGATACCCATCTGTTGAGCTTTAAGCATAATTGGCGTGCCGTGAGCATCGTCAGCACAGATGAAGTTTACAGTGTTGCCACGTAGACGCTGGTATCGAACCCAGATATCAGCTTGGATATGCTCAAGCATATGGCCAAGGTGAATAGAGCCGTTAGCGTACGGAAGCGCACAAGTTACCAAAAGTTGTCTTGGATCAGTTGCCATACTTAATAATTCGCTTTTTTGATAGGTATAAATTTTGAGAGGTAATACTACTTTATAACGTGTGATACGCCAAGGTATCAGACAAAGGATTCCCCTAGTTTTTTAGGGGTTCAGTCTTCATCTCGTGGGTGATAGCATAAATAAAAAAAGGAGCCTCAATGCGTAACTTTACTTCTAAGCAAGATTTCTGTTCATGGTTGAATGAGTTCGAGTCACCAATCCTCATACCAGAGTGGGCGCTACACCAAAATATTGTATCGGTTGATCCGCGTGGATCATTTGTTATTACCTTGCCTTTTGCTGCCAATCAGCTTGCTGTTGATCTTGAAGATTGGATTAATGCCCAGATTGAGCAAAAGCTTGTGAGTGCTTTCCAATTTGAAGTGAAGGTGAAGCCATCTGCGTTAGAAACAACCGTCGCGACACCTTTGAAGGGCGTTAAGAACATTATCGCCGTGACGTCGGCAAAGGGTGGGGTAGGTAAATCCACAACCTCTGTAAACCTTGCGCTTGCTTTATCTAAGTCTGGTTCAAAAGTGGGCTTATTGGATGCAGATATCTATGGTCCATCAGTGCCTATGATGCTCGGCCAATTAGACGCAAAACCAGAAGTACAGAACAATAAATGGATGATGCCAATCGAGGCTCATGGCATTTTCACTCACTCTATTGGCTATCTTGTGTCGAAAGACGATGCGGCAATCTGGCGTGGCCCTATGGCAGCGAAGGCTTTGGGGCAGCTAGTTAATGAAACTGTATGGCCAGAGTTGGATTACCTTGTTATCGACATGCCACCGGGCACCGGTGATATTCAGCTGACGTTGTCGCAACAGATCCCAGTGACGGGCGCAGTAGTGGTGACCACCCCTCAAGATTTGGCATTAGCGGATGCGCGTAAAGGCGTAGCGATGTTTGATAAGGTGAGTGTGCCAGTCGCAGGCTTAGTTGAAAACATGAGCTATCATATTTGTAGTCACTGTGGTGAGAAAGAGCATATCTTTGGTGCTGGTGGTGCAGAAGCGATGTCAGAAGAGTTTTACCTCGATATCTTGGCCCAAATCCCTCTTCATATTGACGTGCGAGAAGATATCGATGCTGGTTGCCCGACGGTGATTCGTCGTCCTGATAGTGAACATACACGTCACTACCTAGAGCTCGCAGAAAATGTGGCTGCGAAAATGTTCTGGACAGGGAAAGCAAGGCCAGAAGCGATTAACTTCTCTATGGTTGAATAGCGCAAGTTAATTACTGGGTCGTTTAAATACAGTTTGGATTAGATAAACAACGGTTGGATTGGGCAGATAGCCATTGGGCTTGTGCAAATAGTTGTAGGCAAGTTATTTGAAAGCAAACGATTGTTTTAAGTAAATGTATTGAGATCATCAATTTGACTGCAATTAGCTAAAATCGCGACTAGAATCTATGTGCTTTAGCCCCTATAATCAGGCGGTTTATCTCTTCCCACCACCAAACCATATCGGGTGCAAAATTAATGTCTGATAATAATCAATGTGTCATCGTAGGTATCGCTGGCGCTTCAGCTTCAGGAAAAAGTCTGATTGCTAGTACAATTTATAATGAATTGCGCGAAAAAGTAGGCGACCATCAAATTGGTGTTATCACGGAAGATTGCTATTACAGCGACCAAAGCCACTTGAGTATGGAAGAGCGTGTTAAAACTAACTACGATCACCCAAATGCACTAGATCATGATCTTTTATGTGAACATCTACAGCAGCTAATGAGTGGCAACGCCGTAGAAGTTCCTGAATACAGCTACACAGAGCACACACGTACTTCTGAAACGACTACACTTACTCCAAAGAAAGTGATCATTTTAGAGGGTATTCTGCTTCTAACAGACCCGCGTCTTCGTAAACTAATGCACGCAAGTGTGTTTATGGATACACCATTAGACATCTGTCTACTACGTCGTGTTAAGCGTGATGTAGAAGAGCGTGGTCGTACAATGGACACTGTACTTAAGCAATACCAAGAAACAGTACGTCCAATGTTCATGCAGTTTATCGAGCCTTCAAAACAACATGCAGACATCATCGTTCCTCGTGGTGGTAAAAACCGTATTGCGATTGATGTACTAAAAGCGCACATTGCGAAGTTGTTGAAGTCTTAATCGAATAAAATTTTGCCTAAGTGACTCACTTAGCTTTATTTTTTACCGAATCAGTGGCACTTTTATAGTGCCACTTTCTTTTGGAATCTAAGCAAGGAATATGCGGATGAAGAAACTACTCATTTTCATAGCTGTACCAGTGTTTGTTGTCGTTGCAGCAATTCTGGCACTAGTGCTGTTAGTGAATCCCAATCAATTTAAGCCATTAATTGTCGAACAAGCTCAAAAACACACAGGCCTAGAGCTTGTGATTGAAGGGGATATCAGCTGGCAATTCTTCCCATCTATTGGCTTCGAACTTGGTCAAACTGAATTACGTAACCCTGAAGGGTTCACCCAACCAAACCTATTTAAGGTTGATACCGTTGGCGTTGATGTTTCGGTTACTCCGCTATTTAGCAACCAACTAGAGATAGGCAACATTACTCTAGATGGTGCAGAATTTTACTTAGAAACGCTTAAAGATGGTCGTAAGAACATTGATGCGCTAACGCAAGCGTCAGCGCCTCAAGAGTCTGAGCCTGTCGCTGGCGCAAGTTCTGAATCAACACCTGCACCTCAAGAGCAAAGTGCTACAGACGCATCTGCTTGGACGATCAACCTTGCAGGTGTAACTGTCTCAAACGCATTGTTTGAAATGGACGACAAGCAAGCGGGTTCATTCACTAAGCTATACGATGTGTCTTTGAACCTTTCTGAGTTTGCCGTTGATACATGGACAACCGCGACATTTGCGGCTTCTGGTGAAAACAACCAACAGAAGTTCTTAGCGGAGGGCAGTGCCGAATTCAAATTAGCTGAAGGCTTTGCAAGTTACGCACTTCGTAACATTGATTTAAACGCTAAGTTCAATGATCCAGCGACGTCGATTGAGTCAGCAAAAATTGGCTTGAATACGTTTGAGTTCGATAAGGTCAACCAACTGACTTACGCTGTAATCGGTAATGCAGCGGGTCTTGACCTTGATCTTAAAGGTGGCGGTGAACTTACGGTTGATAGCGCGATCTCAAAAGTAACGTTGAACAAATTGACGTTAGACTCAACATTCAAAGGCGACACGCTTCCTCAGTCTCCAATGAAAGTCGACATGCTGTCTGACTTAAGCTTTGATCTTAACAAGAGCCACCTGAGCTTTGTGTTAGAGAAGCTACAAGCTAACGCTATTGCATTAGACGGTAAAGCAGACGTAACCCTATCTGAAATACCAAAGGTGCGTTTCTCTCTTCATAGTCCGAACATCGACCTTGATGAGTTCTTAGGCTTAGGTAATACAACAGAAACGGCGAGCACGGCTCCCTCTGAGTCTGCTGGTGGTTCAACGTCAAACTCAGGCAGCTCTGCACCTGCGAAAGAAGTAGAACCTGATCTGTCGGCACTGAAAACATTAGATGTGAAAGGTGACATCACGATTGATAAGTTTAAGGCGAACAATGCGAAAATGCAGAATGTTAAAACAGCATTCTCGGTTAACCGTGGTATCGCAGAGCTTACCTCATTCACATCGAACCTTTACCAAGGCTCTATTTCTGCGACAGCTAAGTTAGACGCACGTAAAACACCAGCGACTTACACAGCTAAGAAGAAAATCAAAGGTGTGAAAGTTCAGCCGTTACTGGTTGATGTTGCAGATAACGATATGCTGGAAGGTACCGGTAATATCGATGTCAACGTGAAAGGTAAGAGTCTGACTCCGACGGGTATCAAGAAAAACCTAGTCGGTACTATCGCGATTAACTTTGAAGATGGTGCAGTTAACGGCATCAACGTAGCTCAACTGATTCGTGAGAATTACGCGAAGATCAAAGGCGAAAAAGTTGAAAGCACAAATGAAGCTCAAAAAACGGACTTCAGTGCAATGAAAGCGACGCTGAAGGTCAACAAAGGTTGGGTTTCAACAAACGACTTATCAGCACAGTCGCCACTGTTACGCGTGACAGGTCAAGGTAAAGCAAACTTCATCAATGAGACGGTCGACTTCCTTGTACGTACATCAATTGTGGGTTCACTTGAAGGTCAGGGCGGTAAGAGCATTGACGACCTGAAAGATGTGACCATCCCAATTAAGGTAACTGGCCAGTGGGCTGACCCGAAATTCGCACTTGTTTTTGATGATGTGTTGAAACAGAAAGCACAGAAAGAAATTGACCGTGGTGTGAACAAGCTAACGGACAAGATCAAAGACGAGAAAACTAAAGAAGCAGTCGATGGTTTATTGAAAGGTTTCTTTAACTAAACGTTTCTAACTCGTATATAAAAGAAGCGCCATTCCTGTTGTAGGAATGGCGCTTTTTTTTGGATGCTTATAATACTTTCGAGAGATTCCCTATGACACTCGGCCCTCGTTCTAGGGAATGACGACAGGTACTCGTCCTTTGTTTAAGGGCGTGCCAGTCTAGTGGTCGTCATCCTCGAGAGGGAAGAGTGGCCGAGTCGGGGATCTCTGGTTGCATGTGATTACCAGTCAACGCCTTGAAGCGCTTTAACACCAGATTCGAATGCGTGCTTCACATTACGAACTTCAGACACGGTATCGGCCATGTCCGTTAAAGTGCGGTGCGCTCCACGGCCAGTAATGATTACTGATTGCATTTTCGGACGGTTGTTTAGAGCTTGTACCACTTCATCCAGTTCAATGTAGCCATAACTCACCATGTAAGTCAGCTCATCAAACAGAATTACATCAATCGACTCATCGGCTAGCATGCGCTGACACTCTTTCCACACGCGCTGTGCGGCTTCGATATCTTGAGCCTTGTTTTGAGTTTCCCAAGTAAAGCCGGTACCCATCACTTGGAACTCTACGTCGAGCTTTTGGAGAACGTTCTTTTCGCCGTTATCCCAAGTGCCTTTAACAAACTGAGCGACGGCACACTTTTTACCATGACCGACTGCACGTGTAATCGTACCAAAACCGGATGTTGATTTACCTTTACCGTTACCCGTGATGACCAACAATAGGCCTTTGACTTCTTGGGCAGCAGCCACACGTGCATCGACTTGTTCTTTTACTTTCTGTTGTCTTGCTTTGTGGCGTTGTTCTTTGTTGTCTTCAGTCGACATAACAAATCCTTTTAAGTTGTGATTGCGCCTATCATAGCCTAACTTAACGATAGCAAAAACCATCGGAAGAACAGGTGATTAGGGATGAAAAAGATACTCGTAGTTTGTATGGGGAATATTTGCCGTTCGCCAACAGGTGAAGCGGTGCTAAGGAAGAAAGCGCAACAGCTGGATATTGACGTTGTGGTTGACTCTGCAGGGACGATTGGTTTTCATCAAGGCAACCCGCCAGACTCGCGTTCGAAATCTGCAGGAGAGAAGCGAGGCTACAGCTTTAAGGGGATTACTTCTCGTAAAGTGGTTGGTCATGACTTCGAAGAATTTGACCTGATACTTGCGGCAGATAGGGACAATTTAGACGACTTAATGAGCCAGTGCCCCGCCCACCTCCAATACAAGCTAGCGTTATTTTTAAGCTTTGGAGAGTCACAATATCAAGAGATCCCCGATCCATATTATGGTGAGGGAAATGGTTTTGAATTGGTGTTGGACTTAATCGAAGAGTCTAGCGAAGCGATATTACGTTCAGTGTAGTGTGGAAACAATGTACGTCGTTGGGTTATAAGTCTAAGGGCTGAGCGACAGGTATAAAAAAGGCCGACATTGAATGTCGGCCTTTCTAAATCTAACTTAAAGCTACAGCTAAGATTACTTAGACATTACTTTGTAGATTGGGTCTTCTGCAACGTTCGCTTCAACTAAGCTACCTGCTTTGTGCAGCATAGCAACACAGTCTTGGCTTAGGTGGCGAAGGTGAAGTGTTTTACCTAATGCCGCGTAACGTTCAGCAATCGTATCGATCGCTTCAATTGCAGAGTGGTCGGTAACGCGTGAGTTTGCGAAATCAACGACCACATCTTGTGGATCGTTGTATGCGTCAAACAACTCTAGGAAGTTAGCCGTTGAACCAAAGAAGATTGGACCGTTAACTTTGTACTCTTTAGAGCCTTCAGCGTTTACAGACGTGTCGGCGTAGATGTGTTTAGCATGTTGCCACGCAAACATCAGCGCTGAAGCTACAACACCAACGCCCACTGCTACAGCAAGGTCAGTCAGTACTGTTACTACGGTAACAAGAACGATAACGAAGAAGTCTTGCTTAGGAACGCGACGTGCAAGCTTGAAGGTTGCCCACTCAAATGTACCGATAACAACCATGAACATTACGCCCACAAGTGCTGCTAGAGGAATCATTTCAATCAGTGCAGAACCGAACAGGATGAACATCAGTAGTGCAACTGCCGCTACAATACCTGAAAGGCGACCACGACCGCCTGAGTTTACGTTGATCATCGATTGACCGATCATCGCACAACCACCCATCGCGCCAAATACTGAACACGTTACGTTAGCCATACCTTGACCAACACATTCACGGTTAGATTGACCACGAGTGTTTGTCATTTCATCTAGTACTGTCAGTGTCAGTAGAGACTCGATCAGGCCGATAGCCGCAAGGATAATTGCGTACGGTAGGATGATCTGTAGTGTCTCAAAAGAAAACGGAACAGCAGGAATAGAGAACGTTGGTAGAGAACCCGCTAGCGTTGCAGCTTCGTCACCAGACATTGTACGTAGGAAGTCGACAACAGTTCGAGTTTCAAGGTCAAGACCGACAACCAAAGCCGTTACTGTAACAATAGCAACCAGTGAAGATGGTACCGCTGTTGTTAGCTTAGGTAGGAAGTGGATGATAGCCATTGTAAGGGCTACTAAACCCAGCATGAGTGTCATTTGACCGCTTGGTAGCCAAGTTAATGCACCTGTTACGTCTGGCGCTTTAAACTGACCAAGCTGAGCTAGGAAGATAACAATTGCCAAACCGTTCACGAAACCAATCATTACTGGGTGTGGAACGATACGGATAAATTTACCCAACTTGAATACACCCGCCGCAATTTGCAGAAGGCCCGCGAGCATGACTGCTGCGAATAGGTATTGAACGCCATGGGTTGCTACTAGGCTAACCATTACAACGGCCATTGCACCGGTAGCACCAGAAATCATACCTGGACGACCGCCGAAGACAGAAGTGATTAAACCTACGATGAATGCTGCGTAAAGACCAACCATTGGGTCAACGCCAGCAACAAAGGCGAATGCTACGGCTTCAGGTACCAGAGCTAGGGCTACTGTAAGACCTGAAAGCACGTCATTCTTTACAGAGTGCTTTGAAAATTGTGGGAATTCGAACATGTTTGCTCAGCTATGCTTAAGATGGATTTACCGACACGGGTGTATTGCGTAGCCAAACAGTGATGGAAAAGAGCGGCAATAGCGAAGTGTCGAAAAGATAAGTGCGCGAATGCTACCCAAAAATGTGATTAAGTTCAAGGTTGAACCTAACTTTGAGTAATATATCTGTTAATTTTTATTCGATTAGTAGATATGAAAAAGGCTGCTTTAATAAGCAGCCTTTGATTCTATTTACTTGCGATTATCTATCAGTAATCACTAGTAGTTTGGCTTAGTCATCGCCGCGCCAGCCTTGTTCGACGCTGCCTGACTGCCTGCACCTTTCGATACAAAACGTTCAGTGCGGAACGGAGCTGCAATCACTTCAATCTCTTTGATCTCTTGAGGACCAGGAGCTTTAGTCATTGGTGAACTGGCTTGCTTCTTAGCAACTGCTGCCTTTGGTGCCGCTTTAGGAGCTTCTGCTTTTACGACAGGTGCTTCTTCAACTTTTGCACTTTCAGCTTTAGGAGCTTCAACTGCTTTTGTTGGTTCAACCACAGCAGTTTCAACAACTGGTGCTTCAACTACGACTTCTTCTGCTTTCACAGTTTCAACCGGAGCTTCAACTTTTTGTGCTTCAACAACTGGTGCTTCTGCAACTACAGCAGGAGTCTCAGTTACTTGAGCTTCAACAGCAGCATCTTCACGGCGGATGATAACTTTACCCATTGCAAGTTCAGGACATGCGAAACCGCCTGCCATTACTACTGTGCTTTGTGGTGCCGTCTCGAGAGCAACATTCTGATCTTGAACAGATGTTTGAGCTTCAGCTGCTACTTGAACTTCAGTCACTTCAGGTTTTGCCTGCTTGTGGTGAGGTTTTGGAATGAAGCGAGGCATCACTTTACCCATAGCCATCTCAGGAGAAGCTACACCACCTTTACGTAGGCGGAATGGGTTAGGGCGACGATCACGACCGCGACGACGACGCTGACCACTTGCACGTAGGTGACGTGGAGAACGACGGTTACGACGTTGTTTCGGCTCTTCCTGTTCAGTTTGCTCTGCATTCGCTTGAGTTGCTTCTACTTGTTCCGCAACTTTTTGCTCTTGAGCTACTGACTGTTCTTTTGAAACAGATAGTTCTTTAGCAACAACTTGCTCTTTTGAAGCGTTATCTTCAGCTTGAGCTTGTTGGTCTTTAACGCGAACTTGCTTGTTCAGTTTACGACGCTGACGACGCTCTTTAATCTTAGCTGCTTTCGCTTCAGGCTTAGCCTTAGGCGCTTCCGGTTTTCCAGCTTGTGCTTCTGCCGCTAGCTGTAGACCTTCTTCTGCTAATTTAGATGGAGCTTGCTCTTCGCGTTGCTTCTGCTCATCACGTGGCTTGTTGCGACGGTCTTGCTTTGGCTTACGAGGCTGACGAGTTTGCTGTGGAGCTGTTTCTTTTTGCTCTTCAGGCTTCTCATCACGAGCTGGCTTACGACGGCGTTTGTTGTCGCGGTTTTCGTTACGATTATCACCACGTTCGCCACGTTGGTTACGACGACGGTTATCGTTACGATCACGGCGTTGACGGTTGCCGTTGTTGCGATTGTTCTTAGGTTTTTCTTCTTCTTTCTTCTCTTCTTCTTTCTTCTCTTCTTGAGTTGAAGAGCCGAATAAGAAGCTACCGATAGCTTTGAAGAAACGACCAATTAGACCTGGTTCTTGAGTCGCTGCTGGCTCAGCTTTCTTCTCTTCTACAGCTTTAGGTGCTGGAGCAGGAGTTGGTGCTGATTGAGCAGGAGCTGCAAAGCCTTTCAGAGCAGGTTCTTCGATCTTCTTAGGACGAATAGTCTGTTCAGCTGGCTCTTTGCTTTCCGCTTCTTTTAGAGCTTCTAGCTTGTTCGGCAGCAAGTAAGACAGTAGATCGAACTCTTCACCTTCACGAACACGGATAACCTCAAAATGCGGCGTTTCCATGTCTGAGTTAGGAACAACAGTGATCTTAACTTCTTGGTTCTTCTCGATGTGGTTTACTGAGCGACGTTTTTCGTTCAGAAGGTAAGAAGCGATTGGCACAGGCACAACTGCAAGTACTTGCGCTGTGTTGTCTTTCAGAGCTTCTTCTTCGATCAAACGTAGAACAGACAGTGCTAGAGATTCGTTATCACGAACAACACCAGTACCTGTACAACGAGGACAAATGTGGTGGCTTGCTTCTGCTAGTGATGGGCTCAAACGTTGACGAGACATCTCTAGAAGACCAAAGCGAGAAATACGACCAATCTGAACACGTGCGCGATCTAAACGAACGGCATCACGTAGACGGCTTTCTACTTCACGTTGGTGGCGAACCGGAGTCATATCGATGAAGTCGATTACAACAAGACCACCTAGGTCACGTAGACGTAATTGACGTGCAATTTCATCGGCAGCTTCTAGGTTAGTATTAAGTGCTGTTTCTTCAATATCGCCGCCCTTTGTTGCACGAGCAGAGTTGATATCGATAGAAGTCAGTGCTTCTGTTGGGTCGATTACGATAGAACCACCAGATGGAAGGCGAACTTCACGTTGGAAAGCAGATTCGATCTGGCTTTCAATCTGGTAATGGCTGAATAGTGGTACTTCACCATCGTATTTCTTAACGCGATTCATGAAATCTGGGCGTATTAATTGAATGTGCGCTTGTGCACGTTCAAAAATAGTATTGCTGTCGATTAGAATCTCGCCAATATCACGACGTAGGTAGTCACGAATCGCACGAACGATAACGTTACTCTCTTGGTGAATTAGGAAAGGAGCCGCATTTGAATCAGAAGCTTGCTTGATAGCGCCCCAGTGATTCAATAGAACATTCAGGTCCCACTCTAGCTCTTCTGCACTTTTACCAACACCCGCTGTACGCACGATTAGGCCCATACCTTGAGGAAGCTCAAGAGTGCTTAATGCTGCTTTCAGTTGAGTGCGTTCATCACCTTCGATACGACGAGAAATACCGCCAGCACGAGGGTTATTAGGCATAAGAACTAAGTAACTACCAGCCAAAGAGATGAAAGTTGTCAGTGCAGCACCTTTGCTACCACGTTCTTCTTTCTCTACTTGCACGATTACTTCTTGGCCTTCTTTTAGCACTTCTTTAATGCTAGGACGGCCTTGGTATGTATAACCTTCAGGGAAGTATTCGCGGGCAATTTCTTTAAGAGGGAGGAAACCGTGACGTTCTGCTCCGTAATCAACGAATGCCGCTTCTAGGCTTGGTTCAATACGGGTAATACGTCCTTTGTAGATATTCGCTTTCTTTGACTCGTGACCTGGACTTTCGATATCTAGATCGAACAGTCGCTGGCCATCAACCAAAGCGACACGCAACTCTTCTTTTTGAGTTGCGTTAATTAACATTCTTTTCATTTAGAAATTCTCATTGTCTTTTCTTATTTTCATCATTGTTCTTATCGCTTTATTTCGTTTCTCATGGTGCCAGATCCCATGGCTTTATCGGTGCAGCCTCCCGGCTGGAGAGGGATGCTCTGGGGCACGTCAGTCATCATAGGGAGTTAGCCTATGATCCGCGATGTGGCGGTGAATACTCAACATGAGCGTACGTGAGTAGAGCGATAAGGAACTCAGTTGACCGTGTCTTACGCCGATTGCAGCACTGTCTAATCTGAGTTATCTACTCATTTACTTGCTTATGAATGGTTAGCTGTTTAAATAATAGTCAAACCACTAATAGCAGCTGTGAACTATAGCAGCGGTCGGTAAACACAGCAATCTGCTTTGTCGGAATGCTGTAAAAAAAACAGTTTTTGTTTGGGTTTTGATAGCTCTAACTCACTGTCTATAAATAATTTATCAATTGATATTTTAATTTGCAGGAATCTTGGTGCTTTTTTGTTCGAAGAATCAAAGAAATATAGAACTTCATTGAGCATTTGAGGATAGATCGGCAGGGATTATGAATAAATAAGTTCGGAATAGAGCTAAGAAAATCTCAATTATCAAAAGTGACAGTGATACAATAGCCCAATGAGCGAAATTAGAACCCAAGTCCAATTCGTCGACATTGACGAAGATATGGCTGGTCAGCGTATTGATAACTTCTTACGCAACCAATTAAAAAACATCCCGAAAAGCATGATTTACCGAATCGTGCGTAAAGGCGAAGTCCGCGTTAACAAAAAACGTATCAAGGCTGAGTACAAACTAAAAGCTGGCGATTTAGTTCGTATCCCTCCGGTTACTATTGAAGAGAAAACAGAAGAGAACGTGCCAAGCACGAAACTCAACAAGGTCTCAGAATTAGAACAGTGCATCATTTATGAAGATGATCACATGCTGATTCTAAACAAACCTTCGGGTACTGCCGTTCATGGTGGCAGTGGGCTGAAGTTTGGCGCAATCGAAGCATTGCGTGCACTTCGTCCTGATGCTCGTTTTCTAGAGTTAGTGCATCGTATCGATAGAGATACATCTGGTATTCTGCTTGTTGCTAAGAAGCGCTCGGCGCTAAGACACCTTCAAGCACAGTTCCGTGAAAAAACGGTTCAAAAATATTACTTCGCTCTAGTCATGGGCGAATGGAAGAACAGCTGTAAGGTTGTTAACGCTCCATTATTGAAAAATGAAGTGAACAGTATTGTTCGCGTGAACCCGAACGGTAAAGCCTCTGAGACGCGTTTTCGAGTTTTAGAAAAATTCAAAGATGCGACGTTAGTTCAAGCAAGTCCAATTACGGGGCGTACACACCAAATCCGTGTACATACTCAATATACTGGCCACCCAATTGCTTGGGATGATCGCTACGGTGATCGTCGTTTTGATGCTTACACGGGTAAGGTTGGTCTGGATCGTTTGTTCCTACACGCAGCAAACATTAAGTTCACGCACCCAGGTAGTGAAGAGAAGATGGATATCTCGGCGCCAATGGAAAGAAGGCTAGAGAAAGCCCTAACTGGTTTACGTAAGCTTTAAGAAGATACGAGATACGAAGGCATAGAGTGCCTCTAAATTTGTTCTTCAGTATCCATAAATGAGAAAGGTTGACGAATATCGTCAACCTTTTTTGTTTTCATCTGTTGTTGAAGATCCCCAAGTCGCTCGTTCCTCGCTCTTGAGGATGACGACTTTTTAAAATCACGTTCTATATCATTAGCTGGTTAGATAAAATTGCGTGTTCCGTCATTCCCTAGACTGACGAAGGAAGGAGTAGGGAATCTCTAACAAAGAGAGCGTATCCGTTACAGCACATTCATTCCTTGCGCTTCTAACATATCGACCAGATCGATCAGCGGTAAGCCGATCAAAGTATTCGGGTCTTTTCCTTCCATCTGTTTAAACAACGCGATACCTAATCCTTCACACATAAAACTGCCCGCGCAGTAATAAGGTTGTTCCTTCTCAACATAAGAGATGATCTGCTGTTCGGTTAAATCACGGAAATGCACAATGAAGGTGTCGAGACGCGTGTCAGCTTTGTTGGTCTCGCTGTTCCAAACAGAAAGGCCAGTATAGAAAGTGATGCTCTTACCGCTTTGGCGCGATAACTGCTCAATTGCTTTTTCTCGAGTATGAGGCTTACCTATGATCTCTCCATCAATAACACAAACCTGATCAGAACCAATGACCAAGCTTGGTTGTTGTACCATGCACGACTTAGCTTTGGCCTCGGCAAGGCGCATCACTAACTGTTGAGGTGTCTCTTCTGGAAGCGGCGTTTCATCGCAGTCTGGCTTGGCTGTAATGAAGCTTAACTGTAGTTTTTTGAGGATCTCTTGCCTAAATGGTGATGTAGAGGCTAAAACTAGTTGGTAATTTCTCATTTTAATTTACAATTCAAGGAAGCATTTATCTCAGGATAACGTAACTTGTCCTGCTATTCATAATGCTCTGAATAGGAAAGGCAGGAAAGTACATTTTTTTTGCCATTTCCTTTGACTAAACATGATTTGGAAGATAAGATTCGCGCCCTATGCAAAAGGAAAAAATACCGCGTACAGTTGATCCGGCAAGAACGGCTCAAAAACGACTCGATGTGAATGGTATCATTCAGGTCAGTCTTTTAAAGCGTTTAACCGAAGCAACTGAAGGCGTAAAACGTGACGCGCAAGTCTCAATGTCATTTGGGCTTGATGAACAACGATTAGTCGTTATCTCTGGTAAAGCTAACGTCGAAGTCGATTTAGAGTGTCAACGTTGTAATGAGGTTTTCGCACATGAGTGCGATGTCCAATTTACTTATACTCCTGTTTACAGTGAGAAAAGTGAAGAGGAAGCACCGGAAGAGTACGATTTGGTAGATCTGAACGAGTACGGTGAGTTAGACCTGATTCAATTAGTTGAAGACGAGTTCATCCTTGGATTGCCACAAATAGCAATGCACGACGATGCGGACTGTAGCGTTAACTCAAATAATTTGGTATTTGGTGAACTTCCTGAAGAAATTGAGGAAGATAAAAAGCCGAATCCATTTGATGTTTTAAAAAGCTTAAAGAAGTAATTGCTTCTTTAAGAATTTACATAGGAGTAGGGTCAATGGCCGTACAAAAGAGCAAGAAATCACGTTCAATGCGTGGCATGCGTCGTTCACACGATGCACTAACTACAGCTGCACTTTCTGTAGACGCAACTTCAGGTGAAACTCACCTACGTCACAACGTGACTGCCGAAGGTTTCTACCGCGGCAAAAAGGTTATCAACAAGTAAGGTTGACCTTTGCAAAATCTAACCGTTGCGCTTGATGCAATGGGCGGGGACTTCGGTCCTCGTGTAACAGTGCCTGCCGCCGTGCAGGCACTGTCGTATTTCCCAGAGCTAAAAGTCATTCTCATAGGTGATCGAAACGCGATCACATCTCAATTATCTTCATTAGGTCGAATGCCTGATTCTCGTTTGAGTATCCAGCATTGTGATCGAGTTATTTCCAATTCTGAAAAACCTTCACTAGCCTTACGTAATAGTCAGGGTAGCTCTATGCGTGCCGCTATCGATCTAGTTGCCGAATCACAGGCTGATGCTTGTGTGAGTGGTGGTAACACTGGCGCACTGATGGCTTTATCCCGTTTCCGACTCAAGCTCCTCCCCGGTATTGATAGACCTGCATTGGTTTCAGCTTTGCCTACCGCATCAGGGAATCGCACATGGATGCTTGATTTAGGGGCAAACGTGTCTAGTGACGCGGATTCACTCTTTCAGTTTGCTGTCATGGGCAGTGCATTAGCGGAACAACATTTAGGTCGCGCTCCACGTGTCGCTATCTTGAATATCGGTGCAGAAGAAATCAAAGGTAATGACCTTGTAAAACGATGCGCTGAAATGTTGTCGAACACTCAGTCTGTGAACTTCATAGGCTATATTGAAGGTAATCAATTACTTCAAGATGCTGCTGATGTCGTCGTATGTGATGGTTTTGTGGGCAATGTCTGCTTAAAAACGTGCGAAGGTACAGCTCAGCTCTTTATTGATAAGCTAAAAACGCGCATGATGGCTTCAACAATAAAGGGTTGGATAGCCAGAATGTTGTTTTCTGAGCTATTTACTGAATTAAAAACCTTGAACCCCGACCAGTATAACGGCGCAAGTTTGTTAGGATTGCGCGGCATTGTCATTAAAAGTCATGGAAGTGCTGATGTGTCTGCAGTCGTCAACGCGATTGGTGAAGCAGTACACGAGGTCAAACGACAAGTCCCCAGCCGCATTAGCGATCGTTTGGAAGCGGTTTTACTCGAGAGGCATTATTAGTCTTCATGTATAGCAAAATTTTAGGTACTGGCAGCTACTTGCCATCTCAGGTGCGTACAAACGCAGACTTAGAGAAAATGGTAGAGACTAGCGATGAGTGGATTGTTGCTAGAACAGGTATTAAAGAGCGTCGCATTTCAGCGGAAAACGAAACCGTTGCTGATATGGCGTTTTACGCTGCTGAAAATGCCATTGAAATGGCAGGTATCGACAAAGAAGATATTGATTTAATCATCGTTGCGACAACCAGCAGTAGCCACACATTCCCGTCTTCGGCATGTCAGGTACAAGGTAAGCTTGGTATTAAAGGCTGCCCTGCGTTTGATTTGGCTGCAGCGTGTTCTGGTTTTGTTTACGCACTGTCTGTTGCTGATCAACACATCAAGACTGGCATGTGTAAGAACGTTTTGGTAATTGGTGCGGATGCACTGTCAAAAACCTGTGATCCGACTGACCGCTCTACTATCATCCTATTTGGTGATGCAGCAGGGGCGGTGGTTGTAGGCGCAAGCGAAGAGCCAGGTATTTTGTCTACTCACATTTACTCTGACGGTAAATACGGTGAGCTTCTAAGCCTAGAAGTACCAGAGCGCGGCGGTGATGCAGACAAATGGTTGCACATGGCGGGCAACGAAGTATTTAAAGTGGCGGTAACTCAGCTTTCTAAGCTAGTTAAAGACACATTAGCTGCGAATAATATGGATAAGTCAGAGCTTGATTGGTTAGTTCCACACCAAGCGAACTACCGTATTATCTCGGCAACGGCTAAAAAGCTGACGATGTCGCTTGATCAAGTAGTTATTACCCTTGATAAGCACGGCAACACTTCAGCAGCGACCGTACCAACGGCCCTTGATGAGGCTGTTCGCGACGGGCGAATTAAACGTGGTCAAACGCTTCTTCTTGAAGCCTTTGGTGGCGGCTTCACTTGGGGTTCTGCGTTAGTTAAATTCTAACCTCAAGCGATAATCAACAAACAAGGCACATAACTTATGTGCCTTATTCAATTTTTTGCTTTGCTTAAAGGATAATTACAATGAGCAAGTTTGCTATCGTATTCCCAGGCCAAGGCTCTCAAGCTATCGGTATGCTTGCTGACCTAGGCGAACAGTATGATGTTGTTAAACAAACATTTGCTGAAGCTTCAGAAGCACTTGGTTACGATCTATGGGCATTGGTTCAAGATGGTCCAGTAGAAAATCTAAATGAAACTTTTCGTACTCAACCGGCTCTACTAACAGCGTCTGTTGCAATTTGGCGTGTATGGCAAGAGCTTGGTCTAGAGCAACCTGTAAACTTAGCAGGTCACAGCCTAGGCGAATACTCTGCACTCGTATGTGCGGGCGTTATCGACTTTAAAGAAGCGATCAAGCTGGTTGAACTACGTGGCCAACTGATGCAAGAAGCGGTTCCTGCTGGTGTTGGTGCAATGTACGCAATCATTGGTCTAGACGATGAAGCGATTGCTAAAGCGTGTGAAGAAGCTGCGCAAGACGAAGTTGTGTCTCCAGTTAACTTTAACTCTCCTGGCCAAGTTGTTATCGCGGGTAACAAAGCGGCAGTAGAGCGTGCAGGTGCGCTTTGTAAAGAAGCGGGCGCTAAGCGTGCACTTCCGTTACCTGTTTCTGTGCCGTCTCACTGTGCACTGATGAAGCCAGCAGCAGACAAGCTAGCAGTGGCTCTAGAAGCTCTAGAGTTCAACACGCCAGCATTGCCTGTTATCAATAACGTTGATGTTATTGCTGAAACAGACCCTGCAAAAATTAAAGACGCACTTGTTCGTCAGCTATACAGTCCAGTTCGTTGGACTGAAGGTGTACAAGCGATGAATGAACAAGGTGTCGAGAAGCTACTTGAATTAGGCCCTGGTAAAGTTCTTACTGGTCTAACAAAACGAATCGTAAAAACTATGACAGCTGCTGCAGTTAATGACACTGCATCACTAGAAGCTGCTAAGTAATAACCACTTAATAGAGAAGTTATGATGAATTTAGAAGGCAAAGTTGCACTAGTTACAGGCGCAAGCCGTGGCATCGGTCGTGCAATCGCTGAACTTTTAGTTGAGCGTGGTGCTAAAGTTATCGGTACTGCTACATCTGAAGGCGGCGCTGCTGCAATCAGCGAGTACCTTGGTGAGAACGGTAAAGGTCTTGCTCTTAATGTAACGGATACTGACTCAATTGCTGCTACACTGAAAACCATCAACGATGAATTCGGTGCGATTGACATTCTAGTTAACAACGCAGGTATCACTCGTGATAACCTACTTATGCGTATGAAAGACGACGAATGGAATGACATCATCGACACTAACCTAACGCCTATCTTCCGCATGTCTAAAGCTGTATTGCGTGGCATGATGAAGAAGCGTCAAGGTCGTATCGTAAACGTTGGTTCTGTAGTAGGTACTATGGGTAACGCTGGTCAAGCTAACTACGCAGCTGCAAAAGCTGGCGTAATTGGTTTTACTAAATCAATGGCTCGTGAAGTTGCGTCTCGTGGCGTTACAGTGAACACTGTAGCTCCTGGTTTCATCGAAACTGACATGACTAAAGCGCTAAATGATGACCAACGTGCAGCAACTTTGGCGAATGTACCAGCAGGTCGACTAGGTGACCCTCGCGAAATCGCTGAAGCTGTGGTATTTTTGGCGTCACCTGCGGCAGCTTATATCACAGGTGAAACACTTCACGTCAATGGCGGTATGTACATGGTGTAAATTATGTGCAACATTTGTGCATGATTTAAGTCAAGATCATACGTAATTTCGGTTAAAATCGTGAAAATTGTGGTTTGACCAGAAAAGTTGACCTTGCAACTTTCAATAGATTGAATAAACTACGGAAAACATCGCATAAAGCGAACTCTGTAAAGGAAAAGAAAAAATGAGCAACCTCGAAGAACGCGTAAAGAAAATCATTGTTGAACAGCTAGGTGTAGACGAAGCTGAAGTTAAAAACGAAGCTTCTTTCGTTGATGACCTAGGTGCAGATTCTCTAGACACAGTTGAGCTAGTAATGGCTCTAGAAGAAGAATTCGACACTGAAATCCCAGATGAAGAAGCTGAGAAAATTACTACTGTTCAAGCAGCTATCGATTACGTAACTAGCGCTCAGTAATAATCTCTCCCAGGCGGTCACCTCGACCGCCTGTGTTTTATCTAACTCATCTATCCTCATCTTAAATCACCTCAATCCCCGGAGTGTAAAATCGTGTCCAAGCGTCGTGTAGTTGTCACTGGCATGGGTATGTTGTCACCGGTAGGCAACACTGTAGAATCTTCTTGGAAAGCCCTGCTAGCTGGTCAAAGTGGTATCGTTAATATCGAGCACTTTGATGCAACCAATTTCTCAACTCGTTTTGCAGGTCTAGTTAAAGACTTTAACTGCGAAGAGTATATGACTAAAAAAGATGCTCGTAAGATGGACTTGTTCATCCAGTACGGCGTCGCAGCAGGTATTCAAGCTTTAGATGATTCAGCCCTAACTATTACTGAAGAAAACGCTCCACGTGTGGGTGTTGCTATCGGTTCTGGTATTGGTGGTCTTGGTTTGATCGAAGCCGGTCACCAAGCTCTAACTGAAAAAGGCCCTCGTAAGATCAGCCCGTTCTTCGTACCGTCGACGATCGTGAATATGATTGCTGGTCACATGTCTATCATGCGTGGCCTACGCGGTCCAAACATCGCGATTTCTACTGCATGTACGACTGGCCTACATAACATTGGTCACGCGGCTCGTATGATTGCATACGGCGATGCAGACGCAATGCTAGCGGGTGGTGCTGAAAAAGCATCTACACCACTAGGTATGGGCGGTTTTGGTGCGGCTAAAGCACTGTCTACTCGTAACGATGAGCCTCAAAAAGCTTCTCGTCCATGGGACAAAGGCCGTGATGGTTTCGTTCTTGGTGACGGTGCCGGCATGATGGTTCTTGAAGAGTACGAACATGCAAAAGCGCGTGGCGCTAAGATTTACTGTGAGCTAGTTGGCTTCGGTATGTCGGGTGATGCTTACCACATGACATCTCCAAGTGAAGATGGCTCTGGTGGCGCACTAGCGATGGAAGCGGCTATGCGTGATGCTGGCATTACTGGTGAACAAATCGGTTATGTTAACGCACACGGTACGTCGACTCCTGCGGGTGACGTAGCGGAAGTTAAGGGCATTAAGCGTGCTCTTGGCGAAGCAGGCAGCAAGCAAGTATTGGTTTCTTCTACGAAATCAATGACTGGTCACCTTCTAGGTGCTGCAGGTTCTGCTGAAGCTATCATCACGGCTATGTCTCTGGTTGACCAAATTGTTCCACCAACAATCAACCTAGATGATCCTGAAGAAGGCTTAGATATTGACTTAGTACCTCACACTGCGCGTGAAGTTAGCAACATGGAATATGCTGCATGTAACTCATTCGGTTTCGGTGGTACAAACGGCTGTTTGATCTTCAAAAAGATTTAATCATCTTATTAAAGACATAAACACTCGTAGATAGTCACAATTAGACTTGTTTTTAAACGGCTTGATGCTTTAGCATTGAGCCGTTTCTTTTTATGGGGAAAAACATGTTTTGGGTTGATGGAGAAAGCCAGCAAACTGTCGATATATTGGATCGCTCATTTCAGTACGGAGACGGCTGTTTTACAACCATGCTTGTAAAAGGTGGCCAGATTCAACATTTTCACGATCATCAGCATCGTGTAGATGAATGCCTGAAAGCGCTACGCATTTCTGCTCTTGATTGGGATGTTGTTAGTCCTTGGCTCGATACTGCGCTTCAACACATCCAACATAACGCTCTTCATGGCACAAAGAACCTTTCTGGCTCAAAGAAGTTCCATAACGCAAACAAACCTCATAATGAAAAAGCAGGGATTAAGCTGCACGTTAGCCGTGGAGCGGGTGGGCGTGGCTACAGCACCAAGAATATCGCTAAACCTACGGTCACCATCAGTACTTTTGATTTCCCAAGCCATTATTCAGCGTTGCAAGATTCTGGTGTTGAACTCGGTGTTTGCCATCAAGCGCTAGGTTTGAGCCCACTACTTGCTGGCCATAAGCATAATAATCGTCTTGAGCAGATTTTGATGAAAGACGAAATGGACCAAACCAATGAAGTGGATGGTGTGGTTCTTGATATTTCAGGCAATGTGATTGAAACCACAATGGCCAACCTGTTTTGGCGCAAAGGTCAGGCGATATACACACCTCAACTCACTCAAAGTGGTGTAGCAGGGGTTATGCGTAAGCAAGTGTTAACCGCGCTGAATCAAGCTGAACTTTCCGTTACAATTAGTGACTACTGCTTATCTCAACTCATGCAAGCTGATGAGGTTTTCATGACCAACTCCATTTTAGGGGTTGCCCCAGTTACCCGTATTAGTGATACCCAATTTAACATTGGAACCGTTACTCGTAGCCTTCAAGGACAACTAAACTCGTGATCAAAAAGTTATTTATTTTTATTATCTTGTGCTTAATCGCAGCTGGTGCTGCTGGTTTTTATGTTTACAACCAAGCACAAGATAACCTGAAACAAGTTATTCAATTAGAAAAACCACAAGTCGTGACTGTTGCTTCAGGTAGCAGCTTTAACCGCGTTCTAGCCCAGTTGATTAACGAGGGGCTTTTTGAGGCTTCTCCTTACGAGAAGTTAATTCGTAAATTACACCCTGAGCTTGTAGACGTAAAAGCGGGGACTTTCCTGCTTGAACCGGGTTTAACATTAGAGCAGGCACTACAAGTGCTTGTTGAGGGCAAAGAGCACCAATTCACTATTACCTTCGTTGAAGGCAGTCGCTTTGATGAATGGCTTGTCCAGCTAAAAGACAACGAATTCATTCAACAGACGTTGGACGGTGTTTCTGAAAAAGAGATCGCTGAAAAGTTGGGTATTGAAAACGAGAAGCTAGAAGGTCTTTTCTTAGCAGAAACGTATCATTACACCTACGGCACCACTGATTTAGATTTGTTGAAGCGCGCGCATCGCGACCTAATGAGCGTGGTGAATGAAGAGTGGGAAAATCGAGCGGATAAGCTTCCTCTGAAATCGCCATACGAAGCGTTAATTCTTGCGTCTATCATTGAGAAAGAGACCGCTGTTGCGTCAGAACGTGAGCGTGTCTCTTCTGTATTTGTTAACCGTCTGAACAAGCGTATGCGGTTGCAAACTGACCCAACGGTTATCTACGGCATGGGTGACAGCTACGATGGCAATATCCGTAAAAAAGACTTACGCACGCCAACGCCATACAACACCTATACAATGAGTGGCTTGCCACCGACCCCTATCGCTATGGCAGGCAAAGCGTCTATCAACGCGGCGTTGAATCCAGAGAAGAGTAACTACTTGTATTTCGTTGCGAGTGGAACAGGTGGTCACGTATTTTCAAAGAGTTTGACTGAGCACAACCGTGCAGTACGAGCTTACTTAAAACAATTAAGAAAAAACAGATAAAGAAATAATTATGAATCAGTCGAAATTTATCGTGGTTGAAGGCCTTGAAGGCGCTGGCAAAAGTACAGCGATCAATGCCATCGTTGAGACATTAAAAGCATCGGGTGTTGAGGATATTGTTAATACTCGCGAGCCGGGTGGTACTGTCTTAGCTGAAAAGATGCGTTCATTGGTTAAAGAAGAGCACGAAGGTGAGAAGCTTCAAGACATGACTGAGTTGCTGCTGATGTACGCAGCACGTGTTCAATTAGTAGAAAACGTTATCAAGCCTGCACTAGACAGTGGTCAATGGGTATTGGGTGATCGTCATGATATGTCTTCACAGGCATACCAAGGTGGTGGTCGCCAGATTGCACGCACTACTATGGAATCACTGAAAGCAACCACGCTAGGCGGCTTTAAACCCGATCTAACGCTATATTTGGACCTAGACCCTAGAGTAGGGCTAGAGCGTGCTAGAGGTCGTGGTGAGCTAGATAGAATTGAAAAGATGGATATCTCGTTTTTTGACCGTACGCGTGAGCGCTATCTAGAAATTGCAGAACAAGATGATTCTGTACTTGTGATTAACGCGCAGCAAGAAATTGAGCAAGTAGCCGCTGATATTAAAGTCGCGCTAACTGCTTGGCTCGATAAACAGTAGGTAGTCATGGCTGAAGTGTATTCTTGGCTCACACCGGTATGGAGTGAGTGGAAAAAAAGTCTCGATGCGGAGCGTTTTCCTAACTCTGTAATTGTTAATGCGCCGGAAGGGCTAGGCGTTGATGCGTTGATTAGCCAACTTACCGACGCATTGATGTGTACGAACTATGAAAGCGAGTCGTGCGGGTTTTGCCACAGCTGTGAATTAATGAAGTCGGGCAGCCATCCTGATTTTCATGTGATCTCACCAGAGAAAGAAGGTAAGTCGATCACGGTTGATCAAGTGCGTGCCAGTAACCGTTGGGCTCAAGAGTCTTCTCAGTTAGGTGGTTTGCGCGTTATCTTGCTTAACCCTGCTGAAGCAATGAACGAATCGGCTTCCAACGCACTACTGAAAACTCTGGAAGAGCCATCAAGCAAATGTATCTTCATTCTTTCTACTCGTAATAGTAACCGTTTGATGCCGACTATCATTAGCCGTTGCCAACAATTTAATGTGGTAAGCCCACAGTTGGAGGTGGGGTCTGCTTGGTTAGATGGTGAAGTTGGTAAGGCTGTCCCACAATATATTTTAGCGCTTAATGACAACGCGCCTTTAAAAGCAAAGGCGATGTTTGAGCAGGGTGGGGTAGAGGCTTCGACCAAAGCGCTTGATGGCTTTGTTAATGTCATTAAGGGCACTCAACCTGACATGCTAAAATTCTCGACAGAGCTTAGCAAAGACCCTTTGATTCAACTTGGCTGGCTTTGGCATTTATTGTCAGATGTACAGAAGCTGCATTTTGGTTTGGCGAATCAGGCTATCACTCCGAGCGCGAAAGCTCTGGTTGAGGTGATGTCTTATCAAAGTGCTTACGCAGCATCGAATAAACTGCTGATATTGATTGAGCAGTTAAAGCAACACCCTGGGCTCAATACGGAGCTACTCATAATGAATTGGCTGATAGCCACTTGCGAGGAAACATGTTCGTAGATTCCCACTGTCATTTAGACAAACTGGATTATCAAGATTTACACACAAGCGTAGAAGACGTTGTGAACAAAGCGAAGGCAGCAAACGTAGACCAGCTGTTGTCTGTTGGTGTGACACTGAATTCGTTTGAAAATATGCTCGAGATGATCTCGCCGTTTGATAACGTTAAAGCCTCTTGTGGCGTTCACCCTCTCGATGTTGAAAGTGATTTCTGTCTAGAGACAATGCGTGAGTACGCGAGTAACCCTAAAGTGGTGGCGATTGGTGAGACAGGTTTAGATTATCACTATCAACCAGAGACTGCAGAGCTACAACAGCTACGATTTAAGCAGCATGTTGAATTGGCCGTTGAGCTTAATAAACCTTTGATCATCCACACTCGTAATGCGCGTGAAGACACATTAGCTATTTTACGTGATGGCGGAGCTGAGATGTGTGGTGGTGTGATTCACTGCTTTACTGAAGATCAAGCGTTTGCTGAAGCGGCAATGGAACTGGGTTTCTATATCTCAATTTCAGGTATTGTGACCTTTAAGCAGGCTACAGAACTTAAAGAAGTTGTTAAGAACCTACCGCTAGACAGGTTGCTTATCGAGACGGATTCTCCATACTTGGCGCCAATTCCATATCGTGGCAAGCAGAATCAACCTGCATATGTCGTGGAAGTGGCGGCCTATATTGCGCAATTAAAAGGTATGTCGATGAAAGAGGTTGCTGAACAAACGACCAAAAATTACCAGAAACTTTTTTTGCGATAAAAATCTAACTAAACAAATAAAAGGGAGCGAAAGCTCCCTTTTTGTGTTTTTGATCACCAAAAATGCGTTTTTTTTTAATGTTTACGAATTATGTTGAACTTGAGAGCGCTAATTATAACATTTGTAATTTTGTTACTAAAAATAACATTAGCTCCTATTTTATTTACCCAGTAAAATAATAGGGCTCTTGAAAAATATCTATGTATTTCAATTAATTAAATAATTGTAAAGCATTGCATTTCTAGATTTGACATGTGATCCAAGACGTGTTTTGAAACTAAATTTCGTAAGTGACTAGAAAGTTAGTTCCCCATCAATATATATTTAGCGGCAGAAAATATAATGCAATACATGGTTACATTTTCGCAGGGTGCTAACATATAGGCTACGGGGGTGTGCCGTTAGAACCCAATATAATTATTTTATCTTTATCAGGAGCATAAACATGTTTAAGAACCTTTTTGCTAGCCTGCAGAAAGTTGGTAAGTCTCTGATGCTTCCAGTATCAGTTTTACCAGTTGCGGGTATTTTGCTAGGTGTCGGTGCAGCAGATCTTCCTTTCATTCCAGAAATCGTTTCAAACTTAATGGAACAAGCTGGTGGTTCAGTATTTGGTCAAATGGCACTACTGTTCGCAGTAGGTGTTGCACTTGGCTTTACTAACAACGATGGTGTGGCTGGTCTAGCTGCTATCGTTGGTTACGGCATCATGACTGCTACACTTGGCGTAATGGCTGGTGTAATGGGCGTTGATAAAATCGATACTGGTGTACTAGGTGGTATCCTAGTCGGTGGTGTTGCTGCTTGGGCATTCAACCGTTTCTTCCGTATTCAACTACCAGAGTACCTTGGCTTCTTCGCTGGTAAGCGTGCTGTGCCAATCATCACAGGTTTCTCTGCGATTGGTCTAGCAATCCTACTATCTGTAGTATGGCCACCAGTTGGCGGCGCTATCTCTGCGTTCTCTGATTGGGCTGCTCACCAAAACCCACAAGTGGCGTTTGGTATCTACGGTATCGTTGAGCGTTCTCTAATTCCATTTGGTCTTCACCACGTTTGGAACGTACCTTTCTTCTTTGAAGCTGGTACTTGTGTAAACGCTGCTGGCGAAACTCAAAACGGTGTTCTTACTTGTTACCTAGTTGCTGATGACGCATCTCGTGCAGCGGGCAATGGCTTCGGTCAGCTAGCTGGTGGTTACATGTTCAAGATGTTCGGTCTACCTGCTGCTGCAATCGCGATTGCACACTCAGCTAAGCCTGAAAACCGCGCTAAAGTAATGGGCATCATGGCTTCTGCTGCGTTGACTTCATTCCTAACGGGTATCACTGAACCAATCGAATTCTCATTCCTATTCGTTGCTCCTGTTCTGTACGCAATCCACGCTCTACTAGCTGGTTCTGCTTACGTTCTTGCGAACACTCTAGGTTTTGTACACGGTACATCTTTCTCACACGGTCTAATCGACTTCCTAGTTCTATCTGGCAACGCGTCTAAGATGGGTCTAATGGTTGTATGTGGTATTGCTTACGCTGCAATCTACTACATCGTATTCCGCACTGTGATTAAAGCTCTAGACCTTAAAACTCCAGGCCGTGAAGACGAGACTGAAGAAGAGTCAGTTGCGACTGGTTCTGAACTTGCTGGTGAGCTAGTTGCTGCATTCGGTGGCAAAGCGAACATCACAGGTCTTGACGCTTGTATTACTCGTCTACGTGTTGCAGTAGCTGATACAGCTCTTGTTGACCAAGACAAACTGAAGAAACTAGGCGCTGCAGGTGTTGTTGTAGTTGCTGGTGGCGTACAAGCTATCTTCGGTACTAAGTCTGACAACCTTAAGACAGACATGGATGAGTGGATCCGTAACAACGGTTAATTCACTGATTCAATAAATTGAAAGGAGGCCGAAAGGCCTCCTTTTTTATTTTCAGCTCTATGAAAGACCTATTATGCTTAATCTCCATTAACTCAGATACTTATCATTCAACTCGATCAGTTGATGGTTGCTCTTAAATTTTTCGTGTCTTTTATCTTTTACCTAGCGATGACACCTTTCGTTATTATTCCAGTAAACTACCGCTTTTAAACACAGTCTGAGAATATTATGAAACATCGTTACTTGATCGGCCTTATGTGCTGCAGCGGAGCCTCGTTTGCTCACGCTTCTGAAGCTCCAGCTTTGGAAGTTGGACTTGCCATTGACCAAGACCTGAGTGTCGTTGTGGAATTTGATCAGAAATACCGTGCTACGATTGGGAATGACGGTGCTGCATTTGACTACATTTGGAAGCGTGGTCAGTTCGAGACTGAAGCTCCATTGAGTTGGTACGTCGGTGCTGGTGCTTGGGCTGAATGGAATGACGACTTTGGCTTACGCTTGCCGTTAGGCGTAAAAGTGAACTTCTACGAAGGTTGGAATGCTTACGCACAAGTGCACCCTGAGCTCGATATGTATAAAGGTGTTGAGTTGCAAGTAGGTGGCGCTTTAGGTGTTACCTACAAGTTTTAATCTGAACCGAAACCGTTTTAATAATGAAAAAAACCAGCACTTAGCTGGTTTTTTCATTTGGGCCGATCTTATATTTTTGCTTCATTGAGCCGCTTAGAAAGTAAAACTGAGTCCGATATTGGCTTGGAATTGGTTCATCCAGTCGGTATCAAAGCGAATAATGCACTCTTGTCCATTGCTTGGGATGTTACACACGCCAGTTGTGTCGTTATCCACGACGGTACCTAACCAACGTACTTGTGTGTTCAACGCTAATCGATCACTAAATTTGTACTCTAAGCCACCAAAGATTGAGGTTGAGAACCCATACTTATCTTTTGCCCAGTCTACATCGACGTAAGAAGCCCCAAGACCTAACCCTAGATAACCCGACAACACGGGGGAGGCCGGGTAGTAGATGCTACTTTGAAAGTGTAGGTATTGGATGGAGGAGCTTAGGTTGAGTGTTTCTAATTCCGAGCTCTGATTGGAATAGAAGAAGCCGATGCGTCCTTTTTCAAGTGGCGTTTCAATTGCAAAGGTGTAGTTTTCAGAGCCTTTCATGTCATAGGTTTTACCGTCCTGGTCTTCGACACTGCCACCGCCGGTATAACCCACCATCGGAGTAATGATGATCTCCGGCGAAGCATGTGCGCTTGAAACGGAGAGAAACGCAATCAGTGCCATCATATTTGCTTTGTTATTCATGAGTATATCCTTATCCATACACTTACTAATTGTGATGGTTACATCAATATTGTGCGACTAATTTCGACGATTCTTGAAGATACTTCACACACCTGATAGTACTTAAATAGAGACTCGACAAATTAATAATAAGCCAGAGGTGTCTATGGACCATAATCTGAAAAATGCCCTACAAATAACAGCGTTTATCTACACAGTCATTCTTTCATTTGGCTTTATTGCGATTGGTAGTTAATACCTTCCAATTCGAGGCTGAGTTTTTATACTCAGGGAATAATGAATAGTGGGATTATAACCAATATTGATACAGCAATAGACTTAGACTATTACGCTAAGTTTATTGCTGGAAAAACAGCACTGGTCGCTCAAGGTGGCGGACAGAGAAGTATTTTTACTTCTGGAGTGCTGGATGCCTTTCTTCTTTCTAATTTTGACCCCTTCGACGAATTTTTTGGCACCTCAGCAGGCGCTCTTAATTTATGTGCTTATCTGTGCCGCGATAAAGGCCTTGGTCGTTCTTTCGTTCTCGACCTCACTACTGCACCGGAGTTCTTTAATCTCTTTTCCTATATACGCCACAGAAAGAACCTTGGATTAGAGTGGGCCTTAGAACAAATCATGGCTTATCCATACAAACTCGATCTGGATTTGGGACGACAAACGCTAGGTGATCGCCACTTCTATGCGGCTGTAACGGATTCTAAAGATCTGCGAGATCACTACTTTCCGTTATTGGGCGAAGATTGGTATAAGGTGATGATTGCGACCTGCGCCATTCCTCGTTTGTACAATGATGAAATTTATATTGGTGACAGTGCTTATGTGGACGGTGGCGTATCAGCATGCATACCGGTCCAAGAAGCATGGCGCAGGCAAGCTCGTTCCATTGTTGTGATTCGTACTGAGCCCGTGCTAGAGGATGAAGATGTGGATTTAGCTGAAGCTCAGGTGACTAAGTCTTCAATTAAAGCACCTAAACCGATATCTGCCGAAGAATTGGAATGGTTCCGCGAATCTTTTGACAGTGTTCAAGGTCATTGGCAACAGAAAGTGGAACAGTGGAAAAACGACTGGGCCTCTTTCTTCCAACAACAAATTATGCGCTCAAAAGAGCAGAAGCGTGACCGTGGGCATTTGGACCTGCTGAACGGTGGTCGCTGGCTATTTGGAGCGGATGACATTTATCGTTTGAGTCATTTAATTGGGGATAAGTTTGATTCAGGCTTAGCTGATATGTTGATGGTGCATTACCAAACTTATTCATTAACTCAGGACTTTTTGAATTCGCCACCGGACGATGCGTTTGTGGTGCAAATAGCGCCAAGTCAGCCGCTAAAATCGAGTTCATTAATGAGTGACAAAGAAGATCTGTTGCACGATTACGAATTGGGCTTAGAAGCCGGTTACCGATTTGTAGAAACCTACACTTCAACGGAAAACGCTCGCAATTCACACATGCCACAGTTGGCCACCATTGCTGCTGACAAGTAGTACTCAATCTTGATGAGTTAGCATACCGCGAGTTAGCCGTGTCATTAACGAAGAATGTTCTGAAATGAAAAAGGGTTATTGAACGTGGTTCGATAACCCTTTTTTGCTTTTGAGACTAGGCAAATCGTTTCGCCTTACGGCCACACACTAAGTGACAGGCAAGATTCTCATACAGTTGGTTGAGCCTGCTACATCCATGATATCACCTTGAGTGACGATCACTAGGTCGCCAAACTTAAGGTGTCCTTTCTCCTTCAGGCAAGTGAGTGTTGATAGCGCAATATCAAAGCTGTCTTTGGCTTCTGTCTCAAAGTAAATAGGTGTAACACCTCGGTACAAGGTACAGCGATTGAGCGTTCCTTCGTTACGAGACAGCGCGTAGATAGGCATGTCAGCACTTAAGCGAGACATCATCAACGCAGTACGGCCAGATTCGGTGAGAGTGACTACACCTTTAATGCCTTCCATATGGTTTGCCGAATAGATGGTTGCCATAGAAACGGTTTCTTCAGCGGTAACAAAGGTGCGGTCAATACGGTAATTCGATTGGTTAACCCCCGCCATCTTCTCAGCTCCAATACACACTTCTGCCATCGATTTTACGGTTTCGACTGGGTAATCACCGGCAGCAGTTTCACCGGAAAGCATGACTGCGTCGGTGCCATCGAGTACTGCATTGGCAACGTCCATCACTTCGGCACGAGTGGGCATTGGCGCAGAAATCATTGATTCCATCATTTGAGTTGCGGTGATCACCGTTCGGTTAAGCGCTCTGGCACGGCGTATAAGCTGTTTTTGTACACCGACCAACTCAGGGTCACCAATTTCCACTCCGAGGTCACCACGAGCCACCATGACCACATCTGAGGCCATTATGATGTCATCCATGTTCTCAACAGTGGCGACTGTCTCTGCTCGCTCCACTTTTGCGACGAGGTGAGCTTCTAAGCCGGCTTCTCGTGCAAGCTGACGAGCGTAGTGCATGTCTTCACCATTACGAGGGAAAGACACCGCTAGGTAATCCACTTTGATTTGTGCGGCGGTGACGATGTCGCGTTTGTCTTTTTCTGTTAGCGCTTCTGCGGAAAGGCCGCCGCCTTTTTTGTTGATGCCTTTGTTATTTGAGAGTGGGCCGCCAATGATAACTTCGGTGTGAACACGGCAACCTTCGACCTTGGTTACTTTGAGTTGAACACGACCATCGTCAAGCAACAAGATATCGCCGGCGGATACGTCGTTAGGCAGTTCTTTGTAATCAAGGCCAACGGCTTCTTGATTGCCTTCGCCTAAACCTAGGCTGCTATCGAGAGTGAACAGGTCGCCTACGGCAAGTTGGATTTTGCCATCTTTGAATGTCGACACACGAATCTTGGGACCTTGTAAGTCTCCGAGAATGGCGATTTGAGTACCGTGTCTTTTTGCTATTGCTCTGACTTTTTCTGCGCGTTGTATATGGTCGTCGCTGGTGCCGTGAGAGAAGTTCATACGGACGATATTGGCACCTGCTTTGATGATTTCTTCAAGCACGTTACCTTTATCTGTTGAAGGGCCTAGCGTTGTGACGATTTTCGTTTTTCTTAATTCGGCTGTCATGAATACTCCTAGAGTGAGACCAAGTAATCTTTTACAAGACTGAATTAAGTATATGCATTAATTGATAATTTATTGGGAGCTAGGAAGATATTTCTGTATTTACTGATATTTATTGTATTTAGCACTCAAGCGCGATGTTTTTTTATGAAAATTAAGTCTCGATTTATCGATGTGGGTGTTAATTTTCCTCGAACAATTTGACTCGATACACAAAGATTCATGTATATACGTGATACTGGTCACGGCGATATACCAAGTGACTTCACAATTACTTCGCAAAGTAAAAAAATTACCTCGTTGATGATTTCTGGAGCGTAAAATGTACATGGCTCAACCGGGCCATATTGATCATATCAAACAGGTCAATGCTGGTCGTGTATATAAACTAATTGACCTTAAAGGTCCTATTTCTCGTATCGATCTGTCCAAGCAAAGTGAGTTGGCTCCGGCGAGTATTACTAAAATTACCCGTGAACTCATTGAAGCTCACCTTATTCACGAAACCACGGTTCAAGAAGCCACGACTCGTGGACGTCCTGCTGTCGGTCTACAAACCAATAACGAAGGTTGGCAATTTTTGTCGATGCGTCTTGGTCGCGGATACTTGACGATCGCGCTCCATGAATTGGGCGGCGACGTGCTTATCGATACCAAAATTGATATTCACGAACGTGATCAAGATGATGTGCTGGCGCGTCTTCTTCATGAAATCGATGAGTTCTTCCAAACCTATGCTGAGCAACTCGACAGGGTGACGAGTATCGCTATCACACTGCCAGGCCTTGTGAATTCAGAGCAGGGTATTGTGTTGCAAATGCCGCACTACAACGTTGAAAATTTAGCGTTAGGGCCGGAGATCTACAAAGAAACCGGTCTGCCAGTTTTTATTGCCAATGATACCCGAGCATGGGCATTAGCAGAGAAGCTGTTTGGTAACTCACAAGATAACGACAACTCTGTTCTTATCTCTATTCACCACGGTTTAGGTGCCGGGATCATTCTCGATGGTCGCGTTCTGCAAGGGCGTCACGGTAATATCGGTGAACTGGGTCATATCCAGATCGATAAAGAGGGTAAGCTTTGTCATTGTGGTAACCGAGGCTGTTTAGAAACGGTGGCGAGTTCTCAAGCGATCCGTGAGCAAGTCAAAGAGCGACTGGCAAATGGTGAAGAATCAACGCTAACTGTGTTTGAAGACGTCACTATTGAACAGATCTGCGCTGCCGCTGCTGATGGTGATCCATTGGCTGTCGAAGTGATTGAGCAGTTAGGCCGTTATCTAGGCTCTGCGATTGCGATTGTGATTAACCTATTCAACCCAGAGAAAATCTTGGTGGGTGGTGTTATCAATCAGGCGAAGAGCGTGTTATACCCAGCGATTCAAAAGTGCATCGAAGAGCAGAGCCTATCGGTTTACCATAAAGACTTAGAGCTGGTGGAATCTCGTTTTTATAAGCAGGCAACCATGCCAGGTGCTGCTCTCATCAAGCAGGCTTTATATGATGGTCAACTGCTAATGAAAGTTATTGAAGGCTAACTCTTTTTCTCTTCTTTAAGCCTTACCCCGAACCTTTCCATGTACTTAAGCTTTGTATAACATCATTTGTTGTACTTAGTTTAAGCATTCTGTGCATTAGCGCTTTGCTTTAACCTATTGAAGTAGGCTATTGTAGCCACAGTTATTATTTGTCACTAAGGTGTTGTATGTCTGGCGTTTTAAATTCGGTTGATCAGAGAACCAAGCTAGTCGGTGAAAACCGTCTGGAACTCTTATTATTCAGCTTAAATAGTCGTCAACTATTTGCGATTAACGTATTTAAAGTGAAAGAAGTCCTAAAAGTGCCAGTACTTACTCGCTTACCGGGCTCTCACCACCATATTACGGGTGTTGCTTCTCTACGTGGTGAATCGGTACCTGTGATTGATCTGCGAAGTGCCATTGGCTTTCCGCCATCTCGTGCGGAATCTCAAGAGAGTAACCTGATCATTACTGAATACAACCGAACCGTACAAGGTTTCTTGGTTGGGCAAGTTCGTAATATCGTCAATACGACATGGACAGAAATCCAACCGCCGCCAAAGACAACAGGCCGCGCAAACTACCTAACCGCTATCACGCATATTCAAGAAGAAGAGCAGCACAAGATCGTCGAGATCATCGATGTTGAGAAAGTGTTGGCTGAGATCATTGATTACGATGTATCGATCTCTGAAGGTGTGTTAGATCAGCAGTTAGCTCAGGAAATGATAGGACGTAACGTGCTTATCGTTGATGACTCTTCAACAGCGCGTAATCAAATCAAAGGCACCTTGTCGCAGCTTGGGTTGAATATTATTGAGTGTTGTGATGGCTTAGAAGCACTGACCTTACTTAAGGGCTGGTGTGATGAAGGCAAAGACATCAATCAAGAAATATTGTTGATGATCACCGATGCTGAAATGCCTGAAATGGACGGCTATAAACTGACACACGAAGTACGTACTGACCCTAGAATGCATGATCTGTTCATTACGCTAAATACTTCATTAAGTGGAAGTTTTAATGAGGCGATGGTGGAGAAAGTAGGGTGTAACCGCTTTATTTCTAAGTTCCAACCAGATTTGCTGGTTGAGGTAACTCAAGAGCGTATGCGTCAGATCCTGTAATTTATACCGACATGCAGTTTGTTTTGAGTGACCTTATAGAAAACGTTTGCTATTATTGATGTGGCATATTTCTCGTAACAAAATATGCTCAATTACTCACGTAACTTTTCACACACAATCTAAGGTAGTTCCTTTTAATGATATGGTTAACGTCTAAAGTCGTTATGACTTTGAGCTTATTACTATATAGGGAATTTAAGAAAAGACGTACGGAAGCTGACGTTGAGGTGTAACTCAACAATTTGAAATGAAGGGAAGCAGATGCTTCCCTTTTTCGTTTCTAGCGTTTCTAGCGTTTCTAGCGTTTCTGGTAGGGCGATTTGAATCGTTAATGAAAATCTCGTGATTTGGTTTTCAAACCAACAATTTCATCGGTAATATCGATAAGTTTCCCCGCGATAACATGCACGACCTCTCCTTCTTTTTCTAATATCCCTTGTACTTTTAACGCCTTGGCTGTGAGGTAGGCTTGCTGTTGAGCGCGCGCGGTTGCTCCCCATACCACGACATTAATATTACCAGTGCTATCTTCTAGTGTGACAAAGGTGACACCTGCCGCGGTTCCGGGAGATTGTTTTCCTGTGACTAATCCGACAACGGTGACCATCGATTTGTGTCTTTGTTGTATTAAATCTTTCATGTGTGTGAATCGACCTAATCGTCCCGCTTCTGCGAGCAAAGTGATTGGATGCTTGTTCAGTGAAACTCCGACACTGGTGAAGTCTTCGAGTAGATCTTGCATTTCGTTGGGCTTGTGCAGTGTGTGTTCGCCATGCTCATCCTCAGTATCGTCATAGACCTGGCTAAACAGAGGTAGATCAGACGCGGAATCCATTATCGCCCAGCGAGTTTGGAAGCGGTCTCCAGAGACGTTATGTAGCGCATTGGCCGATGTCAGTAGCTCGATATCTTTCTTATTCATCGATAACTGTTTCACCTGGCTAGGGTGGCGATAACCGGATGGTGGACGATTGGCGATCACGCTTTGAATCCCATGCTCGCTGAACCCTTTGATTTGTCGCAGCCCTAAGCGAATCGCTAGACCATTCTGATGAGAGACAACCGTGTGGTCGTTTTGAGAAGCGTTCACACATACCGGAAGTATCACCACATTATGTCGCTGTGCATCTTGTACCAACTGTGATGGGCTATAAAAGCCCATGGGTTGGCTGTTCAACAAAGAAGCGTAGAAACATTCAGGGTAGTAGCATTTCAACCAAGCTGAGCAATACGCTAACACCGCAAACGAAGCCGAGTGGCTTTCCGGAAATCCGTACTCGCCGAAGCCGCATATCTGTTTAAAGATCTGTTCGGCAAACTCTGTCTCATAGCCGCGCTTTTGCATTCCCTCGATGAGTTTGTTTTTAAACTTAAAGACGTTGCCATTTTTCTTCCAAGCGGCCATTGCGCGTCTGAGTTGATCTGCTTCACCACCAGTGAACCCTGCAGCCACCATCGCGAGTTTAATCACTTGCTCTTGGAAGATAGGTACACCTAAGGTGCGCGACAGTACTGATTCCACGTCTTTAGATGGATAACTGATTGGCTCAATGCCATCTCGACGCTTGAGAAATGGATGCACCATATCGCCCTGAATAGGACCTGGGCGTACGATAGCGA
Organism: Vibrio sp. ZF 223; assembly: GCF_003050585.1. Taxonomy (NCBI): domain Bacteria; kingdom Pseudomonadati; phylum Pseudomonadota; class Gammaproteobacteria; order Vibrionales; family Vibrionaceae; genus Vibrio; species Vibrio sp. ZF 223. The sequence continues at coordinate 255,017 of NZ_PIGB01000002.1, forward strand.
TTTGAATCACCAAGTCGTAATAAGTTCTCGGTTTAAGCCTTGGCAGCATGCTCATTTGCGCGCGAGACTCAATTTGGAATATCCCGACGGTATCTGCTCGCTGAATCATGCCGTAAACCTGAGGGTCGTCTTTAAGGCGAGTGATCTCAGCAATAGTCAGTGATCGCCCGTGAATGCGTTTGATCAGGTCGAAACATTTACGAATCGCAGACAGCATACCCAACGCGAGCACATCCACTTTTAGTAGCCCCAAGGTTTCAAGATCATCTTTATCCCATTGAATAATGGTGCGATCGTGCATAGCAGCGTTCTCGACAGGAACCAATTCATACAAGGGCCCAGAAGAGATCACAAAGCCGCCCACATGCTGAGACAGATGACGTGGGAAGCCGATGATCTCATTGACTAAGTGGATAAACTGTTGCCCTTTCAAAGAATCAGGTTGTAGCCCCAATTGAGTTAACTGAGCTTGCCAACCTAGGTTTTTGTCCCTGCGATTGGTGTTCTTGATGAAGTAGTCGAGCTGAGTTTCTTGTAGTCCCAATGCTTTACCGACATCTCTGACCGCACTTTTGAAGCGATAAGAGATGACAGTTGCAGCAAGTGCAGCCCGTTCTCTGCCGTATTTCTGGTAGATGTATTGGATGACTTCTTCACGGCGTTCGTGTTCAAAATCGACATCAATATCAGGCGGCTCATCACGCTCTTTACTGATGAAGCGTTCGAACAGTACTGAGATCTGCCTTGGGTCAACAGAGGTGATTTCTAGGCAGTAACAGACTACAGAATTGGCCGCTGAACCTCGACCTTGATAAAGAATGCCTTGGCTTTTGGCAAACATGACGATGTCGTGAATGGTGAGAAAGAAGAAAGGGTAGTCAAGCTCACCAATCAGCCCGAGTTCTTTATCTATGATTTGTTGAATGTCATTAGGCACACCTTGTGGAAAGCGAGCCTGTTTCCCTTTCTCGACCAACATGCGCAGATAACTCATGGGTGTCTCACCCTGAGGAATCAGTTCACTTGGGTATTCGTAGCGTAGGCTACCTAAATCAAATTCACACAGCTCAGAAATTCGGTTGCTCTCTTCCAGCCACTCAGCTTTGAATATATGAGAGAGCTTATTGATGCTTCGTAAACAGCGCTCGGCATTCGCCAACAGATGGCTTCCCACTTCGGTTATTGGCTTTTGGTATTTAATCGCAGTGAGTGAGTGCTGTAAGGGCAGGCGGTTAGCATTGTGCATCAACACGCCACCGCAAGCTGTAATAGGCAGTTGGTGATGTTGTGACAGAACAACGCAGTAATCAATGTACTGTTGATCGGTCTGTTTCAGGTGTCGTTGTAAGCCAATCCATAACCGACCTGAGTGGTGCTGAGAAAGCCACTGCCCCCAATGTGCGTCTTCATTTTTCTGTTGAGGCAACCACAGGATGAAGCAGTGCTTAGCCGACATGATATCCCACTCAGAGAGCTGATAATGTCCCTTGCTGCTACGACGTCTAGCGTTGGTAATAATACGGCACAGTTCGGCATAGGCTTGTCTATTTGGACATAACAAGACAACTTGGCACTCTTCATTTAACCAAAACATGCTTCCGACAATCTGCTTGAGCGACAGTTTGTGTTGCTTGATTGCAGAGTGAACCTTAACGATACCCGCGACCGAGCACTCATCAGTGACCGCGAGTGCTTTGTAACGTAAAAAGTCGGCCTGTAAAACCAGCTCTTCCGCGTGTGAAGCTCCCTCAAGAAAGGAGTAATTACTTTGGCAGAAAAGCTCTGAGTACTGCTGAGACATAACGTAATCTCACTTAATCATTGTGAGTAAACATGATTGAAAAAGGGGCGTTTAAATGGGACAAGTGGCAAGAACGACTTACCAAACTGCCTTACTAACTGAACAAACCGTGCAAGAACCACTGTTTATCGGGTGTTCTGAATACCCATAGCCATCGACCGTTTTCACTGTGAGCAATAAAGTAGTCACGAATGATTTTCTCGCCATCCCACCAGCCAGAAACAATACGTTCAGGGCCCTGAGATAAGGTAATTTTCTCGGTTAAGGCTTCTGGCTCCGGCAGCAAAATACTGGGCCTGAGTCGCTGCTGATTGACGCTGAGAACTGTGGTTTGTTGCTCGAACTCTGAGGGAGTTTTACTCTTTGACACAGATTTACTCAGTGTTGGGATCGAGTACTGATTGGCTTTTTCTGGCCTTGGGTCATGCTGTATTTTCGGTGTTTGAATACTGGCCTGCCCAAGCTTCGCTTGTAACAGTGAAAGCAGGTCTAGCGCAGCAAGTGTTCCGGTATTGCCATCAAAAAGATCATGGTAGGCCATTTGAGGCTTACCATGACGAGTTAACGAGAGAGTGAGCCCTTGAACCGGCGCTGTGAGCTTTAGTGATTCTAAAGTTAGATGGGTAAGGTTCGCCCATTTTCCAGCAAGGTAATCACCTTGTGCCGAATAAAAAGAGACAGGGTGGTCGTCTTTATCTCTTAGGTGCAAAGTCAGTGTTAACTCGAAAGCCACTCGGTCGCGTAGCTTCAAAAAACACTCGAGTTGATTTAGTAATTTCAGTAACGGCTTTTCAATGAACAGAATATTTTCAATATCAAACAACAGCTCCAGATATTGTTGGAAATTCTCTGGCGGGTGATAAAAATCAATCGGGTGCTTGAACTGTCCATTAAGACGACCAACATAATTGACCAAGTCGATGTCAAAGCGACGCGCGACCTCTTGCAAAGGCAGCTTTAATAGGTCTTCAACGATATTGATACCGACACGGTTCAGGCGTTCAACTTGCTTGGTCGGTAGTTCACTGGAACTCAATGCTTGCTGATTGACCCAAGCTTTCATTTGCTCAACATTGTTTGTTGCTTGGTTGATCGCTTGCTTACCCAAAAGGGTCGCAGCAAGCGGCGAGTAACCTGTGGCAAAACTGAACTTAATGTTGAGGGCTGCAATATGGTTTTTGAGTTCATGCCAGTAGTTATCTAACCCGTCGTAAAGTGACAGCATGTTAGAGGCTTTAATCAATAAACCATTAGGTGGCAATAGTGCCATGTCGGAAGTGACTAGATAAGCCCATTGAGCGATCTCTTTGAGCTTACTTTTCTCCAGTTCAATACTGTAAGGGTGGACGTGTAAATTGTGACACAGCGCCGCCGCAGAGCCTAAGCCCATACCAAGCGAAATTCCCGATTGCAGCGCAGCTGGATTAGCTTGCAGCACACGATGATCTTTTTCATCCACGATGATAATAGGTTGTTCGCGTGAGTCTTCGCTCGAACCCAATTCATTAGAGTTAAACAAGGTATCCAGCTGCAGAGATGGAAAGTGAATATAAAGCCACAACATACGCTAGCCTTGCTTCGCAATAGGAAAAGCCAGCACAGTGTTACCAGACAAAGCGCGGTCTGAACTGTCTTCATAAACGACTTTCTCTGTGAGTAACGGCCAGTTGTGTGTCATGTCTAGAATAAAGCTGCCATATGACCAACTGCCTTTTCTTTTTGTTACCTCTACCTTCAATCCTTGGGCGTGAGAAGACAGCTTCATGCTCAAAGAAACGGGTAGGGATAGTTGATTATGGCTGGTGGCTTTAAAGTGAAACTGCAGGCACTTACCGGTTTCACTGGCTGCTTGTAAGCGCTTGGTTTGGTGGATTTCTAGATCGGCTCCCCATAGCAATACAGAGTGACAAGCGCCGCTTTTGAGGCACTGCTCAGCCGCCCACAACGCATCGAGTTCGCGTTGCAGCTGGATAATGAGAATGTTCTCTAATTCAATGCCTTGGCTGCTAAAAAACTCGGCACAAATCTTCCCTGGCGGGTTAATGAATATGGCCAGTTTTTGCGAGTTTTTCTGAGCTAAATAGGGCGTAAGAAGGCGAAGTTCACCGATCCCTTGCTGTGATTCAACTTCAATAACGCCGTGTGTCGGAAAGCCACCATCAAGCTGTTTATCCAATTGCGGATAGCCTGTAGAAGTGGTACTTCCTAGCGTTGTTGATTGTAGCCCTTTCCAGATTAGCTGGCGGTCTTGTAAGTTTTTTATGAGTTCATGCATAACTAAATACCTGTATGTTTATACAGTATATTTAACAATGAAAAAGATGCAAAGCAAAATGATGAAAATCAGAGGAACTAAGTTTTAGGTGCTTGATTTAGATACAAAAAAAGCCGCTATTAAAGCGACTTTTTACGATTGGTTATAATATCAACTACTTAGGTTGAGCATCGATACATTGGCCATTAATGTCCGTCACACTTGGGTTCATTAAGTGTAGGTACAGCGGTATGATGTCGAGTGGCGTTTTTAGCTTATTCGCATCTTCTCCAGGGTACGCTTTTGCACGCATACGTGTTTGAGTGCCACCTGGGTTGATTGCGTTAACACGGATATTTGTGTCTTCAAGCTCGTCCGCTAGGATTTGCATCATACCTTCGGTAGCAAACTTAGAAATTGCGTAAGTGCCCCAGAATGCACGGCCAGAGTGACCAACCGTTGAAGAGGTAAATACGATACGACCCGCTTCTGCTTTCTTAAGTGCAGGCAGTAGTGCTTGAGTCATCAAGAACTCAGACTTCACATTGATCTGCATAACATCATCAAAGGTTTCTTCATCAATCTGCTCAAACGGGCTCAGAGTACCGAGAACGCCAGCGTTATGAAGTAGGCCATCTAAACGACCGAACTGTGACTCAATGGTTTCAGCCATATCAATGTAGTTCTGCTTTGTCGCGCCTTTTAGATCCAATGGGATGATCGCAGGCTGTGGGTAACCAGCACTTTCGATTTCATCGTAAATGAATTCAAGGTTTTTAACATTGCGGCCTAACAGAATGACAGTTGCACCATGTTGAGCGAAGCTTAGTGCTGCTTGGCGACCAATGCCAGCACCGGCACCTGTAACCAAAATTACTTTATCTTTGAGGGCATCTGTAGAGATTGGGTAATCCACTGTGCTTATCCTTCTTTCTTTTATTATGTTCGTCATTCCATTGATGTTTAATCACACAGATAACCGCAGGAATGATGAGAAATTCTTGGTAATCGTGACAAGATGGTTACAATACACTAATTCATACAATAGGGGATATGACATTGGAATTTTTGTTGGACTACGGCTTGTTTTTAGCCAAGATTGCGACCGTTGTAATCGCCATCATCGCAATTTTAGTGATTGCTAAATCTGTGGGTGGGAAATCAAACGCAATTAAAGGTGAGCTGGAAATCACGAACCTATCTGAACACCATAAACAGACGATTGAACAACTAGAGCACCATCTACACGATGATGCTTTCATCAAAGCCCGTGATAAAGCAGAAAAGAAAGCGGAAAAAGAGAAAGTAAAATCACGCGGTAAAGAAGTGAAGAAAGCTGCGAAAGAGGGTGAGCTTGATAGCAAGCGTGAACCACATCTATTCGTTCTTGATTTTAACGGCAGCATTGATGCGAAAGAAGTGGCTTCATTACGTGAAGAGGTAACGGCGGTTCTGGCTGTTGCTCGTGAAGGCGATGAAGTATTACTTAAACTTGAATCTGGCGGTGGCATGGTTCACGGCTATGGTTTGGCGTCTTCTCAACTTGATCGTATCAAAGCAGCAGGTCTGCCTCTGACTATCTCGGTAGACAAAGTGGCGGCAAGCGGCGGTTACATGATGGCATGTATTGCAGACAAAATTGTGTCAGCGCCTTTCGCTATCGTTGGCTCTATTGGTGTGATCGCTCAACTGCCAAACTTTAACAAACTGCTTAAGAAGCATGATATTGAGTTTGAACAGCTAACAGCAGGTGAGTACAAGCGCACACTGACTATGTTTGGTGAGAACAGCGATAAAGCACGTGAGAAGTTTAAAGAAGAGCTAGAAGAGACACATGGTCTATTCAAAGACTTCATTCGCGACCATCGTCCAGCACTTGATCTTGATAAAGTGGCGACGGGTGAACACTGGTTTGGTACGCAAGCTCATGAACTTGGGCTGGTGGATGAGCTCCGCACTTCTGATGATTTAGTTGTTGAAGCATGCAAAGACAAGACAGTGCTAGCGATTCACTATGTACAGAAGAAAAAGCTGTCAGATAAGCTAGCAGGCGTTGCAGGTAAATCTGCAGACAACGTGCTGATGAAGCTGATTGAACGCGGTCAAAAGCCGATTGTTTAAGCTTATTTAGTTCTAGTTTTTCATTTAAAGACGCTTAAGCCTTAAAAAGAAAGCGCATAAGTCATCAGACTTATGCGCTTTTTTATTGCTCCACTTCCGAGCGGGTTTAACCACTATGTTGTAGGGGGAGCGGAGTCTTATACCAATCACTTACTTATTGTGATTAGCATTAAATCTTGGCTCCATAATCATTTCGTTTCGGACAGGTGGTCAATATTTCTCTATGACCTGTGTCTTTGAGCTCTTCCAAAATCACATCAAAGCCCCATAAGCGATAAAGGTGTTTTAATACTTCATCGTAGCCTTTATCTAGCGGGATACGGTCATGAGGCACATATTGCAGTGTCATTGAGCGATCACCACGAACATCAACATTAAATACCTGAATATTCGGCTCAAGGTTGCTTAGATTGTACTGCGCCGCGAGTTTTTCTCTAATCAGGCGATAGCCCGGATCATCGTGAATCGCACTGACTTCAATGGTATTTTTACGGTCGTCGTCGAGTACTGAGAACAGCTTAAAGTCACGAATGATCTTTGGAGAAAGGTACTGGCTGATGAAGCTTTCATCTTTGAAGTTGTGCATCGCAAAGTGCACCGCTTCTAACCAATCACTTCCGGCTAATTCAGGGAACCACTCTTTATCTTCATCGGTGGGCTCTTCGCAGATGCGTCGGATGTCTCTAAACATCGCAAAGCCAAGTGCATAAGGATTTATCCCACTGAAATAAGGGCTGTTGTAGGCGGGTTGAGCAACCACACTGGTGTGACTGTGTAGAAACTCTAAGATGAACTTATCACTCACCAAGCCTTCGTCGTAAAGGTGGTTAAGAATGGTGTAATGCCAGAAGGTTGCCCAACCCTCATTCATTACTTGAGTTTGTTTCTGAGGATAGAAGTATTGGCTTACCTTGCGAACAATACGAACACACTCACGTTGCCAAGGTTCAAGCAGTGGGGCGTTCTTCTCAATAAAGTACAGAATGTTCTCTTGAGGTTCGCTAGGAAAGCGGATTTTGGTCTCTTTTTCCTTGTCTTGATTTTTTGGCACAGTTCTCCATAGCTCGTTGACTTGAGATTGCAGATAAGCCTCTCGCTCTTCCTGCCTTGCGGTTTCTTCGGCAATGGAAATCTTCTCAGGACGTTTGTATCGGTCTACGCCGTAATTCATTAATGCATGGCAAGAATCAAGGAGTTGCTCGACCTCAGCGACGCCATACTTCTCTTCACAACCACTGATGTACTTCTTAGCGAACAGTAAGTAATCGATGATAGAACTAGCGTCTGTCCAGGTCTGGAACAGGTAGTTGCCTTTAAAGAAAGAGTTGTGGCCGTAACAAGCGTGTGCCATTACCAGTGCCTGCATCGTGACCGTGTTCTCTTCCATCAGATAAGCGATACAAGGGTCTGAATTGATCACAATTTCGTATGCCAAGCCCATCTGACCATGCTTATAGTTTTGCTCGGTTTGAATGAATTTCTTACCAAATGACCAATGGTTGTAATTGATAGGCATACCAATGCTTGAGTATGCATCCATCATCTGCTCTGAAGTGATCACTTCAATTTGGTTCTGGTAAGTATCTAAACGGTAATGCTGCGCCACACGCTTAATTTCGACGTGATATTGTTCCAAGAGATTGAATGTCCAATCTGGACCATCAGGCAGCATCTTGTTGTTTTTCTTTTTTGCAGCTTTGTCTTTCTCTGCAACGTTTGATTTCGCTGTCATGGCAAACTCCCTTACGCTGTCTCTTTCTGGAACAGTTCTCTAAACACAGGAAAAATATCATCCACCGTTTTAATGTTTTTCATTGCGAAGTTGTCGAAGCTTGCTTCTAACTTCTCATACTCGTGCCAAAGCGTTTGGTGAGAGCGGCGTGTGATTTCGATGTAAGAGTAATACTGACAAGTTGGCAGAAGCGTATTCACCAATAGCTCTTTACAACGAGGCGAGTCATCAGCCCAGTTATCGCCATCAGAAGCTTGTGCCGCATAGATGTTCCACTCGTTAGCTGGGTAGCGATCTGCAACAATTTCTTTCATTAGTTTCAATGCACTAGAAACGATGGTGCCGCCGGTCTCTTGCGAGTAGAAGAATTCATGCTCGTCGACTTCTTTTGCCTGAGTATGGTGACGAATAAACACCACATCGACATTCTCATAGGTGCGATTGAGGAATAAGTAAAGCAGTACGTAGAAGCGTTTTGCAATGTCCTTGGTGGCTTGATCCATAGATCCGGACACATCCATCAAACAGAACATCACGGCTTGGCTAGATGGAATAGGGCGCTTCTCATAGTTTTTAAAACGTAAGTCGAAGGTATCAATGAATGGAACGTTTTCAATTTTTTTGCGTAGCTCGGCAATCTCTTCTTTTAAGCGACCCTCTTCGAAGGGTTGTGCCGGTTCCGTCATTTTAACTTGGTCAAGTTGCTCCATCAGTAGGTTAAGCTCGCGCTTTTTACCTGCTGTCATCGCGGTTCTACGAGCTAGAGATTGCTGAAGTGAACGAACGATAGCGATGTTGGATGGAATCCCCGCGCTTTGATAACCAGAGCGGTGTGTTTTCCATTCGGTGATTTTATTGACCTGATTCTTCTCTAGATTAGGTAGAGCTAAATCTTCAAAGAGAATATCAAGATACTCATCTTTTGAAATTTGGAAGGTAAATTCATCTTGGCCTTCGCCATCAGGGCTTGCGTCACCTTGGCCTGAGCCACCACCTTGCCCGCCCCCTTTGGGACGTTCGATTTTATCGCCAGTGATGAACTGGTCATTACCTGGGTGAACGCGTTCTCTTACGCCGCCTTGACCTTGGTGAAAGCTTGGCTCTTTGATGTCTTTATGGGGAATAGTGACGTCTTCACCAGTTTCAGTATTGGTGATTGAGCGTCGGTTAACTGCATCGGCCACAGATTCTTTGATTTGCTCTTTATGGCGTCGTAAGAAACGCTGTCTATTCACAGCACTCTTATTCTTGCCATTGAGCCTCCGATCGATAAATTGTGCCATAAGAACTCCCTCTCAGCTGATGTCACGATCCTACTTTTTATTAGGGTATAAGAGTTATTAGGATATAAGAGTTATTGCTTTGTACGAGCTGCTCACTTAAGCAGCTCAATACAGTTTGGTTATGAGGATTTACGAACTCTTAGGTACCATTCGGATAGCAGTCTCACTTGTTTCTCGGTGTAGCCTTTTTCCATCATACGAGCAACGAAGTCGTCGTGTTTTTTCTGATCATCCGTTGAGGTCTTAGCGTTGAATGAGATAACAGGAAGTAGCTCTTCTGTGTTAGAGAACATTTTCTTCTCAATCACAGTGCGCAGTTTCTCGTAGCTCGTCCACACAGGGTTTTGACCGTTATTGTTGGCTTTGGCACGAAGCACAAAGTTCACAATCTCATTTCGGAAGTCTTTAGGGTTGCTGATACCGGCTGTTTTCTCTATTTTCTCAAGTTCACCATTCAGAGAAGCGCGGTCAAATAGCTGGCCTGTTTCTGGATCGCGGTACTCTTGGTCTTGAATCCAGAAGTCTGCGTAGGTCACGTAGCGGTCGAAGATATTTTGACCGTACTCAGAGTAAGACTCTAGGTAAGCGGTTTGAATCTCTTTACCGATGAACTCTACGTAGCGTGGTACTAGGTATCCTTTCAAGAACTCTAGATACTTCTCGGCGGTTTCTTGAGGGAACTGCTCACGTTCGATTTGTTGCTCAATAACGTAGAACAGGTGCACTGGGTTAGCGGCCACTTCGGCTTGGTCGAAGTTAAACACGCGAGACAGGATCTTAAAGGCGAAACGTGTTGATAGCCCAGACATACCTTCGTCAACGCCAGCATAGTCTCGGTACTCTTGGTAGCTCTTCGCTTTTGGATCGGTGTCTTTTAGAGTCTCACCATCGTAAACCCGCATTTTTGAGAACAGAGAAGAGTTTTCAGGCTCTTTCAGTCTCGATAGGATGCTGAATTGCGATAGAAGGTCGAGCGTGCTTGGTGAACAAGGGGCTTTGGATAGCTCACTGTGTTCAAGCAGCTTCTTATAGATCTTAACTTCTTCAGAGACTCGTAGACAGTAAGGGACTTTTACAATGTACACACGGTCAAGGAAGGCTTCGTTGTTTTTGTTGTTACGGAAGGTCTGCCACTCAGATTCGTTCGAGTGAGCCAGAATCATACCGTCAAATGGCAGTGCAGAAAGCCCTTCGGTACCGTTGAAGTTACCTTCTTGTGTTGCCGTTAGTAGTGGGTGTAATACCTTGATTGGCGCTTTAAACATCTCCACGAATTCCATCACACCTTGGTTGGCTTTACATAGCGCACCAGAGTAGCTGTAGGCATCAGGATCATCTTGAGAGAAGTGCTCAAGTTTACGAATATCCACTTTACCAACCAGAGACGAAATATCTTGGTTGTTTTCATCACCAGGCTCTGTTTTAGCGATCGCAACTTGATCGAGAATCGAAGGGCGCAGTTTGATGACTTTGAATTTGGAAATATCACCGCCAAAATCGTGCAGACGTTTTGCAGCCCACGGAGACATAATTGAGCGAAGATAGCGTTTCTCAATGCCATATTCGTTCTTCAATAAGTCACCGTCTTCGTTGACATCGAATAGACAGAATGGGTGATCGTTTACTGGGCTTCGTTCACCGTCAGCAGACAATACATAGATTGGTAGTTTCTGCATCAGGGCTTTGAGTTTTTCAGCAAGAGATGATTTACCACCGCCCACAGGGCCAAGTAGGTAAAGGATTTGTTTACGTTCTTCTAAACCTTGTGCAGCATGTTTTAAGTAAGACACAATCTGTTCAATCGCATCTTCCATGCCGTAGAAATCTTTAAATTCGCTGTAGCGTGAGATGACACGGTTCGAGAAAATACGACTCAGTTGAGGGTCTTGAGCGGTGTCAATGACCTCAGGTTCGCCAATGGCTAGTAATAAGCGCTCGGCAGCATTCGCGTAAGCACTTTTATCGTCTTTACACAGCGCTAAGAACTCTTGCAATGTCAGCTCTTCTTCCTTGGCTGCTTCATAACGTGATTGATAGTGGTCAAAAATACTCATAGTCACATTCCCCTTGTTAACCAGTCAAAACTGACGAGCGATTGAAAAATAGGCTCTCCCTACATTTTAAGGTTAGACCCGCTTCGACAATTTTGCTTAACAATTATGTATTTATTTACAATTTTGTGTGTGAAAAACGTAGCGAGCTCAATAGGCAACTTGAGGCGTGTAGAATCAAATTATTTTACATTCGAGGGGATCTAGCCGTTTGTTTTGTGATTTTAGGTCGCTTAACAATACTCACACTGGATTTATGTGTATTAGATGTATAACTGGGCTCTATTGATTTTCTGGAACGAAGTACCATATAATACGCGGCGTTATCAAAAATTGCTCAATAAATAGGTAGATGTAGTGAAGAACAATGGGTTAAAAATAGTGGCTATCAGTGCTGCGTTACTGGCTTCGACAGCAACACATGCAAAAATCTCGCAGTGGTCACTAGGCGTTGCTGCCTCTTATTCTCCTGCTGTTTACAAAGACACTCCGTCAAACCGTGCCGTGATCCCTATGATTGGTTATGAAGGTGAGCACTTCTTTATGCGTGGTTTCAGTGCAGGCTATCGCTTATTACCTGCAGGTTCACCGCAAAATATTGTGTTTCGAGCCGTTTATGATTCAAGAACATTAAAGCCGGGTGACTCTGATAACGTTGATATTCAAAAGTTGGATGAACGTGATGCCTCTGTATTGGGTGGTATCAGTTATCAAGTGATTACTCTGGTTGGGATGTTTGAAGCGACAGCAGGTTCGGACTTAGGTTTTAAGCATAACGGTATTTACGCAGAAGCGGCATGGCGCCTACCTATTCGCCGAAATGGTTGGGCGATTACTCCTTCTATTGGTTACGCCTATAACAGTGAGCGTTTGAACAATCACTTATATGGTGTGAGTTCAGCTGAAGCGGCAAGAACAAACCTCAATGAATTCGACGCAGACTGGGATGGCCAGTACTTTATTGGTTTAGGTGGTTACTTGCATGTGACGCCAAATATCCGAGTGACGGGTGGCGTTCGTTATACCAATCTAGAAGGGAGTATTGAGAACAGCCCAATACTTGAAAGTGGTATCAACATGGCTGCAAACGTCGGTGTTGCTTACGTTTTCTAGTTACTTTGGTTTTCTCTTTGTATACGAATATTAAAAAAGGGTTACTCGTGATGAGTAACCCTTTTTTGAAATTTTTTAAGCCAGCTGAGGCTTATCTTTTGATGCATTAAGCACTGAAGATTTGAGATAGCTCTGTCGCACATAGGTGGTACTGACGAGGGCAGTTGCGCCATGTTGTTAGCATGCGACGGTATTTGTCTAGCATTGGCATTTGGCTATTGAAGTGGTGATCCGCTTTGTCGAACTGAGGGTAAAGACCTTCAGAATCTACAAGGAAACGCACGTAATGTACGATCTGCGCTTCAGAAGCGATATCAAAACCTAAGAACTGTAGGCGACGTTGGTCTACTTCAGCACGTTCTTGCTCTGCAAGCATTTTGTTTGACTCTTGCATTGCATGATACATCTCCATGATGTCGATAATTTCGCGACATTCTGCTTCAGTCAAACAACCAAACTCTTTGTTAAGCTCACGCATTTGGAGTTCGTAACCGCGCTCTACAATCGTTTGTAGGCGTTGATATTTAGCGGAGTTCTCAGGATCCATTTGAGACATTAGGTAGTATTGATTTGATAGAATTAGACGCTGAGCATTGGTCATTTCCATGGGAGGAACCTCACTAAAAAACTAAATGTTGTATTTTTTTGTTGCAGTAAGAGTAACAGCATTCCTACGAGTGGAAACATGATCTCAACACGGATTTAATATGATTTTTTGAATTGATAAACAAAAGTTGTAAAGAAAAGTGAAAGGATTGTTTTGCTCGAAAAAGAAAACACCCCAATCGAACTTGAGGCGTTTGAAATCGCTATGGACGTAAGTCTAGATTAGTATTTTACGTTTGAATGGTACTGGCTTAGAACCTCAACAATCTCGTCCATTTTTTCTTTGCTTGGTGGGTTTGTTCCTTCAAGCGGGTAGTCAAAACCAAGCGCTTCCCATTTATGAGCACCAAGCTTGTGGTACGGAAGCAGTTCTACTTTCTCGATGTTATCCATATCTTTGATGAATTCACCTAGAAGATGAGCATCTTCAGGCGTATCGGTGTAGCCAGGAACAATCACATAGCGAATCCAAGTTTTCTTACCGATTTTGTGCAAGTAGCGCGCAAAATCCAGAGTACGTCGGTTTGATACTCCAATGAAATCGTGGTGAATTTCATCTCGCATGTGTTTAAGATCTAGCATTACTAGATCAGAGGCTTCTAGTACTTCATCGACCACTTCAGTGTGCTTACGAATGTAGCCATTAGTATCAAGACAAGTGTGAATGCCTTCAGCTTGAGCTGCGCGGAAAAAGTCACGAACAAACTCAGGTTGTAGCATCGCTTCACCACCAGAACAGGTGATACCACCGCCCGATGCTTTCATAAAATGACGGTATGATTTTGCTTCGTTGATGATCTCTTCGACCGTTACTTCCTTTCCGTCATGAAGATCCCATGTATCACGGTTATGACAGTACATACAACGCATTAAGCAGCCTTGAAGAAACACAATAAAGCGGATACCAGGGCCATCGACAGTACCACAAGATTCGAATGAGTGAATGCGACCAGTTGTAGACATGAGCTATTCTCGTAGAGGAATTTATACCCTTTATTTTATTACAAAAACGGTACATAAAATAGGGTCAAATGGTAACGAGGTCTTTAAAAATAAAGGCAATCACCCGTTAAGATGATTGCCTTTATTAAACTTGGAAAGTAAAGGACGAAAGCTCTTACTGGTGGCTAGAAGAAAGCAAACATTGTGATACCGCCAGTGGTGTACACTGACTCTTTTGCTTCTTCGTAATCTGGTGTTTTTGCTGTTAGTGCGAAAGAGGCACCAACGTATCGGTTATACCAAGCGACACCCAATACAGCAGTCGCTTGAATATTCTCTAAAGTCACATCGTAGATAGCGGGATCTTCGTTGTTTTTATGAGCGTACTCATCAACACCTGAGCGATCGCCTTCAATTGTTAGGTCGTTGAATCGGTAACGACCTTCAAGGCCTGCATAGGTAAACCAACCAGCGTTTGATGCGCCGATCATGCCAGGTTTGAATGGGTTTTCTGTGGTGATGTTGGCTGCACCAAAGTTACCGCCCAAGTCCGTACCCCAACGGAACATAAAACCAGTCGAGATATCACTTCTAAAGTTACCCACGTTGATTTCTGAAACGTTAGAGATTTCGTAGTCAGTATTCGCTAGAGCTTGATTACGCATTAAGTTGAAATGGCTTAGGTAGCCAACGCTTCCCGCCCACTCATCATCAACTTGATATTCCCAGCCCATAGGCTCATCTGATTTTGTGATTGAGTGAACCAGCTTTTGAGCATCTTCTGAAAGTGCACGCTCACCAGTCGTACCAAACGTGATGTTAAAACGCTGAGCTTGTTGTGGATTTAAGCTGATGTAGTTGAATTCGGTGTGTAGGTAACCTGCATACGGGCGATCATTGGCAGATGGTGTTTCCAATTCAATATCTGAAGGCGTATACATTTTGTGGCCAATGGTGATTTCCCACTTATCTAGAGAGCTTGCGCCCCAGTAAGAAAGGCTCAGTGGTTTTACCCAGTTGTATGGTGTAATACTTGATGATGTGTAACCCAGAAATAAGCCGTTGGTATAGTCTTGGTCGACACCAAAAATACCATCGTTATCTAAAGCGAAAGTTAACGTAGAACGATCAGATGCCAAAGATGAAAAAGAAAGGAGAATCAGGGGTAAACAACGCAGGTATTTCATGGAGCAGTTACTCTTAAATTATGAACCGAGATATTACCGTAATTTGACAGGATTTGTGGAAAAAAAGTGAATGGCAGGGTGCTTTTTTGCTCAATCTAACACTTCGAGGGATGGGTTAAGCTTGTGCGATTTACAACGGATATAAAAAAGCCCCGCACATTGGCGAGGCTAATATTATTTACTGTCTATTTAGCGTGAGCTTATAGAGACTCAGTAAATGTACGTGCGATTACGTCAGCTTGTTGCTCTGCAGTTAGAGAGTTAAAGCGAACAGCGTAACCAGATACACGGATTGTTAGCTGAGGGTACTTCTCAGGGTGCTTAACTGCGTCTTCAAGAGTTTCGCGGTTAAGAACGTTAACGTTAAGGTGTTGACCACCTTCAATGCCAGCTTCGTGGTGGAAGTAACCATCCATTAGGCCTGCAAGGTTAGCACGTTGGCTGTCTTGTTCTTTACCTAGTGCGTTTGGCACGATAGAGAACGTGTAAGAGATACCATCTTGTGCATCAGCAAACGGTAGTTTACCTACAGACGTTAGTGAAGCTACTGCGCCTTTCTCATCACGACCGTGCATTGGGTTAGCACCAGGAGCGAAAGGAGCGCCAGCACGACGACCGTCTGGAGTGTTACCAGTTTTCTTACCGTAAACCACGTTAGACGTGATAGTAAGAACTGACTGTGTAGGGATTGAATCACGGTAAGTCTTAAGCTTACGGATCTTGTTCATGAACGTAGAAACTAGTTCACAAGCAATGTCATCTACACGAGAGTCGTTGTTACCGTATTTAGGGTAATCGCCTTCGATTTCGAAGTCAGTTGCGATGCCATCTTCGTCGCGGATTGGTTTAACAGTCGCGAATTTGATTGCAGACAGTGAGTCAGCTGCAACAGATAGACCAGCAATACCACAAGCCATAGTACGACGAACGTCACGGTCATGAAGAGCCATTAGAGAAGCTTCGTAGCTGTACTTGTCGTGCATGTAGTGAATGCTGTTTAGTGCAGTCACGTATTGCTTAGCTAACCAGTCCATGAAGTGATCTAGACGGTCCATTACTTTATCGTAATCAAGAACAGCGTCAGTCATTGGAGCTTCTTTAGGACCAACTTGCATCTTAAGTTTTTCGTCCACACCGCCGTTGATTGCGTAAAGCATTGTTTTCGCAAGGTTAGCACGAGCACCGAAGAACTGCATTTGCTTACCAACGATCATTGGAGATACACAACAAGCGATAGCGTAATCATCAGACTCAAGGTCAGGACGCATTAGGTCATCATTTTCGTACTGGATAGAAGAAGTATCGATAGATACCTTCGCACAAAAACGCTTGAAGCCGTCAGGTAGTTGCTCAGACCAAAGAACAGTGATATTTGGCTCTGGAGAAGGACCCATAGTGTATAGCGAGTTTAGGAAACGGAAGTTCGAACGCGTTACTAGCGTACGACCGTCGATACCCATGCCACCCATAGATTCTGTTGCCCAGATTGGGTCGCCAGAGAATAGCTCATCGTACTCAGGAGTACGTAGGAAACGAACCATACGCAGCTTCATTACGAAGTGGTCGATCATTTCTTGTGCTTGGTCTTCTGTGATTTTGCCAGCAGCGATATCACGCTCGATGTAGATGTCTAGGAAAGTCGAAGTACGACCTAGAGACATTGCAGCACCGTTTTGAGATTTAACAGCAGCTAGGTAGCCGAAGTAAGTCCACTGGATAGCTTCTTGAGCAGTTTGAGCTGGCTCAGAGATATCGAAACCGTATTTCTCAGCCATTTGCTTGATTTGACCTAGAGCACGATGTTGCTCAGAGATCTCTTCACGCAATTGCATTGTTGCAGAAAGATCTTCGCCGTTCTCGAAACGCTCTTGTAGAGAAGCGAATTGAGCAGCTTTGTCTTTCATTAGGAAATCAATACCGTAAAGTGCAACACGACGGTAGTCACCAATGATACGACCACGGCCGTATGCATCAGGAAGACCAGTCAGAACACCAGACTTACGACATTTTAGGATATCAGGAGTGTAGATATCGAAAACGCCAGCATTGTGTGTTTTGCGGTATTCTGAGTAGATTTTTGAAACCATTGGGTCAAGAGTTTCACCGTATGCTTTACAAGAACCTTCAACCATACGTACACCACCGTTAGGGATGATTGCACGTTTTAGTGGCTTCTCAGTTTGTAGACCAACGATAGTCTCAAGATCTTTCTCAATGTAACCTGCATCGTGAGCAGTAATGGTAGAGATAACAGAAGTATCGAAATCTACAGGTGCTTTAGTTGCGTTTTCCTGTTTGATACCTTCCATTACCGAAGACCAAAGCTTGTTAGTTGCTTCAGTACCCTCAGAAACTAGGAAAGACTCGTCGCCTTCATACGGCGTGTAGTTCTTTTGAATGAAATCACGAACGTTTACTTCGCTTTGCCACTCACCTGCAGCAAAATCTTCCCAAGCTTTAGCAAATTGCTCTGCCATGACATACCTACCTTTTTAGTAGAAAAAATACGTACATTAACACTGTTGAGCCAGCGCCCCTCGTAAGGGTAGTACACTCTTATTAATAACAATATATATGAGCATATAAGCGTCATATGGTTATATATATTGTCACTACTTTTTATATGTTGTCTTTACTCTATGAATTCAAGACTACGCTAAAAAATTCCTGCAAACCTTAAACTAAATCAATAAATGCCAAAAAAAGTTGAAAAAATTTGAGTGACAGGGGTTGCCACCCAAACTTTTTTTTAATCCGATTACTACTTTTGTGTAGTAAGGACCATTATAGCCAAGCTTTTAGACCATATTGGCTTTCTAGCATACCAACTGTAAGCATTGCTACTAGACAGATAACTAAAACACCAACTGGGATAACAATCTTGTCTACAAATGATAGACGCTTCGCACGCTCTTTATCACCAATTAGGCCGTTGTTATCAAGAAGCATAGTCAGTGCCCACGCTAGTACTGGGTTAACAACCGCAGAACCGAAGATACAGATACCAGCCGCTTGAGAATCTTTTGAATCCTTAACCATTTGCATACCCGCTTCAAGTAGAGGTAGAGATACACCTACAAGTAGCGCGACACGCATCACTGGTGGCCATACCGCAACGTCCATTGGGAAGCCAAGAATCGCTACAATAATACATAGAGAACCAAGCAAGATTGCGCCGCCAGGAATTGGACGTTTCGCGATAGCTGCTGGGATCATGTAAGTACCCCAAGAAGATGTGATGTTACCACCACCAACCGCAGTACCCACCATTTGACGAACTGAACACATAGTCATTGTGTCATCTACATCCATAAGTACTTTTTCAGACTTTTTAGGGTAGTTCAGTTCTTGGAAGATACGGTGACCTAGGAAGTCAGGTGACCACATCGCTACTGCAAGAATTGCGAATGGTAGAGAAGCGATGAAGTGTTCAACGTTTGGCAAGCCAAGCATCCAACCTTCAGAAGTAGAACCCCACCAGTAAACTGGGTTTAGGTTTGGAATACCCATTTCAGTTTCGAACACGATATCGAAACCTGCACCTAGTGCTAATGCAATAGCAAGGCCTGTGAATGCACACACTGGGATAGCCAACCAACGCTTGTTTACTTTTGCTAAGAAAGCGTAGATAGCAATAGTAATAGCAAGAACAATTAAACCAACGTAACCCATACTGCCCGCTTCAACAGTAGAAGATTGAAGACCAACCGCCCATGTTTGAATTGAGTTAATTTGGCTCATGGTGCCCGTTAGGCCTAAGAAAATGAGCAAGCCACCAGCGGTACCTTCCGAAGTTAGGTTAACCAGCTTGGAGCCGCCTTTTAGGAAACTTAGGATTAGACCGAAAACACCAATAAGAATTGCCAATGCAAGAGGGTGAGCACCAGCTAAAGCAATGGTACCAATAAGAGGAATCATTGGGCCGTGGTTACCGGCAAGGTTTGCTTTAGGGTTAAAGAAACCAGAAGCAAGGATACAAAACAGCAGTGCAGGGATAAGCATTTCTACACGAGCGACTTCAATCGCAAACTCTTTACCCAAGTTTACGTGATCCCAAGCTTGAGTTAGGCCATCAGCCCAAGACATCATTACTGCTGAGTACATCGCGATGATACCAATGGTACCAGCAAGTGCAGGAACAAGGTCTTCAAGTTCAAAGCGGAAGTCACGACCAGGAAGGTTTAAACCGAAGCGGCGAGGCTTCATGATTTGAAGCTCATGATCTAGATAATCTGAGCGGCTCTCAAATTCAGAAGCAGGGCGGTGTAGCTCTTTATAGCTTTTCTCTTCTACTTCAGAGTTCGCATTGTTCACAACGTCTGACATAGATTCCTCATATTTTTATGTTAGTAATTCTAAAATTGAATTCTATAAGTTCGCGTAATTGCGTAATTGCGTTATTTCTTAGTTATAACTCATTAACATTATGTTGCACGGTCTTGATGTGCTTTATGCAGCTAAGTTAAAAGAAATGTTTGGCATTTTTAATGCCTTATTCTTTGCTGAGGAGTCTAACAAGCTTACCCTTTAGGGTGATTGATCTTGATCACTTTATGAGTGTATGTGAAAGAAAGCTACAAAACGCAGCGATTCATTAACTTTCCATTGATGAATCGTGTAATTAGTTTTCACAAATTGACGTTTTCTTATCTTCTCCGAGCCTTTACCGCTATGGAATTGGCTGAATGCTTTATGTTTACTGAGTTATCTCACTATTACTCGCTTGCCCCACGCTCTGAGTAAAATACTTACAATGTAATAACCTTAAAATAATTGTGAATTATGGTGAGGATGGTGTGCTGAATGTTCGCGCTATATTTTGTGGGTCGCGATGTTTCTAAGTTCACAAAACCTGTTTTTCTTGTGAGACATCAAGCTACGAGAATCTCATTTTGGTTAACTTTATTTAAACAATGTAAGGGGTGTAATTACAGCTTATTGATAGAACTCATTCATTAAATTGAGGTGAAAACGCTACCTTTTGCATAATAAGTCAGAGTGAATCGCTATTTATTCCAATTTATTAGGTTAATAATTTGTTGCATGTTTTTTCGTGTGGTGCTAGTTTGTATCGCATGAAAAGGTCGGAGTACCTTGCATTTTCACAAACTTGGGAGAGAAAGCGCATGAAAGATGTACCAGCGCTGGACATAAAGGATCTACACAAAACGTTTGGTCAAAATGAAGTTTTAAAAGGAATTTCACTTTCTGCGCATAAAGGCGATGTTGTATCGATTATCGGATCTTCAGGGTCGGGTAAAAGTACTTTCCTTAGATGTATCAACCTTTTAGAGACACCAACCGCAGGCGAAATTTGGGTTAATGGCGAATTAATTCAAATGAAAAACAACCGCCAAGGTGTATCTGTTCCTGCTAATGAAAAACAAGTACAGCGAATCCGTTCTCGCTTAGCGATGGTTTTTCAAGGCTTCAATCTTTGGTCTCACCTGACCGTTCTCGAAAATGTTATCGAAGCGCCTGTTCACGTCTTAGGTGTACCTAAAGCTCAAGCGATTGAAAATGCAGAACTACTACTTAAAAAAGTAGGCCTGTATGAGCGTAAAGATTACTACCCAGGTCATTTATCAGGTGGGCAACAACAACGTGCGGCAATTGCTCGAGCGTTAGCGGTTGATCCTGAGGTGATGCTGTTTGATGAACCAACATCAGCACTTGACCCTGAGTTAGTAGGGGAAGTACTTGGTGTAATGCGTGATCTAGCAGAAGAAGGAAGAACCATGCTTGTGGTAACACATGAAATGGCTTTTGCTCGTGACGTATCAAACCATGTGATGTTCCTGCATCAAGGCTTAGTGGAAGAACAGGGCGATCCAGCTAAACTGTTTACTGAGCCTGAATCTGAGCGATTACAACAATTTATCTCATCGATTTACTAATCAGAATTGAAATGCTGTTGCTAAGGTAAATGGCGACAGTGTTAACAATGAAACACAACAAGTAAGTTAATAAGTAACAACAAACACAATATTAAAATTAGCAAAACATAAAAACCTAAATCACAGGAGTAGGGATATGAAAAAGTGGTTATTAGTCGCGGCACTTGCTGCAACTGCTGCAACGGGCGTAGCTCAAGCAAAAGAATGGAAAACAGTACGTTTCGGTATTGAAGGTGCTTACCCTCCATTTAGCTGGACAGAAGCTGACGGTTCACTAAAAGGCTTCGATGTCGATATGGCTAACGCACTTTGTACTGAAATGCAGGTGAAGTGCAAGATCGTTGCACAAGACTGGGATGGCATTATCCCTTCTCTACTTGCTCGTAAATATGATGCGATCATCGCGGCAATGTCTATCACGGAAGAGCGTAAGAAAAAGATCGATTTCACTGGCAAATACGCACTTATCCCAAACAAGTTCATTGCTAAAAAAGGTGCAGGTCTTAACTTCGATGATCTAAGCGGTCAAAAAATTGCGGTTCAACGTGCAACAACTCACGATAAATATCTAACAGACAACTACGGTGACACAGTAGAAATCGTTCGTTACGGTTCATTCGATGAAGCTTACCTTGATCTAGCTAACGGTCGTGTTGCTGCTGTACTGGGTGATGCATCTGCTCTAGAAGAAGGCGTACTAAACAAAGCTGGTGGTGAAGCTTACGAGTTTGTTGGTCCATCACTAACAGATCCTAAGTGGTTCGGTGAAGGTTTTGGTATTGCTCTACGTAAGCAAGACAAAGATCTGACTAAGCAATTAGATGCTGCAATTCTTTCACTACGTGAGAAAGGCATCTACCAAGATATCGCTGCTAAATACTTCAACTACGACGTATACGGTCAGTAATTTCTAGCGTCACTTCTTAAGGGAGAGGTTCTCCTCTCCCTGTCTTACCAACTTTTTCGCAGTTCTGTTGGAATTCATTATGTTTGATTTACAAGGATATGAAGCTTCGATCCTGAAAGGGGCGGTGCTTACAATCGAAGTTGCCTTGCTGTCGCTAATTTTAGCTATGGTTCTTGGTATGCTAGGTGCCTTAGCAAAACTAGCGCCTTATCGCTGGGCTCGTGCTATTGCAACCCTCTATACAACTGTTATTCGAGGCATTCCTGATCTCGTCTTGATGATGCTGATTTTCTTTGGTGGACAAATCCTTTTAAACAACAGTTTGTATTCCACCAATGAGTGGCTCAATGAGTGGTTCACCTCAAGTGATCCTAACCACGAATGGACCTCTTACTTACCAGATTATATTGATGTCAGCCCATTCATTGCTGGTGTCTTAACCATTGGCTTCATCTTTGGCGCTTACATGGCTGAAACCTTCCGTGGTGCAATCATGGCTGTTGATAGCGGTGAAATGGAAGCCGCAAAGGCCTATGGCATGGGACCCGTTTTAGCGTTTCGTCGTATTCTATTACCGCAAATGATTCGTCACGCACTGCCGGGCTTTGGTAATAACTGGTTGGTTCTGCTTAAGACGACTGCGTTGGTTTCGATTATCGGCCTAGAAGACATGGTCCGCGTTAGCGCATTAGCTGCAGGTTCAACCAAAATGCCATTTACCTTCTATATGACGGTGGCGCTGATCTTCTTATTCTTCACCAGTGTTTCGACGGGCTTACTTAAGTTGGTTGAACGTAAATTCAGTATCCACGCGAGGTAGTTATGGACTTTTCATTGATAATTGAAAGCCTGCCGATTTACCTTGGTGGTTTATGGACAACGGCTTGGATGGTTTGTGTCGCTTTGGTCATTGGCTTATTCGTAGCCATACCGTTAGCTATCGCTCGTAACAGTCCAAATATGATGATTAATGCTCCAGCTTGGTCATTCATCTATTTCTTCCGTGGCACACCATTATTGGTTCAGCTGTACCTGATTTACTACGGTATGGATCAGTTTTTCCCAGTGAAAGACACATTGTGGGAAAACGCATGGTTCTGTGCTTTAGTGGCATTCATTCTTAACACGTCAGCTTATACCGCAGAGATCATTCGTGGTGCGATCAACGGGTTACCGAAAGGTGAAGTGGAAGCTGCAAAAGCATACGGCATGAGTACACCGAAGACTTACCGTCGTATCATTTTACCAAGTGCTTTACGTCGCGCACTGCCAGCTTACAGTAATGAAGTCATTTTCATGCTTCACGGCTCTGCGGTAGCAGGTATCGTAACCATTATGGATCTAACTGGTGCAGCTCGTTTGGTTAACTCACGTTATTACGCTCCATTTGAATCTTTCCTAACGGCAGGTCTGTTTTACATGGCGCTCACGTTTATCATCATCGCGATTTTCAAATTCGCAGAGAAACGTTTCCTTGCTTACCTAAGGCCTCTTAGTTAATCGCACCCTGTACAAATCATATTAATAAAACGGCGCTTCTATAGCGCCGTTTTTTATATCGAAAAGGTAACACAGTCATGGTTTGGGCAGAGACTCGTCAATACTAACTATAGATTTTTAAAAACAGTTAACTTGCTTCAAATTGCGTTCACGCATTCATTAGAATAATTGCTTTAGACTTAACTATAGATAGACTCGGAAAGATTTTGTTGTTGTACGGAATGATGATGAAAAAGAGTAACTTACTAGCGAACTTGGTTCTTTGTGTTATCACGTTATCACTTTTAGGATGCGGAGGTGGTAGTGGCGGTGAAAGTGCCCAAACTGGTTCTGGAGGTTCTGGAGGTTCTGGAGGTTCTGGAGGTTCTGGAGGTTCTGGAGGTTCTGGAGGTTCTGGAGGAGGAGGTAATGACGGTGATGGAAGCGGTGAGCCAGATATAAACCCAATTCCGCAAACCGCTGTTCAAAAAGCCTTGTCGACTGGTAATGCTTCTTATGTTGATAATTCCTTGGAGTTTATTGAGGCAAGCCAAGCATTAGTTGCTCAATACAACGAGGACTACAATCATATTAAGCAAGCTTTATCCCAAAACTCTGAAGGGGAACCTCTACGTAATCTTCATTGGGATCCAACACATGACACGGCAATTATCTTACCTACCTATGGCTTTAACGATGTCATCTTAAAAACCAATAAAGCGATGCAAGATGGCTATGCCAACCAAGAGCTTGTCATTGGTATTGCGGGTTATACGTCAGACGACAACCGCTATGCAGCATTAGCAAGTAACCCGTTTCGAACTAAGCAGCGCTTTCCTGATTCTGTCAACGAAGAGATGGATACTTGGTTGAAGAACTTAGTTAGGTGGACTTCTAGTACTGACTCGCCACAAAATGTTGTGTTAGCTCAGCTTGATCAGTCTCATTATTTTCCTGATGATCAAGCAACACGAAACTGGTTAACCGACAATGTTAATGCTTCTATGGTTATCAACGCTGACAATACTTGTGATGGTAGTAAATTAAGTCAATGTATTGAAGCCAATAACCCTGACTTGCTAGTTTTGTCTCAAAAGTTAAATGATGGTGATGACATTGAAGATGTGATTTCAGGGTTACGTTTGGCGTTCAGCAAAAATATTCCAGTGTTATATCTACATCTTGATGGCGGTCTGACGGACTTAGGTAATGCCTTGTTTGCTGAAATGCACATGACCTACGTTGGTGATAACTATTGGCGCAAGCTTGGCCTGTCTAATTGGGATTCTACACAGCTCATTAATCAGGTGCCGGATAACATTGTTCAACAACAAGCGCTTTTACAGAGACTGAAAGATGATAGTTTTACCGTTGACTTGACTACCTGCGATGACAAATCTTGCCCTGATGAATCCAATATGGATGAAGAGTTCTATACTGCAGCAAACAGTATTCGTTCGCACTTAACATCACTTGATAGTAACAAAGTTGACCTATTTTCAACCGATGATTACGAATATGAAAAGTTGTTACTGTTACTTGCGGATCGCTATCGCCAAGACGTTCAGTATCCAATGGGTAAGGGCGTGACAGAGAGAATTGATTTTCTTCGCTCTTATTACAGTGATTACGCGACCTACAACAGTCGCGTGTATAACGCGGCGCAACCAAGTCTAGGCAATTTCAGTACCAAGAGTTTTGAAAACGTACCGCTCGTCACCAAAACAATTGCCTTTGAGTCCAAGAGACACTTTCGATCAGCTGGAGTGTACGCATTGCCAGGTGAGACGATTAAGGTGACTCGCTTAGACAGTAACGAAGTGGCTACGTCTATTGCATTTAATACATTGCGTAGTGGCGCGACACACGAGTTTTCAGGCAATGACGGTTACGCTCGGCCGAAATTTTTAACCTCGGTAACTTATCCAGTGAAACCAGGCGAGACGATTTATCTCACTTCAGCCTATGGTGGAACATTACAGGTTCATTTTGATACCAATGATATCGATGTGGAGTTGCGTTTTGAAAATGTTGCTCAACACCCGGTTTGGCGAAGTGAGGCGGACAACGATAGTTTTGTGGCACAACTTGAAGAAGAAAAGTTTGACTGGGCAGAACTGGTAACACCTGGATTTGAAGTCCACTCTAAACTAGACAAAATGAAAGAGTCTATCAGTGCTGCTGATTGGGCTCAGCCTCATGATATGGCTCTTGCCACAGAGCGTTATGTACATAACTTTCCTCATGCACTTGCAGGCTTTAAAGGGCCGGGTATTGATGAAATTGCTGAAATACACCAATACGGGGAAGACAAGGGCTGGGAAATTGCAACCATTGACATTGTAAAGCATATGAATGCAGACCAAGCTAACTGTGGCTATGGTTGTTCAGGAAACCCGTATGATGCCTATTGGTCGTTTCATCCATTAGGGCATGGTGATCTTCACGAGTTAGGGCATGGTTTAGAGCGTGGTCGATTTAGGTTTAGCGGCTGGGATGGGCACTCTACAACGAACTACTATTCGTATTTTAGTAAATCAAAATATTATAAAGACACCGGAAAAGTATCGTCTTGCCAAGGCTTAGATTTTAAAGGGCAGTATGAACTTTTGCAGCAGAGCCGAGCTCAATCTGACCCAAATGCTTTTATGGCAGCTCAGAATCAAACCGGTTGGAGCTGGGGAGCGAGAGTCTTCATTCAAATGATGATGTTAACTGAGCAGCAAGGTGTATTGAGTTCTGGTTGGCATTTGCTAGGGCGTTTACACTTGATTGAGCGTGAGTTTAATCGTTTAAAGTCGAGTGACGAGTTGTGGGTTGCAAATAGGCAAACCATTGGCTTTGACAGCTATTCAAGAGAGGAAGCAAATCAGATCACGAACGACGATTGGCTGTTGGTTGCGCTGAGTTATGTCAACGAGCGGGATATGCGGAATTATCTAGATATGTGGGGCTTTAGTTTTACGGATAAAGCAAAACAACAAGTAGTGACACTGAATTTGCCACTAATGCCACTAACGTACTTCGCGAGCTCAAACCAAGGTTATTGTGTCGATGAGTTTGCCACAGCACCTATTAGTATCGACGGGACAACCCCTTGGCAATCAACTAATCTAAAAAGTAAATAGGGAGCATGAGCTCCCTATTTTCTACTTAAACGTCGACCAAATTGGTGCGTGGTCAGATGGCTTTTCAATGCCACGTAGTTCGTAGTCGATGCCTGCTTCAGTACACTTATCAGCAAGTTTCTGAGTTGCTAGGACTACATCAATACGTAGACCGCGGTTGTCTACGAAACCTTTTGAACGGTAATCAAACCACGAGTATTGAT
Source organism: Vibrio sp. ZF 223 (assembly GCF_003050585.1). Taxonomy (NCBI): domain Bacteria; kingdom Pseudomonadati; phylum Pseudomonadota; class Gammaproteobacteria; order Vibrionales; family Vibrionaceae; genus Vibrio; species Vibrio sp. ZF 223. The sequence goes on from NZ_PIGB01000002.1 coordinate 281,721, forward strand.
CATTCACTTCAGGGTGCAGTAGACGGAAGCTATCCACAAAACCCCAATCCATTAGAGTTTTTAGCCATTCGCGTTCTTCAGGTTGGAAAGAGCACTTACCGGTTTTCAACCAACGTTTTGCATTAGGTTCACCAATGCCGATGTCTGCGTCGATAGGGCTGATATTAATGTCGCCCATCACGATCACTTGTTCATCTTTGTTGTGGTGATCGTTTAGGTAAGTCATCAAGTCTTTGTAGAACTCGCGCTTGTACGGGTATTTGGTTTCATGCTTGATGTTATCCCCTTGAGGGAAGTAACCATTTAGTACGGTAACCTTTTCACCGTTTTCATCTTCAAACGTCGCCATGATCATACGCTTTTGATGGTCTTCATTGTCGGTTGGAAAACCTTTCTGAACTGAGATTGGCTCTTGCTTACACAGCATAGCCACACCGTAATGCGCTTTTTGGCCGTGAAAGTAAACCTTGTAGCCCATTGCTTCAACATCAGCAATAGGGAAGGCTTCATCGTGTACTTTTATCTCTTGCAGACCAATTACGTCCGGTTGGTGTTTGTCGATAACAGCTTGCAGTTGATGAAGGCGGGCTCTCAGGCCGTTGATGTTGAAGCTAATTACTTTCATTTGTTTTTATACCTCTCGTAAACCTTTGTCACTGCGAGTTTTCAAAGATTTTTTGATTTGGTGGATTTCATGGTTCATCGTATTTAACCATGCTTAGTAATTTCTGTCGCCATTTTGTCGAGACTAAATGGCGACGTTAAATTGTGTGAATACCTACAGTTACGCTGAGTCTACAGAGTTTTTAGTAAGTCTAAAAAGAAGGCGTATTCAAGAGCATCTTCTTTTAATCGCTTAAATCGACCAGAAGCGCCACCGTGGCCGGCTTCCATATCGGTTTTGAACACCAGTACATTGTTGTCTGTTTTCATTTCACGCAGTTTCGCCACCCATTTCATTGGCTCAAAGTACTGTACCTGTGAATCATGTAGGCCTGTTGTCACCAACATGTTTGGGTAGTTTTGTACCTTAATGTTGTCGTACGGTGAGTAACTCAGCATGTAGTCATAGTAGGTTTTATTGTTAGGGTTGCCCCATTCGTCGTATTCGTTAGTCGTAAGAGGGATCGACTCATCAAGCATGGTTGTTACCACATCGACAAACGGAACATGTGCTCCAATGCCTCTATATAATTCAGGAGCTTGGTTGATGATCGCTCCCATAAGTAGACCGCCTGCCGAACCGCCCACCGCAAATACTTTGTCTTTAGCGCCATAACCTTCTTCAACTAGGCCTTTAGTTACATCGATAAAGTCATTGAACGTGTTTTGCTTGGTCAGCTTTTTGCCGTCTTCATACCAAGGGCGCCCTAGCATTTCTGAACCGCGGATGTGAGCGATCGCAAAAACGAAGCCTCTATCAAGCAGGCTGAGACGAGTCGAGCTGAAGGTCGGTTCAATGGTTGAACCGTAAGATCCGTAGCCGTATTGGTAAATTGGGTTAGTGCCGTCTTTCTTGAACAAACCTTTGCGATAGACCAAAGAAACAGGTACTAGCTTACCATCGCGAGCCGTCACCATGATTCGCTCTGATTGGTAGTTATCCGCTTCGAAATCACCTAATACTGGTGTTTGCTTCTTGATTTCATACTCACCCGTGCTTAGGTCGAAATCATAGTAAGTTCCAGGCGTAGTCAAGCTGCTGTAATAGATTCGAACTTTTGAGTTATCTAACTCATAGTTACTCGTTAAGTAAGCGGCGAAAGCGGTGTCGTTAAATTTAAGTGGGAACTCTTTACCTGTTGAGAGTTGGCGAACCGTGACTTTAGACAAGCCATCCGCACGTTGCTCGTAAACAAGATGGTCATCAAACAACTCGAAATCAACAAGCTGAGTGTTATCGTCTGCTGTAATGACATCGACCCATTTTGAGCGGTCATGCATCTCTTCGGCTGCGACTTTCATTAAACGAAAGTTGACCGCTTGGTAGTTGGTATAAATGTAATACCAATCACTCAATTTAGCGATGCTGTACTCTATGCCTGTCTCTTTTGGGTAAAAAGCTTCGGCTTTAGCCTTTGGGTTGTTGGCATCTATGACTGAAACACCACTGGTTTCTGTGCTCGAGTGCCAAATGTAGACCTGTTCACCATCTTTGCTTTTACTCAAAGAGGTGTAGTAAGCGCTGTCGGTTTCTTCGTAGATTAACTCATCGCTTGTTTGAGGTGTGCCTAATACATGGCGGTAGACTTGGTAACCCAGCAGCGTTTGTGGATCTTTCTTGATGTAGTAGAAGGCTTGGTTATTGTTTTGCCACGCGATAGCACTCGAAGCACCTTCAATTTCATCTTTTAGGTATTCACCAGTGGTGAGGTCTTTGATCTTGATGGTGTAAATGCGGCGGCTCAGCGTATCTTCGCCATAGGCCAACAAGTTTTCGTCTGGGCTGATCGTTAAGCCACCAATACTGAAGAATTCATGTTCTTTTGCTAGTTCGTTAACGTCTAAGATGACTTGCTTGTCTGTGCCTAAAAAGTCTTTTTCACGCAAGTGAACTGGGTATTCGTTGTCACCTGTAACTTTATTCGAGTAGTAGTAGCTGCCTTTGCGCACCGGTACCGAATTGTCGTCTTTCGCGATTCGGCCTTTTATCTCTTCAAATAACTGTTTTTGTGTTGATTCTGTATGCTTCAGCACGGTCTCTGCGTACTGGTTCTCTTGTTCAAGATGTTGCAAGATCTCTGGATCTTGGCGTTCATCATCACGCATCCAGTAGTAATTATCGATTCGAGTATCACCATGAATCGTCATTGCATGAGGGACTTTCTTAGCAACAGGAGCTTGTGTCTGCTGAGCGACGAGTTGCGATGGAGAGTAGTGTTTCATGGTTGTTATTCCTTGATTGCTGCATCCGGCGACAAGCGCGGCCGATACGGCTAATGTGGTTAAAGCGAAACGCATCTGTAGATCCTTAGTGTGCACCTTACTCGTTTTAATGCCAGCATCCTTTAGTTAGTGGTTAGTTTTCTTCCAGTGATGTTATTTATAATTGGATTCTGGATATGCACTTTCAACGTAAGTGTCTGTTATTGTTTTCAAAAAATCAAAGTAATGTTAAATGAAATTTAGGAAGGCGTGAGGTGAGGGAAAACGGGCAACAAAAAAGGGACACACTTATCAGTATGTCCCTTTTCTTCGTTTGGGCTGGATTCGAGCTTTACTTTAGATAGCCAATGGCATTTCGTTTGAGTGGTCAGGCTTGCGATTGACCCAACGTAAACCAAGCATCACGATAAATGACATAGCAATCATCAGGCAACCGAGCGGCAGTTGATCTTGAGCTGGGAAGAACGATGCCAATAGTGTTGCGACACCAGCACCTAGGTTCTGCATACCCCCTAAGATCGCGCCTCCTGTACCTGCGTGGTATGGGAATGGCGAAAGTGCTCCCGTTGTTGCTGTTGGGAATAAGATACCAGCGCCCAAGAAGTAAATGGTTGCACCGCCAATCAAAGTTAATGCTGTTGTTTGACCAAACAGACCCGGTATCAGCACCACGGCTGAACCGACTAAGATCGACACTAGGCCAATATTCAGTGCGCGACGTTCAGAGCGACGTTGTGCGATGTAACTCGATAGACCAGCACCCACTAAGTAACCCGGAATAGGCAAAACAAACAACAAGCTGACTGTGGTTGCAGGTAAGCCCAGTACGCCACCAAGTAATACACCAGCCGCGGCTTCAAATACTGCGACCCCCGCGAATGTTGCTACTAGAACTAGTAGGAAACCTTGGAAGCGTTTGTCAGACAGAACGAATTTGTAGCTGTTTACAACAGACTCATTTTTGCGTCGTTCTTTTGGCAGAGTTTCCATCATGCTCGTCATCATGGTGATCACAACCGCGATACCAAACAGCGCGAGGAACAAGTAGCTAGAACGCCAACCGAAAGCTTCTGTTAAGTAACCGCCCAAAACAGGAGCCATCAATGGTGAGAAAATCACACACATGCTGATTAAGCTATTTGCACGGTGCAGTTCTGCGCCTTCAAAACAGTCACGAGTCAATGTTCGAGACATCGCACCGCCACAACCAATGCCTAAGCCTTGGATAAAGCTACCCGCTAGGAACCATTGATACTCATGAGCGAATAAGGCTACCAAAGTACCTATGATGTAGATGATCAAACCTACCACGATGATAGGTTTACGACCTAGGCGATCAGAAAGCGGGCCGTAGACAAATTGCGACAGACCATAAGGGATCAAGTAGCACGCCATCACAGCTTGAAGTGAAGACGCAGAAACCAAGAACTCACCCGCCATATGACCGATAGAAGGCACGTACATCGTTTGAGTCATTTGACCTACGGCTGTCAGAATAGCGATTAAAAAGGTAAGTTTCGCTAATGGAAACGAGGCAGACATTTGCGTATCTCTCCAAAAATTAAAGACGTAAAAAGCCTTAGCACTCCATTAAAGAGAGCCAAAAGAATAAAGTATTCAGGGAATCTAGGCGCGAGATATTAGAGCTTGATTGCCGACTTAGCAATCAAAAAATGTGAAGTTGATCAAGATAAAAATCTATAACTTGGATTAGAAAAAGTAATCCGAAATTGCGGCGTTTTAAAGATGTAGGGAGAGTCAGCTTCCTTGAAATATCGATGCTAGGTTATACCCAAAATGTTAGAGCAATAGGCCTATTGGCAATGATTGTATGAGTAGATTATTTTGAAATCGCAGAAGCAATAGGTAAAAGGCATGGCTTGTTAACATTTATGTAAACTTTCGTTTTATATGTAAGCGATTTGTGCTGTAATTATTCGCTAAGCTATTCGTCTAACTCTTTTACATTGTGTACAGCAATTTGTTGTCGGTGTGATAGTTATGGTTATGGAAGTCTTTTGGCTTAAATAAGGATATTAAATGCGCTCTCTATCGGTACAGTGGAAAATAACTCTCTTAGCAGGTTGTTGCCTAATCATTACTTCACTGTCTCTTATTGGTTTCTCGATCTACAACGCAACGAGTAATCAACAAGTCATCAAATCTCAAAGCTCAGAATCAGTTATCAATAAAACTCAGCAGTTATTGGCGTCTGTTTCTCAGCTCAATGCTCAAGAAACTCAACGTTACGTCGACGAAGCGATTTATCGCGCTGAGATGCTAGCGGCGAATGCTCAGTTTCTTAAGAACAATGCAGATGAAAACTTTACGCCAAGTGAAGAGCTTCGTACTGCTTTGGACGAAATGGTGCGTCGTTCAGTTTTAAACTTTGATTCGATTCAAGGAGCGTACTTAGTCTTTAAACCAGACTTACTCGATAGTGAAGACGCGAACTATGTGGATGCCGATTATGTCGGCTCTAACGAAAAAGGCCGTTTTGCACCTTATTGGAAGGTGGCTGACAACGGTGAGAATGTTCTGCCGAACGTGCTTTCTGAATCTATATTGAGTGATGACAGTAACAGTGAACGTTTCTACTGTCCTTTGTCATCAGGGCAAACCTGTATTAGTACACCAAGAGTTGTAAACAGCGGTGGTAAAACCTTACTGACCTCTTCAATCTCTGTACCTATCTTAGTCGATGATATGGCGATTGGTTTCTTAGGAATCGACCTAAGGTTAGATGGCTTAACCAATGTAGTGACTCAATCTGATCAAAGCTTGTTCGGTGGCGCAGGTGCAGTTTACGTGGTGAGCCTAGACGGTTCTGTTATTGCTTCTGATGATTCAAGCATTGCAGTTGGTTCGAGCTTCCAAAGTAACAACACAAACAGCGACTTGATGACCGATTTTATCTTTGGTGGCGAAGTGACAACGCAATGGAGTGAGAACGGTGAGTGGTTACTCGCATTTGCTCCAGTTGTTGCGGCTAACCAAACTTGGGGCGTGTTGTTCGAGATCCCAAGAGAGAGTGTTGTCGCTGATGCAAATAAATTGGATTCCATCATTAGCACTAAGTTAAGTGAAGGCATTAAGACGGAAGTAATTGCCGGTACCGTGTTCACTTTCTTTGGTCTAGCCATTATCGCATTTGCTTCACTTTCAATTGTTAAGCCTATTCGACAAGTGGTCGAGCGACTTAATGATATCGCTTCTGGTGAAGGTGATTTGACTCAGCGTTTGGAAGTGAAATCTCAAGACGAAATTGGTCAGTTATCTAAAGGGTTTAACTTATTCTTAGATACGCTACAACACACGATCAAAGAAGTTATCCATACCACTGAACAAGTGGCGAGTACGACCAGTCAGGCTAAAGCATCGGCATCAAGCACTCGAGAGAGTAGTGAATCTCAGTTTAAAGAAGTCGATCTGGTAGCAACAGCGGCAGAAGAGATGACTCAAACTGCGGGCTTAGTGGTACAAAATGCAGAAGTGGCCGTTGATGCAGCGTGCGAAGCGAATCGTTCAGCTCAACAAGGGCAACAAGTCATTGAGCTCTCAGCTGGTGAAATGAGAAAGCTGGTGGAGCGTATGTCGAGCGCTGTACCTATTGTTGAAGAATTGGCAAAAAACAACGGCAACATCACCGAGATATTAAGTGTTATTGAAGGGATCTCTGAGCAAACTAACTTACTGGCATTGAATGCGGCTATTGAAGCGGCGAGGGCGGGTGAACAAGGTCGAGGTTTTGCTGTTGTTGCGGATGAGGTAAGAAATCTCGCAAGTCGCACACAGTCATCTGTTGGTGAGATCAGAGCGGTGATCGATAAGGTTCATGCTGGAACTCAAGATGTCGTTGAAGCGATACAAGAAGGCAATATACTTGCAAACGACACAGCACTCCACGTTCAGAAAGCAGTTGAAGATCTGGGTTCGATCTTTACTTCTATTGAGGCGATCAGTGATATGAACAGTCAGATCGTTCGAGCAGCCGAAGAGCAACAATCGGTTTCCGGTGAAGTAAATCAAAGCGTGGTTAATATTCGCGATTTGAGTGCTAAGATCTTGGAGCAAGCCGCAGCTTCTGAGCAAGTCGGTAATGAGATTGACGAACTGTCTCAACAACAACAGAAGTTGGTTAATCAGTTCAAGGTATAGTTTTTCAAGGTATAAGCATTAAGCCTTAACTAATTCTTGAATAGAAAAAGGGACAAATGAAGATTTCATTTGTCCCTTTTTTATTTGTTGCTTTAGAAGATGGTCAATAACCAGCGGTTGACGCTGCTTACTCTTCGATAAACCAGTAGCCTTTGTTCACCAGTTCAGTCACGACCGTTACGCCCGAAGGAGATAGAGCAGCAGCTGAAGTAATCAAGGTTTCATCGCAAAGTGTGTTGAGTAATGAAGAGTCCGCTTCATCAACCTTAACCACTTCGCCATTGATGTAAGCCGTGTTGTTTTCATTTTCGTGGTAGAGCGCCTTTAAGCCAGATACACGGTGGATTTCACCTTCAGACTCTAAATGTTGAGCAATCTCTTCTTGAGTCCATAATGGCTCAGGAGCGACGATATCAAGTTGGTGGCGTGATTGGCTTAGCAGACAACCCATGAATTCACTGATGGTTTCAGGTTGCTCTAGTGCAGATTTCAACATGTCAGTGAGATTGCTTAAATCCGATGAACGAATTTTTCCGTAGCCTTCTTGCGTTTTGAATTCTGGATCGTGCAGGTGTACGTCACCCATATCATGAGCAAGCACAAAATCGGCAAAGTTGCTGATTAGCTCTTGTTCTTTAGGGGAACGGTAGCCAATAGAGTAGCTCATCGACGGCTCTAATGTGTTCCCTTCATGTGGGAAACCTGGCGGGATATAAAGGATATCGCCCGGCTCTAAGGTTTCATCAATGATTGGCTCAAAGCCTTCTATTTGGCGTAGAGCAGACGCTTGAACGGTCTCTTTGTACTGACCAACATCTTTCGCACCCACTTTCCATTGACGTTTACCTTGGCCTTGAATGATGAATACATCGTATTGATCAATATGAGGGCCAACACCGCCTTCAGGTGCTGAGTAGCAAATCATGAGATCGTCGAACAACCAGTTTGGTAATTGTTGGAACGCTTCAGTCAGCTGATTTGCACCTTGATGCCAATGGTTGGCTGCTTGAACGATCAATTGCCAATGTGTTTCAGTGAGTTCACCAAACTTCTCTTCAGTGAATGGACCGTGTTCGGCTGTCCATTTGTTGTCGAGGTTAGAAACAAAGCGAGAATCCACTTCTTCTTCCATCGATAAACCAGCAAGTTCTTCCGGCGAAATTGGGTCGACGAAGTTCTGGAAGCCACCTTTTAAGATGGTTGGTTTCTTATGCCAGTAATTTTCAAGAAACTCGGGCATAGAAAAGCTAAGTTGGTACATGTGAATCCTGTATATTTTTTGCTAGATGCTAGATGCTAGATGCTAGATGCTAGATGCTAGATGCTAGATGCTAGATGCTAGTTTGGCTTGTAAATCTTGCTGGACAATCTTAATTGCTTCTAACGCCACCTTTGGGTCGATCTCGTTGCTTTCGAGTAAGTAGATCAAGTCGACAGCTAACTTAACTTCTTCAGGTGCGTTATCCAGTGGTGATGATGTGTTATCAGTGCTCATTTCGCGTAGGGTTCTCTAAGTTAATCAATCTCTCAATGTTCTTCATTGAGTCCTCACAGCGTTCCAATCGTTCTTTTGCGAGTTGCCAAGCCTCTTCCGCTTTTTTCTTATGGTGGCGTGGCGCTGAATCAAACGCTAACTTTCGTGTTTGAACTAAATCGACGAGCCGCTTTTGCCAATCTTGGTGTTGTGCGAGTTCGTTGTATAAGTCGTTTAAGCTTTTTCCTGATTTACTTTTCCTGTCTAGGCGCAAATCGTGATTGGCTAACTCTCGTTGAATCGCTGCAATCTGGTTGGTCAGCCTTTCAGTCAGGTAATTCGCTCGTGATGAAGTGAGTTGATTGGTGCTCTGTTCACGAATAATGGTGTTATAAGTTGCCTGAGTTTCAAGGGCATAAGGAAGAAGAGTCGATGCTCCACACTTAAACAAGGCTCTATCAAACAGTGCTTGATGATAAGCGCCACGAGACTTATCGACCTGAGAGCAATGGCCAATCAAGGTATCAATAACGCTTTTTAGCTTTGAAAACTGATTCATTTTGCTTCTCGTTTGTTGGTGGCTATAAGTTTACAAACCACGCTTCGTAAGCCAGTTTAATTGCAAGTACGCTTACAACTGTAACAAAAACCGGTCGTATAAACGTCGCACCAAAACGAATTGCAGAGTGTGCCCCTACAAACGCTCCGGCCATTAAGCAAACACCCATGGTTAAACCAAGAACCCAATCAATATGACCAAGAATTGCAAAGGTCACTAAAGAAGTGAAGTTACTGGTAAAGTTCATTGCTTTGGATAGGCCTGAAGCAAGCAAGATATTTAGGCGGTAAAGAGCCATAGAACTTACTGTCCAAAACGCGCCAGTTCCCGGGCCTGCGACGCCATCGTAAAAGCCCAGAATGAATCCTTGGTACTTTTGCTTTTTCTTCAGCACAGGACAAGGTTTCGGTGACACGTTGTGATTGGCATTCGGCGTCTTGTGAAAAATGGTATAGACCGCTGCAGCAAGAATAACTAATGGTAGTACTTTCTCTAACCACTCAGTGCTGATTGCATCAACTGTTAAAGTACCAATTGTTGCACCTATCAAGGTGGCGATGAATGCATTGATCCAACATTCTGGCTTAAATAGCTTTTTGCGATAGTAAGTAAAAGCCGCTGTCGATGAGGCAAACGTTGCAGCGAGCTTGTTCGTCCCTAGCGCGATATGTGGCGGCAGGCCAAGCGACAGTAAAGCTGGAACGGTTAACATCCCACCACCACCGGCGACGGCATCAATAAAGCCCGCTGCAAATGCAACCAGAGCGAGGATAACCAACATGGTTGGCTCAATCATTTCCATAAATAGCTAGTGTTCTCGTTATCGGCTGTTAGGGCAGCCACACGAATAATCGATGGATTAATCATGTTGGGTTGTGAATGCAGGGCCTAGCGATAACTGGCCCATAACTACCTTTCGGGTAGGAAAATTAGTATTTTATTGTTCTTTTAAAAGGCGGTAGTGAGTCGAGTAGGGATTTCCCGTATCGCTTCGTGACTATGCGTCTATCAAGGATCGTGACTTTACCAGAATCTCGTTCCTTACGCAGTAGTCTACCGACAGATTGAATAAGCTTTTTACTCGCTTCTGGAACAGTAATCTGCATAAAAGGATTACCGCCACGTGATTCAATATATTCTGAATGTGCTTGTTCTACAGGTGACGTAGGAACGCCAAAAGGAATCTTAGTAATAACTAGGTTTTCAAGAAGCTCTCCAGGTAGATCAAGACCCTCTGAAAAGCTGCCAGTTCCAAAAAGAACGCTTGTTTTACCTTGGTCTATGAGTTTTTTATGTTTTTTTAGGATTTCGGTGCGTGAAGTATCACCTTGAACCTGTAAAGCCCATGACTTTTTAACGAAATCTATTGCCAAAGCTTCTGCAACTTTATTCATTTGCCAGTAAGAAGAGAATAGAACGAGATTGGCTTTGTTGTCTTCTATTACCTTAGGCAAAATTTCAATAAGATATTCGGTAAACTGAGGCGCTTGCGGTTCGTATTTCATAGCTGGCACGATCAGCTCTGCTTGATTCTGATAATCAAACGGTGATGCCAAAGCCAGAAACTGCACGCCATCGTCTTCTTTTTGACTGATTCCTGCTTGGTGACAGAAAAAGCTGAAGGAGTTGAGTGCTCTCATGGTCGCGGAAACAAGCACCGCACCGACACAACGGCTCCAAATCTGTTGGTCAAGCTGCCAGCCAACTTCGAGTGGTGAAACATTGACAACAAAATCGCCTTCGCTCTCTTTATTGAGTTCAAGCCAGCGCGCCAAAGGGGCTCCTTTTTCTCGTTTAGGCTCGGCCATTAAGCGCCAAACCTGCGCAAGGTTTTCTGTTCTTTGTATATAGAAGCCGATTTCAGCAAGTGCGGGCTCGGCTAATTTTGCTGAAAGTTCTCCATCTTTAACACGTTCAGCAATAAGGTCTGCAATCTTCGCAACCGCTTGGCTCGCCTTTTGTGTGAGTTGCTTGAGATCTTTAGATTCATTCTCTAGCCACTCAGGTAAGTCACCATGTTCAAAACGGTACAATCCATCTTCAAAATGGGTGGCGTCAAACTGCTTGCTTAGCTGAGTCAGAGTAGGAATTAGCTGTTGTACAGAATCCTGCAATTCATTTCTAAATCGACCCACTCGCTTTTCATCCGCCAAGCCCGAAAGCTTGGTGATGGATTGATTCAAGCGCTCTAACCAAGATGCGGCACCTTTTAAGCTTGCCGCTGCAGAAGAGTGATCTCTGGCTACGTGTGGTAAGTGGTGAGCCTCATCGAATATATAGATGCTGTTTTCTGGCTCAGGCAGTATTACGCCGCCACCTAAGTCAGCATCAGCCATCACTAAACTGTGATTGGCGATAATCACGTCTGCTTTATCTAGCTCTGAGCGCGCTTTTTGGAAAGGGCAGTCTCTATGAGTAGGCATACTGTTATTACAGCTGTGCTTATCACTGACAATCATTTGCCAAATCATGTTGTCGATTGGTTTCGGCCATGAATCACGGTCACCATCCCATTTTCCTTGAGTTAAACTGCGGTACATGGTTTGTAATTGTTCGATGTCCTTTTGCTTTGGCTTGGATTCGAACATAGCCATCTGACCACCATCAACCCCACAAGCAGCGGCTAGTTTCTCGGCACAGCAATAACGCTGTCTGCCTTTGGCGAGTATAAAAGAAAACTCTCTATCAGTCAGTCTTCTATATAGAGGGAGATCTTTATTTACGAGCTGTTCTTGAAGTGCAACCGTCGCCGTTGAAATGACGATTTTTCGATTGTTGAGTACTGCAACAGGAATCGTTGCCATTAAGTAAGCCAGTGATTTGCCGATCCCTGTCCCGGCTTCTGCAACGATCATGCGATTACTTTTGTGGTATTGACCACAAAGTGTCTTCGCTATTTCTGCAACAAGGTAATTTTGAGCACGTCTAGGTACAAAGTTGTCCAACTGATCTTGGAGGTTTTGATAACTGGTGCGAATAGAATTTTGAATTTTAGTAGTTAGCATACTGTGACCTACGTAACGGAGCGAGGATAGTAGCACATATCACTAGTCGGTACATTTACGGCGAAATAGCTTGCTTTTGAATCAAATGTAGATCTTGTTCACAAAAAAAAACTGAACCATCAGGAACTTAACGATTTTATTTATGTTGCGAAATATAAATATTAAAAAAGACTGGCTTGCAGGTGTTAAATTCTGAAATTTGGCTTCATTATGAACTGTTGATGGTTTTAAGTTCTGTTTGTTACATTTTTTGGATTATTATATTTGCTGATAAAACTAAGGATAAGCTGCTCGTAAAATGATGAAAAAAAATGTAAGCTATTGATTTTAAATGTTTTGTGTTTTTTTTAGGTTTGTTTTTAGTTTATTTGACACGCAGGATAATCTTTTGCAATCTAGACCTCGAAATTTAGTGACGGTGATTAACCAACAAAGAGTGGTAATGACCAGTCGCAATAAATAAAAGGGAACCGGGCAAGGATCTCCCATTCTTAGAAAAGGCAGTGGATTTATTATGAAAAAGACTCTATTAGCGCTAGCTATCGCAGCGGTATCAACTTCTGCGTTTGCAGTTGAAACAAGCTCTCAAAACTCTAAGCCAGTTTTTGAATTCGACGACATGCATAAAGACCAATTCTCTGTGTCTGGTGCATGGGGTGTTGGTGGTTACTACGACACAGGTACTAAAGCATTCTACGATGATTGGGCTACTGGTCTAACTCTTGCTATTAGCTACAAAAACAACCGTTGGGTTGGTTACTTCGAAACTGACCTAGAGCTAAACTACAGCTCTGATGAGCAAAAAGTTGATATCCAATCAGGCCCTTCTACTGACGTAGATAAAGCATGGTTGGGTTTTACTACTGATGCTGGTGTTATCTCTCTTGGTTGGGAAAATGATACAGCACTAGATAAAGTTGATGGCGCTGGCGACATGACTTATGAATTCGGTGCTTCTGCTGGTGATGCTTCTGATGGCTTCAATGTAGCTAAATTCCAAGGTGCTACTTCTGGTATCGCTTACGGTATCTCTGTTTTCGATACTGATGATAACCGCGATAAAGGCGAAATGGGCTACAATGGTTACATCGGTGTAGAGCAAGAAATGTTTAACATCTACGCTGGCTACGAAGCTCGTGAAGACTCTGATTACACAGTAACTTCTGTTTCTGGTAACGTAACTCTAGACAAACTAAAACTAGGTCTTAACGCTTGGATTGATGATGGTAAAGTTGGTGTTGAAAACAACACAACTGACCTAAAACTAACAGGCTTCTACGCTTCTGCTGGTTACGCACTAACAGAGCAACTTACTCTAGCTGCTGGTTACGCAACTAACACTACTGAGTCTAACGTTGCTTCAGATATCGACCAGTCTTACATGAACGTTGCTGCTATGTACACTCTTAGCGACAAAATTGACATGGGTATCGATATCAAACAAGAGCTAGACTCTGGTTTCGATAACGTTGATGAAGAAACTCACGTATTCGCAGCTGCTTACTACTACTTCTAATAGTCTAACTCTTAGTTAAGTAAAGCTGTAAAAGCCAGTCTTAGGACTGGCTTTTTTGTGCCTGAAATTTATCAACGCATATAAAAATGGCCGCTTATATAGCGACCATTTCTCTACTTATCGAATTATTACTCTAGATCTCTTTCCACTCACCAGGCTGGAGCTGACCCACGTTCATATTACCCATTGAATAGCGAATAAGTCGCAGGGTAGGGAAGCCGATATTTGCTGTCATTCGTCTTACCTGACGGTTACGCCCTTCAATGATAGTAATCGCTAACCATGTTGTCGGTATTGCCGCTCTGAAACGCACTGGCGGGGTTCTTTCCCACACAACAGGTTCAGACATCACCTCAACCTGAGCAGGCAGTGTCATACCGTCTTTTAGCTCGACACCTTTTCTCAATTTATCTAAATCTTCCTCAGAAGGTGCGCCTTCAACCTGTACCCAGTAAGTCTTTGGGGATTTTGAGTTGGGTTGAGTGAGCTTCGCTTGAAATATCCCATCATTGGTCAAGACCATTAACCCTTCGCTGTCGCGGTCAAGGCGACCTGCAGCATAAACGTCTTTCACTGGAATAAAGTCAGCTAGCGTTTTTCTCCCTTCGCCATCTGTAAATTGGCTGAGAGTATCGAAAGGCTTGTTGAACAGAATTACTTTGCGATCTTCGAGTGCCACCTTAGGTTTCGCATTGGTAGGTTTACCTTTATATCGGTGCTTACTGGAGTGCGTTTTTTTGTACGAACTGCCAGTGTTATTTTTATCACTGCTTCGGTTCTGTCTATTACCGCTTTGTTTTAATTTGGCGCCAGAACGAGCCGGTTTGTCTGAATGAGATGCGCTGCGTGAGCGAGTAGACATGTTAACTACCTTGCAAAAATGTAAACGAAGTGTGCTGAAAAGTTTTCACTGAAACGGAATTGAGCTATCATTTGCGCGCCTAAAAGACACAAAATAGAACAAGTTTATGGACTCTTGAGCCTGATTTGTTTAATTATACCTACGTGTTTTATTATAACAACGCACTCACGGATTTGGTTCATGCGGTCATTAGATTGCATGAAAAATAAGATAGAGTACGACTATCGAGTAAGCAGTTTTCACTTTTAGAGTGGCTTACTGGTCAATTTATAACACTCTCACTATTCAAGTGAGCTTGTAAGAACTATAGGGAAATTTCATGCCTACTGAAAAACCAACGATCATCTATACCATTACAGACGAAGCTCCGGCGCTAGCAACTTACTCTCTGCTGCCAATCATTCAATCTTTTACAGCTTCTTCTGGTATTAACGTTGATACTCGCGACATTTCACTTGCAGGGCGCATTATTGCCAACTTCCCTGACTACTTGAACGAAGAGCAACGTATTGGTGATGCATTAGCAGAACTAGGTGAATTGGCTAAGACACCTGAAGCGAATATTATCAAGCTTCCAAACATCTCTGCATCTGTACCTCAGCTGCAAGCAACAATCAAAGAACTACAGTCAAAAGGCTACGCACTTCCAAACTACCCAGAAGAAGCAAACACTGACGAAGAGAAAGCAGTAAAAGCGACTTACGATAAGATCAAGGGTAGTGCAGTAAACCCAGTATTGCGCGAAGGTAACTCAGACCGTCGTGCACCACTTTCAGTTAAAAACTACGCGAAGAAGAACCCACACTCAATGGGTGCATGGTCTGCAGATTCTAAGTCGCACGTTTCAAGTATGGACGACAAAGACTTCTTCGGTAGTGAAAAGTCAGTAACCATTGAAGGTGCTACAGACGTTAGCATCGAATTCGTTGGCAAAGATGGCGCAAAGAAAACACTGAAGCCAGCTTTTGCACTGCAAGATAAAGAGATCATTGATGCGTCAGTGATGAACAAGGCTGCTTTAGTTGCATTCTTTGAAAAAGAAATCGCATCGGCTAAAGAGCAAGGCGTACTGCTTTCTCTTCACATGAAAGCAACCATGATGAAAGTATCTGACCCAGTGATCTTTGGTCACGCGGTTAAGGTTTACTACAAAGACGTATTCGCTAAGCACGGTCAGTTATTTGAAGAGTTAGGTGTTGATGTTAACAACGGCATCGGTGATGTCTACGCGAAGATTGCAGCGCTTCCTCAAGAACAAAAAGAAGCAATCGAAGCTGATCTACAAGCGGTATACGAGACGCAGCCACCATTAGCGATGGTTGATTCGGACCGTGGCATTACTAACCTACACGTACCAAGCGACATCATTGTTGACGCATCTATGCCTGCAATGTTGCGTTCTTCTGGCCAAATGTGGGATCCAGAAGGTAAGCAAAAAGATACCAAAGCAATGATCCCAGATCGTAGCTACGCGAGCATTTATCAAGCGGTTATTGATTTCTGTAAAGAGAACGGCGCGTTCGATCCAACAACGATGGGTAGCGTACCAAACGTTGGCTTGATGGCTCAAAAAGCCGAAGAGTACGGTTCTCACGATAAGACTTTCATCCTTGAAGCTGCTGGTCAGGTTCAAGTTGTTGACGCTGCAGGCGCTGTGCTTCTAGAGCAAGACGTAGAGGAAGGCGATATCTTCCGTATGTGTCAGGTTAAAGATGCACCAATCCAAGACTGGGTTAAGCTTGCGGTAACGCGTGCTCGTGCATCGGGTGTTCCAGCGGTATTTTGGTTAGATGCGTCTCGTGCACATGATGCTCAGCTTATTAAGAAAGTTGAAGCGTACCTTCCTGAATACGATACCGATGGTCTTGAAATTAAGATCCTTGCTCCACTTGAAGCGACTCAATACTCACTGGTTCGTATCAAAGGAGGTCTAGATACAATTTCGGTTACTGGTAACGTATTACGTGATTACCTAACAGACTTGTTCCCGATTCTAGAGCTTGGTACATCAGCTAAGATGCTATCGATTGTTCCACTAATGAACGGTGGTGGTCTGTTTGAAACAGGTGCTGGCGGCTCTGCTCCTAAGCACGTGCAACAAGTAGAGAAAGAAAACCACCTGCGTTGGGATTCCCTAGGTGAATTCTTGGCATTGGCTGCATCTCTAGAGCACCTGAGCGTAGTAACAGGTAACGCTAAAGCACAAGTTCTTGCTGATGCGCTTGATAAAGCAACAGGTGAGTTCCTTGATAACAACAAGTCTCCTTCACGCCGAGTAGGTGAGCTTGATAACCGTGGTAGCCATTACTACCTAGCAGCTTACTGGGCTAAGGCGCTTGCTGAGCAAACGGCTGATGCTGATCTTGCTGCTGAGTTCGCAGGTGTGGCAAGTCAACTAGCTGAAAGTGAAGAAGCTATTGTTGCAGAGCTGAACAACGCTCAAGGTGTGGCTGGCGACTTAGGTGGTTACTACCTACTTGACGATGCATTGGTTTCAACACTAATGCGCCCAAGCTCAACGCTAAACGCGTTTATTGATGCATAGTGATTGGGCTCATCGTTAGTCAGTCATGAACGTGATTTGCTAACGAGTTGCTTAGTCTGACAGATAAGTTATAGATAAAGTCAAAACCAAAGACGCTTTAACGAAAACGTTAAAGCGTCTTTTTTGTTCATCTATAATACTCCTAAGATCTAACTTAATAAGAGTACATCCTCAAACGAATTGTCTAGTGAGCAACTTTAGAGATCCCAAAACGAAAAAACCGCTCACGTAATCCTGTATTACAGGTATTAAATGAGCGGTTTCAATATTCTGTTTACCAGTCAGCCTTTAATGAAGATTGACGGAGGTTAACATGAGTTGGCATTCGCCTATTTTGCGGCGCTGCCTTCTACAGGAACAACGGAGCTAGCATGCGAGCCTTTAGGTCCACTTTCTACTTCATAGTCGACCTGCTGACCCGCCTTCAAGGTTCGATAACCTTCCATTTGTATTGTGGAGTAGTGCGCGAAAATATCGCCGTCTTCACCTTCTGGACAAATAAAGCCAAACCCTTTGGCATTGTTAAACCATTTTACTGTACCTGTAGCCATGCTATACATCCCTCATGCATTTTGTTACTAACGTTGTTATATCAATTGTTGTAAGTGAGATTGATATCATTCCTACCAGCTAAAGAATTTCAGCTAATAGCTTGAATCTCGTACATTGCTTACGGAAATTAACGCTACCCTGCGTAATTATTCCTTATTGTTAATTTTTGAAGCGTGTTACTGATCTTAAATCATGTTGCAAAAATGTATTAAAAAACCTTTTAGCTCCAATGTAGCTAATGATTGAGCACAGTCAATAGTAAATTGGTATAAAAGTGATCAATTTTAATAACAAATCACATTCGAGATTAACTGCAAACTATTAACTAAATAGTAACTTAGCAGTGATCTTATCGTTAGTATCAATAGTTATGGCGTCTTTTTAATCAATCACATATGTTAATCCTGTTAATCGAGATCTTTTATTTGCAGCGATGGAAATGGTGGATTAGGCTCAGTATAGAGGAATATTTTTTGGTACTGTTTCTCGGTGCAGTTTCTTAGTACACCGTAAAGCGTGAATGTGGTAAATTTGAGTTAGGTAAACACTCACGACTTCCGAAAAATAACCCTTAGCAAAGCGATATGAGCAGAAACTTTGAATGGGCATCTCCAGGCTCAGATTTACTGGAGAAAGAAGCAACAAAAGTAAAGCCACCGGCGATGTATAACGTTGTGTTAAATAACGATGATTACACGCCCATGGACTTTGTAATCGAGATCCTAGAGCGATTCTTCTCACTAGATATCGAAAAAGCAACGGAAGTGATGCTCAAGGTTCATTATGAAGGTAAAGCTATATGCGGCACATACAGTGCTGAAATAGCGGAAACAAAGGTAGCGCAGGTCACGATGTACTCAAAGGAAAATGAGCATCCGCTACTATGTACAATGGAGCAAGTATAAATTGCTCGAACAACACTGTTGTTCCCTTAGGAGGTACTTATGCTAAATAAAGAATTAGAGACGAGTTTAAATGGCGCATTTGCTCGTGCGCGAGACAAGCGACATGAATTCATGACTGTCGAACACCTCCTACTAGCATTATTAGAAAATGATGCGGCCAAGGAAGCGCTCCAAGCTTGTCAGGCTGATCTCGATGCTCTTCGCAATGAGCTCGATATTTTTATCGATCAAACGACCCCACTTATCCCTGAAAGCGACGAAACTCGCGAAACTCAGCCTACGTTGAGCTTTCAACGAGTACTTCAACGCGCTGTTTTTCATGTTCAATCTTCAGGTCGCAGCGAAGTAACAGGTGCAAATGTACTTGTGGCTATTTTTAGTGAGCAAGAATCTCACGCGGCATATCTTCTTAAGAAAAACGACATCAGTCGCTTAGATATTGTTAACTTCATCTCACACGGTATTACCAAAGCCAGCAACGAAGGCGACAGCCCTTCATCATCTGATTCATTTGGTGGTGCAGAAAATGCTGAAGAAGCTAATTCAGAAGACCGTTTAGAAAACTTTGCTACCAACCTAAACGAAGTAGCGAAGCAGGGCAATATTGACCCACTAATCGGTCGTGACAAAGAGCTAGAACGTACTATCCAAGTTCTGTGTCGTCGTCGTAAGAACAACCCTCTGTTAGTGGGTGAAGCGGGTGTAGGTAAAACTGCCATCGCGGAAGGTCTTGCATGGCGCATCGTTGAAGGACAAGTGCCTGAAATCATTCAGAGCAGCGTAATTTATTCTCTAGATATCGGTTCACTGTTAGCAGGAACGAAATATCGTGGTGACTTTGAGAAACGTTTTAAAGCGATTCTTAAGCAACTCGAGAAAGAAGAAGACGCGATTCTGTTCATCGATGAGATCCACACCATTATTGGTGCTGGTGCTGCCTCTGGTGGTCAGGTTGATGCGGCAAACTTAATTAAACCGCTACTAAGCAGCGGCAAATTGCGCTGTATCGGTTCAACAACGTACCAAGAGTACAGCAGTATTTTTGAGAAGGAGCGTGCTTTAGCTCGTCGCTTCCAGAAAATCGATATTATTGAACCATCGCTAGATGATACGACTAAGATTCTGATTGGCTTGAAGCCAAAATACGAAGCTCACCACGAAGTGCGCTACACCAACAAAGCGTTGCGTGCTGCTGTGGAACTGTCAGCTAAATACATCAATGAACGTCACCTTCCTGATAAGGCCATTGACGTAATCGATGAAGCGGGCGCTCGCAGTCGTTTGGCACCTGCAAGCCGTCGTAAGAAAACGGTAAGCGTGGCTGATATTGAGTCAATGGTTGCGAAAATGGCGCGAATTCCTGAAAAATCAGTATCATCTTCAGACAAAGATACGTTGCAGAAACTGGACGACCGCATGAAAATGTTGGTGTTCGGACAAGACCCAGCTATCGACGTATTGAGCGAAGCGATCAAGCTGACCCGTGCTGGATTGGGTGCTGACAATAAACCGGTTGGTTCATTCCTATTCGCAGGACCTACTGGTGTAGGTAAAACCGAGGTTACCGTTCAGCTGTCTAAACTGATGGGTATTGAGCTTCTGCGCTTTGATATGTCTGAGTACGGTGAGCGTCATTCTGTGAGCCGCTTGATTGGTGCTCCTCCTGGTTATGTCGGTTACGATCAAGGTGGTCTGCTAACTGACGCCGTAATCAAGAACCCACACTCTGTTGTGTTACTGGATGAAATTGAAAAAGCTCACCCAGATATCTTCAACCTGCTACTGCAGGTGATGGATAACGGCACACTAACAGATAACAACGGCCGTAAAGCGGATTTCCGTAACGTGATTCTAGTGATGACAACCAACGCGGGTGTGGCTGAAACTGAGAAGAAATCGATCGGCCTGATCCAACAAGATCATGCACCAGATGCGATGGGCGAAATCAAGAAGGTGTTTACTCCTGAATTCCGTAACCGTCTTGATAACGTCATCTGGTTCAACAGCTTGGATCCAAGCGTGATTAGCCAAGTAGTCGACAAGTTCATTGTTGAGCTTCAGGTTCAACTGGACGCACGTGGCGTATCTCTAGAGGTTTCTGAAGATGCTCGTCACTGGCTGGCAGACAAAGGCTACGACAAGACCATGGGCGCTCGTCCTATGGGACGTGTGATTCAAGAGAAGCTTAAGAAGCCCCTTGCGAATGAATTGCTGTTTGGTAGCTTGGTTGATGGCGGTACGGTGAAAGTATCTCTGAAGAAAGACGAGCTTGACTTCATCTATGTTGGTGCAAAAGAAGAGGTTATGCACTAACCGATTATTAGATCGTTCAAGAGTTTAACTATAAAACGCATGACTTAGGTTGTGCGTTTTTTTATGCTTGCGAGATGCGAGATGCGAGATGCGAGATGCGAGATGCGAGATGCGAGATGCGAGATGCGAGATGCGCGAGATAGGTTTTGCTAAAGGGCGATGTTCAGGCGATAAAAAACGGAGCATTAAGCTCCGCTTCTTATTGTATTCGCTAATTAATAATTAACGAGCACGGAAGACGATGCGGCCTTTAGAAAGGTCGTATGGAGTCATCTCAACAGTTACTTTATCACCAGTAAGAATACGGATGTAGTTCTTACGCATTTTACCAGAGATGTGTGCTGTCACTACGTGACCGTTTTCAAGCTCAACACGGAACATTGTGTTTGGTAGAGTATCAAGGACAGTGCCTTGCATCTCGATTACGTCTTCTTTAGCCATCTAATCCTCTTTCGAAATTTGGCGGTTTTCAACGGCTTGATTGTGCCGTTAAAATCAAAATATGTAAAGTTGTCGCGTATTCTACCCTTGCCACCGCTGATTTACTAGCCTTTGATGACGTTGAAATCGTACTTTATAGTTCATCGCAGGGCATTCATCGATTTGATAACCCAAATATAACCACTGTTTTTGCTCTTTCTGGGCATGTTGGATCTGGAATAGAACGCCAAGTGTTCCCATCGAAATGTCGATATCAGGATCGAAGAAAGTATAAAACGCGCTCGTACAGTGAGACATGATGTCGGTTACGGCGATACCGACCAACTTGTTCTCATCATAGATGTGCATGAATTTTGTACTAAGCCACTCATTTTTAGAGAATTGTAGAAATTCTTCTTTCTTTGGTGGATACATGGTTCCCGAACGGTGACGAGCGGTGATATAGCGGCTGTATAAGTCAAACCAGTTGTCATCCATTTCATCTTTCAGCTCCCAACGCAGTGATTTTCCCTTGTTAAGGATTCGTCGCTGGCTTTTGGAAAGCTTGACCTCTGGGATTGAAAGCCGAATAGCTTGGCATGCTGAGCAATTATCGCAATGTGGCTTATAAATGGTTGCTCCACTGCGGCGAAATCCATTCGCAAGCAGAACTTCATAGTTATCTGAGGTGTGCATGTGTTCGTCAAGCGTAACCGCCACTCTTTCTTCTAGGTGAGGTAAGTAGCTGCAAGCGTGGTTGTCTGTTAATCCAATTCTGATTTGTTGTAAATCTGGATTCATTAAGGCATTTCCTTTAGCCATTGGGTTTGAAAGCATGCATCGTCAACGGAGAACTCTTTGAGCAATTGCAGAGAACCTAGGAATTCATCCCTATCAACCTCGATAGCGCCTAAGGATTCCAAGTGAGGGTTCATGACCTGACAATCAATCAGTTGTCCGCCGAATTGTGTAAAGTGTTCACAAAAATACCACAGCGCAATTTTAGAGGCATTGGTCTTCAGGCTAAACATCGATTCACCGCAAAAGACTTGGCCTCTTTGTAAGCCGTAAAGCCCGCCGATCAGTTTATCGTCTTGCCAAACCTCAACCGAGTGGCAGAAACCTAATGAAGCGAGCTTGCGATAGGCTAACTGCATGTCGCTGTTTAACCAAGTTTCTTCTTCGGGTCTTAGTGAAGAGCAATAACCAATTACTCTGTCCGTCGCTTGGTTGATGCTGACACGATAATTGTGTTTTCTTTGAAACTTTTTAAGACTTTTTGACGGTTCGAATGTCTTAGGATTAAATACCGCTCGCGGTGCAGGGCTCCACCAAAGTATAGGCTCACCTGGGCCATACCATGGAAATATCCCTTGGCTATAAGCGTTTAAAATTCGCATTGGTGATAAATCACCACCGAAGGCGAGCAGACCGTTGGGTTCATCAAGCGCGTCGAAGGGCGAAGGAAACTCTATACTAGTAGTATCAAGTTCGGTTAGGTATATAGTCATAAGTACCGCATTACAGATTAATCACTGACCAAGAGGTCTTTAGGAGTTTTACCATGAAGAAGTTGCTTTGGATTTTACTTGTTTTGCCTATGTTGGCAAATGCAGCTTACAACAGAAACGAAGCTCGACCAGTGAACGAAGTAGTTTATGGTGAGATCGATACGGTTAGATACATCACTCAACAAGAGATCGTTGAATCGAAAGCGAATGGTTGGGAAACCTTATTAGGTGCGGCGATTGGTGGCTTGATTGGTAATCAGTTTGGCGGCGGCACCGGTAAAGAAGTGGCGACAGCTGTCGGTGCAGTAGCAGGTGCGGGTATTGCTCGTAACCGAGGTAACACACAGTATAAAGTTGAGTACAAACTGGTCGAGTTACTGGTCAAAACCAAAGACGACAAGTTGGTCAACATCATCCAAGATGTCGATAACTCGATGTTGTTCAACCGAGGCGATGATGTACGAATTCTCTATTTTTCAGATGGTGTTCGAGTTGACATCGCGTACTAGTATGTAAATGCAATTGATTGGCTAATTAATCATCGGTTTGAGCGGGATTAGCTCTGGAGTTCGTTGGAAAAGTTCGTTAGTCTGCAAGTACGAAGAATTATTCATCACCCGAAAATAAATACGCGCCAGTGACTTCGGGTGGTACAAGGACTATAAGATTTAATGGAAAGCCTTACGTTACAACCAATTCAAAAAGTGAACGGGGAAGTTAACCTACCTGGTTCAAAAAGTGTTTCCAACCGTGCACTTCTTTTGGCTGCACTTTCTACGGGAACCACTCGCCTAACAAACTTACTAGACAGTGATGATATTCGTCATATGTTGAATGCATTGACGCAGCTAGGTGTTGATTACCAGTTGTCTGCAGACAAAACCGTTTGTGAAGTGACAGGTGTTGGTGGTGCATTCTCAAGTGATAAAGCTCTAGAGCTTTTCTTAGGTAACGCGGGTACGGCGATGCGTCCGCTGGCGGCTGCACTATGTTTAGGTCGCGGTGAATACGTTCTGACTGGTGAGCCGCGCATGAAAGAGCGCCCAATTGGCCACTTAGTAACGGCACTGAGAGAAGCCGGTGCCGACGTTGAATACTTAGAGAACGAAAACTATCCACCATTGAAGATCACAGGTACAGGCCTGAAGAGTGGTACGGTTTCAATCGACGGTTCTATCTCTAGCCAGTTTTTGACTGCATTTTTGATGGCTGCACCTCTGGCGGAAGGCGAAGTGACCATCAAAATTGACGGTGAATTAGTTTCTAAACCTTACATCGATATCACGCTACACATTATGAAACAATTTGGTGTGGACGTGATCAATAATGACTACCAAGAGTTCGTGATTCCGACAGGGCAATCTTACACAGCTCCGGGCGACTTCTTAGTAGAAGGTGATGCATCATCTGCGTCATATTTCCTTGCAGCTGCTGCTATCAAAGGTGGTGAGATTAAGGTCACTGGTATTGGTAAAAACAGTATCCAGGGTGATATCCAATTCGCTGATGCGCTTGAGAAAATGGGTGCGGAAATCGAATGGGGTGACGACTATGTTATTTCTCGTTGTGGCGAGCTGAAAGGCATTGATATGGACTATAACCATATTCCAGATGCTGCGATGACTATTGCGACAACAGCATTGTTTGCGAAAGGCACAACGGCAATCCGTAATGTCTACAACTGGCGTGTGAAAGAGACAGATCGCTTGGCGGCAATGGCAACAGAGCTACGTAAAGTCGGAGCCGAGGTTGAAGAGGGTGAAGATTACATCATTGTTAACCCTGTGGCTGAACTGACTCACGCGGCGATTGATACTTACGATGATCACCGTATGGCTATGTGTTTCTCGCTGGTTGCTTTGAGCGATACGCCTGTGACGATTAATGATCCAGGTTGTACGTCAAAGACATTCCCTGATTACTTCGATAAGTTGAAAATGCTGAGCCAGTAAAGGTTCAGGAACTAAAAAAGCTTGCCTAAATGGCAAGCTTTTTAATTATTGCTGAATTGTAAATTCTTTCGAAAGGTGGTGCGCTAAGTATTTAAACATGTTAAATACCGCGGTTGTATTCTCGGTCGGCATTCCATTGCTATCTAAGAAGTATTCACCTTTGAAGACGAGTACATCGTCTTTTTCTACTACGCTGTTTGCGCGCATGCCTTCAATGTAGTCATCATGTGATTGGATAATTTGGTTTGCGATAAGCAGTAAATCAAATTCTGCTATTACTTTCTTTGTCATGAGTTTATCTCTGATAACTGAATATAACGTTGAGTTTATGGTGTCGAACTAGAAATTCAATGATTTCACAACCGATTAAGAGAGTCTTTTCAAACATCCACAATTTATTTTGTGATTTACGGCAAAAATAATTGAATGGGGCTCGCGTTAGATTCGCGGACAAGCTTAGTATGAGCCCGTTTAGACGTAATGCCTGATGAATAGGCTCTTGCAAGTATTCTTAGTGAGTACTTTATAGCTTCTTTATATTGTGACCCTTTTATCTGTGAGTCGTCGAATTGTCGAGCGATCAGATCCAATTTTGAAAAAAGCGGTTGATCTTCTAGTAATCTCGCACAATAGTAAAAAAAGAAGCAATGAATTTAGAATATCATGCGTAAAAGCCCACAAGCTAAATTGTTGGTGCTGAAGCATCGTGATTAAGGACGTTAGAGTCAATATGGGTAAATCGCTCGTTATAGTGGAGTCGCCAGCCAAGGCTAAAACTATCAATAAATATCTTGGCAAAGACTTTGTCGTTAAGTCGAGTGTAGGTCACGTTCGTGATTTACCAACGGCGGGTCAAAGTACTGGTCAAAAGGCTGCTGCAGTTTCAACCAAGGGTATGAGCCCAGAAGATAAAGCTCGTATCAAAAAAGAAAAAGATCGCAAAGCTCTTATCAAAAAGATGGGTATTAACCCGTATAAAGAGTGGGAAGCGAACTACCAAATCCTACCTGGTAAAGAAAAAGTCGTTGCTGAATTGCAAAAACTTGCTGAGAACGCAGACCATGTTTATCTCGCAACCGATTTGGACCGCGAAGGAGAAGCTATCGCATGGCACCTTCGTGAGATCATCGGCGGCGATGAAACGCGATACAAGCGAGTGGTTTTTAACGAAATCACCAAGAATGCTATTCAACAAGCTTTCGAAACACCAGGCGAGCTAAACATCGATGGCGTAAACGCTCAACAAGCACGACGTTTTATGGACCGTGTTGTTGGCTTTATGGTGTCACCTCTGCTTTGGAAAAAAGTAGCACGAGGCCTATCCGCTGGCCGTGTTCAATCAGTAGCGGTAAAACTACTGGTAGAGCGTGAGCGCGAGATCAACGCCTTTATCCCTGAAGAGTTCTGGGATGTGCATGCTGATACTAAAACAGCAGAGAAAACCGATTTTAGACTGCAAGTAGCGCAGAAAGACGGTGTTGCGTTTAAACCTGAAAATGAAGCGCAAACACAAGCTGCTGTTAGCGTTTTAGAAAAAGCGCAATACGAAGTATGTAAACGTGAAGACCGCCCAACCAAGAGTAAGCCGTCTGCACCTTACATCACGTCGACGCTGCAACAAGCTGCGAGTACCCGTCTTGGTTATGGCGTAAAGAAAACCATGATGCTGGCTCAACGCTTGTATGAAGCGGGTTACATTACTTATATGCGTACTGACTCTACTAACTTGAGTTCAGAAGCTGTAGAAGCCGCTCGTGAATACATTGGTTCTGAGTACGGCGCGCAATATCTTCCACCTAAAGCACTTGTATACGGCAGCAAAGAGGGCGCTCAAGAGGCCCACGAAGCGATTCGTCCTTCAAGTGTAGATGTTAAGTCGGAAGACCTAAACGGCGTAGACGCAGACGCACACAAGCTTTACTCGCTAATTTGGAATCAATTCGTAGCGTGTCAAATGACGCCAGCTCAATACGATTCAACGACAGTAAGCGTTAAAGCAGATGAGTACACGTTAAAAGCGAAAGGTCGTATCCTTAAATTTGATGGTTGGACTCGTGTTCAGCGTCCAATGGGTAAGAACGAAGATACGATCCTTCCAGCAGTTCAGATCGGCGATAAGCTTGACCTGATCGCGCTAGACCCTAAACAGCACTTCACTAAGCCACCGGCTCGTTTCACTGAAGCGGCGCTAGTTAAAGAGCTTGAGAAGCGTGGTATTGGTCGTCCTTCAACATACGCATCAATCATCTCGACGATTCAAGACCGCGGTTATGTAAAAGTTGAACAGCGTCGTTTCTATGCTGAGAAGATGGGTGAAATTGTTACTGACCGTCTAGATGGTAGCTTTAACGACCTAATGAACTACGACTTCACTGCTCGTATGGAGCAGAAGTTGGACCAAATCGCAGAAGGCGAAGCAAGCTGGAAAGGCGTGCTAGATAACTTCTTCGAAGACTTTACTGGCGATTTGGAAAAAGCTGATTTAGACGAAGACGCTGGTGGCATGAAGCCAAATCATATCGTGGAAACTGATATTGAGTGTCCGACTTGTAGCCGTAAAATGGGTATTCGTACGGCTTCGACAGGCGTATTCCTTGGTTGTTCTGGCTATGCACTTCCACCAAAAGAGCGCTGTAAGACAACAATCAACCTTGGTGATGAAGAAGGCATTATCAACGTGCTTGAAGAAGACGTTGAAACAGCAGCACTTCGAGCTAAAAAGCGTTGTCCTATTTGTGAAACGGCAATGGATGCTTATCTAATCGATGATAAGCGTAAGATGCACGTATGTGGTAATAACCCGAACTGTGAAGGTTATGTGGTTGAGCACGGCGAATTTAAAGTGAAAGGCTACGATGGTCCACTTGTTGAGTGTGACAAGTGTGGTTCTGACATGGTTCTGAAGAACGGTCGTTTTGGTAAATACATGGACTGTACGAGTGAAGACTGTAAGAACACTCGTAAGATTCTGAAAAATGGCGAAGTTGCGCCACCGAAAGAAGACCCGGTACATTTCCCTGAACTTCCGTGTGAAAATTCAGACGCGTACTTTGTTCTTCGTGACGGTGCTTCTGGTCTATTTATGGCTGCGAGCAACTTCCCTAAATCACGTGAAACGCGTGCACCGTTAGTGGAAGAGCTGGTTCGCTTTAAAGACCGTATCTCACCTAAGTTTCAATACCTAGCATCAGCACCAGTTGCTGACCCTGATGGTAAGCCGACAGTGGTTCGTTTTAGTCGTAAGACCAAAGAAAACTACGTTCGTACTGAAGTAGATGGAAAACCGTCCGGTTGGACTGCGTTGTACATCGACGGTAAGTGGGAAGTTACGGATAAGCGCAAAAAACCTAAAGAGAAGTAACTGAACGTTATCGATGAAAAAGCAGCCTAATGGCTGCTTTTTTTGATCTCAATATGACTAAATATGCAACGTGTTGATTTGGTGTTTCGTCGACGAGAATTTATTAAATTCACACTGTAAAATAAATAAAGGTAATTAATCACATCTTCTTATGTAACTTTAACGAGAATGTAACTTAATTAAAATATTGTAACTCACAGAACAGTGTTTAGTTGTATACCTGATGTGTGTCGGGTGTTAATGTAATGTTTCGCCCGCACGGTGTAATGTGAGCTGCTTTAAGTCTTAGGAAAGCAATCAGCTTACGTACCACAGAATGGCGTATTAAAAATTGAATTCGGCCGAAAAGTCGATAACGTATATAAAACCAAGTGCAAAGAATAGTGCACACATAACAACGTTTGGCTTAGGATATTGTCACTGTATGTGAATGGATATTCGCTAAATACCGAAATAAGTGTTGGTGCTCATCCCCCAGAGGAAGATACCTCTACGAGTACTAACATCGACAAGCTATAGATATATGGAGAATAAAATGGCTGGTGTATTGGGAATGATTCTTGCTGGTGGTGAAGGCTCACGCTTAAGACCTTTAACTGAATCTCGCAGCAAACCCTCGGTTCCTTTCGGTGGTAGTTACCGCTTAATTGATTTCGCTCTGAACAACTTCGTCAATGCTGATCTGATGAAGATCTACGTATTGACACAATTTAAGTCACAATCACTGTTCCACCATATGAAAAAAGGTTGGAATATCAGTGGTATAACAGACCGTTTTATCGACCCAATTCCTGCGCAAATGCGTAAAGGAAAGCGTTGGTATGAAGGCACAGCAGATGCTATCTACCAAAACATGGGCTTTATGGAGCTGGAAGAACCAGATCAAGTTTGTATTTTTGGTTCAGACCATATCTATAAAATGGACATCAAACAGATGCTTGATTTCCATAAAGAAAAGAAAGCAGCGCTAACAGTATCAGCATTGCGCATGCCGCTTGCTGAAGCATCAGAATTCGGTGTTATCGAGGTTGATGCTGATGGCCGTATGATTGGCTTTGAAGAGAAACCTGCAAATCCGAAGTCGATTCCGGGCGACCCAGAATCAGCGCTCGTTTCAATGGGCAACTACGTGTTCGAAGCGAAAGAGCTTTTTGCTGAACTAACGGAAGATGCTGATAGAGAAGGTTCGACACACGATTTCGGTAAAGACATTATTCCAAACATGTTCCCACGTGGTGATGTGTTTGTTTATGATTTCAGCACCAACCGTATTACTGGTGAGAAAGAAGAAGTTTACTGGCGCGATGTAGGTACGATTGACGCGTACTGGCAAGCGCATATGGACCTTCTTAAGAAAGATGCGCCATTCTCGCTATACAACCGTAAATGGCCTCTACACACTTATTACCCGCCACTGCCACCAGCTACGTTTACTGATTCGGCAAATGGTCGAATTCAGATTATTGATAGCCTTGTGTGTAGTGGTAGTTATGTACGTGGTTCGCGTATTGAAAAGAGTGTATTGGGCTTCCGTAGCAATATTGCATCAGCGTGTGATATTAGTGAGAGTATCTTACTCGGCGATGTGAAAGTGGGTGAGGGTTGTATCCTGCGTCGCGTTATCATTGATAAAGATGCAGACATCGCACCGGGTACACAAATTGGTGTCAATCTGACAGAAGACAAAAAGCATTACCACGTCTCTGACGATGGTGTGGTAGTGATTTCTAAAGGAGCACGAGTTGGTTACTAAGACTCTCTCGGTACTTTTTGTAGCGTCTGAAGTTGAAGGCTTGATTAAAAGTGGTGGCTTGGCTGATGTAGCCAAGGCACTACCGAAAGCGTTGCAAACACTCGAACAGGACGTTCGAGTGACTATCCCCGCATATAGAAATATTCCAAACATTGATTCAGCAGAAGTTATTTTATCGACTGAACTCGATCATTGGCCTCATACGGCTTACCAAGTTAAAAAACTGAGCGTAGAAGGCGTTCCAGTTTTTGGTATTGAATGTGCCAAATATTTCGACCGTCCAGAAATGTACGCAGAAAACAATCAAGCTTATGCTGATAACGGAGAGCGCTTCTCGTTCTTCAGTGCAGCCTGTCTTGATATGCTTCCTAAGCTTGGTTTTCAACCGGATATCATTAATGCAAACGACTGGCATACTGGTTTCGTTCCTTTCTTGCTTAAATCGCGTTATCAACAACACGATTTCTTTGAAAATACGCGCAGTGTTATCTCGATTCACAATGCGGTTTTCAAAGGTGTGTTTGCATACGACGAACTGCAATTTCTACCAGAGATGCACAGCTACAATGTGCCGGAAGCTTCAGTAAGTGACACTCATGTCACTATGCTAAGAGCTGGCGTGATGTGCGCAGATAAGGTGAACGCAGTAAGTCCTACCTATGCAGAAGAGTTGAAAACGGAATTAGGTAGCCATGGTATGGCAGCCGAATTCCAACACAGATCTGCGGATCTTTTCGGCATTTTGAATGGTTGTGATTACGGTGCTTGGAACCCGGAAACAGACGCTTTCCTTCCTCGTAAATACAAAGCGACCAAGCATAGTATGGCTCGCGGAAAATCAGCTTGTAAGCAAAAGCTGCAACAAGACGTGGGTTTACCCGTTGCCGATTGTGCGGTTTATGGCATGGTTTGTCGCTTGACGAATCAGAAAGGTGTTCATTACTTACTGCCTATCATCGAACAGTTCTTGAAAAATGATCTTCAGATTGTGATTGTCGGAACTGGCGATCCGGTTTTGGCGAGTCAACTGAAAGAGCTATCAGCGCTTCACTCAGACAAGTTTTCGTTCGTAGAAGCGTACAATAATGAACTTGCGCACTTGGTTGAAGCAGGCTCTGATTTCTTCTTGATGCCTTCGGAATTTGAACCGTGTGGTTTAAACCAAATCTACAGCATGGCTTACGGTACTTTGCCGATTGTTCGTTCTGTGGGAGGTTTAAAAGACAGCGTGAATGATTATGATGAGGATCCTGAAGTCGCGACTGGGCTTGCTTTTGAAGAGCCAACACCGCAAGCGCTATTAGCTGTGTTACATCGTTCATTGTTGCTTTATGCACAAAACCCATCTGAAATTAAGCGTGTCCAGCTTTATGCGATGCAGCAAGATTTTAGTTGGGAAGATGCGGCTAAAGAATACCTCACTATGTACCATTCAGCACTTTAACTTGTTGACTTAGCATTAAAATTAGCTGGCGGACAACAACAGCTCGTAATAAATGAAGGCGCTCTAATCGTAGAGTGCCTTTTTTGTTTCCTGGTCAGAGCACATCACGTTTACGAAGACAAAGCTTGCAAACTCATTTTAGTCAGGTAGAAAAGGTGGGGTAGGTATTCACATGACTAATGATAGGTTTGACACTATTATCACTTAAAGTTCTTAATAGCGTGATATCCTTAGTCATCGCCTCGTGATGAGGCACAGCTCCATTCCAATAATTAAAGCGATAGGTATGTCTGAGAGTTTACTATTTCATAAAACATTTACTCACCCTACGAGCGATGAGTGGGTTGTATTTGTGCATGGCGCAGGAGGTAGTTCCTCCATCTGGTTCAAGCAGATCAAAGCGTATAAACAGCACTTCAACTTACTTCTCATTGATCTGAGAGGGCATGGTAAATCAGACAATATACTTAAAGGGCTGATTTCGAATCGTTATACGTTTAAATCGGTGACGCTTGATATTCTTAAAGTGTTAGACCATCTTAAAATCCGTTCTGCACATTTCGTCGGCATGTCTTTGGGTACGATTATTGTGCGTAACGTTGCCGAATTAGCGGCCGGTCGTGTACGCTCAATGGTGCTGGGTGGTGCCGTGACTAAACTCAACACTCGTTCTCAAGTCTTAATCAAGCTGGGTAACCTCAGCAAGCACATCATTCCTTATATGTGGTTATACAGCCTTTTTGCTTACGTTGTTATGCCACAAAAAAGCCAGAAAGAGTCTCGTCACCTGTTTATCCGTGAAGCGAAAAAACTGTGTCAAAAAGAGTTTAAACGATGGTTTATATTAACGGCTGATGTAAACCCATTGATGAAATATTTCAAAGACAGAGAGTTGCCGATTCCGACTTTGTATTTGATGGGTGAGCGAGATTACATGTTCATCAAACCAGTTAAAGAAATGGTCGCAGCGCATGAGTCGAGCGAGCTAGTAGAGATTCCGAATTGTGGGCACGTATGTAACGTGGAAAACCCTGAAGAGTTTAATCAGCGTTCGATTGCGTTTATTCAAAAACAAATCCAGTGATTTTCTAGGCGCGAAATCAAAGATAATGATTGAATCGAATTGAAATAAAAACGGGAAGCTAATTTTAGCTTCCCGTTTTTATTTGGAGGAGGTATCGGCCTAATTGTCTTATAAGGTCACTGAAACTCTGCTATTCGGGTGAAGCAGCACCGCACTGCCAACAAGAGCCGAATTGCGCTTCGTTGACTTCATGACACTCACCACAACGCCACTCTTCATAGATGATAGAATCTTGCTGTTTTTGGTAGTCATTGACGATCGTGCGAGCTTTACTGGCCAATTCTGGCTCATATAACCACACGTAAGGGTCAGTTTCTGCCGTAAATGGGATTTCCCCTTTCAATCCGAATAACCCTTCACCACGGACTTCACAGGCAATATTCTCGCTTTCTAACAATCCACAGATGATATGAGCTTCTGTCGGATTCGATGCACTGAAGATTTTCATTGAAATAGAACCTTATTCGGCTATCTGTGTTATTTGGCTATTATAAATTATTCAGCTACGGGTGCTGAGCGAAACTTACTCATCAACCATTTAGCAACTATTGGGAATATCCCCAATAACGCAAATGACAATAGTACTGAAGGGGAGACGATGCCTGAAAGTGAATCAATTTCTGCGAGCTGAGTACCAGCATTCAAGAAAACCGCCGTCCCCGGTAACATCCCGATTTGACTCGTAATGTAATAACGACTCACTGACATCGGTGTTAAACCCATCAATAGGTTGATAAGGAAAAATGGGAATACAGGAATCAGACGCAGAGAAAATAAGTAAAATGCGCCGTCTTTTTCAACCCCCTTGTTAATCGTCGCCAATTTGTCACCAAACTTGGTTTGAATCCAGTCACGCAACAGGTAACGGCTACTTAAGAAGGCTAAGGTCGCACCGATCGCACTTGCGAAAGATACTAGCAGCAAGCTGTTCCAGAAACCAAATAGCGCGGCCCCTAATAGGGTTACAACAGCGGCACCGGGAATGGAGAAAGCTGTAATCATTACATACGCGATAAAATAGATAGCGGCAGCAGCAATAAAGTTGCTATCAATATAGTCATTTAACACAGCTTGTTGAGCCTTAGCATTTTCAAGCGTTAAGTACTGGCCGAAATTGATGCCTAACACCACGATGGTTACGACCAACACAATACCCAATATCATTTTCTTACTCATTGATACTTCCTCTAAATTTTCAATGCATACCGATAGTATAGATAGACAGGCAAAGCATAGATTAACTTTCATCAGATATAAAAAAAGCCGCAGTAAATGCGGCTTAGTTATGTATATAGATTGCACTGACAATGTTAATTGACCCGATTGATAAGCTCTTCGCGACGCTGCTGCGGTATAACAGACCAATGTGTACCATTGATCGCGCCTTCTAGCGCCCAAAGTAGTTCAATACTGACAGAAGACGCATGCGATTCTTTGATGGCGTTAAATGCGTTTACAGAGCCAGATTCATATAAACGTTCTACAGAATCGATCCCTGCCTTTTTCAACATACGCTCGGTAGCGAGTCGAAGATTAGGCAGATCTTTGAGTCGGGTCGGCTTAGCAGAAGACTGCTCAGCTTTTTCTTCTTTAGCAAAACCTAGAGACGTGGTTGCAAGTTGCAAGATTTTTTCTTGGTCTTGCCATAAGCCTTCAGGTAAAGCGAAATATTTAGTAACGACAGGGAAACCACGTTTTTTGTAGACGTATGGTTGAAACCCTTGTTGTTCGAATTGTTTCGTTGTGCCTCTGTCTGCGCGTATGTGCAACTGGTCATTTACAACCAGAGCAAACATAGTGTCATCAGCAAAAAGACCGAAGCCACCAAACATTGAGCGTGATTTTATTTTTCCTAGGGACTCAAATAACTTCATCGAGTCCTTTAGTATCGGTTTATCCATGTTATTTATCTCGGTGTATTTGAACTACGCCACCAAATAAGCAGGTCCGAGAGATTAGCAAAATGTTGCAATTACATTGTCAATAAGCCGTAAATTACTAAATTATTAGTAGTTACTGCATTTTGCCATCGGTAACCCCGCTACCATACCAACGAGTGGTTTAGGCCGGAAGCTTTGCGTCTCACTCTTTCGAGTGGTTTGCCCTGTGCGTGACTGATTGAATAGAATAAAGTTTTTGTTGAATGAAGCTCACAGTTGATATTTCAAAATGTGACATTGCTTCAATTAATGATCTTTCCATTGTGCATATAGGTTCATTATAGTTGCTGATAAAAAAAGCGCACCTAAAGGTGCGCTTGATGACATTAAACTTGAATTATCAATTAATTTAACGTTTTAACTGTACTTCGCTCAACAATTTCAGGGTGCATTTCGAAGACGCGTTTTTCGTGGTCTTTGTCTTTGATGCGCTCTAATAGAATTTCGAATGCATTCTTACCAACACGACGTTTTGGTTGGTGAACTGTCGTTAACGGCGGAGAGAAGTATTCAGCCAGTTCGATGTTGTCGTAACCGATCACTGAGATATCTTCAGGAATGCGAATGCCTTTTTCTTGCAGGCGGCTCATTAGGCCGAGTGCCATTGTATCGTTAAAGCAGAATACCGCCGTTGGGCGATCTTCCATCTCAACGATTTGTTCTGCAGCAAGTACTGCTGTATCACACTCGAAGTTGCCTTCGATGATCATATTTTCATCGGCAGAAATCTTAGCTTCGTTGAGTGCGCGCTTGTAACCGGCAATACGTTCAACACATGCTGCTTTGTCTAAGTGGCCACTTAAACATGCAATCTTAGAGTGACCGCGTTCAATAAGGTATTTGGTCGCTAGGTAGCCACCTTCTTCAGAGTTATCGATGATCTTATCAGCCTGAGAGCTCTCAGGGCCCCAGTCCATGATAACTTTAGGGATGTCAGCGTGACGGTCTAACATCTCTCTTAGTTCTTCAGTTAGGTCAGAACACATAACTAAGATGCCATCTACACGTTTCTCTGCAAGCATTCGAATGTAGTCACGTTGCTTCTCATAGATACCGCCCGTATTACACAGGATCAAAGTGTAACCTTGACGGTAGCAGTAGCTCTCAACACCATCGATAACTTCAGAGAAGAATAAGTTAGTTGATTGAGTCACAAGCATGCCGATAGTGCGTGTGGTATTACACTTCAAACTACGAGCAACAGCACTTGGTGCATAGTTTAGTTCATCTACGGCTTTGTTTACTTTTTCTTGAGTTGCTTCTGCAACAAAGCGAGTTTTATTGATTACGTGAGAAACGGTTGTTGTTGATACGCCGGCTAAGCGAGCGACATCTTTTATAGTGGCCATGGTTTTATCCTATTAGAAGCTACTTTCCCCAAGTACGGAATAAAGTAGCCGTTAAGCTACCTAACTAAGAGCTTAAATTTGTAGGGCTCTTTGGGTACTAAAGTGCTAAAAAACAAAAAACCGCTATTGAGCGGCTTGTCTTAACACCGAAATGCTCTGAACTTTAATAAGCATAGCATTTCGTGAATGTTTCATATTTTATCGTTTGCGGTCACAATTTTAGACTGACTAGAAATTACTCGCAATAAAATTCACCCAGAAATCCGGGTGAATTGTCACATTCTACTGAATTTATTTACCTAGTCATCCAATAAGCTATTCACCAGCTAAATATTGAGTGTCTAATTGACAGAATGCGAGTAGCAAAGATGAGACGGAGGCGTAGAAACCGAATTCATCAACGTCATGACATTTCACGTTGAACTTTGGTACCCAAGTCAGCAGTTGTTGTTCGATAAACTGCTGTTGAACGGCAAATGAATTCTCTAGCTCTTCTTCAATATCCGTTTCGTTTGAACTAATGATCAAGTTACCAAGGAAATCGAGTTCGATAGCAATGTGGTCTGCTGGCTCTTTTAGATCTTGGTTCACCACTAAATTGTGCTTAGCCATGATCTCTTCCATATCTTTTGCAGGCTTATCATTCAAAAGGCCAGTTTCACCGATATACATAGAAGCGTAAGGAAGAGCACCGTGTTTATCTGTTTTTAAGAAAAGATCGCAAAAGTCTGCAGACAATTCTAGTTGAGCATCTTCACGTGTTTGTAGGCGGTTAAGCGCATCCACTAGCTTATCAATCGCTGGCTTTAGTGTTTCATTTTCGCCTAAACCAGTCAGGAAAGAACGAATTTCAACAGAGTGGTAGTGATCGAGTTCTTCTTGAGTGAGCTCTTTGGCAAATAAGCTTGATAGCCACCAGTATATTTCTGCTCTTTGCTCGTTGAACGCTTTCGTATCTTTCATTTGTTAGATCCTGACTTAGTCTTGTGATGTTACTTATATGCATCTTGAAGTCACTTGGGCATAAGCACACCAAGGCTGAATAACAAGGTTATTTGCGAAACGCAAAGTTACTCGTTAGTAGTAATGCCTATATTGAATTGCGATGGACGATAAATAGCAAGGTTTAAGATTGTCTTGTATCAAAAAAAATCCATGTTTCTGGCTTTTATCTTCTGTACTACTAGAATTGTTACGAGTTATGAATAGAATAGTCACTGAAACTATTAAATAAGAAAAGTGGTGTAGATGAGCTATCACGTATTAGTCGTAGAAGATGATGTGGTAACCCGCAGTAAACTGGTTGGATACTTCCAGAACGAAGGTTACACAGTGAGCGAAGCGGAAAGCGGCGCTCAAATGAGAAGCGTGTTAGAAGAAAACAACGTTGACCTCATTATGCTGGACATCAACTTACCAGGCGAAGATGGATTGATGCTAACTCGCGAATTACGCAGTCAATCAGACATTGGAATTATTTTAGTTACTGGACGCACGGATAGCATCGACAAAATCGTTGGCCTTGAAATGGGCGCGGACGATTACGTTACTAAACCCTTCGAACTCCGCGAGTTATTGGTTCGAGTTAAAAACCTACTTTGGCGTATTTCTGCCGCTCGTAAAACGGCAGCTGGCGCAGTAGAAGAAACATCAGACGAGTCTGTGGTTCGTTTCGGTGAGTGGACATTTGATATTCCTCGTCGTGCGCTAAGCAAAAATGGCGAGCCAGTGAAGCTGACTAAAGCTGAATACGAACTGTTGGTGGCTTTGTCTTCTTACCCTAACCAAGTATTAAGTCGCGAACGTATTCTGAATATGATCAGCCACCGAGTGGATGCACCGAATGACCGTACGATCGACGTACTGATTCGTCGCATGCGTGCAAAAATGGAATTCGACCCTAAGAACCCACAAATCTTTGTGACGGTTCACGGTGAAGGTTACATGTTCGCTGGTGACTAATGTTCTTCGTGAACTTCTAGTCAGCAACGACATATGAACGAAAAAGCCGAGACATCATTGATGTCTCGGCTTTTTTTACTTAATTGTACCGTCCTAAATGTTTTATGCGGTTTGATTATTGAGGCTGCGCTGCAGAAACGTCACCGCCATCAACTAGGCTGGACGCCTCTGGAACAACAATAGGATCTTGAATAGGGTCATTACTTGTATCAAGCCAATCGCGTAGGCTTTGCCAAACCAATCCCATGGTTTCGTGCCAATAGCGCTCAGTCTGCTCAAGGTAAAGAGCTTTTGGCATGTACTTATTCCAAGGCTCAACAATCCCTTCTTGTGCAAGGTAGTTAGTTGGTGCTGGTAGAGGTTTCATGCCGGCAGCATTGAATTCGTTCAGTGCACGAGTCATATGGCTAGCTGAAGTCACTAGCACCATTCTTTTATTCTTAACAAACGCAGCAGCTTGGCGGGCTTCTTCCCAGGTGTCTTTTGCTGTTTCAAGTAGAATGATATCAGGCTTCGCAACACCAAGTGCTAGTGCAACTTTAGCCATCATTCTTGCGTTACTTACTTCAGTGCCTGCGCCATAGCCAGACAAAATGAGTTTTGCACCAGGGTAAAGACGTAGAATACGAATCCCTTCACTTAAGCGCATCAGGCCGGTGCGGCTCAGTTCTGATGTCGGTGGAATTTGGTCATCTACGACGTGACCACTTCCGAGAACCATTACGTAATCGACGGTTTCATCGACAGGTAAAAAAGCGGTGTGTTGCCTTTCCATTGGCATTAAAAGTTGACTAGAAACTGGTTGGAAAGCGATTAGGAAAATACCACATAGGGCTGAAAGGGTGATTAGGCAACCCGTCTTCCTTTTGGTAGTAAACATCACTAGGGCTAAACCCAGAAAAGCGAGAATTAACATTGCTGGTAGTGGCATCAATAGCGAAGACACTACTTTTTTCAGCTCAAACATATCCGAATAGTCCGAAAAAACATCACTTAGTAGTAAAAAGAGACATCGCCTCTTTATTCCTGAAATTCCTGTGACAGAATAGCAGGCACGATAGGACATAATAACTCAAGTAGCCGTGACTGAAGACCGTAATTTCGACGATATTGCCCACAAATTTGCAAAAAATATTTACGGCTCTGACAAAGGAGAGATCCGTCAGATCATCGTATGGGAAGATTTAGAACAAGCTTTGAGCAAATTTGAGCATTTAGCATCACCACTGCATGTGCTTGATGCTGGAGGTGGCCTTGCGCAGATGTCGCAAAAAATTGCGTCGCTTGGGCATAAGGTTTCTTTGTGTGATCTATCTTCTGAGATGCTGAAGCTAGCAGAAGAGAGTATTAGCGAAGCGGGTTTGTTAGAGCAGTATCGATTTATCCATTCTCCGGTACAAAAAGTTGCAGAACATCTCGATGAGAAAGTCGATTTTGTGATGTTTCATGCCGTAATGGAATGGTTAGCCGATCCTAAAGAAGCGCTTGATTTATTGCTTGAACAAGTCAAACCGGGTGGCGTTGCCTCGATAATGTTTTACAACCACCACGGATTAGTCCTGAAAAATGTGATTTGTGGCAACATTCCTCATGTATTGAATGGGATGCCACATCGAAAACGGTTTAAGCTGCAACCACAAAAAGGCTTAAAGCCAGAAGAGGTTTATCAATGGGTAGAAGACGCTGGTCTAGAAATCTGTGGTAAATCAGGCATTCGCTCTTTCAGTGACTACATAGGTAATATGGAGTACATGGGCGATTACCAATTTGAAGATGTATTGGAACTAGAAAAACAGCTATGTCGCCAAGAGCCATACCTGTCGCTAGGCCGTTATATTCACGTTTGGGCTCAAAAACCTGCGCAATAATAGCGGTGAATGTGGTAAAAGAAGCCACAGCATGCGCTATGCAATCGCAAGAAGCCCGCGTCATAAAGAAATAGGCGTCATATCTAACATGTTCGATATGACGAAGAACAGTAACAGGAACCACAATGAGTGAAATGACTCAAACTGCCGAAGAGCAGCCAATTGATGAGTTGGTGGGCTGGGTCAAGCAGCATGATTTTTCATTAAATTTGCCACCAGAGCGCTTAGCATTTTTGATTGCTATCGCAGTACTAAGCAATGAAAGGTTCGATGAAGAGTTGGGCGAGGGTGAACTGCACGATGCATTTACCATCGTCACTCGACTGTTTGAAGATACTGGTGAAGCGTCCGCGTTTCGTGCCAACAATGCCATCAACGAGTTAGTTAAACAGAAGTTGATTAGCCGCTTTACCAGCGAAATTACCGATGGTGCGAGCATTTACCGTTTGTCGCCATTAGCGATTGGTATCTCAGATTATTACTTACGTCACCGTCAGTTCTCTAAATTAAAATTGTCTATCCAGCTTTCTATGGTTGCAGACGAGATGGCTAAAGCCATTGAAGCTGCGCAGAAGGGCGGAACTCCAGGACATTGGAGAAAGAACGTTTACGGCGTGCTCAAGTATTCTGTTGGTGAGATTTTCGATCAGATAGATCTTAACCAACGTGTTATGGATGAGCAGCAGCAAACCGTTAAGCAGCAAATTGCCGACCTTCTTAACAAAGATTGGCGTGAGGCGATCAACAACTGCGAAACCTTGCTATCAGAAACCTCCTCCACGCTAAAAGAATTGCAAGACACCTTGCAAGCGGCGGGTGATGAACTGCAAACACAGATCCTCGATATTCAAGAAATTGTTTACGGTGACGATGAACTCGAGTTCGTTGGCGAAACCCTATTCGGCTTGCAGATGAAGCTCGACCGAATTACTAGTTGGGGTCAGCAAGCGATCGATTTGTGGATCGGCTACGACCGCCATGTTCACAAGTTTATCCGTACCGCGATTGATATGGATAAAAACCGTGCCTTTAGCCAACGCTTGCGTCAGTCGGTTACCGACTACTTTGATGCGCCTTGGTTATTGACCTACGCCGATGCTGAAAAGCTTACCGATTTGCGTGATGAAGCCTTAGTACTTCGTGATGACGAAGTAATGGGCCAAGCACCAATCGACGTAGAATACGAAGAATTTGAGCAAGTGAATGATCTGCTTTCAGACCGAATAGCAGAGATGTTGAAAGCTCACAAACAGCAAGGTGCGCCAATTGATCTTGGCCTTGTGCTACGCGATTACCTCGCTGAACACCCTCGCACACACCATTTTGATTTAGCCAGAATTGTTGTCGACCAAGCCGTGCGCTTAGGTTACTCAGAATCTGACTATCAGGCTATTCAGCCAGATTGGCAGGCAATCAACGATTTCGGTGCAAAGGTACAAGCAAATGTCATTAACAAGTACTGATGATTACATGCCAGAGAAACTGGTAAAAGCGATAGCGAACCCATTGTTCCCTGCGCTAGACAGCATGCTGCGTTCAGGTAAGCATATTTCAACAGAAGACTTAGATAACCACGCGTTACTTTCTGATTTTGAAGTTGAGCTTCAGCATTTCTACCAACGCTACAACACCGAGCTTGTGAAAGCGCCAGAAGGCTTTTTTTACCTGCGTCCGCGTTCTACGTCGCTAATCGGTCGTAGTGTTTTGTCTGAGCTAGACATGCTTGTTGGTAAGGTACTGTGTTTTTTGTACCTAAGCCCAGAGCGTCTAGCACACGAAGGTATCTTTACTAACCAAGAGCTGTTTGATGAGTTGATGTCGTTAGCGGATGAGAAAAAACTCATGAAGCTTGCGACAAACCGTGCGTCGGGTTCTGATTTAGACAAAGAAAAGCTGTTTGAAAAAGTGCGTACTTCTCTACGTCGCTTACGTCGTATCGGCATGTTGATTGCGATTGGCGAGACGGGCAAGTTCCGTATCAGCGAAGCAGTATTCCGTTTTGGTGCTGACGTACGTGTTGGCGATGATATGAAAGAAGCTCAACTGCGTCTTATCCGTGATGGTGAAGCTGTGGTGCATACTCAAGAGCCTAACCAAGGCAGCTTGTTGAATGAAGAACAAGCGGAAGCCGTATCAGAAGTAGATGCAGGCGTAGACGAAAACGGTCAACAAGACATTTTTAACGATCAAGCTGACTTTGACCTTGAGTCAAACGACGGCGAACCAACAAAAGTAGAAGGTGAAGCATGATTGAAAGAGGTAAGTATCAATCATTAACCATGGTCAACTGGAACGGCTTCTTCGCGCGTACTTTTGATATTGATGGATTGGTTACAACGCTTTCTGGCGGTAACGGTGCAGGTAAGTCGACCACTATGGCGGCATTCATCACAGCGTTGATTCCTGACCAAAGCCTTCTGCATTTCCGTAATACAACGGAAGCGGGTAGCTCACAGTCATCTCGTGACAAAGGTCTATACGGTAAGCTTCAACCTGGCGCATGTTACGCTGCGCTGGATGTGGTGAACTCTCGTAACCAACGCCTACTGTTTGCAGTAAAACTGCAGCAAGTTGCGGGTCGTGACAAGAAAGTAGACATCAAACCGTTCGTAATCCAAGGCCTTCCAAGCCATGTGAAACCAACGGATGTGTTGATTCAGAACGTTTCCGACAGCCATGCTCGCGTATGTCAGTTGAACGACGTAAAAGCCGCGGTAGCACAGTACGAAGGCGCGCACTTCAAAGCCTTCTCTTCGATTGTTGATTACCACTCGCAAATGTTTGAATACGGTGTGGTACCGAAGAAACTGCGTAACAGCAGCGACCGTTCTAAGTTCTACCGTTTGATCGAAGCATCGCTTTACGGCGGTATTTCTAGTGCGATTACGCGTTCTCTGCGTGATTATCTCCTACCGCAAAACGGTGGTGTGAAGAAAGCATTCCAAGACATGGAATCAGCACTACGCGAAAACCGTATGACGTTAGAAGCGATCAAAACGACTCAGTCGGACCGTGACCTGTTCAAACACTTGATCACTGAATCTACGAACTACGTGGCAGCAGATTACATGCGCCATGCCAACGATCGTCGTAACAAGCTTGATCAAACCATGAAGTTTCGTGGTGAACTGTTTGGTTCGCGTGAAACCTTGCATGATCAAAATAACTTGTTGAACCGTGTTCAAGAAGAATTAGAGCTGTTGGTCGATCAAGAGTCGGCACTAGAGCAAGATTATCAAGCGGCTTCGGATCATCTTCAATTGGTTCAAACTGCACTTCGCCAGCAAGAGAAAATTGCACGCTACAGTGAAGATCTAGAAGAGCTTAATGAGCGTCTAGAAGAGCAGATGATGGTGGT
Source organism: Vibrio sp. ZF 223 (assembly GCF_003050585.1). Lineage (NCBI taxonomy): Bacteria > Pseudomonadati > Pseudomonadota > Gammaproteobacteria > Vibrionales > Vibrionaceae > Vibrio > Vibrio sp. ZF 223. The sequence goes on from NZ_PIGB01000002.1 coordinate 324,498, forward strand.
TGAAGAAGCTCAAGAGCGAGTACTTCTTGCTGAAGAGCAGGCAACCATTACCGAAGAAGAAGTGGATAGCCTGAAAACTCAGCTTGCTGATTACCAACAAGCGTTAGACGTTCAGCAAACTCGTGCGCTGCAATACCAGCAAGCCGTTCAAGCATTAGAGAAAACCAAACAGTTACTTGGTGATGAGTCTATTACGGCAGAAAGTGCATTAACTCTTGTTTCTGAGCTAAAAGCACAAGAAGAATCAAGCACTCAAACGCTACTGTCTACTAAGCACAAGCTAGACATGTCTTCTGCAGCTTCTGCACAGTTCGACAAAGCACTGTCTTTAGTTAAAAGCATCGTTGGTGACGTTGAGCGTAAAGAAGCGTCTAGCAGCGCTAAGCAAGCTCTAGAAAAAGGCCGTAACGCAAAACACGTTGTTGAGAACGAACAGCAATGGCGTGCTCAGCACCGCGACATGGCTCGTGATGTGGCTCAGCAGCGTCAAGCAAAAGAGCTTGCGACTGAATACCAAAAACAACACAACATCTCACTGACTGATGAAGCGGTTTTCGATGAAGAACGTGAACGTCACGCTATGCAGATCGAGTCCCTTGAGTTCGCTCAAGAAGAGCTGCGTGAAGCGAAGAGTGAGCAACGTCGTGTACAACAAAACCACGACCAAGAGATTCAAAAACTTGAGTCAATTGCTCCTGCGTGGATCACGGCAAACGATGCACTTGAAGCTTTAAGAGATCAAACAGACGCTGAGCTAGAAGATAGCCAAGCGGTAATGACTCAAATGCAGCAAGTACTTGAAGACGAGAAATCTCAAGCGGTAGCAAAAGATCAGTTGGCAACGCGCCGAGCTGAACTTGAGCAAGAGATTGAGCGTTTAGCTTCGCCAGGTGGTTCTAACGATCCTCGCCTGAAAGGCCTGGCGGATACGCTTGGTGGCGTACTGCTTTCTGAGATCTACGATGACATCACGATCGGTGATGCGCCGTACTTTAGTGCGATGTACGGCCCAGCTCGTCACGCGATTGTGGTTTCGGATCTTGATGGTATTAAAGAGAAGCTGGTGGATCTTGATGATTGTCCAGAAGACCTTTACATCCTAGAAGGCGATGTAGACGCGTTTGATGACAGCTCGTTTAATGCCGATGAGCTTGAAGGCGCGGTATGTGTTCAGCTGAACGATCGCCAAATGCGTTACTCTCGTTTTCCTGAGATCCCACTGTTTGGCCGTGCGGCTCGTGAACAGCGCCTAGAGAAATTGCGCGAAGAGCGTGATGTTGTCGTTGAGAACCACGCGAAAGCAGCGTTTGACTCTCAAAAACTGAATCGCTTATACCAAGCATTCAACAGCTTTGTTGCGAAGCACCTACACGTTGCGTTTAACGCAGACCCAGAACAAGCACTTACTGCGATTCGTGATAAGCGCAATCAAATTGTTCGTTCTCTGGCTGAGCTTAACTCTAAAGAGCAGCAACAACGTAGCCAGCTTCTACAAAGCAAGCAGGCACTTGGTGCATTAGATAAATTAGCGCCAATGGTTCGTATTTTAGAAGACGAAACATTGGCTGAGCGCTTAGCTGAATTAGAAGCGCAACTAGAGCGTTTAAGTGAAGCTAAGTTTTATTTGAATACTCACGGTAAAGCGCTTACTTCTCTAGAGCAAATCGTATCTGCACTAGACGCTGACCCAGAGCAGTTCGAAGCTTTGGAAGCCGAATATCGTCAAGCTGATAACGCGCTACAAACTCTAAAAGGTAAAGTGTTCGCGCTGTCTGATTTGATTGAGCGTCGTCACTACTTTGCTTACGCGGACTCTGTTGATTTGCTTAACAAGAGCAGCGAACTGAGCGAACAACTGAAAGCAAAACTGGTTCAAGCGGAACAAGCAAGAACCAAAGGTCGTGATGGCTTGAAGCAAGCTCGTGAACAGATGAACCAATACAACCAAGTATTGGCGGCATTGAAGAGCTCACATCAAGCGAAGCAAGAAACGGTTCAAGAGTTCAAGCAAGAGCTTCAAGAGTTCGGTGTAAACGCTGATGAAGGCGCAGAAGAGCGTGCTGTACGTCGCCGTGACGAGCTTCAAGAGCGTCTACACACATCTCGCAGCCGTAAGAGTGAATACGAGCGTACGATTACGTCAACGGAACTTGAGATGAAAGCACTGGCTAAGCGTCTTAAGAAAGTACAGAAAGAGTACACAGAACTTCGTACCTTCGTAGTTGCAGCAAAAGCAGGTTGGTGCTCAGTACTTCGTTTAGCTCGTGAAAATGATGTTGAACGTCGTCTGCACAAGCGTGAACTGGCTTACCTAACGGCGGGTGAACTTCGCTCAATGTCGGATAAATCATTGGGTGCGCTACGTCTGGCTGTAGCTGACAATGACGACTTACGTGATTCGCTGCGTCTATCGGAAGACAACGCACATCCAGAGCGTAAAGTTCTGTTCTATATTGCAGTTTATCAACATCTTCGCGAGCGTATTCGCCAAGACATCATTCATACGGATGATCCGGTTGAAGCAATCGAAGAGATGGAAGTTGAGCTCGCTCGATTAACAGAAGAACTGACGCAGCGTGAAAATCGCTTAGCGATCAGCTCTGAGTCGGTAGCAAGCATCATTAAGAAGACGATTCAGCGTGAGCAGAACCGTATTCGAATGCTAAACCAAGGTCTGTCTAACATCTACTTTGGTCAGGTTAAGGGCGTGCGTCTAAACGTTAAGATCCGTGAAAGCCACGAAATCTTGCTGTCAGGGCTAGCGACTCAGCAAGAGCAGCACAAAGACTTGTTTGAATCAACGCGCTTCACCTTCTCAGAAGCAATGGCGAAATTGTTCCAACGTGTGAACCCACATATCGATATGGGTCAACGTTCTCCGCAAGTTCTGGGTGAAGAGTTGCTGGATTACCGTAACTACTTAGAACTCAGTGTTGAAGTTAACCGTGGTTCAGATGGCTGGCTACAAGCGGAATCAGGAGCACTTTCTACCGGTGAGGCGATCGGTACCGGTCAATCTATCCTACTGATGGTGGTTCAGAGCTGGGAAGAAGAGTCACGTCGACTTCGTAGTAAAGACATCGTTCCATGTCGCTTGTTGTTCCTCGATGAAGCAGCACGTCTGGATGCGAAATCTATCTCTACGTTGTTTGAACTGTGTGACCGTCTAGGTATGCAGCTTCTGATTGCAGCCCCTGAGAACATCAGCCCAGAGAAAGGTACAACCTACAAACTGGTACGTAAGGTCTTCAAAGATCACGAACATGTACACGTTGTTGGTTTGCGAGGTTTTGCTCAAAACAAACCTGCATCTCCAGTGCAAGAGCTTATCGAAGAAACTGAGCAATAAGCTCGATAGCGATTCAACGATACTAATTCATAGCCCCTAATCATTAGGGGCTTTTTAGTACCTAAGTCTAGCGTTCTGCAATTGTTCTAACTCCCTTTGTGCAATCCACTTAATATACTTCGTGTCTAGCCCTCTTTGACTTACTGATAAGACCACTCATACATTAGGGTTAATCTCAATAGAACTTGTTTGAAGTCACACGCACAAAACCACAATTAATGTATGGTAATGATATGACAGTAGTGTCTGCACACTGCTGAACGACTTATTAGTATTTTTGAGCGTGACTATTACGCAAACTGGAAGGTAGGACTCAATATGATTCAAATCGTTATTGATGGGAAATTTCGAATCGTCGAACAAGGACAAACCGTACTTGAAGCGGCAAAAACATGTGGTTTAGAGATCCCATCTCTATGTGGTTTGAACAAAACAACTGATAAGATTCCATGCGATTTATGTGTCGTCGAGATTGATGGTGTGGGTATGAAGCGCTCGTGCGAGCTTGAAGTGTCCAATGGGTTGAATATTACGACTCAGTCAAAGCAGTTGACCAACCATCGACAAGAAGCGTTGAACCGCATCATGACAGACCACTATGCAGATTGTGAGGCACCATGCCAAACTGCGTGCCCTGCAGGAGTCGATATTCAATCTTACCTGTATCATATTGCTCAAAATGATCATACCAAAGCCATCGAAGTGATTAAGAAAACACTGCCGATGCCGCTATCGATTGGCCGTGTTTGTCCTGCCTTTTGTGAAACAGAGTGTCGAAGAAACTTAGTCGATGATTCGATTGCGATTCGCCAACTCAAGCGACACGCAGCCGATGCCGATTTGGCTGCTCAAGAGAGCTACATGCCAGCGAAGAAACCCAATAAAGGTAAAAGCATTGCGATTGTTGGCAGTGGCCCTGGTGGCTTAACAGCAGGCTATTACCTATCTAATGAAGGTTATGATGTCAGTGTTTATGAGTCGATGCCCCAAGCTGGTGGCTGGCTGCGTTACGGTATCCCAGAGTATCGCTTACCTAAGTCGATTCTAGATAAAGAAATCGAACTGATGTGTCGTAATGGGATGTCGGTAGAGTGCGACAAGAAGCTCGGTGTTGATTTTACACTGTCTGATTTGAGCAACGATTTTGATGCGGTTTGTTTAGCCGTTGGTGCATCACAAGCTGTCGAGATGAATTATCCCGGTAGCGAGCTTGGCGGCTGTTATCTAGGCGTCGATTACCTTAAAGATTACGTGACCGATCAACAGTATGTCACCGGTAAAAAAGTTGCAGTGATCGGTGGCGGTAACACCGCGATTGATTGCGCTCGAACCGCAGTGCGTGATGGTGCGGATACCACGTTGATTTATCGTCGTACTCGAGAGGAGATGCCAGCAGAAGATTACGAAATTGAAGAAGCTGAGCATGAGGGTGTGAAGTTCCACTTCTTGACTAACCCGGCCGAAAATATAGCTGATGACAATGGTCATGTATCTAAGATTCGATTAGAACGTATGGTACTGGGTCCTGCTGACGCTTCTGGTCGTCGTAGCCCTAAACCAACGGGTGAGTTCTTTGTTGAAGCGTTTGATACGGTTATCGCTGCGGTGTCACAAAAGCCCGACCTAAGCTTCATGGATAACGAAGAGATTGATATCCCTCTAACACGTTGGAACACCGCAGATGCTGATCCGCAAACCATGCATACCGGAACCGGAAATATTTTCAGTATTGGTGATTTCCGACGCGGCCCCGCAACCGCAGTCGAAGCCGTTGGCGATGGACGCATTGCAGCGCAGGCTATCGATCGTTTCTTCCACGGCGACATGGATAACATTCCGGCTAAACCGTTTAACTCTAGAAAGCACAAGCAGCTCAAAGGGATCGATCCTGAGCAGTACAAATCTATTCAGCGCATAGCGCGTAAGATCATGCCAGAGCTAACTCCTGAGCAGCGCGAGCAAAGTTTTGAGGAAGTAGAAACAGGCTTTGATAATGCTGATGCAATCGCTGAAGCTGCAAGATGTCTAGAGTGTGGCTGCCAAGCCAATACCGATTGCGACCTGCGAGACTACTCGACTGAATACAAGGCAACGCAAACACACCCAGAATACAAAATCGATGTGACTTCGAATGAGAGTTGGCAGGCGATTCGTGCAGAAGAAGCGAAGATCGGTTTAACCAGACAAAAATTCGCGGTTGATGATAGCTCTGAATTCATTATCTTTGATGCTAACCGCTGTATCAGTTGTGGTCAGTGTATCCAAGCATGTCGCGAGCAGAATGTTCATGGCGTTCTTAGCTTCATGAATCAATCCGATGGAAAGCCAGCTTCAAGGCCTGAATGTCGTCCTAATTTTGGGGCAGACAAAACGTTAATGGGCGACTCTAACTGTGTTCAATGTGGCTCTTGCATTCAGGCGTGTCCAACCGGTGCAATGGTCGATGCGAGAGATAGAAAGCAAGGCGACACAGACGTACTTAAGAAAGTCGATACCATCTGCACCTACTGTGGTGTGGGCTGTAAACTGACCATGCATGTAGACGAAGCGAAGAACAAAATCCGTTATATCGAGGGCGGTGATTCTCCGGTCAACGAGGGCATGCTGTGTGTTAAGGGACGTTTCGGTTTCGACTTCGTCGGCAGTGATGCCCGCCTTACAACACCGTTAATTCGTAAAGATGGCTGGTTACAACCAGCGAGTTGGGAAGAAGCCATTACGCTGATTGCCGATAAGTTCACGGCTATTAAACAAGGTTTTGGTAGCAATGCTCTAGCGGGTTTCTCATCGGCTAAAACCACCAACGAAGATAACTATGCCTTCCAAAAATTCATACGTCGCGAACTAGGCACCAATAACGTCGACCATTGTGCTCGCCTTTGTCATGCCTCGACGGTGACTGGACTTGAAGCATCGTTAGGCAGTGGAGCGATGACCAATGATATTCCAAGTATCAAGCATTCTGATGTGATCTTTATTATTGGTTCGGATACCACGTCAGCGCACCCAATTATTGGTTCGCACATTAAGCAGGCGGTGAGACATGGTGGAGCGCGATTGATCGTTGCCGATCCAAAACGAATAGATATTGCTGACCATGCTGAGCTTTACTTAGCGCACCGACCGGGTACCGATGTAATGCTGATCAATGGTGTGATGCAGCAGATCATCAAACATGGTTGGTATGACCAAGAGTATATCGAAGATCGTGTGGACGGCTTTGATACCTTGCTTCAAGAGGTGATGTCACCAAGCTATTCGCTAGAAAAAGTGGAATTGGTGACTGGCGTTAAAGCGGAAGACATCTTCGCAATGGCACGATTGATTGGTACTGCAGAACGAACAGCGGTGTATTACTCGATGGGTATTACCCAGCACACTACTGGGCATGACAACGTACGTTCAATCGCCAACCTGCAACTCTTGTGTGGCAACATCGGTATTGAAGGTGGTGGTATCAACCCGCTGCGTGGCCAATCGAATGTGCAGGGTGCATGCGATATGGGCGCGTTGCCAAATAATCTTCCGGGTTATCAGAAAGTGTATAACCCAATGGTTCGTCAAAAGTTTGCGATGGAGTGGGGCGTTACTGATCTACCCGCTGAAACGGGGTTAACGCTGACCGAGATTATTGATGGCGCGTGTCATCGAGATGTTCGTGGTCTGTACGTAATGGGCGAGAATCCAGTGCTGAGTGACCCGAACCAAGCGCATGTGATTGAAGGTCTTGAAGCGTTAGATTTCTTAGTAGTTCAAGATATTTTCTTAACCGAAACTGCTCAATATGCCGATGTGGTTCTTCCGTCTTGCTCGTTTGCTGAAAAGTCTGGTCACTTTACCAATACCGAGCGTCGTGTTCAGCGTATTAACCCGGCGGTATTGCCTCCAGGTGAAGCGAAAGAAGATTGGGTGATTATCCAAATGCTAGCCAACGCAATGGGCGGTGGTTGGGACTATAACACCGTTGCCGATATCACCAATGAGATAGCACGTGTAACACCACAGTATGGTGGTTTACGTTGGGAGAACATTACGGTCAATGGCGTGCAATGGCCGAGTAATAAGAATAACCCTGATGGCACTCGTATCATGCACCAGACCCAATTTACCCGTGGGCGTGGTCAAATGGAGGCGATTCCGTTTAGATACGCTGCTGAGCTACCGGATGAAGAGTATCCGTTAGTTCTAACGACAGGGCGTATCTTAGAGCAATTCCATACAGGCACTATGACGCGTAAAACCAAAGGCCTGGATAACTTAGCGGGGCCACGTGCAATGGTCAGTGTTCACGATGCTGAAGCGTTAGGAATCTCGAATGGTCAGATGCTCAAGGTGTCGACACGTCGTGGTGAAATAGAAATCGCGGCGTTTGTGACTAAGCGAATGCAAAAGGGTGTGGTGTTCATTCCATTCCATTTTGTTGAATCGCCGGTTAACCGTTTGACGACCACAGCGACCGATCCACACGCTAAGATCCCTGAGTTTAAGGTGGCGGCGGTGCGGATTGATCCAATCCGAGAGCCTGTAATTGAATCTACAGAGACTTAACCTAATCCGCTAATTTAACCGCAGATACTAAAAAGCCGCGTAACTCTCAGAGTTATGCGGCCTTTTTTATAAGCTCTATTAGGTATCAAGTGACCTAGTCAGCAAATCGCTTAGTTTGGAACAATCTCGTTACCGTGAACACCGAATTGCTTGGCAGCGTATGCAACGCGCTCTGCTGGTTTCGGGTATTCAGCCGGTGTACCAAGGTTCTCAATATGGTGCAATCGAGGCAATAAACCTGCGCCGTTCGCGATTTGGATAGCCAAACCTGGACGTGCGTTAAGCTCAAGTACCATTGGGCCTTCTTCTTGGTCTAGAACCATGTCAGTACCCATGTAACCAAGACCTGTCATTTCCCAAGCGCTTGAAGCTAGTGTTAGCAGTTTTTCCCAGTGTGGTACCTGAAGTAGCGCCAACTCTTTACCCGTATCTGGGTGGTGAGTTACTGGGTGGTCAAATTGAACCGCACGAACGGCTTTACCCGTCGCAATACAAATACCTACACCTACAGCGCCTTGGTGTAAGTTAGCCTTACCGTCGGAAGCCGAAGTAGATAAACGCATCATCGCCATCACAGGGTAGCCCTTGAATACGATGATTCGTACATCTGGCACACCTTCGTAACTGAAGCCATCAAAACACTCATCAAACTTGATGAGGTTTTCAACTACCGCAACATCGTTCTTACCACCAAGTGAGAAAAGACCGGCAAGAGCGTTACTTATGTGACGCTCTACGTCTTCTTCATTGATAGTAGCACCCGATGGCTTAGTGTAAACGCCGTCCTTGTGAGAAGTCACAACAAGGATTCCTTTACCGCCGCTGCCTTGAGCTGGCTTGATTACGAAACCCGGCCACTCTTTTACCATCTTGTGGATTGTTTTTACTTCAGCTTGATGACCAATAACGCCAATCAGTTTTGGCACAGTAGCGCCAGCCTGTTCAGCAATGATTTTAGTCTTAAGCTTGTCATCAACGAGTGGATACTTGGAACGATCATTGTAGCGACCAATATAACTATGGTTACGCTTGTTCATTCCCATTATGCCTTTGTCTTTCAACCTAAACGGTGAAGTAAACTGATCAAACATAACTTAGTCCTCCGCTAGCGGTTTAAAGCGACGAAGCTCGGTTAGACGGTATCCTGTGTAGTTACCTAGTAGCAAGATGGTCGCTAGAATAACAAGTTGTAAACCAATAAAGTTAAACGTTAAGTGCTGAATGAACGGGTTAGTCATGCCTAAGTAAACAAGAACCGCAGTAAATAGAGAACCACCACCTTGCAGCATTACTTCTTTCGCGCCTTCTTCTTCCCATAGGATAGACATACGTTCGATAGTCCAAGATAGGATAATCATTGGGAAGAACGTAATGGATAGACCTTCAGTCAGACCCACTTTAAACGCGACCACAGTGAATACAGAAATAATCATGATTACCGTGATGATTACGGCGGATATCCTGGCGACCAGTAGCAAGTTGAGTTTGGACAAGTAACTTCGAATAATCAGACCCGTACCTACGATAAGTAGGAAGCCGACAATACCCGTTACCAATTGTGTTTGCACAAAGGCTACCGCAATCAGTACTGGCATGAAGGTACCAGATGTTTTCAGACCGATGATGACACGGAGGAACACAACAATCAGAGCACCGATAGGAATCAGCATGATGGTTTTAAACATCGCTTGTTCTTCTAGCGGTAGGCTGTGAATCGATAGGTTCAATAGCTGGTCTGCAGATACCTTACTGTTGGTTGCTTCCGTTGGTGAAACCTCTTGAGCAATCATAGAGAAGTGAACTTTACTGTTCTGACCGCCAACAACATCCAGTAGAGAAACGTTTGATTCGTCCCAGATGAGTAGGTTTGGTTGAACTTGTTGTTCGCTTGATTCCGGAGAGAACAGAATCCACTGGTCGTTATCCCAGATCTGAATCATGTTTTGAATCGACTGACGACGACGGCCGTCTTCTAGCTCGATAACACCAACGACTTTGTTGTGTATTTTCGCTGCTGAAAGTAGCTTGTGTGTCGCTTCCACTTTAGTCATGTTATTCAGAATAAGCGCTGAGTTTTGGCTGTCTGGATCGTTAAGTGTTTTGATGAGCTCACGGGTAAAAGTGAGGTTGTCTGCAGAACGCTTTGTCGCTCTATCAATCAATGCAAAAGAAGCGGCTTCTTCAGGGCCGTCGAAGCTTGGCTGTGCGACTTCGCCTTCTGGCGGTATAGCATCAACTTTTGCTTGGTTGTCGACTAGGAATTGTGTTTTGTAGTAGATAGTTTGAGGGCCATCTGCGTATCGAATAGACCACTCTGCGCGGCGACCTGATTCGGTATTCAAGTAAGAGATACCATAACCTGGCGATGAAGCCGATTCGCCGATAAGTGTGTAGTTAGACTGAGTATGAGGAGCCGCTAAGGAAACTTTTGCTTCTTTGCCTACTGCGTTGAACTCGATGCGAGCTTCAACGTCCCAAACCTGTCTGGTTTCCCCTGGAGTCCAAGGTACACCGTAGGTCGTATGTCTGAACATACTCAGTGTTATACCTGCCACGATAAGCAGGAATATAGAGATATAAAATGGAATTCTTGACGTCATAGCTTACCCTACTATTGTTATTTAACTTCCGTTTGTACGTACTTTTTACTTACATCTACTAGCGCTATGTCTTTGATAAATTCGCGCCCTAATAGTACAGGGTGACTCATTTGAGAGCGATCCGCCAATGTAAATTGCGCTTTTTCATGGATTTTTCCAACTTTCACCCATAATTCGATCACAGCTCGACGTTCTGCCTGATCATTGGTTGATTGACGGATTTTTACATAACGTACAACAGGCGCTTCAATCCATTTCTGGTCTTCTTCCGCTTGGGCTTTATCGTCTAGGTGGAATTTAACCCAGTTCTTGCCGTTACGTTCGAATTCTTTGATATCGACAGCGTTTAAAGAAGAGGTGGTTGCGCCTGTATCCACTCGTGCATCAAAGCTTTGCTTAATAGAGTCGATAGACACTTTTTCAATGCCGCCAAGGATAGTCGGTTGTGATGTAGGAGCGATAGGGGCCGCTGCAACTGCTACGGGTTCTTCTTCCTCTAGCTGTTCAATAACCTTGTGTTCCATGCTCGTTAGATGGACATCTAATTGGCTAGAAAGGGTAGTAATTTCGTCTTCTAAGCTTTCAATATAATCACTTTGATTGCTTAGTTGCAGTTCAAGATTTTGAACCTTATTTGCGATGTTTGTCTCTGAGCGGGCAATAGCATCGAGAGTTTCTTGGTGGTAGGTGGCACCGTTAGTCAGGGTACAACCAGAGAGCAAACCAACCGCCACAATCGGCGATAATCGCTTAAACATAAAAAAACCTTTGAGAATTAGAGAATAGTTCAGACTATTTAGAAGTTTAGCCCACAAAAAAGGATGCGTGAAGCATCCTATTGTAAGAGTCTGGTCATATTGAATCGCAATGTGAGCGCTACGCCAATTATTGCTATTTGAAATAGCTCACTTATTAAACATAAGTCAATTTTTGTTCAATTTGTGAGCTCAGGAAGAAAAGTTCATCGCGAAATCAACGGTGACTTTTTGACCATGGCAAGCCATTGTTTTGCTGTCTTATATAGGCTTGTGTTTTATTTACTCAATATGCCACTGCTTTGTGGGCAGAGATTCTATGGCTTTGTTGCTACCAAAATCGCACGTCTTGGCGCTGGGTGGCCTTCAACCGTTTTACCTGGATCGTTCGGATCTAGATAATCTGGAAGAGAGTTGTGCGTCATCCATTCTGTGGTGCGTTGTTCACCAATTGTCGTGACATTTTCATCAACGATACGTACGTCTTCAAAGCCAACTTGTTCCAGCCAGCGTTTTAGTGCGCGAGCTGAAGGGAAGAAGTACACGTTTCTCATCTGTGCGTAACGGTCAACAGGGACCAGTACCGCATTTTCATCGCCTTCAATTACTAAGGTTTCAAGAACCAGTTCACCGCCAGACACCAATTGGTCTTTTAGCTGAATCAAGTGGTCAAGTGGCGAACGACGGTGGTAAAGCACACCCATGCTGAATACTGTGTCGTAGGCTTCTAGCTTTGGCAGCTGCTCGATACCTAGAGGTAATAGGTGAGCACGTTGGTCATCGCCCATTAACTTACGAATTGCTTCAAACTGAACCAAGAATAGATGAGAAGGGTCGATACCAACCGTTAAGCGAGCACCTTCACCGAGCATGCGCCACATGTGGTAACCATTACCACAACCTACATCGAGAACCGAACGGTTTTTCAATGGGGAGATATGTGGAAGCACACGATCCCATTTCCAGTCACTACGCCACTCAGTATCGATATGAATATCGTGAACCGTGTAAGGGCCTTTTCTCCATGGGTGGAACGTCTTTAATAGGCTTTCTAGCTTTTTAAGCTCACCTGTGTGAAATGGTGTTGAGCTGCCAATCGTCACTGAGTTCTTCAGGTCAACTTGGTCTGGTACACCTTGTGGAATCTTGTTTAGTGCACGTAACCAACGGTCGAAGTCACCGTGCTCTGCATTTTGCCAATCTGTCAGTTGCTGTGGCAGAACATTGAGCCACGGCTGAAGGCGAGTGTCTTGGGCAATAAGTTGATAAAAATTGGCAAAATTAAACATAGTTTTTCACTGAGTTAATAGGGGCAATAAACCCTAAAATAAAAATTAAATTTGTCATTTCCTACAGTGAGGATGACGTTCTAATACGAGCTGACCAGGTTTGTAGGCTACTTAATCGCGAACATTGAACCAAAGTTGAAACATTGGAACCAAACTTCGCTGCTTGAGAAGCCAATCTTATCAAATCGTTCTCTGTGAACAGGGATCGAGTCTGGGCGCATTACGTTTTCAATTGCGCTGCGTTTCTGGCTGACTTCCAGTTCGCTGTATCCGTTAGCACGCTTGAAATCGTGGTGCAGGTCGATAAGCAGTTCGTTTGAGCTTTCGTCTTCGAATACGTATTTTTCTGACAGGATTAAGATCCCGCCAGGGCGCAGGCCTGCATGAATTTTTTCAAGTAGAGCGTATCGATCGTCTGGCGACAGGAATTGCAGCGTGAAGTTAAGTACCACAACCGAAGCGTCTTTGATCTCCACTTCACGAATATCGGCTTCAATCACCTCTACTGGTGTGTCACTACGGTAAGCATTAACGTGCAATTTACAGCGCTCAACCATGGCTTCTGAGTTATCGATAGCGAAAATCGTGCAGCCTTCTTGCTGAATGTGACGACGCATAGAAAGTGTCGCCGCACCAAGCGAGCAGCCAAGGTCGTAAATATTTGAATGTGGCTTTACAAAGCGCTCAGCCAGCATGCCGATTGCAGAGATGATATTGCTATAGCCAGGCACCGAGCGTTGAATCATATCCGGAAATACTTCAGCAACCCTTGCATCAAAGGTGAAGTCTCCAATTTTATCAATAGGAGCGGAAAAGATATTGTCTGTGTTGCTCATGGCATTTTCTCTCGACAGTCAGCGTAATTGGCACAAAATTCATACCAAATAAAAGGGGACGTATTTTACGTAAAAAAAGCGCCACTGTCACGAAAACTGAGATTTAGCTCAAGGTTCGAAGTTGCTGATAGGTGATGGGTTAAAACATCGAGATTTGATTATTGCCTTTCTGAGCCGGAAACTGAGCCAGATCAGGTAATAATAATGATGTACTTTCAGACACTTGCTTTTGTAGTTGTTTATAAATTGCGATTGCAAGTTCGGGTGCGTGATTATTGTCTGGTGTGTGGATCATTAAATAGGGCTGCTTGCCTTCATTAAGCCAGTTTGGGATTTTGGCAAACCAAGGCTTAAAAAACTCAATATTAGGTTCTTGGTCTGGGTGACCAATAAATCGAATCATTGGGTTATTGGCGGTCGCAATGGCATGAACAGGAACACGGGGTTTTTTCTGGTGTGCATCGATCACCGCTTCTGTGGTTGGTGGCGCAGAAAAAACGGGGCGGCTGTCCATAATGATGCGATTGATGCCTTCCTCTACCAGCCATTGATTGAAGCGCTTTTCCGCATCGCCTTTATCAAAGAACCCCAAGTGGCGAACTTCGACGCCAAGCTGCATATCTTTTGGGAACAAGGTACAAAACTTTTGTAGGGCAGGCAGCATGCTGGGTTCAAAACTGTGTGGTAGCTGAATCGTCCATTGACCAATGCGATCATGCAGTGGCGACATAGTCATTAAGAACTCTTTGAGTTCTGCTTGGCAGTGCCTGAGTTGTTGCTGGTGGGTGATGAATTTAGGTAGCTTGAAAGTGAACTTGAAATCATCATGACTGGCGGCTTTCCAGTTATGAACTGTCGACATACTTGGCGTCGCGTAAAAGGTCGTGTTGCCCTCAACGGTATGAAAAACTTGCGCGTACTTCTCTAAGCGTTCAGCAGGCTTTGTTCCTTTTCCGTAGAACTGACTTTGCCACTCAGAATGAGACCACATGGTTAATCCAAGTCTTAGAGGTAAAGTGTCCATCGTTTTTGCACCATTGGTCATCACATTACTGCTTTTAATCGAAATGAAAATCTACTGTACGAGAGTTTTGCTGATTAAGGTACTTTCGAGATATAATTATCGCAATTTTTTCGGTTTTGATGAATCTTTGCGCACTTGATGGGCTAAAAAGCAGCAAAGCCAGATAAAACACAATAAATTCGAATGTGGAAGGTCGATTTTAAGCGAGTTTCCGCGTATAAATGTTCCTTTGCTCTGTTGTGTGGAATGACCACTGACAGCCTGGAAATTAGTAAATTATTAAGAGATTGGGAAATTCATTATGCGTACCCATTACTGTGGTAACCTGAACAAGTCCCTGGCGGGACAAACTGTAGAATTGTGCGGCTGGGTAAACCGTCGCCGTGATTTAGGCGGTCTTATCTTTATTGATATGCGTGATCGTGAAGGCATCGTTCAGGTTGTTGTCGATCCAGATATGAAAGATATCTTCCCGATCGCTAACCAACTGCGTAATGAATTCTGTATCAAATTTACTGGTGAAGTACGTGTTCGTCCTGATAGCCAAGTAAATAAAGACATGGCTACTGGTGAAGTAGAGCTTTACGCGACTGGTCTAGAGATCATCAACCGTTCAGAAGCGCTTCCACTAGACTTCAACCAAACGAACTCTGAAGAACAGCGTCTTAAGTACCGTTACATCGATCTTCGTCGTCCAGAAATGAGCGACCGTATCAAGCTTCGTGCACGTGCTTCTAGCTTCGTTCGTCGTTTCCTTGATGAGAACCTATTCCTAGACATCGAAACGCCAGTACTAACGAAAGCGACACCAGAAGGTGCTCGTGACTACCTAGTACCAAGCCGTGTTCACAAAGGCAGCTTCTACGCACTTCCTCAATCTCCTCAGTTGTTCAAGCAACTGCTGATGATGTCTGGTTTTGACCGTTACTACCAAATCGTTAAATGTTTCCGTGATGAAGATTTACGTGCTGACCGTCAGCCTGAATTTACTCAGATCGATATCGAAACATCTTTCATGACTTCTCAAGAAGTACGTAACGTGACTGAGAAGCTTGTTCACGATATGTGGAAAGAACTTCTAGATGTTGAACTAGGCCAATTCCCAGTAATGCCTTTCTCTGAAGCGATTCGCCGTTTCGGTTCTGATAAGCCAGATCTACGTAACCCACTAGAGCTAGTTGACGTTGCTGATTTAGTTAAAGACGTTGAGTTCAAAGTATTCTCTGGCCCGGCTAACGACGAAAAAGGTCGTGTAGCGGTTATCCGTGTTCCAGGTGGTGCTAAGCTAACTCGTAAGCAAATCGACGGTTACGCTGAACACGTAAACATCTACGGCGCGAAAGGCCTAGCATGGATGAAGGTGAACGACCGTGCTGCAGGCATGGAAGGTATTCAATCTCCAGTTGCTAAATTCCTAAGCGAAGACGTAATCAACGGTATTCTAGATCGCACTCAAGCTGAATCTGGCGATATCATTCTGTTCGGCGCAGACAAAGCGGGCATCGTTGCTGAAGCAATGGGTGCACTTCGTCTTAAACTAGGTACTGATCTAGAGCTAACAGACACATCTGCTTGGGCTCCACTGTGGGTTGTTGACTTCCCAATGTTCGAAGAAGACGGCGAAGGTAACCTACACGCAATGCACCACCCATTCACATCGCCACTAGGTGTGAACGCGGAAGAGCTTAAAGCAAACCCAGCAGCAGCAAACTCTGATGCATACGACATGGTAATCAACGGCTACGAAGTAGGCGGCGGTTCTGTACGTATTCATAACGCAGAAATGCAAACAGCGGTATTCGGTATCCTAGGTATCGAAGAACAAGAGCAACAAGAGAAGTTCGGCTTCCTACTTGAAGCGCTTAAGTACGGCACGCCACCACACGCTGGTCTAGCATTCGGTCTTGACCGTCTAGCAATGCTACTTTGTGGTACTGAGAACATCCGTGACGTTATCGCATTCCCGAAAACGACAGCTGCAGCATGTCTACTAACAGACGCGCCAAGCCTAGCGAACCCAGCATCACTGGAAGAGCTAGCAATCGCAGTTAAATTGGCAGAGAAAAAAGAGCAAGCGTAAGCCTGTTATCTTTTCTTGTTGATGAAGAGATCCTAGTTGGTAGAGAGCTCTTAATTAATTAGCCAAGACTTGCCAGTAAATTAGAAAATGCCCGTTAATTTGACGGGCATTTTTTTTTGCGTTCGATATACTAAGCTCATAAAGCATGTGTAAATAATCAGTATTTGAAGTTATGTCTATTATCTTAGGGATTGACCCTGGCTCACGCATTACCGGTTACGGTGTTATTCGTCAAAATGGCCGCCATCTATATTACTTAGGGAGTGGTTGTATTCGCACCTCAGAAATAGAGTTACCGGGTCGACTTAAGCAGATCTATGCAGGTGTGAGCGAAATCATCACTCAGTTTCAGCCGGATGTGTTTGCTATTGAGCAAGTCTTCATGGCGAAGAATGCGGATTCTGCACTTAAGCTTGGACAAGCTCGTGGCAGTGCGATCGTAGCGGCTGTAAATGCGGATTTGCCTGTTCACGAATACGCGGCTCGTTTAATTAAGCAAGCCGTGACAGGTAATGGTGGTGCAGATAAGTCTATGGTTCAGAACATGGTGATGAGTATGCTTAAGCTACCTGCTAAGCCACAGGCCGATGCAGCCGATGCTCTAGGCGTAGCGATCACTCACGCTAACACCAACAAAACATTGATAGCACTGGCTGGTAAGGCGACAGGCGCGAGAAAAGGGCGCTACCGTTAAACCTCGCTCTCTTGTTAGCTCCTAACATACAGCCTTTAGACCTATTCTATTGATGAGCCTTACACCCTGTTTGGCTCATATCAAAATACTACGCCGCTAAATCCTTGATGAAATGAGATCTTTCGAACAGAACCCAGATAATAACATTGCGTATCATTTAACATGTTATTAACATTGGTCGGAGGTCTAACAAGTTAATCAAGGATGATCACTGATGAACCCAATCAAGCTGTGGCGTGCGCTGTTTCTACCTAAAAGTAATAGGTGGAGTAACAACGAAGTCAGACAAGCCGATATCTTATTACTCTTCACTTTTATTGCCTTCTTTGTTGGTGTCTACAGCTTAATCAAATGGACCAAGCACGAAGAGCAACTTCTGATCGCTACATCTGTATTCCTTATCGCGTTTGAACTGATCTCCGCACTGCTGTTGCGTGTTACCAGTAAACCGAGCCTTGCACTCAATTTTGGCTTTGTTGGTATGGCAGTACATGCGCTGAATATCATCTACCAAAGCGGTGGTGTGGTGGCATCGACGCAGGCGTATTGGGTTCCTTTGTTAGTGGTCGCTTTTTTCTTGTCAGGAACACGTATTGTCGCCTTGGTATGGAGTGGGTTAGTGATTGGCGTTTCATTGATGATGACGTCAGCTCACCTTAATGGATTTGAATTTCCGCAGTTAGTACTTACTCCGGAAGCGGTGGTGGTTGAAACCTGGTCTGGTGTGATCATGCCGCTGGTGGTGATTTGTATTGCTCAAGCGTTTACTGCGAAGCAAAAAGAGGTTGCAATCGAAATGGCGGAAGAAGCGATTTCAGAAAGCCAACAGATTGCTAATCAAGCGACAAAGAGTGAAGGGCGACTCTCGGTGGTGCTTGACCAAGCTAATTCGAATTCGGAAAGCTTACAGGGCGTTTCTGTGCATCTAGACCAACAGTCGCGAGATTTACATTCGCAAGTTGAGGTGCTGAATATCAATTGCGAATCTCAGGCCAGTGCGGCAGAACAGATGAGCCAACAATTGCACCAAATGACTCAAGGTATCGAAGAATCAAACTCATTTGTGGGTGAGTTGAAAGAGCGTAGTGAAGCGGTCGGAGAGAAAGCGCAAAAGAGCTCTGAGTCATTAGAAGCCTCAACCAGTGCTATCACTCAGATCATTCAAAGTAATCAAGAGATCATGAAAGTCGCTGACTTGATTACTTCAGTAGCGGAACAAACTAATTTGTTGGCATTAAACGCGGCAATAGAAGCGGCTCGCGCAGGTGAGCAGGGAAGAGGCTTTGCAGTAGTCGCCGACCAAGTAAGAGAGTTATCGGCGAAAAGCAGTCATTCCGCGATAGAAATTCGAACCTTGTTGGACCGTAGTAAAGACGAAGTGGAACATGGTCGAGCGATAATTGAAACCACGGCGAATGAGATGAACGGCATCATCTCAGAAGTTCAAACTATCTCGACTGACGTCAATCAGCTCACCAACATTATGGCGATGCAGATGAGTTCTTTGAAAGAGCTCGATCTCGCGAGTTCAGAAGTGGCACAGAGCGTTGCGGAAACCAAATCCGTGTCCGGCTTAGTCGCCAATTATGGTTCTGAACTCACAGGGCATGTTACCTCTGTCAAAGAGCTGGTCGAAAGCTTAAATAACGTGGTTTCACAAGCCAAACAAGCGTAAATAAATCACCCGAATAAACACAAAGAACTGGATAAGCATCCAGTTCTTTTATATTCTGTCCCTCAAATTATATTCCATCAAGAGAGTGAATTGTGATCGGACGTCTACGCGGTACATTAATAGAAAAACAGCCACCAGAATTACTAATCGAAGTGAGTGGCGTTGGCTATGAAGTTCAAATGCCAATGAGCTGTTTTTATGAATTACCAAATGTGGGCGAAGAGGCAATTATCTACACTCACTTTGTTGTTCGTGAAGATGCACAACTGCTTTACGGCTTCAATACAGTTAAAGAGCGTGCGCTGTTCCGTGAAGTTATCAAAGCAAAT
Source organism: Vibrio sp. ZF 223 (assembly GCF_003050585.1). Lineage (NCBI taxonomy): Bacteria > Pseudomonadati > Pseudomonadota > Gammaproteobacteria > Vibrionales > Vibrionaceae > Vibrio > Vibrio sp. ZF 223. The sequence continues at coordinate 343,677 of NZ_PIGB01000002.1, forward strand.
GGTGTTGGTCCTAAACTTGGTCTTGGTATTCTTTCAGGTATGACGGCGAGTCAGTTTGTTCAGAGTGTTGAACGTGAAGATATTTCTACGCTAGTGAAACTGCCGGGTGTCGGTAAGAAAACCGCAGAACGTCTGGTTGTTGAAATGAAAGACCGCCTGAAAGGGTGGGGCGCGGGTGACCTATTTACTCCAGCGACGGATGCAGCACCAATTGATTCTATGCCAACCGTTCACGACGCTGAAGAAGAAGCGGTAAGTGCGTTACTTGCATTAGGTTACAAGCCGACTCAAGCTTCTAAGGTGGTTTCTCAAGTGGCTAAAGATGGCATGACCAGCGAGCAGTTAATTCGCGAAGCACTGAAATCGATGGTTTAATACCTCATATACTTGTTCTACAAAACAGGCTCATTCACTTTGCCTTTACACAGAGTCAAGAAGCGCAGAGTCAACAAGCGCATAGTTAGGAATAGCAGAATTTATGATTGAAGCCGATCGCCTTATTGCACCGGACAACCCAGTATTCAAAGATGAAGATGTCATTGATCGTGCAATACGCCCTAAAGCACTTGCTGACTATCAAGGTCAGGATCATGTTCGTGGCCAAATGGAAATTTTCATCAAAGCGGCGCAATTGCGTAATGAGGCCCTCGATCATTTGTTGATATTTGGTCCTCCAGGCTTGGGGAAAACCACGTTGGCGAACATTGTTGCTAATGAAATGGATGTAAACATTCGCACCACTTCAGGCCCTGTACTGGAAAAAGCCGGCGACCTAGCGGCGCTGCTGACTAACCTTGAAGAAAATGATGTCCTATTCATTGATGAGATCCACCGCCTTAGCCCTGTGGTTGAAGAGGTGTTGTATCCAGCAATGGAAGATTACCAATTAGATATCATGATTGGTGAAGGCCCTGCGGCACGCTCTATCAAGATCGATCTTCCACCTTTTACGTTGATAGGCGCAACGACTCGTGCTGGCTCGCTTACGTCTCCGTTACGTGACCGTTTTGGTATCACTCAGCGTCTTGAGTATTACAAAGTTGAAGACTTGCAAAACATCGTGCAACGAAGCGCTGATTGCCTTGGTCTTTCTATGGAATCAGAAGGGGCGTTAGAAGTTGCTCGTCGTGCTCGTGGTACACCACGTATTGCCAATCGTTTACTGCGCCGTGTACGCGACTATGCGGAAGTGAAAGGAGATGGTCATATCTGCCCAGAGGTTGCCGATAAAGCGCTTAACATGTTGGATGTCGATGCTAAAGGTTTTGACTACATGGATAGAAAGCTTCTGCTTGCGATCATGGAAAAGTTTGGTGGTGGTCCAGTGGGTATCGACAATATGGCTGCAGCGATCGGTGAAGAAAGAGACACCATTGAAGACGTGTTAGAGCCTTACTTGATTCAGCAAGGTTACCTACAAAGAACGCCAAGAGGTCGAATCGCGACCGACAGAGCTTATTTACACTTCGGAATAGATAAGCCGTCTAATCGTTAAATTATTCATTTTTAAAGATCCCAGTTGCATAAGCGCTGGGATTTTTTGCATTTTACTGAATAACAACTCTTTGCGCTAATCGATAAAAAGGCTGAATAGCGGGTTTCAAAAATGAAAACTTTGATTTCAGGTTTGATTTAGCTAACAAAAATTGAAATAAGTTGTCATAACTTTTGTTAGTACTTTATGGGTAGTTGTAATTTGTATGTTGAAGTGGTGCTGAGCTTTTGTCACAGATATCATGCGCTGTTATTAACAGAGCTCAAATTGGTGTGATTTTAATCATGATTGTTCAAAAATACCTCTAATTTGCGTGAATAAAATTGATACAAATCAACGCAGGCTTCTCCTATAAATCTTTTGAAACATACTGATTTTACCAGTAATATTAGCGCCAGCTATATTAGCTTATGCTTAACAATAATCTAACTATAACGGTACGTTTTTGCTACAAATTTCAATTTGTAATAACAATTACATAAATTGTTTTAACATGGATTTTTGCGGTGAATAATCACACAAGTGTCATTCAGCCGACACAAAGGAGTTACCATGATTGATGTTGTTGATCTGTCGCGATTGCAATTTGCATTTACAGCGATGTATCACTTCCTATTTGTTCCACTGACACTAGGTATGGCATTTCTACTTGCCATTATGGAGTCAGTTTATGTAATGACTGGCAAGCAAATTTACAAGGACATGACTAAGTTCTGGGGTAAATTGTTTGGTATTAACTTTGCTCTTGGTGTAGCGACAGGCTTAACCATGGAGTTCCAGTTCGGTACTAACTGGTCTTACTATTCTCACTATGTTGGCGACATCTTTGGTGCACCGCTGGCTATCGAAGCGCTTGTTGCATTCTTCCTAGAGTCTACTTTTGTTGGTCTTTTCTTCTTCGGTTGGGATAGATTGTCGAAGCGTCAACACTTAGCGGTAACTTGGTTAGTAGCACTTGGTTCTAACTTCTCTGCGCTTTGGATCTTGGTAGCTAACGGCTGGATGCAAAACCCAGTGGGTGCGGAATTTAACTTTGAAACGATGCGCATGGAAATGGTGAGCTTCGCTGAAGTTGTACTAAACCCAGTAGCACAGGTTAAATTCGTACACACAGTAGCGTCTGGTTACACAACGGGTGCAATGTTCATCCTTGGTATCAGCTCATACTACATTCTTAAAGGTCGTGACCTTGCCTTTGCTCGTCGTTCTTTTGCGATTGCAGCATCTTTCGGTATGGCGGCGATCCTGTCAGTAATCGTGCTAGGTGATGAATCTGGTTACGAGCTTGGTGAAGTTCAAAAAGTGAAACTCGCTGCTGTAGAAGCAGAGTGGCACACTGAAGAAGCACCAGCTGCATTCACTGTTTTTGGTATTCCAAACCAAGAAACAATGGATACTGACTACGCAATTAAGATTCCTTACGTAATGGGTATTATCGCAACACGTTCTCTTGATAAAGAAGTAACAGGCCTGCGTGACCTGCGTGATGACCACGTTGATCGTATCCGCACGGGTATGTACGCATACGAGCTGCTTGAAAAGCTACGTTCAGGCGATAAGTCTGAAGAAAACATGGTGGCATTCGACGAAGTGAAAGGTGACCTAGGTTACGGTCTACTTCTTAAGCGCTACACAGACGACGTTGTTGATGCAACAGAAGAGCAAATCCAAATGGCTGCGGATGATTCTATCCCAACAGTTTGGCCTCTATTCTGGTCATTCCGTCTGATGGTTGCTTGTGGCTTCATCATGTTGTTTGTATTCGGCGCAGCGTTTGTTCAAACGTGTCGTCAAAAGATCGAACAGAAACCATGGGTACTTAAAGCGGCGCTGTTCTCAATCCCACTTCCTTGGATTGCGATCGAAGCGGGTTGGTTCGTTGCTGAGTTTGGTCGTCAACCATGGGCGGTTGGTGAAATCCTACCGGTTAACGTTGCAGCATCAGCACTAACTATTGAACAGCTTTGGACTTCTCTATTCGCTATTCTGGCACTGTACACAGTGTTCTTGATTGCTGAAGTTTACCTAATGCTGAAATTCGCACGTAAAGGTCCAAGTAGCTTAAAGACAGGCCGTTACCACTTTGAACAAAACGATAACTCTGTTGAAGACAAAGTTAGCCGTTCAGTCGAAGTATAAGTGAGGGAATATTATGTTTGATTACGAAAGCTTACGACTTATTTGGTGGGTATTGATCGGTGTTCTACTGGTTGGTTTCGCCGTAACTGATGGCTTCGATATGGGTGTTGCTGCTCTTTCACCGGTTATCGGTAAGAGCGACACTGAACGCCGTATTATGCTAAACACGATTGCCCCTCACTGGGATGGTAACCAAGTTTGGCTTATCACTGCGGGTGGCGCATTGTTTGCTGCGTGGCCACTGGTTTACGCAACATCGTTTTCTGGCTTCTACTTCGCAATGTATGCGACGTTAGCAGCGCTTTGGTTACGACCACTTGCTCTTGATTACCGTTCTAAGATCGAAGATCCAAAATGGCGCAAAACTTGGGACTACGCACTTTGCTTTAGTGGTACAGTTCCACCAATCATCTTCGGTGTAGCATTTGGTAACCTATTACAAGGTGTTCCATTTGACCTGAACGAATTTATGATGTCTAAGTACCATGGCACGTTCTTCGCTCTGCTAAACCCGTTTGCATTGCTTTGTGGTGTATTAGCTCTGATGTTGTTCGTGATGCAAGGTGCAACATGGCTTCAAATGAAGACTACAGAAGAGCTGCACGCTCGTGCTCGTAACGTTGCTCAGATCACTGGCCTAATTGCTATTGCTCTGTTCGTTATTGGTGGTTTCTGGGTTCAATCTATCGAAGGCTATGTTATTACAAGCACTATCGATACGTTTGCTGATTCAAACCCTCTAAACAAAGAAGTATCACTTCAAGTGGGTGCTTGGATGACAAACTTCGAAACGTATCCAGCAATGTGGGCTGCGCCGATCCTTGGTGTAGCGATGCCACTACTTGCTGTGATTGCATCTCGCTTTGAGCGTGGTGGTTTCGCATTCTTGTTCTCAAGTCTATCGAACGCAGGTGTTATTTTAACGGCTGGTTTTGCAATGTTCCCATTCGTAATGCCATCAAGCCTGAACCCTAGCCATAGTTTGACTATGTGGGATTCAACAGCGAGTGAGCTTACGCTTGGCCTTATGACTGCTGTTGCGGCGGTAATGGTTCCGGTGATTCTTGGCTACACAACTTGGACATACTACAAAATGTTCGGTCGTCTAGATAAGAAACACATCGAAGATAACGACGTTTCAGCTTACTAAGCTAGAAGTTAAATAACTTAGGAGAAATTTTATGTGGTATTTCGCATGGATTTTGGGTGTACTTCTAGCATGTGCATTCGGCATCATTAATGCTCTTTGGCTAGAGCATTCAGAAATGATGGACAAAGACAGTGAGTAATCTCGCAGAGCAAATCGCTAAACTGCATCAACCAATGGATAAGACTCTATTAAGAGCTTTATCCTTGGTATTGGGTTTCATGCATGTTGGTTTAGTGATGTGGGATCCTGAAGCGTATGCGACAAGCATCGGGGGCTTTAACGCGATCATCGGGCCAATGTTTATCTGGGCAGTTTGCTCAAGCATGGTTTACGGTATTGGATTTAAGCCAAGAGCTTGGATGTGGCAGCTACTGTTTAGCCCATACGTTTCACTCACAATTTTGCTCTACCTAACGGTGCTGCGCCTTCTATAAAAGGCAAAGGATTTAGGTTCATAACGATGTGAATCTTTATACTTGTTGGGTTTTTAGCCAAAAAGAGGTCATCTTATACAGATGGCCTTTTTTTTCGTCTGTTAAATCAAAAAATTCACAGCGATATACTATTAATGATAAGGAGTTAGGTTATAGTGAGATCTTTATCGTTTTGGGTTGTGGTAGCAAATTGCAGGGATTATCTAAGCCATTTACGTGGCCAGTGACAGTGTATTACGAAGACACCGATGCAGGTGGTGTTGTATACCATTCAAACTATCTTAAGTTTTTCGAACGCGCTCGAACTGAGATGTTGCGCTCAATTGGCGTTTCTCAGCAAGTCTTGTTAGAACAAAACATCGGTTTTGTAGTCCGACATATGGACATTGATTTTATTCAAGGTGCGCGCCTTGATGATTCTTTACAAGTCATTACAAATATTTACGAGTTGAAGCGAGCTACCTTGGTCTTCTGTCAAGAGATCGTAAATCCTGATGGCAAAGCATTGTGTAAAGCAATGGTTAAGGTAGCATGTATCGACAATCAAAAAATGAAACCAAAGGCAATGCCAACATTTATTCTTACGGAGCTAACGAATAGTGACTGCTGAAATCTCAATCTTAGGCCTAATTTTAGAAGCTAGTTTATTAGTTAAAATGGTCATGCTAGTTCTTATGGGCATGTCTGTTGTTTCTTGGGCGATGATCATCAAAAGAAGTAAAGTATTATCTCAAGCTTCGAAACAAACAGAAGTGTTTGAAGACAAATTTTGGTCAGGCGTTGATCTTGCAAAATTGTACCAAGAGAGCAATAAACGCAAAGACGAGCTTTCTGGTACTGAAGAAATTTTCTACGCAGGCTTTACTGAGTTTGCTCGCCTTCGTAAATCGAATGCAACATCACCTGACTTCATTATGGAAGGCACTGGCCGTGCGATGCGCGTTGCTGTTGCTCGTGAAGTCGATGAACTAGAAACTAACTTACCTTTCTTGGCGACCGTTGGTTCTATCAGCCCATACATCGGCCTATTTGGTACGGTTTGGGGCATCATGCACTCATTCATCGCATTAGGTGAAGTGAAGCAAGCGACACTCGCAATGGTTGCCCCTGGTATTGCAGAAGCGCTGATCGCAACCGCAATGGGTCTATTTGCTGCAATTCCAGCAGTTATGGCGTACAACCGCTTCAGCAGCCGAGTAGGCAAGCTAGAGCACAACTACGCGACTTTCTCTGAAGAGTTCCACAGTATTCTTCACCGTCAAGCGATGGCTGGCAGGGAATAATAGATGGCTGGATACCAACCTAAAAAACGCAAAATGACAGCAGAGATTAACGTTGTACCTTACATCGACGTTATGCTTGTTTTGCTGATCATTTTTATGGTGACTTCGCCGTTTGTTACTCAAGGCGTTGACGTTGAATTGCCTCAGGCTTCAACGGCTAAATCGGCACAAGACCTACTGGGGGACGACAACGCAAGTTTCATCATCGTTGAAGTGAACAAAGACGGTGAACTTGGCTTGAGCGTTAATGACGAAGAAGTACAGCGTGGTTTATCTATGGAAGATATTATCATCCGAGTGAAAGCTGAGTTGTCTTTGAAGCCGAATTCTCCAGTGGCGGTTGGCGGTGATGCCGCAACGCCTTACGCTGAAGTGGTTTTATTACTTGATGAATTAAACCGTGCAGGTGTGCCAAAGGTTGGCCTTTTAACGGATATAAGGGAATAGCTCCGTAGCATTCATGAAAGCGACTAATAAAAAATCCAATAGTTTCAGAAAACCGCTTCTTATTTCACTTGGGCTGCACGTCATTTTATTCGTTGCGCTTATTTGGGGAGCGGATTTCACGATGTCAGAACCTAAGCCGACAGGGCAGATGGTTCAGGCTGTGGTGATTGATCCTCAGTTGGTTCGCCAGCAAGCTCAACAGATTCGTCAACAGCGAGAAGCCGCGAGCAAGAAAGAGCAAGAGCGTTTAGACAAACTGAGACGTGAAAGCGAACGACTTGAAAAGAATCGTAAAGCTGAAGAAGAAAATATTCGTAAGCTAAAAGAACAACAAGCGAAAGAGGCTAAAGCGACTCGTGAAGCTGAAAAGCGCCGAGTTGAGAAAGAGAAACAACGCAAAGCTGAAGAAACGCGTTTACAGCAAGAGAAAAAGAAAGCCGCTAAAGCCGAAGCTGATCGCAAGCTGAAAGAAGCTGCGTTGGTGAAAGCCGAGAACGAGCGTAAGGCCAAAGAAGCGGCAATCGCAAAAGCTGAACAAGAACGCGTGGCAAAAGAAAAAGCGGCGAAAGAGGCAGCAGACAAAGCTCGTAAAGAGAAAGAAGCCGCTGAACGCGCTGAAAAGCAACGCATAGCGAAAGAGAAAGAAGCGGCAGCCGCAGCAGAGAAAGCCCGTAAGGCAAAAGAAGCTGCAGCTAAAGCAGAAAAAGAGCGTAAACAACAAGAAGCAGCATTGAACGATATCTTTGCTGGTCTTGAAACTGAAGCGACTCAAAACTCTTCAGCAAGACAACAATTTATTAGTGATGAAGCACAACGTTACGGGGCTATCTATACCCAATTGATTCAACAGAATCTGTTGTTAGAAGACAGCTATCGAGGGCGCTCATGTCGAGTGAACCTTAAGCTGATTCCAACGGGCTCAAACGCTATTTTGGGTAGCTTAAGCATCTTAGATGGCGATAGCCGTTTATGTGCAGCAACCAAGCGTGCCGTGGCACAAGTGCAATCTTATCCATTGCCTAAAGACCCAGACATCGTGAAATCACTAAAAGACATTAACTTAACTGTATCACCAGAGTAAAAGGACGAACTTGTGTTAAAGAAACTACTACTGAGTTTTGTTTTCTTAATAGCTACAAGCAGCCAGTTTGCACATGCGGCACTGGAGCTGGTTATTACAGACGGTATTAACTCTGCACGACCTATCGCTATTGTACCTTTCCGTTGGGAAGGCGCAGAGCCATTGCCACACGATGTATCAGCAGTTATCGCTTCTGACCTACAACGCAGTGGTAAATTCAGCCCAGTTGCGACAAGCAAAATGCCTCAAACGCCTTACAGCGAAACTGAGGTGAACTTCGATGCTTGGACTAACTTAGGCGTTGATTCACTCTTAACCGGCTCTATTTCTCCAAACCCCAATGGTACTTATACAATCAGTTATCAGTTAATTGACACTATTCGAGGGCAATTGACGAAAGGTCATAGTAAAGGGCTAAATGATGATGGTCATTTGGTTCGTACTATGGATCATGTTCTCTTTCATAAAGTGAAGCGTGATTTATCGGCAACGGACTTGCGCCGATACGCACACCGTATTTCTGACTTAGTGTATGAAGAATTAACCGGTGAGAAAGGCGCGTTCTTAACTCGTATCTCTTACGTAGTTGTGAACGACAAAGATAAGTACCCATACCAACTTCGTGTTGCTGACTACGATGGCTTTAATGAGCGTTTAGTACTTCGTTCTAAGCAGCCTCTTATGTCTCCAGCATGGTCACCAGATGGTAAGAAACTTGCGTATGTGAGCTTCCAGAATGGCCAAGCTGAAATATTCATCATGAATATTTACACCGGTGAACGTGAGAAAGTGACGTCATACCCTCGTCACAATGGTGCGCCAAGATTCTCGCCAGATGGTAAAACATTGGCATTGGTATTGTCGAAAACAGGCAGCCTTCAGGTGTACACACTTGACCTTGCTAGCCGTAAGCTGACTCAAATTACCCGCGGCCGTTCGAATAATACTGAACCATTCTGGCACCCAGATGGCAAGTCTCTTATTTTCACATCGGATCGTGGTGGTAAACCTCAGATTTATAATGTAAATTTGTCCAATAATTCGACTTCTCGTATTACTTGGCAAGGTAGCCAAAACTTAGGTGGCCAGATCACCCCTGATGGTCGATTCCTTATCATGGTGAATCGCAGTAACTCAGGTTTTAACTTGGCTAAGCAGGATTTGGAAACCGGTGCGGTTCAGGTGCTAACAAAAACATTGTTAGATGAATCTCCAAGCATTGCGCCGAATGGAGGTATGGTTATCTATAGCTCTATTTACAATAAAACTAACGTACTATCGATGGTTTCTATCGATGGCCGTTTTAAAGCTAGATTACCGGCAACCAACGGACGTGTAAGAGCGCCTGCGTGGTCACCGTTCCTCTAGTTCTCTTGATACATTCTTTTAGCTATTGATAGTGTTAACTATTGTGGCAATTAACTATCTATAGCACTTAGTCGCTGTAGAAACTAAGTTTGATAACGTAAGGAAAAAAAGATGCAACTTAACAAAGTTCTTAAAGGCTTGATGATTGCACTACCAGTGATGGCAGTAACGGCATGTAGCTCAACTGATGAAGCAACATCTGCAACATCTGGTACAGAAAGCAACCAAACAACTTCAGGTTCAGAAGGCAACGTAGACACAACTGTTGTAACGCCAATTGACGCTAACGGTCAACTGTCTGAGCAAGAGCTTAAAGAGCAAGCGCTACGTGAAACTCAAACAATCTACTTCGCATTCGATAACTCTACTATCGCTGGCGATTACGAAGAAATGCTAGCAGCTCACGCAGCATACCTAGTTAAGAACGTTGACATGAACGTTACTATCGAAGGTCACGCTGATGAGCGCGGTACTCCTGAGTACAACATCGCACTTGGCGAGCGTCGTGCACAAGCTGTAGCGAAATACCTACAAGCACTAGGTGTTCAAGCTGACCAAATCTCTATCGTAAGCTACGGTGAAGAGAAGCCACTTCTTCTAGGTCAATCTGAAGATGTGTACGCTAAAAACCGTCGCGCAGTACTAGTTTACTAATTTTAGTAGACTATATAATTGAGGAATTGCCTCATGTTCAGTAACACAAAGCGAGTCATTTTGCTTTCGTTACTGGCAAGTGCAGCGAACACCGCGTTCGCTGCACCAGCTCCAGTATCCGATCTCAATAGCACCGCAACCAATTCATCATCTTCCTCTCGATCAGCATCTAACGAATCAGATATTGAGCGTTTAGAGCGCCTGCTTCAAAATCGCAATCTCGTTCAGCTTCAAATGCAACAGCAAATCGACGACATGGCACTGGAGATCAGTGAACTTCGTGGTGAGCTGGAACGAAACAGCTACGATATGAAGCAAATGCTAGAGCGTCAGCGTGAACTGTTCATTGAACTGGACCGCGTAAGAGGCGAGGTGAAAGCAGCAGGAACAGCAACGGTAGCAGTGGCGGCGAGCGAAGGCTCTAAAGACGCTTCTGGTACGTTCAGTACTGATGTGGATGAGCAAACTGCTTATCAAAATGCTGTAGATATGATTCTAAAGCAACGAGACTACACGGGTGCTATCGCTGCATTCCAGAAGTTTCAAAAAGACTTCCCAGATTCTACTTTCACACCTAACTCACATTACTGGTTAGGTCAGCTTTATTTCGCTAAGAAGCAAGATAAAGAAGCGGTGAAGAGCTTTGCTGCTGTTGTGTCTTACAAAGACTCAAACAAGCGAGCAGATGCACTGGTTAAGCTTGGTGACATAGCTGCGCGCAACAACAACGCGACGCAAGCTAAGAAATATTACCAACAAGTCGTAACCGAGTACCCAAACAGTGCTTCGGCTAAAGTGGCTAAAACCCACTTATAAACAAAATAGGGGTGCTTAGGCGCCTCTTTTTTATACCTGTTCACTTCCGTTTAGTGTTTACTTCTCTTGCTAGTGATGCCAACGCATTGCCTTGTTTATGCGTTTTAAGCATTAGCTAGCCACCGCTTGCAACCAATCCTTTTTGATCCCAATCGCTGTCCTGTGTAGAATACTCTAATTCTCGGAAGAAGTTGCGTAGAGCAAGAGCAATGAGTCATATACTAGATAAAATCGATACAGTTTACCCGTTTCCGCCTAAGCCAGTTCCATTGAGCGACGCTCAGAAACAGGCCCACATCGCAAACATCAAAAAACTACTTCAAGAAAAAGATGCAGTTCTAATTGCACACTACTACACCGATCCTGAAATTCAGGCTCTGGCAGAAGAAACTGGTGGTTTCGTTGGCGATTCATTAGAAATGGCTAAGTTCGGTAACCGTCACTCAGCAAGCACTTTGATCATCGCTGGTGTTCGTTTCATGGGTGAGTCTGCAAAGATTCTTACTCCTGAAAAACGCATTCTAATGCCAACACTTGAAGCTGAATGTTCACTTGATCTTGGCTGTCCAGCTGACAAATTTACAGAATTTTGTGATGCTCACCCTGACCACACCGTGGTTGTATACGCGAACACCTCTGCAGCCGTTAAAGCTCGTGCAGACTGGGTAGTGACGTCGAGCATCGCTTTAGAAATCGTTGAAAGCCTAGACGCCGAAGGCAAACCTATTATTTGGGGGCCAGACCGTCACCTAGGTTCTTACATCGCAAATCAAACTGGCGCTGACATGTTGCTTTGGCAAGGTGAGTGTATCGTTCATGATGAGTTCTCAGCTGATGCTTTGAAGAAAATGAAATCGGTATACCCAGAAGCGGCTATTTTGGTTCACCCAGAATCACCAGCAAGCGTGGTTGAACTGGCTGATGCTGTAGGCTCAACAAGCCAACTGATCAAGAAAGCAAAAGAGCTACCTCATCCACAAATGATTGTCGCGACAGACAAAGGTATCTTCTTCAAGATGCAGCAATTGGTTCCTGAAAAAGAGCTGATTGAAGCGCCGACAGCCGGTGCTGGTGCAACGTGTCGTAGCTGCGCACACTGTCCTTGGATGGCAATGAATGGCCTTGAAGCGATTGAAAACGCGCTTGAGAATGGTGGTGAGCAACACGAGATCTTCGTTTCTGACGAACTACGTGTGAAGTCTCTTATTCCATTGAACCGCATGCTAGATTTTGCAGAGCAGTTAAATGTACAGGTAAAAGGTAACGCGTAAGTCGTTCTTTTATCTAACCCCAAAAACCAGCCAATAGTGCTGGTTTTTTTGTACCTGCGTATAGGCCGCCAATATCAATCTTGTGGTCATGTATCTTTTTCTGATGATACATCTTGTTGATATCAAGTATTTTTTCTAGCATGTAAGTAAGATCGAAGGATTAGAGGCTCGAATGATAATCTGGTTACAACTCAAACGCTGGATCAAAGCAAACATCTTTGTTTTGAACGGCAAAAACTTACTGTTCACTTTTCTTGGCTACATCGCTCTATCGTGGTCGATGCTGTATTTGGCGGGTGAAACAGATTTAACCAGTTCGGTTACTGTATTCGCTTACTACTTAGTGGTGACGGCTTCTACAGTTGGTTAAATGTTATTAAAATTTTGTGATTTATCACCGACCACGGTAGCGGGGCAGTGGATCGTTATTCTATTTGTGATTCCAGGCGGGTTGAGCCTTTTCGCCGCGTTACTCGGTAAAGTGGCAACAGAAGGTGTTGAATATTGGCGAGCGGGCTTGCTAGGAAAAAGGAGAGTTAGAGTGGACAACCACATTTTGATGTTGGGGTGGAATGAGCAAAGAACCATTCATCTCATTCGGATGCTACAACACGAAGAAACGGGTAAACGACCAATCGTGTTATGTACGCGTTCAGATATCGAGAACCCGTTACCCGGTGAAATTAACTTCGTTAAAGTAAACAGCTACACCGATGGCAAAGAGATGGAGAAAACGGGCATTGAGTCTGCAAGTTGCATCTTGATTGATAACCCAGAAGACGACATTACGTTATCTGCGGCGCTTTACTGTGCCAACCGAAATCCTAAGGCGCACCTTCTTGTTTACTTTAAAGACGAAGCGCTGAGCGATTTGTTACACAAGCATTGCCCTAACTCAGAATGTATTCCAGCGGTGGGTGCAGAGATGCTAGCAAAGGCTGCGGTAGACCCAGGTTCCAGTGCGCTTCACCAAGAATTATTGAGCTCAACAAGAGGCATGACACAGTATTCAACGTATTTCCCTGAAGACGCTGAGTCTGTCACCGTCGCGCCTATTTTCTCAGTGTTTAAAGAGAAGTATCAAGCAACTCTGATCGCCATTGATACGGGGAGCGGTATTGAACTCAACCCAGAGTTAGATCAAGTGGTCAGCAGTGGCACTAAGCTGTTTTATATTGCTGATGAGCGAATTGATGACTTCGATTGGAAAGGCTTCTAAAGCGACTATTTTATTTCGTCTGAAAACTAAAAAAGGCCTCATAATGAGGCCTTTTGGCTTGTATAAAGCTAACTGTTATTGAGCTTCAGCCAGTGCAATGCCACGCTGCGTTAGTCCACAAAGCATCACAGGAACCGCATTAAAGATCTCTTCAAATTGCTCTAGGCCTTCGATGCCTTGCTCTGCAAGCGTAGCAATTGAAGTTTCTGGATCGTAAAGCATGCTCAATGAAAGTAGGACGCCGCCAACAAGCGCGTTGTCTTCGCTCTCTTCAGGCATTAGCGTTTCCCAATCATCACGAGCAATCTGCCAGCCTTGAAGCAAGCCTTCACAAAAATCACGAGCGGCAGTGTTAACCACTTCTTCGTCGTCTAATTGACAAGCTTCAGGCCAAACCCAAGTACCTTCAATCAGTTCTGGGCGGGTTTTATTCCAAAGCTCGATGATAACTTCAATGTAGCTTTCTAGCTGTTCACCATCCGTAAAAGGCGCGACTTCTTCGCCACCCCATAAGAACGGTAGCCACTCATGCGGGGTTAACACATTGGGTGCCGCTGCCATTGCAGTGACAAATCCGATGGTTTTGTGTTCTGTGATTAGCTTTCCTTCCAACTCTGGAAGCGCAAGAATATCTTGTAAAGTCAAAGTGAGGTACCGTAAAAGGGAACATATTTGCGCTTATAGTACCAATGAACTTGTGCCAATCAAGCTTCAATCTAAAAAGGCTTGATGTCATGGATGATAAACACTAGTTTTAACAGAAAAGAAAACAATAAAAGAATTATGCAGATACGGTCGTCTTTAAAGAAAAAAAGCATGGTAGCGCTTGGGCTGTACCTTGCTATGTTTATTGCCATTGTCGGTAGTGTGACGTATTACGTCGTAGAATCCCCTGTGCGCGCCAAATTACAACAAAACCTCGACTTACGTACGCAACTGTTATCCGCATTGATTACAGAGCCACTCAGTAGCTCTCAAGGCTTTGTTGATAGTTTAGTTGGTTTTGCTCAAGCACATCGCAAAGGTGAAGATGTCATCCCGCTATTCAAGTCGATGTTAGCCGCGAGCGATGACACAATTGTTAGCGCTGGTATTTGGCCAGAACCGTATGCGTTGGATTCCGACAAGCTCTTAAACAGTTATTTTTTCAACAAAGCTGACGATGGCACGATTGATCAACTGTTCTCTTACAACAATCCTAAAAACGCCCCTTATCACGAAGAGTATTGGTATACCTCGGTTGTAGACAAGCCACAGGGAACCATCTCTTGGAGCGATGTCTATATTGATCCCTATACTCACGTTCGAATGATTACGGCTTCGTCACCTTATTACTATGACGGCACCTTTGCTGGTATTGCGACGGTGGATCTCTCGCTCGAAGAGTTGTTGGGTTTCATTAAAAACCACGCCGAAGAGTACAATCTTGGTATCACCCTGAGAGATAAACTCAACCAAGTGTTGGTTTCTTATAACTTCAATCTTGTTGAAGGCATCTATATCAGTAGCAACCAATTTGGTGATTTCGGCTGGCAAGTGGATGTGGTGAACTCAAAAACACGTGTAGCAGACGAAGTATTTCGCCAGGTGATGAGCATTGAAGGCGGTATTGTTCCGCTATTGCTACTTTGTGTGATGGCGGGATATTACTTATTGAATCGTTATTTGATTAGTCCAATCACAAGGATTGCTGCACAGGTTGATAGCTCGAAAGCCGGCGAAATCATTGATGTGGATTACTCGAGTGATGACGAAATCGGCCATTTAATTAAAACCTTTAACGAAAAGACTATTTATCTCGAAGCGGAAAAGGTTAAAGCTCAGGCGTCTACCAATGCAAAAACCGCTTTCCTTGCAACCCTATCACATGAAATTCGCACCCCTATGAATGGTGTGTTGGGTACCGCTCAGATCCTATTAAAAACGCCTCTAAACTCCGAACAAGAGAAGCATCTTAAGAGCCTGTATGAGTCCGGCGATCATATGATGACCCTACTCAACGAGATCTTAGACTTCTCGAAGATCGAGCAGGGTAGGTTGGATCTTGATGAAACGCGTTTCCCGCTTGATTCGATCATCGGCAGTATTAACAGTGTTTACTACACATTGTCTTCCGAGAAAGGGCTTCAATTCAAAGTGTACTCCGAGGTGCCTTCTGGTCGTTGGTATTTCTCAGATAAAGCTCGCCTTCGCCAAATTTTGTTTAACTTGTTGAACAACGCGGTGAAGTTCACCTCCAGAGGCTTTGTTGAGGTGTACTTGAAAGAAGTCGTAGAGGGAAGTGACACCTACCTTAGTATTCGAGTTCGTGACACCGGAATTGGTATCTCTAAAGAAGCTCAAAAGCGTATTTTTAAACCGTTTGAACAAGCGGAGTCTTCCACTACAAGGCGTTTTGGCGGTACTGGTCTTGGCTTAGCGATTGTGAAGAAAATTGCCCAACTGATGGATGGCAGTATTACCGTCACCAGTGAAGAAGGGATAGGCACGAGCTTTGATGTTCGCTTGAAGATTCAACCTTGCCAGCCTGGCGAAATCGAGAGCTTGCCACATAAGAAGCTAGACTACTCAGGCTTAAAGGTACTGATCGTCGAGGATAACCGAACCAATACAGTGATCATTGAAACCTTCATGAGCAGTAAAGGATTCATTTGTAAGAGCGTCGAGAATGGTGAGTTAGCGATACAAGCCGTGGTTGCTGAGCGCTTTGATTTGATACTCATGGATAACCATATGCCTGTGATGGATGGTGTTGAATCAACCACTGCGATTCGTGCGTTGATAGGTGATGTGTCATCGGTATTGGTGTTTGGTTGTACGGCTGATGTCTTTAAAGAGACTCGTGAGCGTATGCTGGGAGCGGGTGTGGATTATATTATCGCTAAGCCGATTGATGAGCGTGAACTGGATGATGCTTTATTCCGCTATTCAAATAAGCTTTACCAATACCATGAAGTAAAAGCGGATGATCTCGAAAGTCAAGACGTAAAACAACACGATTCGAAAAGTAAAAGCGAGTCACTGCCTAAACCTGATCTTCGAAACAAAGATAACACTGAAGAGCTGTTAGTGACGCTGTATGTGGCGTTAGAAGACAACAACCTAGAACTGATTCAATTTGCACTAGAGAGTCTACGTGTTCACGTTGAACCTATGAACAATGCGGAACTTACTGAACAAGTCGATAAAGCGTTAGAGCAGGTTGCTTTAGGATCACCACCAACACAAGATGTCATTAATATTATTACTGTAAATCTACCGATGGCTTAAATGTTGTTTAATTACGGTAAGTAAATGACGAATTGTCCAACATTTGACCTTGGTTGGATTTTTTGGTGAAAGTAACTGCTTTTAAAGTGGTTTTTGGTTGTTAATTTACAACTTGATTTTTAATTTGGAATGTATGACTACTAATCTTGTGATTTAATAGCGACATTATCTGGTGAGGTGCAAATGTGCCTTGTTTATATGTTACTAAATCACTAATTAAGCAGTGATATATTTTAGGTTTGTCGTCAATGAAGTCTCGTGGTCCATTTTGTATTCGAAACGCAGCTGCGGATACATTTGCTATGGTCGTTTTCTGTTTTATTTCTGGCATGATCGTAGAAGTGTTTATTTCTGGTATGACGTTTGAGCAATCTCTTGCTTCTCGAACGTTATCTATTCCTGTAAACATTGCTATCGCTTGGCCTTATGGCGTTTTTCGTGATTGGTTCTTGCGCAATGGTGCAAAACTTTCACAAAGCTCATTGATGAAAAACTTGTCTGACTTGATGGCATACGTGTTATTTCAGTCTCCTGTGTATGCGGGTATTTTGTTGGCAGTGGGTGCTTCAGGCGAGCAGATCGTTACGGCTGTCACCAGTAATGCCGTTATCTCGTGCGGTATGGGCGTACTTTACGGCTACTTCCTCGATATGTGTCGTAAATGGTTTCGAGTTCCGGGCTACTATCAACAAGCTTAAGAAAAGCAACAAGCGTAAGTGCAGCGTAAGAATGAAATTTGGTTTGTTTTTGATCTAATGAGTTAATTTGTAATCGAACAAACCGAAAAAGGCACTTTTTTTGAGAATGCCCCTTGACCAAAGCAAGCAGAATCAATAAAGTAGCGCCTCGTTGAGTGACATGCTCAATACACAATTTGTGGAAGGATGGCTGAGTGGCTTAAGGCGCTCGCCTGGAAAGCGAGTATACGTTTATAGCGTATCTGGGGTTCAAATCCCCATCCTTCCACCACTATTCAAAACCCTAGCAGAAATGCTGGGGTTTTCTCGTTTTAGAGCTCCTATATTCACGTAATCTGCCTCCTTCCATGACGTCGCCTTTTCAAATCCCTTTTCGTGATGGCATTTTCTCTGTTTATGTTGAAACACATTGATCCAGATTAGCGATTGATGTCACCGATAAACGCTTGATTTCTTGGTCTGGATCTACAAGATTAAGAGTAAGCAACATTTTGAATAATCTTAACTTTTAGGAATCTATAGCATCATGACAGAAACCCTTGTTTCTCCAATGCTCTCCTTTACTATTGCGATCTCATTACTGTTTATTGGTAAAGGTTTAATCGAGCGCTCTGAAGTATTAAGGAAGTACTCTCTGCCAGAGCCAGTTATTGGTGGCTTTGTTTGTGCCGCTATCGTAGCGGCGCTTTACTATCTATTTGAAATCCAGATCACCTTTAGCCTTGATGTCAGAGATTTTTTGCTACTTTACTTTTTTGCTGGTATTGGGCTTCAAGCGGATATTAAGACGCTGGTAAAAGGTGGGCGACCGTTGTTCATCCTGCTCTGTCTGGCTTCGGCTTTTATTGTCCTTCAAAACTTAGTTGGCATGGCTGTCGCGTCGGGTTTTGGTATGGATGCGAAAGCGGGTTTGTTGTCAGGTTCTATCAGTCTGATTGGCGGTGTGGGTACGACACTAGCTTGGGCGCCAATGTTTGTTGAAGAGTTTGGTATTGCTAACGCGCTAGAACTTGGTGTGGCTTCCAACACAGTTGGTTTGATAGCGGCGTGTGTGATTGGTGGTCCAATTGCTAACTACCTACTCAATAAACACAAAGTAAGTCCTTCTAATGAAGAAGAGGTCACCGTTGGTGCATTCCAAGAGAGTGAAACAAAAACAGAGCTAAGCCACTACGGCGTTCTATGGGCATGGTTGATTCTAAATCTGACGCTGATGCTAGGTTATAGCTTGAGTGAAGTTATCGAATCAATGGGTTTGAAACTGCCGTTATTCGTTAGCTGTTTGATCGCGGGTATCTTAATCGGAAACGTTGGTAGGGCTCTGTTCAGGAAGCGCCGTACACAAGAGAAAATTGCTCAAGGTCGCAAAGGTTTAGCGATGATCTCTGACATCTGCTTAGGCATGTTCTTAACCATGGCTTTGATGGGACTACGAATCTGGGATCTTGACGGGCTGTTTGGCTACATCTCTGTGGTCATGAGTATCCAGATTCTACTTTCACTACTGTTTACTATCTTCGTTGTTTATTACTTGATGGGAAGAAACTACGACTCCGTGGTGATATGTTCTGGTTTCGGTGGTATCACTCTAGGTTCAACAGCAACTGCGATTGTTAACATGACAGCGGTAACTCATCGCTATGGCGCAAGCCCACAAGCATTCATTGTGGTGCCATTAGTGTGTGGATTCTTTGTTGATTTGATCAACGCGCTAGTGATCAGTTTCTTTGTTGGCCTGTAAGTGAAGTGACGGATTGTTAACTGCTTGAGACTAGCATCTGATTCATGACCACAAAGGTGATGACGAAAGTTGTCGCCTTTGTATTATCGACAGCAAGCTAAAACACGTATATCAGCCTTTGATGTAGTGCCTTGAAGTGACTCGGTGCACAAGTTAGTAAGAGCAATTACGATCTTGATAAATTGGGATATATGTTCGCAGCAAATTTGTGAGACGCTTGATCAAGTGTCAGTTGAATCACAAGGAAGTTGAATGCACCACTTTAATATCCGCGCGCTGGAATACCTTAATGCTTTATCGAAATATGGGTCGTTACGTAAGGCATCTAAGATGATGAATGTTGACCCTGCCGCGATGAGCAGAATGCTGACACAGTTAGAAGCGCAAGCGGAAATGAAAGTATGGGAGCGCAACAACCGCCAATCACTGTTAACCGAAGCAGGTAATGAACTGTTGAATTACTACCGTTCCATAGTTCGTAGTGAAACGGCGGTACTGGCTCGTCTAACTAAGTTGAAAAACCTCAAGGGCGGTAACGTTAGCATTGCGATTGGGGAAGGTTTTATCACTAACTTGGTTTCTAAACCGATGCAAACCTTCATGGCTCGATACCCTGATATCAATTTATCGATTGAAATTGCAGGTGCATTGGATGCCGTGAAAATGTTAGAAGATCAACAGATAGATTTCGCGATCACCTATGCGTCTGCACCTCATCCTAAACTGCACTCCCATGTTGAACGTAGCCATCCGCTCGAATTGATTGCTCCGAAGGGGCACTTCCTTACGATGAAAGAAGCGCCTGTGGCACTGCAAGATGTTAGAGAGGCCTCTGTTGCTTTGATCGACAACTCGACAGGTATGGGGAGGTTAGTAAAGCAGGCTGAACAAAACTCTCATCTCACTTTGCAACCTAAGCTTCAAACTAACTCGGTTACCGCGCTAACTAACTTCGTTTCGGCTGGGTTGGGCGTAACCTTTATGCCCAAGCTCACCGTGATCGATGAGATAAAGTCAGGGCAGATTGAAGTGGTGGCGACCGAGTTGGAGATGCTATCGAAGGCGACGGTGAAAGTTCAATCTCTCAAAGGCCGCGGGCTATCATTGCAAGCCGAAACCTTTTTAGACTTTCTCATCGAGAACGCCACATTCTTGAGCCACGACGCCCATAATATTTAGATTGAAGTAGGTTGGTGCACATAATCACATCACCTAACTTCATTCCGCGATAGTTCAGTATTCCTATCCTCGTAGAGGGCTTTCTCTTAGTAATAAACCGATCCCTTGAAAGCTTTATAACCATCCAACATCACACTTCCCATATTCATTCTCCCGATTTACGACTGAATTGACTTTTTATCAACACTGTATGCATTGTTAAGTCAACGTGTGCTGAATAAGTTACAAATTATTAACGAAGGTAGTTTGAAACAGACAGCTGTGTTCGGCATGTTTTGCTGTGTCGGGCATTAGGGGAAGAGAATGGAAGTAATTGTAATTGGCAGCGGTGTTATTGGGTTGACCAGTGCTTGGTATCTGGCGAAAGAGGGCCACTCGGTGACGGTTATTGATCGTCAAGATAGTAGTGGCAAGGAAACCAGCTTTGCGAATGCAGGGCAGATTTCTTACGGTTATTCTTCACCATGGGCGGCGCCTGGGATTCCGTTGAAAGCAATGAAATGGCTTACCCAAGAGCACGCTCCCTTAAAGGTGAAACCGTCACTTTCTCCGGAATTAGTGGCTTGGGCGACTAAGATGTTGGCCAACTGTAATGAAGCCAAGTACGCCGTGAATAAGTCACGCATGTTAAGAGTGGCAAACTTCAGTCGAGAGTGTCTCACTCATCTAAGAATCAGTGAAAATTTGGCTTATGAGGGCAGGCAGAAAGGTACCTTGCAAGTATTCCGAAGCGAGAAGCAACTCGATGCGATTCAGCAGGATATGAAGCTATTAACAGAGAGTGGAATCAAACACTCACTGTTTGATGTTCAACAGTGTCTGTCAGTGGAGTCGGGCTTAGCGGACGTTAAAGACAAGCTGGTGGGCGGCTTATATTTACCTCATGATGAAACCGGTGATTGTCATCAGTTCTGTTTAGCGCTGACTGAGAAGGCCAAGCAACTTGGTGTTAGGTTCGTGTTTGATACTGAGGTGGTGAGTTTGAATCATCAGAACCAAACCATAAAAAGCATCGCGACAACTCAAGGTGAATTCAAAGCGGACGCTTACGTGGTGGCTTCGGGAAGCTACTCTCGTGAACTGCTCAAGCAAGTGGACTTATCGATTCCTGTATATCCCGTGAAGGGCTACTCCCTGACACTTCCGATCGTGAGTGCAGATAAGTCGCCGACCTCTACAGTAATGGATGAAACCTACAAGGTAGCGATGACTCGTTTCGATGACCGAATTCGTATTGCAGGGACGGCAGAGCTTGCTGGCTTCAATTATCTTATTCCTGAAAAACGTAAAGCCACGATTGATATGGTGATAAAAGATCTTTTCCCACAGGCGGGGGATTTCTCTAAGGCAGAATACTGGACAGGGTTAAGACCGATGACTCCGGATGGTACGCCTATAATCGGCGCGACGCCTATCAAGAATCTATTTACCAATACAGGCCATGGAACTCTAGGTTGGACAATGGCATGTGGCTCAGGAAAGATCTTGGCAAGCGTGGTCAGTGGCTCTGCTAGTGATATAAAAACTGATGACTTGAGTATCCACCGCTATATGTAAAAGCAAGCCGTTAGTTATCTTGCCTATGGTTTGATGATATCGACATTAGGAGCATAAAGCGGATGCACCTAATGTTGCAAATCTAGGTGCATGGTTTTAAGTCTCCTCTATTTATAATCACGAGATGAATTGAGACTTAAATGACCTTAGCTCTGGCGGTAGCTCCTTATTTACGAGGTTAATAGCTTTGCGATGTTCTAATCCAATGGATCTCACTACGTCCCCGAAATGTTGGTTAAACAATAGCTCGAAATCACCACTGAGTTTGTAGTCTTGCAGTTTGTCCTCAAGTAATTGAGCCAGTTGAGCCTTGTCTGGGTGGACATAGAAGACCAGAGGAAGAGGGTAATAAAGCATAATACTTTTTTCTATGACTAACCCATCCAGGGAATAGGTATGTTCTTGGTATATGCTTTCAACTTCATTGGCTCCGAGTGACACATAATCACATTCTTTATCTGAGAGAAGTTTCAGAATCTCTGGTAACGTTCCTTGCTCTAGTAGTCGATATCCATTTGCTCTAAACAGCTCAGCATCAGCCCATGTCGCAGGAATTCCAGCGATAAGTGATTTCAGTTTATTGCTGTTGATATTATGGAATGTGGGTTGATCTTGTTCCCTAATTATCAGGATACGGTGTCCTAATAAGCCTTTACAAATTGGAGAGTTGAGTTTGATTGCAGGCTTATCAGCAAATTTACGGTTTCCCGCCACCGTGACGAGTACATCATAATTCTTGCGGAATATATTTCCTTCATCCTCAGCTCTTGGAAAGTCTGTATTATCGCTGTGAACGACAATAGGTTCGTTCGGATCCCAATTCAACAAGCTATGAATTAGCTCCAACTCATAGTGCTGTCTTTTACCTGATTTATTGCCATTCCAAAAGTTAAACATAGTTGTCCTAAGGGGGAACTTACATTTTATGACTGGTATGCTGACATAGGTTTAGCGGCCAAGAAAGCGCTTTCTTTTGTTTTTGAGAGAATCATACATAGATACAGTCTATGTATGTTGAGAATCGCGACGGAAAGGCTATTTTAAAGAAAGCACATAAGTTCATTGATGGGTTAGAGGTTCGACGATTAGGAAAGACGATGGGGGCACTATTAGTGAATCTTAACTTATTGTTTTTAAATTGTTTTTTGTTTTAGCGAACAATTAATGTGACGAATGGCACTGTTGTGTATTTCTATTCTCAATCTATTCTAAATTTGTGATCTATGGTTCGTTTCATCGAAATGTAAGTTGAAGAATCATTCTATCGGCTTATTATCCATCTAAAGAAAGCGGTTTCTTGATGCGAGTTGCCGATAGTGAATACGAAAACACCCCCTTTTTTTTAAAGTTAAAAGAAAGCGCTTTCTTTCTGGTTATTATCATTAAAAGGACAACGTGATGCACAAAAAGACATTGATTGCTTCGCTCGCCATTGGAGCTTTATTCGGAGCCTCTGTACAAGCAGATGAAGTTAAGCAGGGTGGCACACTAACGGTGCCAATTATCAATACTGGCTTTGTTGAAAACTTTAACCCTTATACAACTAAAGACTTGCTGCATGGGGTAATGTTTGAGCCATTGGTCGTATTCAACAACATGACAGGTGATGTTGATTATCGCCTGGCTGAGTCGGTTGAGTATTCAACTGACCTGAAAACATTGACGCTTAAGTTACGAGAGAATTTGAAGTGGTCTGATGGTTCAAAGTTAACTGCAGACGACGTTGTTTTTAGCTTTATGTTGACTAAAGAGGCACCAGCTTTTGACCAGAAAGGTATTTGGTCTTCAGGTAATTTAAAAGAAATCAAATCTATTGACGCGCGAACCGTCTTGTTTGAGCTGACGGAAGCGGATTCTACATTTGCTTGGAACTTAGAGCGTTACCATATTGTACCAAAGCATATTTGGTCGAAAGTTGAAGAGCTGACAACGTTTACCAACCTTAACCCGGTAGGTAGTGGCCCAATGACGACGGTTAAATACATTAAACCGCAACAGATGGAGCTGTGCCGAAACCCAAATTACTATTTAGAAAATAGACCTTATTTAGATTGCATCAACTTCCGTTCTTACAATGACAACTCTCAGATCCAACCTGCCTTAATCAAAGGTGAGATTGATTGGGGTTCAAATTTTATTGCTGACGTTGAGTCAACATTTGTCGATATGGATAAAGAAAATAACCATTTTTGGTATCCAGCGAATGATGCGATCCACCTTTATGTAAATACCAAAGAAGCGCCATTTGATGACCTAAGAGTACGACAAGCACTGTCTATGGCTCTTGATCGTGAAACTATCGTTGATATTGCTGCCTACGGTTATCCGACTGCAAACTTCAATGCTGGTGGCATCGGTGAGCTATACGAAACGCACATTGATAAAAATGTATCTAAGAAATATGGCTATCTAACTAAGTACGATGTTGAAAGAGCAAACGCTTTACTTGATGAAGCGGGCTTAGTTGACAAAAACGGTGATGGATTCCGCGACAAAGCAAACGGGGAAACGGTTGAGTTTGATATCGAGGTTGTAAACGGTTGGACCGACTGGATCCAAGTGGTTCAGATGGTATCTGAATACTTTGAAGAAGTGGGTGTGAAAGCAAACGTTAAGACCGTGGATTGGGCGGTATATGACAGCAATTTGAAAGAAAGTAAATATACCATGTCAATTAACTGGTCAATGGTCGCGACAAATCCAATCTTGGCGTACCAAGAGTACTTCTCAACGTCTCGAATCGGAAAAACTTGGCATGCTGGTCACGGTGTTAATTCACCAGAAATCGACGCATTGATCGACAGCTTCGGCAAAATTGGTGATGCAGAGCAGCAAGAGAAAGTGTTGAGTGAACTTCAGGAGTTTACGGCTGAAAACCTTCCCTTTATCCCTCTATTTTCTAACCCAACTTGGTTCCAATACAGTACTAAACATATTGTTGGTTGGCCAAGTGAAAAAGACCCATACGTACAGCCAGTATGGTACGACGGTGGTAAGAGAGTAATAATTCTCAACAATCTACACCTTAAGTAAGTTATTTTTGAGAGGGCTACAGCTTAGGTTGTAGCCCCTAGGTTAAAAGATTTTTATGTCGTTTTTAATTCGCCGATTTGGCTTCTATTTTACCGCTTTCTTAATCGCTATCTCGTTTAATTTCATGTTGCCTCGCCTAATGCCAGGAGATCCTGTTGATGCTCTTTTCGCTGCAGCTCAAGGTCGAATGGATCCTGCTCAAATGGATGCTGTTCGTGAAATGTACGGTTTTGTTGATGGCAATGTTTTCGAACAATACTTCGCGTATATGAAAAGCGTATTCACTCTTGATCTGGGACCTTCAGTGCTTATGTTTCCTGTAAGTGTTTCAGATGTCCTTGCTATGGCACTGCCGTGGACTATGTTCCTAGCGCTTGGTTCGCTGATTGTTGCTCTTATCATTGGTGTCAGTATTGGTACGTATGCATCGTATCGACGTGAAGGGCTATTTGGACAAATTGTTCCGCCAGTTTTGGCATTTATTAGTAACTTCCCGTACATCGTGACCGCGTTACTGTTGTTCTATTTCTTCGGTTTAAAACTCGAACTATTACCTTTGGCATACACCTATGACCCATCGCTAGAGCCAGGTTTTACATGGGAGTTTATTTCTAGTGTGGCTAAACACGCTGTGTTGCCTATGGGCTCTATGGTCCTGGTTGGGATCGCAACATGGGTCTTCAATATGCGTAATGCGATGATCAATGTGTTGGGTGAAGATTACGTAACGATGGCTGAGGCCAAAGGCTTGAGTAGTTATCGTGTTATGTTTCGCTATGCTGGTCGAAATGCCATCCTTCCTGTTGCGACCGCTATTGCAATGGCAATCGGATTCTCATTCGCAGGCTCAATCATGACCGAAGTGGTTTTTAACTACCAAGGCTTGGGGAACATCCTTCTTAAAGGCATAGTTGCTCGTGATTACCCACTTATCCAAGCCATTCTTCTTATCTTGGTGACAGCGGTACTGACCGCTAACTTTATTGCCGACCTTCTATATGTCTGGCTTGACCCTAGAATCTCGAACTGAGGCGCATGATGGATAATTTAATGGATACTCAAAAAACCGCTAACCAGCCGAATATGCCAGTACGTGAGCCAAAATGGTCGTGGAAAAACGTAAAGAAAACTCTCGGTAAAGCTTACGCATTTTTCTACGGTAACCCTCCAGCCATTGTAGGTACTTTTTTACTTACGATTGTCTTAGCTGGGGCGTTATTTGCGCCTGTATTATCGACTCATAATCCAGAAAAGCGCGTAGCACGTCCACATATTGCACCAAGTTCTGAGCATATTATGGGCACTACTCGTAGCGGGCGTGATGTATATAGCCAGGTTCTATTTGGAGCAAGAAAGTCGCTTACTGTTGCGATCTCTGCGGGCGTAATCGCGATGACAATAGCAGTGCTCGTCGGGGTTTCATCTGGTTACTTTGGTGGAAAAGTCGATGAACGCTTGAACTTCGTTACTAACGTATTTCTTGTGTTTCCACAGTTGCCCTTGCTGATTGTTCTCGCCGCATTCTTAGGGCAGGTCGGTTCGCTGGTTATTACCGTGTTGTTAGGAATAACCTCCTGGCCTTGGGGAGCTAGGGTGATTCGTGCACAGACCATGGCAATTAGAAGCAAAGAATTCATCATTTCTGCAGAAGTTATGGGTGAATCAAAAATCCGCATTATTTTAGTAGAGATCTTACCAAACTTAGTTTCGATTGTTTTTGGCGGCTTCCTAGGCACGGTTATCTACGCAATGGGCTCTGAAGCTGGTCTAGGTATTTTAGGTTTAGGTGATGCAACAGAAGTGAGTTGGGGCTCTATGCTGTATTGGGCACAGACCTCTTCATCGTTATATACCGGAGCATGGTGGGAAATGCTGGTTCCTGCATTGGCGTTAGCGATTACTGGTGGTGGACTCGCATTGATTAACATGTCAATTGACCAAGTGAGCAACCCTAAATTACGTACGGGCCCACACATCAAACTGTGGCACAAACTTAAAAAAGAAGCAGATAAACGCCGAGGCCTATAATGAGAAATCTATTAGAAATTAATAACCTGTGTGTTGATTACGTTTCTCCTAATGGCGTAGCAAGAGCCGTTAATGACGTTAGTATTTCCATTGCGCCCGGTGAAACGCTCGGTATTGCCGGTGAGTCTGGTTGCGGTAAAAGTACATTGGCTTTTGCTATATCACGCCTACACAAAGCACCAGCGCTTATCTCTGAGGGTGAAATACTCTACAAAGGGCAGGATGTTTTAAAGATGAATAACAAGCAGTTACGTGACTTCCGTTGGAATGACGTTTCTATTGTTTTTCAAAGCGCAATGAACTCACTTAACCCTGTCATTACCATCGGTGAGCAGCTAACGGACGTTATTCTAGCGCACAGAAAAATACCTTATAAACAGGCTCACGATCGTGCGGTCGAGCTGTTAGGAACGGTTGGGATTCATGGCGACAGAATGTCGAGCTTTCCCCATCAACTGAGTGGAGGTATGCGTCAGCGAGTTGTTATTGCGATTGCTTTGGCGCTGGAACCTAAACTGATCATCATGGACGAGCCAACAACGGCACTTGATGTAGTGGTTGAACGTGAAATCTTGAATGAACTGTATGAGCTTAAGAGTAAGTTTGGCTTCTCTATTCTGTTTATTAGTCACGACTTAAGCCTCATGGGCGAAATTGCTGATCGAATTGGCGTGATGTATGCGGGTAACCTTATTGAATTAGGTGATGCGAAAACGGTATTTAGTGAACCTAAGCATCCTTATACAAAAGGGCTTATCTCTTCATTCCCGACTATTCATGGGCCAAAAGAACGTCTCTACGGGATACCTGGGAATCCTGTCAACCTTTTGGATACACCTCAAGGATGTAACTTCCAAGAGCGATGTGGCGAATGCATTTCAATGTGCATTAAAAGTGAGCCTCGTTTGGGCGCTATTGCGACTGGGCATCACGTATCTTGTCACCTAGTTTGAGCGAAAGATTATGAATACTTTAAAGAACGTTGATAAAAGCGAAGTTATCTTATCAGTTAAGAATTTGGTAAAAGATTTCCCACTTGGCCAGTCAGTCAAAAGCAATATGATGCGAGCCGTAAATGATGTTTCATTTGATCTACGTAAAGGAGAAGCATTAGCGATTGTTGGCGAATCTGGCTCAGGGAAAAGCACAGGAGCTCGAATTCTTACCCGAATTTACGATAAGACGGCTGGAGATATCGAATTCAAAGGTGAGCCTCTGTCTGACTATATTGAAAAATATGGTGAGCTTGAATATGCACGCCAGGTGCAAATGATTTTTCAAGACCCGTTTGGCTCGTTGAATCCTGTACACACGATTTACCACCATATTGCGCGACCATTACTTATCCATAAACGAGCAGAAAAAGAAGCGATTCCGAACCTCGTTTATGAATTGCTTGAAATGGTTGGGCTTACACCAGTTAAAGAGACAGCAGAGAAGTACCCGCATGAATTAAGTGGTGGACAACGACAGCGTGTCGCAATTGCACGTGCAATTGCTGTTAGCCCGGAAGTTATCCTAGCTGATGAACCCATTTCTATGCTTGATGTGTCTGTGCGATTAGGAATCCTAAACCTAATGGCTGACTTGAAAGATAAGCATGGTATTTCGTTCATGTACATCACTCATGACATTGCGACAGCGCGTTATTTTGCTGAGAAAACGGCGGTGATGTATGTAGGACATATGGTCGAATGGGGCAATAGCGACAACGTCACTCAGAACCCGCAGCATCCGTATTCTCAGCTGTTGTTGTCAGCAGTGCCAGAAGTCGGTAAATCGGGCAAGCGTGACATGAACGTGAAAAAAGGCGATATCCCTTCTTGGAAACCAAGTAGCGTGGGCTGCCCGTTCGCAAGCCGTTGTCTGAAAGCCGATAAACTTTGCACGCAATCAATACCAGAACCGACTCAAATTGCAGAAGAGCATTTTGCTCGTTGTCATCATTTGTAAACTTTAAATCCTTTTTTGAAACGCAAAAGAAAGCGCTTTCAAAGTTTAAGTGTAAGAATTTTTTGGAATTTTGATATGAAACAAGACTATAACTCAACACCAGAGGTCGATGGCAAGTTCGTTGATTTAGATGGTGAGCGTTACTACCAAATCTCTAATGTTGACCAAATGACGCCATTCTTTATTAGCGTTGTATCGTCGAGCGATCACTGGTTATTTATTTCATCAACAGGCAGCCTTTCAGCTGGACGCATTCGTCCGGAAAATGCGCTTTTTCCTTACAAGTCTGTTGACCATATTCATGAAAATGCGGAAAACACCGGCTCAAAATCCATCTTCCGTATTGAACATGGCGACAAGGTTGTACTTTGGGAACCGTTTAATACATTCCATGATGGTATTTTTGATGTTGAACGCAATCTTTATAAAAATACGATTGGAGACAAGATTGTATTTGAAGAGATAAACCATACTTTGCAACTACAGTTCCAATACAGCTGGAATACGAGTGAAAAATACGGCTTTATTCGTCGTTCAAAACTGACCAACCTCGCGAGCTTTGAGCGTAAAGTCGAAGCACTAGATGGCTTACAAAATATACTTCCTTCAGGCGCTCCGTTATCAGCTCTTCAAACAAGAAGTGCATTAGTTGATGCGTACAAGTGGAATGAACAAGTTGATGGTAGTTCATTAGCTCTGTTCAGCATGTACGCGAAATTGAGCGATAGAGCCGACCCTGCTGAATCTTTGCTAGCGACGACAGTCTTCAGCTTAGAAACGGAAAGCAGCCAAATTTTATTGACGAGTGCTCAAGTTAATGCGTTCAGAAAGGGTCGAGCGGTTAAAAGTGAACCTTTAACGAAAGGGGTTAGAGGGAGCTATTTAGTTCATAAGTCTCTGACGCTGCGAGCACATCAAACCAAAGTTTGGTCGATTGTCGCTGATATAGACAAGACTCATTCCGATATCTGTCAGCTTCAATCTGAGCTCTCTGTTCCTGCTAACCTAGCACTAGCTTTAGAAAAGAGCGTTGCAGATAATCAAGATGAATTGATCACATTAATGTCTGGCGCGGATGCGTGGCAAATAACAGCTGAAGAAAATACCAGCGTTCACCATTATGCCAATGTGTTGTTCAATAACATGCGTGGTGGCGTGTTTGAAAACGGCTATATGTTAGAAAAGGCTGACGTAGTTAAAACTATGGAAAAGGCCAACTCTCAGGTAGCTGGCCGCCATCAAGACTTTTTTGATCAGTTAGGGGATGTTTTCAGCCATTCTGAATTAGTTTCGCGCGCTAAAGCGACAGGGGATTCTCAATTAGTTCGATTGAGCTACGAGTATCTACCGCTTACTTTTGGACGTCGTCATGGTGACCCTAGTCGCCCTTGGAACCACTATGAGATTAAGCTCAAAGATGAAAATGGCGAACGCTTACTTTCTTATCAAGGCAACTGGCGTGATATTTTCCAAAACTGGGAAGCGATGGCTCTTAGTTATCCAGGGTTCATCAAATCATTCATCTCTAAGTTTGTTAATGCTTCAACAGTGGATGGTTACAATCCGTATCGAATTACTAAAGATGGTGTAGATTGGGAGCTGTTAGAGGCGGATGATCCTTGGAGTAACATTGGTTACTGGGGCGATCATCAAATCATTTATCTATTAAAATTCCTTGAGTTGGCAGACAAATTTGAGCAAAGCGATCTTATCGAATTACTAGAGAGTGACATTTTTAGTTATGCCAACGTGCCTTACGAGCTTTGTGGAGTTCAAGGCCTCTTTGATAACCCTAAAGATACCGTAGAGTTCAACCAAGACTTGCAGGAATTGACAGAGCAACGTGTAAAGAGCTTAGGCAGTGACGGTCGCTTGTTGATGACGGGTGACCAAGAAGTTTATATGGTCAACTTAATGGAGAAGATACTCGTCCCTTTGTTGGCGAAATTGAGTAACTTAGTGCTTGATGGTGGTATTTGGCTCAATACACAACGTCCAGAATGGAATGATGCAAACAACGCTATCGTTGGCAATGGCCTCTCAATGGTAACCTTGTACTACATGCGTCGCTATGTTGCCTTTATGCAGCGCCTGTTAGAGAAGTCACCATCGTCATACAGTATTTCCAAAGAAGTGTTTGAGTGGATGTCTTCTGTTACACAGATCGTTTCAGAGGCAAATACAGAGATTCGTCAAGATACGGTCACTCGTCAAACTCGTAAAGCAATGCTGACTAAGCTGGCTAAATCCGCTGCTAATTATCGTGAGCGCGTGTACCGAGTAAATGGATTCTCAGGGAAAACGAAAGTTGAGAAAGAAGCGATTGTTCAATTGATGGGCGCGAGCTTAAAAGTCCTAGATTCTACGATTGCAAACAACTTGCGTGAAGACGGTTTGTACAATGCGTATAACATCTTGAGTTGTTCTGGTGAGAGCTTAATGGTTGAAGAGCTTTACCCGATGCTAGAAGGGCAAGTTGCAGTATTGAGCTCGGGTCTATTATCACCTAAACAAGCGGTTGAGTTGTTGGATAAATTGTTTGCCAGTGACATGTATCGTGCTGATCAAAATAGCTTCATGCTTTACCCTGACCGTGAGCTGGCTTCTTTTATGGACAAAAACTGTTTAGACGCTAAAGACATTGACCAGAGCAAATTGTTAAGCATGATGGTTGTTGCCAAAGATAACCGATTAGTAAACCAAGACAGCAAAGGTTCTTACCACTTCAATTCAAGCTTTGAAAACAAAGGTTTCCTTCAGGCTGCGATTGATGAAATTAAAGCCGATTACCCGTCAATTAGTGATGATGAATTTTGTCATGTATCTAGTTTGTATGAGCGTGTATTCAACCATAAAGCCTTTACTGGGCGTTCGGGAACCATGTTTGGTTATGAAGGTTTAGGTTGTATCTATTGGCATATGGTTTCTAAGTTGCTGCTAGCTGTGCAAGAAAACTATCAGCATGCTTGGAGTATGGACTCTAATAGCCAGGAAACTCTTAAATTAGCGGATTACTATTACAAAGTGAGAGCTGGTATTGGTTTCAACAAAACGCCGGAAAACTACGGTGCGTTTCCGACGGATCCGTATTCTCATACGCCAAAGCACTCTGGAGCACAGCAGCCAGGGATGACAGGGCAAGTTAAGGAAGAAGTGATTACTCGTTTTGGAGAGCTAGGTCTAGAGGTCGTTGATGGCACAATTGTAATTAACCCTTCACTTCTTAGTCCTAAAGAGTTCTTACAAAAAGCGGCGACTTTTGACTGCCAAAATATTGAAGGACAAATGCAGAGCTTTATTGTTCAGGCTGGGCAACTGGCTTTTACTTACTGTCAGGTACCGTTTATTTACCAACTCAATGATGAGCCAACACAGGGTATTGAAGTTCAGTTTAAAGACGGAACAAGTGAGGCATTTGCATCGTTAACGCTAAACCATGAAATGGCTTCACAGCTCTTTTCTCGTAGTGGTCTTATTGAGAAAGTCGTTGTCGTGTTGTCAAAGCACCAGTTACTCTAATTCTAATTTAAAGTGAAATAAAAAGGCTCTAAGTGAATACTTAGAGCCTTTCTTTTAAGTGTAAAAAATGGGGTGCTTGATATACAAAAATCAAAGCTTAGCCACGGACTCTCTTACAATCAATGTCGGGGTTAGTTTGTGCTTCAATGGGTAGTCGCGTTTATTAATTAACGATAAAACACCTTTTGCAGCTTCTTCTCCCATCTCATGAACTGGAAAGTCGACCGTCGATAAGCGAGGACGAATATGCTGGCTATGAGTATCGTTATCGAAGCCTACGACTGAAAGGTCTCGCCCAATAATGAGGTTTCGCTCTGCTGCTACGTCATATACAGCAAGCGCGATATTGTCATTTTGACAGAAAATCGCGGTGATCTCAGGGTCTCGGTCTAACAAGCGTCGCGCAGCTTCGTGGTTGCCTTGATGATCAAAGCGTCCCTCTACAAACAGCCCTGCGTCGTATTCGATACCGAACTCTAACAAGGCATTTCGATACCCTTGAAAGCGATCTCTACTATCAACTTTACTCAACTGGCCTGTGATACAAGCGACTTTTTTATGGCCGTTCTCAAGTAAGTGCTTCGTTGCAAGGTAGCCACCAAGCTCATTATCAATGTAAATACAGCGATCAGAAATCTCAGGAATAAAACGGTTGAGAACAATCATTGTTTCACTGTCTTTCGCTATTTTGATCAGTTCGTCATCACTGAGCTTGTCTGAGTGAACAATGAGGCCATCCACAAGTTTAGATTGCAAAAACTGGATAGAATCGAGCTCTTTGGTTCGTGATTCCTGGCCACTTGTAACGATTAAGTGAATATTATTTTGGCGAACGGTATCTTCGGCTGTATGCATTAATGGTCCATAGAAAGGCCCATCAAGCGAACCAACTAGCATGCCAATGCTATTTGAACGACTGGAGGCTAGAGCTTGTGCAAACGCATTAGGCTTGTAGCCCAGTTGCTCAATAGCTTTGAATACTTTTTCGCGATTGGCTTCCTTTACCGTAGGGTGACCATTTAATGCTCGTGAGACAGTTGATTGAGAAACTTGAGCAAGTTCAGATACTTCTTTAATGGTGATCAATGGTAGTGGCCTTATCTCTACAAGGAGTGAACTAAGCTATATTACCTTCGTGATCAATAAGAGCCTAGCAATCCAATGATTAATATTTAAAAACTCTGAACTGCTTAACGCTAAATTTGAAGGTTAAGCATACAAAGTAAGGTCACGAATATTTCCATATACTCGTTCAAATATCAAGCAAGCGCTTTCTTTGCGTTGTGATAAAAGTGAATCTGTTTTTCTGAGCTTCGTTGTAAGCTAGAAAAAATAGAAGCCTGAGAATAAAAGGGATTCTAGGGTGTTATGCAGATAATCAGGTCAAAAAATTCTTGAGAATCTACACAAACCACAACGAATTTTAGCAAAATGTGAAATCCAACAAGAAAGCGCTTTCTTAAGGTGAGCGTTGTCTCTTTTTTGAACTATGCACTTTTATATACTCATTTTGAAACAGTCGTGCATGGCATATTGGGTCCATGCTCGCGGACTTATTCATTTATCGACTTTCTGTTATGGGCTCCGATATTACGTGTCGCCTGCTTAGAAAGTCGTGATACAAGGAGTTGTAATGCAAGATCTAACCAATCAGGTAAAGATATTAACGTCTTTTATTTCTGCCGCTTTGATGTCTGGCTGCACGGCGATAGAGCTGCCGGTATCCGAAAGTGCTGACTTAGCTCAAACTGAAAAAGCGATTGTGCTATCCCATGCTCCAGTTACTTTAAGTTCAGACTGGCAATTGGTGTGGGAAGACCAGTTTGAAGGCGAGCAAATAAATAAACGTAATTGGTCATTAGAAGTGAACTGTTGGGGAGGAGGGAACAATGAACAACAGTGCTACACGGATGATCCTAATAACGCATTTGTTAAAGATGGCTTTTTACACATTGTCGCGCTGAAGCAAAGTCATACTGGGCCTGACAATGCCGAAGGTACGATTGGCGGAGCAACTAAAACACTCCCTTATACTTCTGCGAGGCTAAGTACAAGAGACAAGCGTGACACCAAATATGGCCGTTATGAAATCAGAGCAAAGTTACCCGGTGGACAAGGTTCATGGCCCGCGATTTGGATGCTGCCAACCGACAATAAATATGGTACATGGGCTGCTTCTGGCGAAATCGATATTATGGAAGCGGTTAACCTAAACACACTTTCAGATGCGGCGGGAGCGAAAAATGATGCTCTAGAGAGCCGGGTCTACGGGACGTTACATTACGGACGAAATTGGCCAGACAATGTTTATAAAGGGCAAGCCGCGACATTGCCAAATGGTGTGAACCCTACTGAGGGCTTCCATACATACGCGATTGAGTGGGAAGAAGGTGAAATTCGTTGGTATGTAGACAATATTCATTACGCGACTCAAACTCAAGAGGGCTGGTACAGCCAATATGAAGCGGAAGAAGGGAAACTCATTAATGCGAGTGGAGCAGCTCCGTTTGATGAAAAGTTTCATTTGTTATTGAACTTGGCCGTCGGTGGGGCGTGGTCAGCAAACGCAAATGATAAAGGCATCGACGAAGGTTTGTTTCCGAAAACAATGCTAGTTGATTCAGTAAAGGTTTACCGTTGTAAGGTTGATCGTTGGAAAGGAAAAGGGTGTGCAAGTCGTTCTGAACATGCAATACAAGTGATAGGGCACGAAGCTCCAGAGATCTTAGCAACCGATGATAGTTATGCTGATGGACCAACGTTGGAGATTTTTACCGAAACTCTTAACGCAAGCTTGGCTTATGCAAGTTATGACCCATTGGATATTGTTGACTATCAAGAAGTGACCGAACCAGATCGTGGAACAGTGCTACAAGTGAATAAGAATCAAGGATCAGGAAATATCTATTTTCGTTCTCCTGTAACAGATGTGACACATTGGCAAGAAACGGGTGAACTGGTCTTTGATTTGAAAGTTGAGAGCATGGCCGACGGGGTTGAACTATTGGTTAAGATGGACAGTGGCTGGCCGAAAACAAGTGACTATACCGTGCCGCTATCAGCAATCAATGAATGGAAGACGGTACGTATTCCAATCGCTGACATTTTAAAGAGAGACAACCGTTTTGCTGGTGGGAATCAAGCTGATCCAACAACGATCACTAACCTTTTAGTGTTTGAGCCTCAAGGAGAAATGAGTTTTAAATTAGACAATATTCGATTTGAAAAGTAAGCTTTTTAACAAAAGGGTTTGAATAAAATTCTGAATATAAAGGGAACATACGATGTATGTTCCCTTTTTTATTTCGACGAGCATTCCAGGAAGATAATCGACGATGTATTCCGAAACAGGTTCTGAGTGATTGAACGGAGTAATTCGTCCTTAATATGTGAACAGTGATATTTTACTTGGTTCCATGATTGTTCAAACAAAATACTTAACATCTCTATTTTTGTGACTTATGCATAAGAAAGCGCTTTCTTTGGTGGGGTTGATCACGGTTTATATTCACAAGATCCATTTATACTCTTTCCATACCAACTGAGCGGTTAAAGCCAATAAGGTTAAGAGTGCATAGTGAATGTGGGCTTAGATTTGATCTTCTTTAAATCTGTTCGATTGGTTTTTTTAAGAAAAATAAAGAAAGCGCTTTCTTTTTGAAAGTATAATTTGGAACATGGAGTTATTATGAAACTTTCTAAGCTTACCCTTGCTTGTTTAGTCGCTACTGCTGGCTTGTCTACTGTACCTGCTGCATATGCCGAAAAATCGGATGGATTTGAATTTCACGGCTATTTCCGTGCTGGTGTTCTATTCAGTGAAAATGACGATTTTAAACGTGCAAAGTTCCCAGCATCTAAAGAGCGTTTAGGTCGATTGGGTGTTGAGTCGGATAGCCACTTTGAAGTAGCACTGCAGAAAAATTTTGAGAATGACGGTGGTCAGAAAATTCGAATCAAAACACGAGCTGCAGCCAATAATGCGGAATATGCAACTAACCAACTTGGTGCCAATGCCGATGCAACCAACAGCGAAATTGGTATGGCAGAAACTTTTGTCGAGTTTGAAGGTGTATCTGAAACCGGTGTTGTATGGGGTGGTAAGCGCTTTTATGGTAAAGATAATTACATCTTTATGACCGACTTTTTCTACACGGATATGTCAGGTACTGGTGTTGGTATTGAAGGTGTTGAGCTAGGTGGCAATAAGTGGGACTTTGCTTATATTGCAAGCGATGACTCTGGCGATACAAGTTTCTGGGGTGACAGCAATAACATCATGCATGCACTTCATGCTGGCGTGAACTTTGGCAGTGTTGAGCTTCACGCTATGGCTAAGTATATGCCAGACAATATGGTCGATTTAGGTTTTGGTAATGGCCCAGAAGCATTCGCTGAGAATGGCTATGAAATGACGGCAATTGTTCACACTGAGTCTGTCTTTGGGTTGTCAGATAAAGGTTTTACAAAATACATCGCGCAGGCTGGTAAAGGCTTAGGTTCGGGTAACCTTTTAGGCGGTACTCTTACGACTTACAACACGTACAAGCCTGGTAGTGACTATCAAAGTTGGTTAACGACAGGCACGGGTTGTGGTACGTCTTGTTTGAAGGCTGTTGATGAAAACGATGTATCACTACGTGCTTTAGCATGGGGTGGGTACTTTTTTGAAAATGGTGTGAATATTTTCCACTCTCTTCAAACCCAGTACAACGATTTTGACAATGGTGACACAGACGGCTGGGTATCAGCAATGGTGCGACCAACGTTCCCAATTTCAGAAAACTTCTTTATCGCTACCGAAGCTGGTTATATGTACAACTACGAAGACCGTAATGGTGAGTCAAAGAATTCTTATGATTACAAGCTAACAGTAGCACCGACTCTAGTTGTGCATTCTGGCTTCGGTCCATCTCCAGAAATTCGCTTCATGGCATCTTACCTTGATGGTGAAATGCAAGACGGCACGGGTAAAGAGGGTGACTTTGTTGTAGGTATTCAAGCTGACATGTGGTGGTAGAATT
This sequence comes from Vibrio sp. ZF 223, assembly GCF_003050585.1. Taxonomy (NCBI): domain Bacteria; kingdom Pseudomonadati; phylum Pseudomonadota; class Gammaproteobacteria; order Vibrionales; family Vibrionaceae; genus Vibrio; species Vibrio sp. ZF 223. Next base: position 381,036 of record NZ_PIGB01000002.1, read on the forward strand.
TTTACCTTCGGGTCTTAAGTGATATCGAGTATACCGGGGGAGTGGTATGACGGCCTTGCCTTTAGGGCGGGCAAGGCTCTCGATATCCCAATTTATTGCAATAGTTGAGCTCTTTCCTAGCAGCACAAAGAGTTTCATTTTTATTGCTATGAGTCTTCCATATTTGAATGTCGTTTCAAGTGTGTTCTTGCCAAAGATACTCATCTACCGCTTCGAAAGAAGCGGTTTTTTTATGTGTGACATATCTAATCTTTTTAAGGCTTAAGGGGGAAAGGATTATGAATTATGGCAAGCATGTTGCTTTCTAAATTCGCGAGGGCTGCATCCATTTTTGGCCTTAAAACACTTGGAGAAATAGTTGCTGTCAGAAAAGCCGCAAGACTCAGCAATGTGTTGGATGCTTTTGTTGTCGTTTAATAATAAGGTTGCCGAGTGTCGAATTTGAAGGTCTTTGACGTATTGGTTTGGGGATGTATTTAAAAACTGCCTGAATAACCTTTCTAGTTGCCGCTTGCTGATATACGCCGCTTGCGCAATGGTTTCTGTATCTAATCCTACTTCTTTGTAATGACGGTCAATATGTGCGAGAGCACGGCTCAATGCCAAGGTTGTTTTTGGTAAGCTATGGGTCTGTTCTTGATATCGCCGAGAAAGTTCTATCGCAAGTTGCTGCATTGTGCTCGTCAATATGATTTCAAACCCCTGTTCTGCGTTGTCGTATTCCGATTTGATTTGTTGTAGAAGTCCATTAATTCGTTTCAACTGAGAAAGTGATAACGTAAGCTTTGCTTGATATTCAGATGCTTGTCGAGCAATGGGTTCTACCTTGAAAAGCGCTTGATAGCCTGGCATTTGACGCATTGAAGGGACCTCAAAAAAAGGCAATGCCGTATCAAACATCAAGTTTACAATCTTCAGTTTATTTACTTCGCAAAATCCATGTTCAATATCCCCATTAATAACAAATACATCTCCTGTACTTAAAGGGTAGGTGTGGCTAGCTACCGTATGCTTTCCACTACCGCTCACAACTAAGAAAAGTTCAGAAAAGTCATGGCTATGTACGTCAAAGTCGAAATCGTGATGACCATCGACATAGGCAAATTTTATCTGAGGATATCTCTGATGACTTTGGAGTCTAAACTTGGTTTTCATGTCGCTATTTTACCTACTTCTGTCGCTTATTTGGTAGTTACACGCCGTAGTTAATATTACTATTTTTTGAACAAAGACAATATTAACTTTTAGAGCGAGAGGCAAAACTTTTGCTCTAAGTAAAAAAATAGTAGGACTCAAAATGAATACTGTGGAAACTCTCGAAGCACAGAAGCAGCTTGCACCCATAAGTCGACAAGCGGCTGCTGAGGGCATTGTGCTACTAAAAAATAGTGATTCAATATTGCCATTGCAGGCTAGTGATACGGTGTCTCTTTTTGGTCGCTGTCAGATTGATACCTACCGAAGTGGCACTGGATCTGGTGGAGCGGTGAATGTGCCTTATTCCGTAAATGCATTACAGGGCTTGTATGAAAATCCAAACATCAATCTTAATCTCAGTTTGGTGGAGGTATACCAACGTTGGATCAAGGACAACCCGTTCAATGACGGCGGTGGTGGTTGGGCAGCTGAACCTTGGTTTCAAGATGAAATGCCTCTTTCAACTTCTGTTGTGATGGATGCCGCCGCCAAATCTAACAAAGCTATTATCTTTATCGGTCGAACGGCGGGTGAGGATCAAGATAATGCACAGCAGCAAGGCAGTTACAATTTAACCGCGCTCGAAATGCAAATGTTGGAGAAAGTGACGGAACATTTTGATGATGTCATTGTGATACTGAACGTGACCAACATTATTGATATGTCATGGACAACTTCACTTAAAGGTGCTGCTGCGATTAAGGCTGTTCTGTATAGTTGGGCCGCAGGTATGGAAGGTGGGCATGCTCTTACGGATGTCTTATCTGGTGATGTTAGCCCAAGTGGCCGTTTGACCGACACGATTGCGCACTCTTTATCTGATTACCCTTCGAGCCCGAATTTTGGAAACAAAGACCGGAATTTATATCAAGAAGATATCTATGTCGGGTATCGGTATTTTGAAACTTTCAATCCTAAAGCTGTTCAATTTGAATTTGGTTTTGGGCTGTCCTACACCCGCTTTTCCAATAAATTAAATGCATTGACGATTCTTGGTTCCGGCTCTGAACAAGAGTTGGTCTTCGATATTGAAGTTAAAAACATAGGCGAGAAATACAGTGGTAAGGATGTGGTTCAACTGTATGTTGAATCGCCTCAAGGTCATCTTGGTAAACCAACACGAGCACTGATCGGGTTTGTGAAAACACCGACCTTGGGCCCGCAAGATACGGTGTGTTTGACTATTTCATGTCCTCTATCTTCCTTCGCATCATTTGATGACTCCGGTAAAACGGGACATCCAAATAGTTACGTACTTGAAGCTGGAGAATATCACTTTTATCTAGGAGGAAGTGTTCGCCAGGCAAAGCTTGTTAGTGAGAGCGTTAAAATAGAAGAGCTGTTGGTTGTTGAGCAATTAACGGAAGCACTTGCTCCTGTCACCGGATTTAGTAGGTTGATCCCAAAAGGCAACGAGGAAAATGGGGTTTACAGTTGTGACTATGAATCTGTACCACTACGAACTATAGATTTGAGTAAACGTATTCTGAGTGAGCTTCCAAGCTCTATTCCTCTTGGTGAAGATACGGGCATTCGTTTACTGGATGTTAAGCAGGGGCGAGCGAACATTGACGAATTTGTCTCGCAAATGAACGTAAAGCAGTTAGCGACAATTGTTCGTGGGGAAGGTATGTGCAGCCCTAAGGTGACGCCAGGTACTGCTGCTGCTTTTGGTGGTGTTTCGCCGAGCTTATTTGATTTAGGCATCCCTGTCGTTGCAGCTGCTGATGGTCCGTCTGGTATCCGAATGGACAGCGGACATAAAGCATCTCAAGTCCCAATTGGTACATTATTAGGCTGTACATGGAACCCGGAACTGAATGAGAAACTATTTCATTTAGTGGGGAAAGAGATGCAAGCCAATCATATTGATACGTTGCTTGGTCCTGGGATTAACATTCACCGCCACCCTTTGAATGGTCGAAATTTTGAGTATTTCTCAGAAGATCCATTTCTCTCAGGGGTAATGGCAGCATCTCAAACTCTTGGTCTTAAAGCTGCAGGAGTATCTGGCACAATCAAGCATTTGGTGGCGAATGATCAAGAAACGTCACGGTTTGATGTTGATAGTGTTGTATCTCAGAGAGCACTTCGTGAGATTCATCTGAAGCCTTTTGAAATAGCGGTAAAACAAGGAGGAGCTTCGAGTGTTATGACCTCCTACAATCCTATTAATGGTCACTGGGCTGCATCCAATTACGACCTCAATACTACGATTCTTCGTGGGGAGTGGGGTTATAAAGGGATAGTGATGACGGATTGGTGGGCAAAAATGAATGACCCAATCAAAGGTGGCTCTGAAAGTCGAAGTTACACATCCTTTATGCTTCGCTCTCAAAATGATCTTTATATGGTTGTTGAGCATGATGGTGCGGAAAATAACGTGTCGAATGACGATACGTTACAGGCGCTTGAAAACGGAACGTTGAGCTTAGGGGAGTTGCAACGAAGCGCGATGAATATTTGTCGTTTTATTATGGACTCTCCAGCAATGGGTCGCCCATTAGTCGCTTTTGATCCAGTTAAGAGCTTTGAGGCGACCCAAAATCTTAATAAACAACAGAGTAAAACTGATGGAGAGTTTTGCTCTCTGATGGCAGAGCAACATGCAATAGTATTACCACTTAATATCAGAGAAAACCGTAGCATTGTTTTGGAAGTTAAACAGGCTGGTGTGTATCGATGTGCAGGTATTGTTAACTACGATAGTGGCACTTTGGCTCAATCTGCGTGTAGTTTAAGTCTCAATAACGTGTACGCGATGTCTCTATCAGTGAATGGTACTAATGGCGAGACAGTTTCAGTTGAGGGGCTCTCCGTTAAGCTTGATAAAGGCTTTTATTCTTTGGATATTGAATTTATCAAATTAGGCTTAGAATTGGAGCAATTAGAATTTTCGTTTATGCCTGAATAGGGCTGAGGGATAACAGTCGTTTATTTAACTCTCGTTTGCTCAAAAAAGAGGTAAAGTGAGAGAAAATAAACGACTACTTTGAGGCTGAGTTATTGTGCTTTTTGATATTGCTTCATCGCGTCAATAAAGGAGTTTCGCATCCCTTCGATTCCTAATCGCTCAGATTCTTCAACGTAAGTCAGTGCTGCACTAAAATCTCCAGATGAAACCGAGTTTTCTATAAGAGTTTGATAAACCTCTTTCTTATTCAGTGTATTTTCCGTTAATAAATCTGATTGGGCTACGGTTGATTCTGGAATAATTTGTTGAACTCGCTTTTGACGGTTTTGTTCTTCAACAACGGTGGTTACCGCTGTGAATTTAAAATCAAAGAAGACTTTCCCGATTGCAGAATGAGGGATGGCGTAGTCCGTGTTATGAGCGATGTTTGCCTGGATATCACCAGAACGTATCGCCATATCACTTGGTTTTTCGACAGGAGTTGTTTCCGCGAGTGCTTCGCTGGTTGTGAATACGACCAAGTAAGCAGGAGCCTCGCCGTTTAAGTAACGTTCTTGCAGTTCGATTTGCGCGCCATATTGTGCACCATCAAGCAGGCTAAGTGGTTGGTACTTAATACTTTCATTGCCAATGACATCTAGCGGCTGGTAATTTTTGTCTAAGACTAAAAGTGACGGAACGAATGCTGAATAACTAGCATTTGAAGTCACTGAAAAACGAATAGCATCTAGTGTTGTAGGAAGCTTTAGCCCTCCAGCAAAGGATCGGCCCGATTTGAACTCGATCTTAGGGCTTGCTGTGGTGATCGAAACAGATGTTTCTTCTGGGTTCGTAACGCTTTGATATTGAATTGTACTCAGGTTTTCACAGCAGTTTTCGTTGTTCTGTAGTGACTCTAGCCCCGGAGAAGTTTTGTGGTAGCTAACCGGTGACTCTGTCACTGTTGAACAGGCGCTTAGTGCGAATACCGCTGGTAGAATTGCTAAATATTTCATAATTTCTCACAGTTAAAAAAGCATATCTGATTCAGAGTGCCTGATTGATAATAGAGATACACTACAAGAAAGCGCTTTCTTTTTGAGTGACGAACACCAAATTTAAAGAAATACTCGCTAATAATTAGTACGAATTAGGTAACAGGCTGCCGTTGGGCTGTTACCTAGATTGAAAGTTAACGAGATACCGAACTTAACAACTGAGTAAAGCGTTGCCATGATTTTTGGTCAGCTTCATGTTGATAGTTATTCGATCCGAATACTGTGAAGGCGTGTGGCGCACCACTATAAGTGATCATCTCATGCGGAACTTTGGTTGATTCAAGTTGAGCGGCGAGACTTCCAAAGTCGTGCATTGAGATCATGGCGTCTGCTGTGCCATGGAATACGACAACTGGGGCTTTGGTTTGCGAGTAATCTTGTCCTTTCGGTGTCGATAAACCACCGTGGAAGGTAACATAAGCTTTCGAAGGGATACCTGCACGAGCCGCTTCTAAAACGGCAGCGCCGCCAAAACAGTAACCCATCATCACGTTATTATCTAAGTTACCTCCAAGCCTTTCGGCTTCCATTGCTCCCGCATTAAGTAGCGTACGTATTTTTGCTCTGTCTTTATACAGTTCGCCGGTGTGTTGCTTTTTGTCTTTCACTTCTGTTGGACGAATGCCTTTACCAAACAGGTCGATGGCGAACACGTTGTACCCAAGCTCATTGAGCATCTCAGAACGTTTCTTCTCGTAATCGGTTAAGCCATCCCAATCGTGTACTAATAGCACTAAAGGTGCTTGGTCGCTGGCTTCACTCCAATAGCCTTCGTAATCCACTCCATCCACTTGGTAAGTGACGTTTTCTCCTGAAATCGCTGAGATGGGCAGTAAAACTGACAAGCAGCCGAGCATAGTGAGTTTTCGCATACGTTATTCCTTTCGATGACAATTGCCGTTCCAATCGAAAGTATAGATAACGCGATGATTCTCGCCAGATTACTGTCTTTAATTTGAAGTGTAAGAGTAGAGGTAAAATATGAAAGTGAAACGCTAAAACAGCCATCACGATCAAGTGTGATGGCTGTATGACGGTGTTCTCAGATTACGGAAATTCGAATATCCAGAGCTCGGTGTGACGGGGCAATTACCAGGAAGCGTTAGTCGTGCTACGGCACATATCTGGATATTTTCGCTGATAGCGTGGCAGCATCGATTCGTTACCTAAGATACCGCCTTGGTGAATGTAGATAATGGTTTTAGTTGGGTTATCTTCTTGCCATTGTTCTAAGCATTGCCACATCAATGGGTCGTAAAGCAGGTCAAACTCGATGTCGGTTTGCTCTTGTAGATCCAACCAAGTTTGATAATCCTGTTGATACAATTTTCCAAAGTGGTGTTTGGTTTCGAGCGATAAGATCTGTGGATGTTCGGTTTCACCTAGCTCATTAAATTGCTGCGTTAAATAGTCGCTGCCACCAACACAAGCACAGGTTAATACCGGGATGTTGTGCAGCTTTAAATGCTTATGAAGATAGAGAGCTGTGCTACCTGTCCCTGCGGGGAGTGCGATCACAAAATCGTGTTGGTTTTCGAAGCGAGTCCAGCTCAGTATTTCCATTGCCAATTGCTTAACACCATACTCAGCAAGCTGAGAGCGGCCACCCTCTGGTAACACAATGCAGTGGGAGTCAGGTTGTCTTACTTGCTCAATATACTCTTTAGGATGAAGCTCAGAGCCTGTCTCTTTGACTGAAATCACCTTAGCGCCAAGGTCTACTGAACCACGGTAATTACCTATTGGGCGTTCTAGTAGCCACTCGGGAAGATGATCGACGTAGAACTCAAACGTCCAACCTTTGATCTTTGCCAGTGCCGCGAGTGAGAACAGAGAGTTAGCCTGCGCAGAACCATAGCTGATCAAGGTTGTTGTCTCTGGGTGCTCGTCTTCCAGCAGCTTCATGAACTTGCGGGCTTTGTTACCGCAAAAGTGTGAGTGAAGTTGATCGTCACGCTTTAAGAAAAAGGTGTGGTCGTTAAATTGATGCTGAGTTACAGGGCTATTATTTAGTTTCATCGCACTTAAACAAAATGCTGACTAAAGAGCCAGCATTTTTAAATCAAATAGGACGGACGAGTATCTAGTAGCCAGAGGCGGCTGTAAACCAACTAAATCAAGTTTTCGTTCGATATTGACGCGGATGAATCGGCTTGAAAGGTGATCTTGGCTGTGCATCCACCACAGCTGCGATTAAACAACTCAAAGTCCCAATGAAAACGCTGACACAAGTCATCGACAATCAACAAACCTAGCCCGTGTCCATTCGGGTTGTATTGCTCCTGCAGGCCTTCGCCTTGGTCTTCAATAATAAGACTGTCTTGAGAAAGGGTAATAGTTACTGTACCGCTATTAGTGGCTGCAATCGCGTTTCTTAACAAGTTACCGACCAACATATTCATGATCGCGCTGGTGGCTTGAATGGTTGGTTCTGATTGAACTTGTAAGGTTATCGCGACTTCCTTCTCGTCAGCCTGCAACGAATTTTTAGAAACGATAGTCTCTAGCTCTTGCTGGCTGAATAAACGTAGAGGTGCATCGTCACTGTTTCTTTCATAGCGAACGAGACCAAGCAGGGCATCGACCATTTCAGACATTTGAACAATGGCTTCATCAATACGTTCAACCTGACGAGATTGAAATTCGGTTGTTTCGCTTCTCAGTAACAGTTTGTTGGCACCACGAGCAACAGTCAACGGAGTTCTTAGTTCATGACTTGAGTAGCGTGCGAAAGCTTGCTCGCGTTTTACTAGAGAATTGATTTCTCTTCTGTATTGATTGAGTTGATCCGTCAACTGACGAAACTCCACCGCCGCATCGTCATTCACTCCAAACTCTTCGTTTAGATTGAGCTTATTGGATTCAAGCTGTTCAGACAGGGAGTTGAAGGGCTCAATCAGCCGTTTAGACAACCGATAGAGCAGAGCTCCGAAGCTGAATATTAGAATAGAGAGAAGGGCTAATACAAATGTGGTGGCATAAACGAGCTCAAAGACACTAAGCTCGACACGGTCTATTTCAGAAAGCAGAACAATAGGGTGAGTTCTACCTTCATGAGTATACTCGCCTACATAGACCATGCGAGATTCTGGATCTTCACCGACCTCACCAATGAAATTTTCTTTGCCTTCAATATACTTTAAATACTTTTTCGGTAGATAGGAAAGATCGTTGTAAGCGATAGTCAGGTCATCAATACGAAGCTCTCCACTTTCGCCTGACTGGAATAACCCGACTGCATAGTTGCGGTCAATTAGGATGCGTCTTTCACCCACGCGGTCTTCCGACAAGTACAGGGCTGTGATAAATACCACATAGACAAATGCCGACACAATTACGGCCATTAACCCAAAGAAAACCGCTAAGCGGCCCGTTAGGGTTTTTGTGCTTGTAAGAACATTTGAAATCAATTCGATGGCTCCAATCGGAAGCCAACTTTAGGCACCGTAATTAACATCTGAGTGTCAAAAGGCTTGTCGAGTTGATTACGTAACTGATAAATGTGACTGCGCAACACATCATTGTTGGGCTCGTTTTCTTCCCATAACTTGTAGGAAATAGCTTCACGAGTGACTACTTCAGGTGCGCTTTGGCACAGCATCTCAAGTATGGTGTAAGTGGTTGGATTGAGCGCTAGTAGTTTATCTTGGCGGTAAGCTTTACGGGTTTTTTGGTCGATGGTGAGTTCATCGAACTGAAGTTTTGAAGAGGCGACTTTTCCGCGGTAACGACGGACTAACGCGTTCATTCTTGCTTCTAGAATATCCAAATCAAAAGGCTTGGTGAGGTAATCATCGGCACCGTGTTCAAAGCCTTTCAGCATATCTTCTCGGCTATCTAAGGCGGTCAGCATCAAAATAGGTGTCGCGTTACCTTGGTCTCGCAGTTTATTACAAACCGTTAGGCCGTCCATTCTCGGTAACATTAGATCCAATATGATGATATCAAATGAGTTTTCCAACGCGAGTTGTAGGCCAAGTTCACCGTTGTCTGCGTAATCGAGTTCCATGCCAATACACTCAAAATAATCAAACAATACACCTGCAATTTCACGGTTATCTTCGACTAATAGAACTCGTTTCATTTTGATTCTCATACAGAAATAGACAGTAACATTATCCTGAGTGAGCGTGAAAAATATGTCAATAACATAACTTTCACTTATGGGAGGGTAGATTGGCTGTAGATTAAAAAATAGAAGAACGTATTATGTCTGAACTTCATATTAGCCGCCCTAAGATATCTACATCGCAGATCAATCCTGCGGTCTCTTTGTCTATCATTGTGCCTTTTTACGATGAACAAGAGGTATTGGAAGAGTTCCACTCTCGCCTTACCAAGGTGCTTGATAGCTTACCGATCACGAGTGAGATTGTTTATGTCGACGATGGCAGCAAAGACAACAGCTTGGACTTGGTGAGTTCATTCACTTCAATTAACAGCTCAATCTCGGTGATTGGTTTAAGCCGTAACTTTGGTAAAGAGTCAGCCATGAGTGCTGGCCTTGAGCATTGCCGAGGACAAGCGGTGATCTTGTTAGACGCAGACCTGCAAGATCCGCCGGAGCTGATCCCACAAATGGTTGCCAAGTGGCGCGAAGGCTATGACGTTGTGAATATGCAGCGCAGCCAGCGTGATGGTGAAACGTGGTTTAAGAAGTTTTCAGCGGCGAGCTTTTACAAAGTCATGAATGTGGCTGCGAAAATCGATGTTCCTGAAAATGTCGGTGATTTCAGACTGTTGAGCCGTGAAGTCGTCGACCATATCAATCAACTTCCTGAACGTAATCGCTACATGAAAGGTATTTTCTCATGGCCGGGTTTTAGGCAAGCAACGATTCAGTTTAAGCGCGACGCGCGCTTTTGTGGTGAGACCAAGTGGAACTACTTGAAGCTGGTTGGCTTGGCGATGGATGGCATCACTTCATTCTCTATCCGCCCACTGCGTATTGCGACGGCCGTTGGTGGCTTAGTGGCACTTACTGCTTTCGTGTATGGCGTCTTCATCGTGTTCAAAACCATGATGTTTGGTGAGCCAATCACGGGCTATCCGTCAATGATGGTCGTACAGCTTGCCCTTGGCGGTATCCAACTGTTGTGTATTGGTTTAATGGGAGAGTACATAGGTCGTATTTTCATTGAAACCAAGAATCGTCCTTTATATCTGATCCAATCGGTGGTCGATACACCGGCATTAAAAACACATTTTAAATTAGAGGAGTCAGCATGAGCCTGAACCGAACGCACCTATGGTACTTGTTGGCTTTTGCATTGGTTTTAAGGCTTTTATCTTTGGCAACCTATCCATTAATGGATACCACAGAAGCGCGCTATGGCGAAATGGCACGTCTGATGGTGGAAACTGGGAATTGGTTAACGCCTCAGTTTGATTACGGTATTCCTTTCTGGGGTAAGCCACCGTTGTTTACATGGATGAGCGCTGCCGGTATTGAGTTGTTCGGCCTGAGTGAGTTTGCCGTTCGCGCACCACATTGGTTAGCGGGTGTAGCAACGATTTTGTTGACCGCTTACATGGCGAAACGAACAGGGCAAAGTGCGTTGGTTGCCGCGGTAGTGTTGGCGACATGTGGTATTTTCTCTATTGCGGCAGGTGCTGTGATGACAGACATCGCGTTAACCTTAGCGATGACTATTGCCATGCTGGGTTTCTACCTATGTTGGCTAGGAGGAGAAGCGGGGAAGGGTGAAGGGAGTGCGAAGACTAATCGATCTTGGGGTTACGTTGGTTTCATTGGTTTAGCACTAGGCTTGCTGGCAAAAGGGCCGGTAGCGATTGTCATCATGGGTATCGCAGTTTTCCCTTGGTTGGTATTACAACACGGCTTCTTTGGTGCTTTCAAAGCGCTTTGGCAACGTTTCCCATTGTTGTCTGGTTTAGGTGTGATGTTAGCGATTGCTCTACCTTGGTACATCATGGCTGAAATGGCAACGCCGGGCTTCATCGACTACTTTATTGTTGGCGAACACTTTAAGCGTTTTGTTGTGAGTGGCTGGGAAGGTGATCTGTACGGTTCTGCTCATGACCAAGCACGAGGTATGATCTGGGTATTCTGGATTCAAGCCGCTGCGCCTTGGTCAATTGTTTTGCCTATATTGGCGTTTGTTCGCCGTAAGAAAATTGCAGAAATTAATACTGAAAATCGCGGCTTGTTTTCATTCCTTGTGTGTTGGTTGGTCTCTCCTCTGATTCTTTTCACCATGGCGGGTAATATTCTTCCAGCTTACGTGTTACCGGGAATTCCTGCTCTTGGTTTGTTGGTTGCTATACTCGTAGTGGAAAAAGATAAGAAGTGGTTTTCAAGCGTGGCTTTAGTTCTACCCGTCTTATTGATGATCGCGATGGTTTACCTGAACTTAGGCAAGGCGAACGAGAAAAGTGATCGTATCATCTTCGAACAGATCACTGATTCATCACCGAGTTTTTATGTAGGCAAGCGACCGTTCTCTGGGCAATTTTATAGCCATGGTCAAGCGAAGAAGCTACTTGATATCGAGCAACTTGATGGCATCGACAAGTTCTATTTGATTGGTAAAAGAGCGGAAGTCGAAACCAAGATTAAAGACAACGCGTTAACGTGTATTTTGGAGCCGACGGTTAAAGTAAAGCGCGCTTTATTCAGTTGTCATAGCCAAAACATCAAACCAAATTTGTCGTTGAGTCACATTCGAAGTGAAAGTGATGTTCAGCGTTAACTCAGGGCTGCGAATGATCAATAACAAGCTTCAGGCACACAGTCAAAAGCTCCAATCCCATCACAGGATGGTTCGATTTGCTGTGGTTGGTGCTGGTGGATTTGTTGTTGATTGTGCGGTATTTGCCTTTCTGCATTACATTGCTGGTTTGCCTTTAATGACGGCGAGAATAGGTTCGTTCATTGCTGCTGCAACGACAACGTGGTTTGGTAATCGCGTGCTGACTTTTGGATTCAAAGGTCAGGGGAGTTGGTCCGAAAAGTTGATCCAGTGGCAGAAATTCATGTTTTCCGCATCGATATCGGCGATTCCTAATTTGTTGTGCTTTAAGTTGATGACGGAACTGTTGCCTGCATTTACTGGGGCCGTGTTTATCGCAATGGCGGTTGGTATCTTAGTGGGTATGGTCACCAACTATTTGTTTAGTCAGTATTGGGTATTTACTCGTTAGACAACTCAGTGAGATTTTTGATGAGTTGGCAAAAACAAAAAAGCGCAGCTAAATAGCTGCGCTTTGTGTTTTTACGATAACAGAATAAATTGGCTTGCGATATTAGCGTTGTGCTGCGCGCTGGCGGTTCTTGCCGTTACTTGCAGGTTTGCCACCTTGACCATTACCGCCTTTATTGCGGTTTGGTTTGCCGTTTCCGCTGCCATTACCTTGTGATTGCTGACTACCAGGACCTTTCTTAATGAAGCCTGTCGCTGGTTTACGATCGTTACCGTTGTTACTACCACCAGCGTTTTGCTTTCCGTTACCTTGGTTAGCATTGCCTTGGCTACCGTTACCAGTAGGCTTCTTGCCACCAGATTTAGAGTGATTACGTGGCTTCTCGCCGCCTAAACCCGGTTGAGATTTGCTGTGTTTAGTCGCAAAACGTTGTGAACCGTGACGACCAGACTTACGACGTTGTGCTGGCGTTTGAGCATCAAAGTCTTCTGCTGGTACTAGGCAGTTTACTTTGTCGCCGATCAAGTGCTGTTTGCCCATACTGATCAGCGCTTCACGGATGATCTTCCAGTTTTCAGGATCGTGGTAACGTAGCAGTGCTTTATGGAGACGACGTTGACGATCACCTTTAGGTACAGGAACATCTTCACGCTTCTTATATTTCACGCGTTTCAGAGGGTTGGTCTCTGAGTAGTACATCGATGTTGCATTACACATTGGCGATGGGTAGAAGTTCTGTACTTGGTCACACTCGTAGTTATGCTTTTTCAGCCACATTGCAAGGTTAAGCATATCTTCGTCTTCTGTGCCCGGATGAGCAGAGATGAAGTAAGGAATCAGGTACTGTTTCTTACCGGCTTCAGCGCTGTACTTCTCGAACATCTCTTTGAAACGATCGTAAGTGCCCATGCCCGGTTTCATCATCAGGTCCAACGGGCCTTTTTCAGTATGCTCTGGAGCAATCTTCAAGTAACCACCAACGTGGTGAGTCACAAGCTCACGAACGTATTCTGGAGACTCAATCGCTAGGTCGTAACGAACACCAGAAGCAATCATGATCTTCTTAACGCCCGGTACTTTTCTTGCTGAGCGGTACAGGTCGATGGTGTGTTGATGGTCTGTGTTTAGCTTTTCACAGATTTTCGGGAACACACATGATGGACGACGGCAGTTAATTTCTGCTTTTGGATCTGAACAACCTAAACGGTACATGTTCGCCGTTGGACCACCTAAGTCAGAAATAGTACCGGTAAAGCCCGGTACTTTATCTTTAATGTCTTCGATCTCATCCAAGATAGATTCTTTCGAACGGTTTTGAATGATACGACCTTCGTGCTCTGTGATTGAACAGAAAGAACAACCACCAAAACAACCACGCATGATATTAACCGAGGTTTTGATCATGTCGTATGCTGGGATTTTCGCTTTACCGTACATCGGGTGAGGAACACGCTTGTAAGCAAGGCCAAACACGTAATCCATCTCTTCTGTAGTCAGTGGAATTGGCGCTTGGTTAACCCAGAGCTCACGATCACCGTGACGTTGAATCAGAGCACGACCCGAGTACGGGTTTGTCTCAAGGTGCAGAATACGGCTAGCGTGAGCGTAAAGAATACGGTCATTGTTTAGCTTTTCGTAACCTGGGATACGAACTGCTGTAGTTTTTGCATCGTGACGAGAAGGGCGAATAGTAATAGGCTGCGCTTTTACTTCTTCTTTTTCGTCTTTCTTGGTATCACACTGGGTTTCAACTTCGTATGGGTTAACGGGAACATACGCTTTGTTCGGCTTTTCGATACGAGAAGAGTCAATGATTTTGAAGCCTTCAGGCGCTGCTGGAAGATTGATAGCAGTACCGCGGATATTGGTTAGCGTAGACATGTCTTCGCCGTCGGCAATGCGATGTGCCACTTCAACCAGTGCACGTTCAGCGTTACCAAAAAGAAGAATGTCGGCTTTTGCATCAAACAATACAGAGCGACGAACTTTATCCGACCAGTAGTCGTAGTGCGCAACACGGCGCAAGCTTGCTTCAATACCACCAAGAACGATTGGCGTGCCTTTGTAAGCTTCACGACAGCGTTGAGAATAAACCAGAGTTGCACGGTCAGGACGCTTGCCACCTTCATTGTTTGGTGTGTAAGCATCATCGTGACGTAATTTGCGATCAGAGGTGTAGCGGTTGATCATGGAGTCCATGTTACCCGCTGTGATGCCGAAAAATAGGTTAGGTTTACCTAGCTTCATGAAGGCATCTTTATTGTCCCACTTTGGTTGAGCAATAATGCCTACGCGGAAACCTTGAGCTTCAAGCAGACGGCCGATGATAGCCATACCAAAGCTCGGGTGATCGACATACGCATCACCAGTTACAATAATAATGTCACAGCTATCCCATCCAAGAGCATCCATCTCCTTTCTACTGGTAGGCAAAAAGGGTGCAGTTCCGTAGCACTCGGCCCAGTATTTTTTGTGTTCGTGAATAGGAGTGATATCGCTGTACATATTTCAACCTCTGATTTTTGAGGCGGGAATTATAGCGGCATGAGACTAGACTAGCCAGTAGAACATGCCCCTGTTAGTTCTGGTGTCTTTCGCTATATCGCTTTTAAAAGCATCAAAAGAGCCATACAACAGCATAGTTGAAGCCTTGAATAACGTCGCTAATTTGTGATTTTGATTAGTGTTCGCAGCAGTTTTTGATATTATTCGCGAAAATAAGTCTGAAGAAGTAGATCCACAATGGTCGAAACGTTATTAGTACAATTTGCTCCGATGCTTTTAGGAGCCCAACTGATCTTAACCCTCATCTTGGTGAAAGGGGATATTTGCCCGGGACAACGTGGCCGTATTCACAAGATGTTACCTGCAATTGGCGTGCTTTGGCTGGCGGTTGCCTCAGTAAAAATTGAAGCCTTTCTGGTCGTGTTCGCAATTTTTTATTTCTATTCTCAAGTTCAAACTAAGAAGACTCGTGATTCTGGCCCTATCTGGGTTATGTATTTGGCGTGTGGTTTGGCGTTATCTTACGTTGCTATTCAAGCGACGGAGCAAGCAACCACAGTCGGCATCATTACGACTCTGCTGTTGGTCGTATTGTTAGGTGCTGCGTTTGGTCATTTACTGCTGACGATCGCAAGAACGCGTTTGCAAGCTTTCCACCGTGTTTTGCCAGTGGTGGGTGTATTGGCGGGTATGTTGGTGGTACTGGCAACAGTCGTGAATGTTTACTCACTCTCTGAAGCTCAGTTAGAGCCAGTAATTTCGACGTTACTATTTAGCTTCGCTTTGTTGATCTCTTCTATCGTGGTGTGGTGTTGGCATCTACTGTTCGTTAAGACACCTGAAAAGCTTCAACTTACGGTTTCATTGTTGATGTTATTAGCGGCCGCTGTTGGTTTAACGCCAGTTTGGGCTCTGTAATTTTGGGCATCGTAACTTTGGGTATGGTAACCACGTATCTGATTTAAGAAGTGTGATCTGTTTTTTAGCGTGACCTTAGTAAGCGTTCTAAACTTAACTCTAGTCAGTGTGTTCGTAAGGAGTACGAGATGGATTTAAGCAACGTCAAAAGCCTGGATAGCATTATCTTGCTGGGAATAGTGAACGAAAAACTGCGCTTAGAGTGCGACAGTTTTGAAGAGCTCATTAGCATGTATGAGATGGATATAGAAAGTGTCGTCGGTAAGCTTGATATGCTTGGCTATCAATACGACCCACTGACTAACCAGTTTAAATCTTACGCAAGATAGTCTATTTTTCGCGAATCAACAGGTATCGAAAATCATCGGTACTGAAACTAAAAAGTCACAGATTATCTGTGACTTTTTTTGTTTCTGGCATTTGTCTCTTGTGCTTGGTGTAAGCGGAGTTAGTTGACGATGGTTATTGTTAAACGACCTCAATACCATCAAGGTGACTCTTACTCTGCTGCCTTGCCGTACTAAAGAAAGCCTGTAGGTAACGCTTGTCTTTTTCTGAGTTTCTTACTGCAGCAAACAGTCTTCTCGAAAGCCCTTTACCTAACGGCTTGCTGGCTATCAAGCCTTGTCTTGAGAACTCACTGATTGCCCAGTTTGGTAATGCCGCGACACCTAATCCTGCCGATACCATTTGCACCAACATCAAGGTGTTGTCTGCTTGCTTCCACTTCTTAGGTTCCACACCTGCAGGTTGCAAAAAGTGCTTCACGACATCTAAACGCTGTTTTTGAACTGGATAGGAGAGCATCGTGAGATCGCTAAGATCTTGCGGTTCAATGCTTGGCTTTTCAGCCAAAGGCGAGTTTATTGCAGTGATCAAACGCATCTCGAAATCAAAGAGTGGCTCATAATGAACCTCTGAACGCGGCTGTATATCAGAGGTGATCACCAAATCTAATTCACCAGCCATTAATGCGGGCAGCGGCTCAAAACCAAAGCCTGACGAGAAATCTAGGGTTACGCTTGGCCAAGCAACTTGGTATTCCTTCAAAGCGGGCATTAACCATTGGAAGCATGAGTGACACTCGATCGCCATGTGCAAACGGCCATTCACATCCTCTTTCAGGCTTGCGAGTTCGTTCTCTGCTTTAGCGATTCTTGGCTGTATCTCATCGGCGAGCTTAAGCAAAATCTCACCTTCAGAGGTGAATTTAACTGGCCTAGTTTTACGAAGGAAAAGCTGACCGCCAATACGCGCCTCAAGGTCTTTCAATTGATGAGAAAGCGCCGACTGCGTCAGATGAAGAGAGGTTGCAGTTGCTGTCAGTGAGCCGCTGTCTCTCAAGGTAGTCAATGTTCGAAGGTGTTTAAGCTCTATCATGAGTATTCCTCATATTCCCTAAGCCAATTCAATATTTCTTAATAATCACCCTACGGGGTTTTTTATCATTTGTAAACGTCTAGATGTCTAGATGGTTTTGAGTTCCTCATCTTTGGTTTATTCAAGATGAATATTTTTAATAAACAAGATGAATATTTGGACGTTGTTCATTATTCAGATTGGGTGGATAGTTTAGCCATCCAGACGCCTTTTTGATAAAGCGTAATCTTCAATAGGTGGTCTGAAAAGATACTAACAATTATTGAATAAGGAACAGGCTCATGACTACGACAACGCATATTCTTGGCTACCCACGCATCGGTGAAAAACGCGAACTGAAATTTACATTAGAGAAGTACTGGCGCGGCGAGATTGGCCAGTCAGAGCTTAATCAGCTCGGCAGCGAACTGAGAAATCGTAACTGGAATGTACAAGCCGACGCGAATCTAAGCTTTGCAACTGCGGGTGACTTCGCATGGTACGACCATGTGTTAACAACGACTTTGCTTTTGGGTCATGTGCCAAAGCGTCACGCTGGTGGCTCTGAAGAAGAGAAAGCCTTCCCAGACTTAGATACCTTGTTCCGTGTTGGTCGCGGGCAATCACAATCTCAAAAGCAGCCAACTTGTTGTGGCGGGAAACATGGTTCAGAAAGTGCTCAAGACGGTGCAGCTGCATCTGACATGACCAAGTGGTTCAACACTAACTACCACTACATTGTGCCCGAATTCAGTAAAGATGATTCGTTTGACGTGAGCTGGCCGCAACTGTTTGATGAAGTGAATGAAGCTATTCAAGCTGGGCATAAGGTTAAGCCAGTCCTTCTTGGCCCGCTGTCTTACTTGTACCTAGGCAAAGAAGTGGAAGAGGGCTTTGATCGCCTAAGCTTGCTTCCACGCCTGCTTACTGCCTACCAAGCGATTTTGGCTAAACTTTCCAAGTTAGGTGTTGAGTGGGTGCAAATCGATGAGCCTATCCTTTCTCTGGAACTTGAAAAACGTTGGGCTGATTCATTCAAGTTGGCTTATCAAGTGATTCAAGGTGATGTAAAACTGCTGCTTACCACTTACTTTGATTCGGTGACTGACACGTTAGATAAAATCATAGAACTGCCCGTCAATGGTTTACACATCGATTTGGCTGCTGCGCCACAACAACTCGATGAAGTCGTGAGTAAACTACCTGAAGAGTGGGTGCTGTCTGCAGGTGTCATCAACGGGCGCAATGTTTGGCGAGCAGACTTGGCTACTCAGCTAGCGAAACTGCAACCAGTGAAAGAGAAGTTAGACGATAAGCTTTGGGTCGCAAGTTCATGTTCGCTGCTGCACAGCCCAGTTGACTTAGAGTTAGAAGATTCACTTAGCGATGAAGTGAAAAGCTGGTTTGCTTTCGCGAAACAGAAAGTCACGGAAGTTAGCTTATTGGGTGCTGCGCTTGACGGCGATCAAAATGCCATATTAGCGTGTGAGACTTATAGCCAACCTATTGTTGCACGTAAGAGCTCGACTCATGTGAACAAGCCTCAAGTACAGGCTCGTCTTAGCACGATTACCAAAGCATTAGCAGAGCGTAGTGCTCCTTATGCAGAACGTGCGGTTCATCAGTCTGAGGTGCTGGGTTTACCACTATTGCCAACCACAACCATTGGTTCGTTCCCACAAACAGGGGAGATCCGAATTCAGCGTAGTGCTTACCGAACCGGCAAACTGAGTGAAGCGGAATACACAACCGCATTGAAAGGCCATATTGCGGATGCGGTGAAACGCCAAGAAGCGCTAGATTTGGATGTGTTGGTTCATGGTGAAGCGGAACGTAATGATATGGTGGAGTACTTTGCAGAAAATCTAGCGGGCTTTCAAACCACTAAATTTGGTTGGGTGCAAAGCTACGGTTCTCGCTGCGTGAAACCAGCTATTGTAGTCGCGGATATCGAGCGTGAGAAACCGATGACGGTGGAGTGGTCTACCTATGCCCAATCTCTAACTTCTAAACAAATGAAAGGGATGTTAACTGGCCCTGTCACTATCTTGTGCTGGACGTTCCCACGTGAAGACATCTCACGCAAAGAGATCACTAATCAATTGGCATTTGCGCTGCGTGATGAAGTGTCTGACCTACAAGATGCAGGAATCAATATTATTCAGATTGATGAACCAGCGATTCGTGAAGGTTTACCATTGAAAAAACGTGACCACGCAGAATATTTAGAATGGGCCGTCGATGCCTTTAAGATCTCGGCCGCGAGTGCTAAACCAGAGACGCAAATTCATACTCACATGTGCTACAGCGAGTTCAACGAAATCATTGATTCAGTGGCCGCATTAGACGCCGATGTGATTACCATTGAAACCTCTCGTTCAAATATGGAACTATTGAAAGCGTTTGAAGAGTTTAACTATCCGAATGCGATAGGCCCGGGTGTTTACGATATTCACTCGCCAAACATCCCTTCAGAAGAGTGGATTGTTGATTTACTTAAGAAAGCGGCAGAAAAAATCCCAGCAGAACGTTTGTGGGCGAACCCAGATTGTGGATTAAAGACACGCAACTGGGCAGAGACAGAAGCCGCACTAACTAACTTAGTTTCGGCGACTAAGACACTGCGTAAAGAGTGGGAAGCCGCAGAAGCTTGAGCATAACTAATACTAGGTTTTGATTGACCCGCTAATCCACGATGAACCACAAAAAAGGCCTCGCAAATGCTAGGCCTTCTGGTTTTATGCTTGTTTAAATCTCGAATCTAACTGCTGCTCTGACAGGTATTTTTGCTGATCAGCTTCTCAACCATCAATTGTCCGCGTGTGTTACGAATCTTGATGTTGTAAGCCAAGCCCATGTCAAGGTTTGCTCTTACTTCTGAGTTAGTGCAGTAGCTATTCACACTCATGTCTACAACTTGGTTTAAAGGCTTAGCACCTTTTGCATCTTGGTTGTAGATCATCATGATTTCGATAACCGTGTTTTTTGCTAATACGCGCATGACCGACAGCGGGCCGTACTCAATCGGCAGGCCAGCAGATAAAACGCCAGCACGGTGCTGCGCCATCATCTCTAGCTGTCTTTGTTCGTCATGCTCACTTGATGAACAGCCTGCGAGCAGAGCTAAAGTCAGTGAGCCAATAATCCATTTTTTCACGTTAAAATACTTTCTTGAATGGTTTAACAATAACATTTTGGTAGACACCAGCAGCGATGTACGGGTCTGCGTCTGCCCATGTCTGTGCATCTTCTAAAGAATTAAACTCAGCAATCACAGTCGAACCTGTGAAGCCAGCTTCACCAGGGTTATCTGAGTCAATGGCTGGCATTGGGCCTGCTGTTAACAGTCGGCCTTCATCGTGAAGTGTTTGTAGGCGTTCTAGATGTTGTGGGCGAACACTTAGGCGCTTTTCTAATGAATTTTCGACGTCTTGAGAAAAAATCACGTACCACATATTGAGATATCCTTATTTTACTTCACTAAATTGGGGCGTTTAAATTCGCTATCTTGCTAATTTACGCGAACTAATTGGTATTGGAAGAGCTAATGATAAGAAATTGTGAATTGGTGCGAGAGAGCGCTATGGTCTTTAGCTATTTCATTGACTCGAACTAAAGACCATTTACGTAAACGACGGAGTGAAAAGTCCTATTTATTGATAGAGCGAGGCTTACCACTTTCATCAACCGCGACGTAGTTGAATGTCGCGCCACAAACCTTGTAACGGTCACCGATGCCGTGGTCAAGTACCGGCTTAACCCATACTTCTAGGTCGATATTCATCGAGCTGCGACCAATCTTAGTGCAATCACCATAAACACATACCACATCACCCACAGAGACTGGTTGTTTGAACTCGATACTTGATACTGAAACTGTGACTATTTTGCCGTTAGAGATCTCTTTCGCCAAGATACCGCCAGCTAGGTCGAGCTGAGACATTATCCAACCACCGAAAATCTGGCCTGCTGCATTTGTATCAGAAGGCATCGCTAATGTGCGAAGAAGTAAAGAACCAATCGGGTTCAAAGTTGATTGAATAGTCATTGTTGTACTCTTGATGGTATTGATTATCTTAAATAAAAACAGATGTGTTGACTGGTTAAGCACATTGGCAAATGAGTGCATTGAACAACAAGAAACCAGATTGCCGCTAATTTAGTGAGATTGTCAGTAAATAATAGGCTTTATTTTGACCAGTTTCTGCAACACAAAAAAGCCAGTGGCCAATGATCACGAGTATCATTGGCCACTGTTAAATAGCATATTGATAAGAATTGTATCAAAAAGGGAATGAGGACTCATCCCTTAGGGTTACTTCTCGTCGGTATTTTTGTCTGTTAGTTCTTGCTGTTGGTCTTTTTGTAGGTGCTGATCTTTTGGTAAATGCTTATAAATATATACACCCGTCAGTAAGGTGAAGAGCAGGGTAGCGATGAGTAAGCCAAACACCTTGAAGTTCACCCAAACATCCAACGGTAGGTTGAAAGCAACGTAAACGTTGAGAATAGCGCATAGAGTAAAGAACAGAGTCCATGCCCAGTTGATCTTGGCCCACACTGATTCAGGAAGTGAAATCTCTTTGCCCAACATTCCTTTAATAGCTGACTTGCCCATGATGTGACTGACTGTCAGGCCGATAGCAAACAGCGCGTAAACGATGGTCACTTTCCACTTAATGAAGTTGTCGTCGTGCAAGAAGATGGTCATGCCGCCAAATACGGCAACCATCAGAAACGTGATGATCTGCATTTTTTCTACTTTCTTGTAGATGAAATACGTCAAAACAATTTGAACTGCAGATGCAACGATCAAAGCACCAGTCGCTGTATAGATGTCATACATCTTATACAGCGCAAAGAAAATAATGAGAGGAATGAAATCAAGGATTTGCTTCATGAGACACTGACTATCCAGTTAGTTGAGTTGCAGACAGTCTAACGAAAACTGTCTCGATGCTAAATAGTCCGAGACAATTGGGTGCCATTTAATTCCATCTAACCCTTCATCGTGTTTAACGAGTTTAGACCGGTTATCGCATTGACGAGGTTTGGTAGCGAGGTATCAGCTTCTTGATGTCTTCAAGATAACCTTCGCTTTTCAAACTGTCTAAGGTGTTTTCGAGTTCTTGTTCACTCATGGCAAAACATGTCGATTTACCGGTCGTTAAGTCGAGATACTCATGATATTCACGTTCTGTGAAGTGGCCAATTCTGTCCATTAATAAGGTTTTAATCCCATGGTGAATTAAGCCGTAATACGTATGTCTTTGTAAGGTCATAGCCTATCCTCCGTGACAAGCTGCAGTTCAAATGATGCAACCTGCTGTATATTGGTTGGGTTATCTATGACAAAGCAATTCGAATGCCATTTTTTCCAATTGAACAGAACCACTTTCCTACCAAATAGAATTGAATTTCTTTTCAATTAGTTAAAGGAACGTAAGTTCTATTCTCTAAACACCAATACGGAGCTGACGAAAAATAGTTTTATTTTGAGAATGGTAAAATTCTCATTATGACGATCTACTGAAGCTTTAAGGCTCCTGAATTGGCAATTTGATAACCGTTAATCGACTAGCCAATCGACTAAGGTTGATAGCGAGGCATTCTGACGGTTCTTGGGTTGTAATAGGAAGTAACCATTTCCAGAGAAGACACTGCCTTCACTCACTTTCACCAATCTGCCCAAATCAATATCTTGCTTAGCAAGCGTGATGTCACCGATTGCTATACCAAAGCCCTGAATCGCGGCATTCATCGCTTGGTCGAGTGTCGCGAATTGTTGGTTGTTCTTGCTTGAAAGGTCATGGCTTCCTATGTGCTCTAACCATAGTCGCCAGTCACTCTGCTCATTGTTAGCGTGCAACCAAGTGTACTGAGCAAGCTTGTGTGGCTTGATGACAGTTGAAGTGCTATCTATCAGGTGACTTGGAACAATACTCTGTGTTTGGCAGACAGGAGCCAGTTGCTCGTTAAACAATAATTGGCTCACAATCGAGTGTTGGCTTGGCTTCTTACCGTAGGTAATCACTGCGTCGAACGGGTCAAAGCTCGGTTCGAAAACGTGTTTGATAGTGGACGTTAGTTCTACATCAATTTCAGGGTAGGCTTGCTGAAATGACATCAATTTGGGTAACAGCCACGAGGTAATACAACTCGGAGCATTGAGCTTGATCTTCGAGGGAGAGCTAGCCACTTGGTTAAGAGCGGATTGCAGTTGGTAAATCACCCCTTGTATAAGAGGAACTAGCTCTTCTCCTTTTGGTGTCAGGGACAACCCTCGAGCATGTCGGTAGAAGAGATCACAGCCAAGGCTTTCTTCAAACGACAGCACCTGACGACTCACTGCACCTTGCGTGACATTGAGCTCATTCGCCGCGTGCGTAAAGTTGAGATGTCTAGCTGTAGACAAGAATGCGAGTAATGTTTTTGTTGAAGGAAGGGGGCGATTCATATCTTTACCTATGATTTTTTATCATGGCTATTATGTGATTAATTCGATTCATTTTTCAATGGTGTTCTGTTTGAATGTAGATACTTAATCATCATTTGTGATTTAATATGTGCATAAGTCGTATATTTTGAATACAAAAGCAGTGGTGAAGAATTGTGATTTTGCGAAAGGAATAGCTTCTTGACATCTTTTATTGATGGCTTAGTGCCTCAGGCTGTAAAAAAATTAATACCTTATCAATCGGCAAGAAGAATTGGTGGTGATGGACGTGTCTGGCTAAACGCGAACGAATTGGAAAGCTCACTGTTTCAAGGAGAAGCGAGTCACAATCGATACCCAGACTTCTTACCTCAAGATATTGCCAAGGCTTACCAAGCGTATTGTGGAACTGATGCTGCAACGGTTGCTGTTCGTGGCGCTGATGAAGCGATTGACTTACTGATCAGAACATTCTGTAAGCCAGCGAGTGACAATATCCTGATTTGTTCACCAACGTATGCAATGTATGAGTTTTGCGCCGATGCATTAGCGATTGAAACGCTCGATTCTCCTTTGCAGGAAGATTTCAGCTTAGACGTTACTGATATCGTGAATAAAGCCGAGTTGGCTAATATCGTTTTCCTTTGTTCTCCCAACAACCCAACGGGTAATGTGATTCCCAGATCGGATTTGATTCAGGTACTGGAAGGGACTATCGGGAAATCTCTAGTGGTGGTCGATGAAGCGTATATCGAGTTTGAACCACAAACGTCATCTGTGAGCCTTATTGAGCGTTATCCGCATTTGGTTGTGATTCGCACTTTGTCGAAGGCGTTTGGACTGGCTGCAGTACGTTGTGGCTTTATCTTAGCGAGTCAAAATGTGATGCAGTATGTCGCTAAATTGATTCCGCCATACCCAATGCCAGATTGCTCATCTCAAATAGTGCTAGACGCATTGTCTGATGAACGAGTTTCAGTAATGGAAGACGCAACGTTAAAGTTGGTCGAATTACGAAACCTCTTTGCTTCTGAACTGAATCAGTTTGATTTCATTGAACAGGTTTACCCGTCTTCTACCAACTTTGTCTTATTACGCCACAAGCCTGACTACGAGCTGTTTAGTGTATTGGCGAAAGATGGCATTGTGACAAGGAATCAAAACCATGAACCTGCTTTGCGTAACTGTGTTCGAATCAGTATTGGTAGCCAAGAGAGCATGCTAGAAGTGATAACGTCACTAACACGCTACCAAACCGAATTAGAAAAGAATCAACAAGGCAGACAAATTCAACAATCTCAACATAAAGAAACTCAATCTCAACTCGATAAAGATCATATCTAGGATGGCAATGATGAAAAAGATAATACTAGGACTCGCTTGTGCGGCCGCTTTACTTGGTACAACGGTACAGGCGAAAGAAATCCGTTTGGCGTCAGACTTTACGTATCCGCCATTCAACTATAAAAACAGTGACGGTGTGCCTGTTGGGTTTGATATTGAGATAGCTGATGCCTTGTGTGAGCAAGCCAAACTCGATTGTACTTGGGTTTCACAAAGTTGGGACTCGCTAATTCCAAGTTTGTTGGCAAGAAAGTCAGATGTGATTATGGCTTCAATGCGTATTACCGAAGAGCGTAAGCGTAAGATCTTGTTTACTGATAAGTACTACCAAACTCCAGCCGTGTTTGTTGCTGCTAAAAGCGCGGAATTCAGCGTCGATGAGGCCGGCTTAGCGGGCAAAACCATCGGTGTTCAACAAGGCACGATTCACGATCGCTACGTTACCGACAAGTTTGGTGAGGTTGCGAAGATTAAACGTTATACGGGCCAAGATGAAGTGTATCTTGATATGCAGAATGGCCGTCTAGATTTAACGTTTGGTAACTCTGATCAACTTTCATTGGCTTTCTTAGATAAGAAAGAAGGTGAGGGTTTTGAATTTAAAGGCAAAGCAGTAACTGACAAAGCCTACATTGGTGAAGGTACGGCTTTAGCACTAAGAAAACAGGATTCAAAACTGGCGAAACAATTCAATGCCGCGATTGAAGAGATCAGAGCAAATGGTACTTACGACAAGATTGCTTCTAAGTACTTCACGTTTGATATCTATGGCGCTGATTTGTAATTCGCGTAACGCTTATAACTAGAACACCAAAAACAAAAAATCCGAGGGCTGTGAGGCTCTCGGATTTTTTAGTTTAAGCTGGTGGTATCAATTCAATCACCACCAACTTAGCGTTTATTGATTACGCTTGCTGTTTTTGTAGCTCAGCTTCTTTCGCTTCGTCTTTGATTAGAGAATCAACGATTACTGCACATGCTGCATCACCAGTGATGTTCAGAGCAGTACGAATCATGTCGAAGATACGGTCTAGAGCGAACAACAGAGGTAGACCTTCGATAGGGATACCAGCTGCTAGAAGAACCGCAACCACTAGGAAAGAAGGACCTGGAACACCTGCTTGACCAACTGCGCCTAGCGTAGAGGTTACGATGATAGCAACGTAAGCACCCATAGACAGGTCGATGTTGAACAGCTGTGCAAAGAAGATAGCAACTAGGCCGTAGTAAATTGCATTACCAGACATGTTGATCGTCGCACCAAGTGGTAGAACGAATGAAGCCGTAGAGTTACGAACGCCAAGTTCTTTCTCTACCGTTTCCATTGTTACTGGCAGTGTCGCCATTGAAGAGGCTGTTGATAGTGCAACCGCTTGAGGCTTCTTCATTGCCACTAGGAACTTCTTAGCTGAAGTCTTAGTGAAGATCTGAATCATCAGTGGGTAAGCAACAAAACCGAAGATCAGGATCGCAGCGATGTAAACAACGAACAGTTTGAACACAACCATAAGTGCGCCAAAACCGAATGTACCAACTGCTTCTGCCATTAGGCCGAATACGCCAAGTGGTGCAATGATCATAACCTTGTTGATCATCCAAACCATAGCGTCAACAATCGCGTTTACGCCATTGATGATAGGATCACGTTTTTCTTTCGCTTGTTTAGAAATCGCAATACCGAAGAATAAGCAGAAAACGAGAATTTGCAGAATGTTTGCTTCATTCAATGATTGGAAAACGTTGGTAGGGATCATGCCAGTGATGGTTGCCCAGAACGTTGGAAGTTCGCCTTTCGCAGCGTATTCAGAAGAGAACATGCCTTCTACGCCAGAAACATCGATACCACGACCCGGTTCGAATACTTCACCCATTACTAGCGCTAGCGCTACAGCAAGTGCAGACGTTAGTGCAAAGTAACCCAATGTAGTTACGCCGACTTTACCTGCAGATGAACTGTTGCCTAAACCAGCAGCACCTGAAATCAGTGCAACTGCGACTAGAGGGATAACCAACATCTTGATCAAGTTGATGAAGATAGCACCCAGTGGAGCGAACATAGTTGCGCTGTCACCCATCATCGCACCAACTACAGTACCGACGATCATTGCAATAACGACTTGAACGCCGATGTTGCTTAGTAAACTCTTTTCTTTTAACACTTCCATAACCTCTGTGCTACTAAATATAAAAATCCCAGAACTACTCACCAATGTACGATGTACCATTGGATTAATATTTCGCGACGAGTTTTACACGTATCCTTTACATTTATCAATATGAGCAGAGGTGAAAGTCTCTGAAAAACAAGTGGTCTAATGTCATTTGTTGATTTTGCACAACAATGCAATCGTTTGCCTTGGTTTTTTATAGCGATGTTATTTGTTGAATTTATAAAAGCTTTTTCGCTGGAGGTTTTGTGAATGATTTACAATCGTTGGTGTTGAAAACGTCCCATTAACATTTTGATTTCATTCGCGAGTGTTTTTTGAGCGTTTGTGTTGGGGTAAATCCACAGGTACGTGTTGTGTGAAATTTAGCCTGAACTATGCTTAAGGTATCTATTTATTACCAAGATGTTACCTCTGCGCTTTAAATAAAACGTCTATCTAGCATCTCAGTTGTAAGGAGAGGGGCTATGACTTTTATATTAAAGTACTTGTTTGCGTTTCTTCTGTTGCTCAGCTCAGTGTTTGCTCAGGCCGATGATGTCTGGGTGATTGAGGTGAACGGAGGGATAGGTCCGGCGACCAGTGATTACCTCACTAGAGAAATAGAACAAGCTCACGATGAGCAAGCAAAGCTCATTATTTTGAAAATGAACACGCCTGGCGGGTTAGACTCATCGATGCGTGACATTATTCGATCCATCACCACCTCACCGATTCCAGTCGCTACTTGGGTTGGGCCTGCGGGTTCACGAGCAGCGAGCGCCGGTACCTATATTTTACTTGCCAGCCACGTTGCTTCCATGGCGCCCGGAAGCAATTTAGGCGCAGCCACGCCAGTGTCTCTTGGTGGTGGCAAAGCGCCGACTAATCCCTTGTCGCCTCAAGACGATACCAATAAAGACGACAACACTTCTGCGAGTGAACAAGACGCAACGAAACAAGAGAACTCAGATCAGGTAAAAGCCACCACTGCGATGGAAAAGAAAGTCATCAATGATGCAGCGGCTTACATTGTCAGTTTGGCTAAGCTGCACAAACGTAACGAAGAATGGGCAGAAAAAGCGGTAAGAGAAGCGGCGAGTTTGGACTCAGAGAATGCACTTTCGCTTAACGTGATTGATTTTATTGCCAGCGACCTTCAGCAATTGGTTGAACTGATCAACGGACGCATCATCACCATCAACGGGGTCAGTCAGGAAGTCCAACTTAGTGATGTTGCTTTTGTCGAGCGAGAACAAGACTGGCGCTTTAGTTTGCTTTCGGTGATTACGAATCCAAATGTCGCTTACATCCTCATGCTCATCGGTATCTATGGTTTGTTGCTGGAGTTTTATAACCCAGGGGTCGGCTTACCAGGTGTATTGGGCGGTATCTGTCTGTTATTGGCGATGTACTCGTTACAAATGCTGCCTGTGAGTTACGCGGGTCTTGCTTTGATCTTGTTGGGTATAGCTTTAATGGTTGCGGAAGCCTTTAGTCCGAGCTTTGGTATTTTCGGTTTGGGTGGCGTTGCTGCATTTACATTGGGCTCAATCATGCTGATGGACACTGAAGTACCGGGTTACCAAATCGCATTGCCGTTAATTATCGGAATCAGTTTGTTCTCTGTAGCGTTTATTGTCGTAACAATATCAATGCTAGTCCGAGTCAGAAATAAGCCAGTGACGACTGGGATGGAAGCGGTGGTTGGCGAGACGGGTAAAGTTGTAAGCGGTTTTCCTGGCGCGGGTCGAGTGCTGGTTGAAGGTGAAATCTGGCAAGCTAAATGCGTCAATGAACTGAAAGCAGGACAGAGTATCAGAGTCACCAAGCTCACCGGGCTTTCTTTGGATGTTGAAGCGCTGCCCGATGAGACACCATCGAACTCTGGTTAGCACGGGCTGTTAGCGCGGAATGCTAGGACAAACTTGATTGAATTATTTATTGCTTAACCATCGTTACCATTAGGGGGCGGTTATGTTTATACACACTATAGGTATTGTTATCGTGCTTGTTATCTTGTTGATAGCTAGTATGTTCAGAGTTCTGCGCGAGTACGAGCGTGCAGTAGTGTTCTTCTTAGGGCGCTTTTACGGTGTGAAAGGGCCAGGGTTAATTATCATCATTCCCTTCATTCAACAAATCGTGCGAGTCGACTTGCGAACCATCGTTTTAGATGTACCAACACAAGATTTGATCACCAGAGATAATGTGTCGGTTAAGGTTAACGCTGTGGTCTATTTCCGAGTGCTTGATCCTAAGATGGCAATCAACAACGTGGAGAACTATCTCGAAGCCACTAGCCAACTCTCACAAACCACGTTGCGGTCTGTTCTAGGTCAGCATGAATTGGATGAGCTGTTGTCTGAGCGAGAAGAGCTCAACAGAGATTTACAATCAATTCTTGATCAGCACACCGATAACTGGGGGATTAAGATTGCCAATGTCGAGATTAAGCATGTTGATCTTGATGACAGTATGGTGCGAGCTCTTGCGAAACAAGCAGAGGCAGAGCGTTCTCGTCGAGCTAAGGTGATACATGCAACAGGTGAGCTAGAGGCATCCACTAAGCTAAGAGAAGCCGCAGAAGTACTGAACAAAGCGCCTAACGCCATTCAGTTACGTTATATGCAGACATTAACCGAGGTCGCGAATGAACGCACTACGACCATCGTATTCCCAATGCCTGTCGATTTAGTGGATAAAATCACTGATCCCATTAAAGCGACACTCAATGAGGCTGCAATCAAGAAGGCGATGAAAGTTGATGATTAGCGACTTTTTCTGACAACAATAAAAAAGGCACCACATCTGTGGTGCCTTTTAGAATCTACAGTCGTGTTTAGCGAATGCTAAAGATTACTTCTGTGTTGCAGCTTTCATTGGCGTTACAAATTCAGCTAATGCTTTAAGCATTGCTTCTGGCTGTTCAACGTTGTTCTCAATGATTTTTACAACCGCTGAGCCTGAGATAGCACCGGCAGCGCCAGCTTGAATCGCTTCTTTTACTTGCTCAGGAGCAGAGATACCGAAACCAAGCAGTGCTGGTGGCGCATCGAACTTGTTCAAACGATCAAGCAGTGCGGCTACTGGCATGTTTGCTTTTGTTTCTGCACCCGTTACGCCAGCACGAGAAAGTAGGTAAGTGTAACCACCACCAAGTTCAGATACTGACTGAAGTGTTTCATCGCTCGCTGTTGGTGGAGCAATAAAGATTGGATGAACGCCAAACTTCTTCGCTGCCGCAACAAACTCACCACTTTCGTTGGTTGGTACGTCGGCAATCAGTACCGAGTCGATACCCGCATTAGCACAACGCTCGTAAAAGTTATCGATACCACGTGCGTAAACCAAATTCGCGTACATCAGTAGGCCAATTGGTAGCTCTGGGTACTTAGCACGAATTTGACCGATAAGATCGAAGCACACATCTGGCGTTACTTTGGAATCTAACGCGCGAATGTTTGCACCTTGGATTGTTGGGCCATCTGCAAGCGGATCTGAGAACGGAATACCAAGTTCAAGCGCATCAGCACCTGCTTCAACCAAAGTTTCCATGATCTTAAGAGACTGTTCAGGGTTAGGATCGCCAACTGTTACGAATGGTACAAATGCACCCTGATTTTTTTCAGCTAAGCGAGTGAATAGTGATTGATAGCGATCCATTATAATGCTCCTTTCTCTTTAAGGATGTCGTGTACAGAGAAAATGTCTTTGTCACCACGGCCAGATAAGTTAACGACTAATAGCTGTTCTTTCTCTGGGTCGTCGTGAGCCATTTTGATTGCATGAGCTAAAGCATGAGATGACTCTAGCGCTGCGATAATACCTTCGTTACGTGCGATAGCTTGGAACGCTTCTAGTGCTTCGTCATCGGTCACGTTGTCGTATTCAGCACGGCCAATTGCGTTTAGGTGGGCGTGTTGAGGACCAACTGATGGGAAATCTAGACCGGCAGACACAGAGTAAGACTCTTCTACTTGACCGTTCTCATCTTGCATCAGTGGTGCTTTCATACCGAAGAAGATACCGGTTTTACCGTGTTTAAGCGGCGCGCCGTGTTGGTCGGTATCAATACCTTTACCAGCAGGCTCTACACCGATTAGGCGTACAGATTCTTCTTCAATGAAATCCGCGAACATACCGATAGCGTTAGAACCACCGCCGACACAAGCAATAACTGCATCAGGAAGGCGACCTTCACGAGCTAGAATTTGGTTCTTCGTTTCTTCACCAATCATGCGCTGGAAATCACGAACAATCGTCGGGAATGGGTGAGGACCCGCAGCCGTACCTAGTAGGTAGTGCGCGTCTTCATAAGTTGCAGACCAGTCACGTAGCGCTTCGTTACATGCATCTTTTAGCGTTGAAGAGCCAGAATGAACAGGGATAACCTCTGCGCCCATTAGCTTCATACGGAACACGTTTGGGCTTTGACGTTCAACGTCTTTCGCACCCATGTAAACACGACACTTAAGACCTAATAGAGCACATGCTAGAGCCGTCGCAACACCGTGTTGACCAGCGCCAGTTTCAGCGATGATTTCTTGTTTACCCATACGTTTAGCAAGAAGCGCTTGACCCAGTACTTGGTTGGTCTTGTGTGCGCCACCGTGAAGTAGGTCTTCACGCTTAAGGTACAGTTTAGTTTTTGTACCTTTCGTTAGGTTGCGAGTCAGCGTTAGTGCCGTAGGACGACCCGCGTACTCTTGAAGAAGCGTCATGAATTCACTGCGGAACTCAGGATCGGCTTGTGCATCGATAAATGCTTGTTCAAGTTGGTCTAGTGCTGGCACTAGGATCTGCGGTACGTATTGACCACCGTATTCACCGAAGTAGGCATCGAGTTTAGCCATTATCTTATTCCTTCAATTCTATTGGCGTGTCTTCACACCAAGTCGTTTAGTCTTGTTTGAGCCTCGCTCAGGCAAAGCTCACAAATATGTTTTAGTTTCTGCGTTTAAAGCCAGACTAGTAATTACGAATCGCTGCAAAAGCACGTTGCAGTTTGTCTGCGTCTTTTTTACCAGGAGCGGATTCAACACCAGAGTTTAGGTCTAATCCTAAGCAGCCCAACTTAGCGGCTTGGTTAGCATTTTTTGGGTTTAGACCACCAGCCAACATGATTGCGCTTTGGTTGTTGATCAGGCTCCAATCGAACGCTTGGCCTGTACCACCCGTTTGCGAACCCACTTTAGTATCTAGCAGGTGACGAGTCACGTTGCTTTCCAGTAATTCTGGTAACGCGCTCTCAGCGCCCGAAGCCACACCGTAAGCTTTCCAAATCTCAATGCCTTCAGGCAGTGATTGTTTTAGCTCATCGACATACGCTTGAGACTCATCACCGTGCAGTTGTACAGCAAACAAACCGAGCTCAGAAACCGTGTTAGTCACATCTGCCACGCTGTGGTTTTGGAACACACCCACGTAGTTCAGCGGTGCACCGCTCATAGTCAAACGAGCCGCTTCGATATCCAAATGACGCTTAGACGCTTCAACGAAAATCAGACCACCGAATACCGCACCCGCTTGATACGCTTTGGCAGCATCGTCAGAGTGAGTTAAACCACACACCTTGTTTTCGCCCAGCGTTACTTTACGAACGGCAAGTTCAAGGTTCTTTTCAGCCATAAGAGAGCTGCCGATTAGGAAGCCATCTGCAAATATTGAAAGGTCACGCACTTGTTGGTGGGTGTAGATACCAGACTCTGAAATCACGATGGCGTTTGGAGCCAGCTCGCGAATCAGTGGAGCCAACTCTTTGGTACGGTTCAAATCCGTCGACAGGTCACGTAGGTTACGGTTGTTAATGCCGATCACCTTAGCGTTTAGAGCCACAGCGCGGTGAAGCTCTTCTTCATTGCTGACTTCAGTAAGCACACCCATGCTGAGTGAGTGAGCAACCTCAGCAAGTGCTTTGTACTCTTCATCATCTAATACCGATAGCATCAACAAGATAGCATCAGCTGAATAGTGACGAGCTAAGTAAACTTGGTAGGTATCAACCATGAAGTCTTTACACAGGATTGGTTGCTTAGCAATGCTGCGAACCTTAGGTAAAAACTCAAAGTCACCTTGGAAGTATTTCTCGTCGGTCAGAACTGAAATCGCATTAGCGTGGTTGTTGTAAACCGATGCAATGTAGTCCAGGTCAAACTCGTCACGGATCAAACCTTTTGACGGAGAGGCTTTCTTACATTCAGTAATGAAAACCGTCTGTTCGCCGCTCAGTGCATCATAAAAGCTGCGGTCTGTTGCGGTTAACGCTGCTTTAAACTCGTCCAATGGTTGAGTTTGCTTACGCGCTTCAACCCATTGGTATTTATCACGAACGATTTTTGCTAGTACTTCCGCCATTTCAGCTTCTTTGACTGAAACGTGGGTCGACAGTTTATCGGTAGTCTGTGTCATGTTCTTTGTCTCAACTCGTCGTTCGTTAGGCGTGCGCAGCAAGCTTTTGTACAAGCTCGTATGCTTTGCCAGAGTTCATCGCATCAATGGCTTGTTGCGCGTTGGCTTTTAGGTCTTCGTGACCAAATAGACGCATCAATAGAGCAACGTTCACCGCTACTGCGCCAACTTGGGCTTCAGTGCCTTTACCCGTCAGGATATCGGTTGTGATGGCTTTGTTCTCTTCTGGCTCGCCGCCCTTGATAGCTTCAAGAGGGTGAGTGTTCAAACCAAAGTCAGCTGGAGTCACTGTGTACTCGTGAATCTCGCCATCTTTAATTTCAACAACGATGGTCTCGCCATGAATCGCCACTTCATCTAGGCCGCTACCGTGAACAACCGCTGCACGCTTCATGCCCATTTGCAGCATGGTTTCAGCGATAGGGCGCACCAGCTCTTTACTGTAAACACCCATTAGCTCGATGTTAGGGCGAGCAGGGTTAATCAGTGGACCAAGGATGTTGAAGATAGTGCGTGTTTTCATTGTTTGACGAACAGGCATCGCGTGACGTACACCGACGTGATACTGCGGAGCAAATAGGAATGCTACGCCAAGTTCATCAACAGCCGTACGTGTGTCCTCTGCTGTCATCGCTAGGTTGATACCGAATGAATCCAGTAGGTCAGAAGAACCCGATTTGCTCGATACACTGCGGTTACCGTGTTTCGCGACTTTTAAGCCACACGCTGCGGCAACGAACGCAGAAGTCGTTGAGATATTAATGGTGTTGTGACCGTCGCCACCTGTACCTACGATGTCTGCGAAATCGTAATCAGGGCGAGGGAACGGGTTTGCATTCGCAAGCAGTGCTTTCGCCGCACCAGCGATCTCATCGGGCGTTTCGCCTTTGATTTTTAGTGCAGTCAGCGCAGAAGCCATCAAGATTGGGTCAAGTTCACCCTTGATGATCACATCAAACAATTGTTGGCTTTCTTCTTGAGTAAGAGACTGCTGTTCGTAAAGTTTATTAATCTGTTCCATGATCGTTTCCTATTTTCCAGTCTTTTCGAGACGAAGAGGTTTCTCAAGAGCCCATTCGATAGCGTTCGCAAGAAGCGTTGCACCGTAGGTCGTCATGATTGATTCAGGGTGGAATTGGAATCCACAAACCTTGTCTTGTTCTTGAACCACAGACATCACCAAGTCATCAACTTCAGCTGTCACGGTTAGGCTGTCAGATACATGCGTTGCTACCAAAGAGTGGTAGCGAGCGATAGCCAGTGGAGAAGGTAAGCCTTGGTAAGTCGCATGATTTTGGTGTTCCATCAGCGACACCTTACCATGAATGATTTCGCCAGCGCCTGCAACGGTGCCGCCGTAGGCTTCAACAATCGCTTGGTGGCCTAAGCAAATACCAATCATTGGTACTTTACCTTTTAGCAGCTGAATCAGCTCTGGCATGCAGCCCGCATCAGCTGGAGCGCCGGGGCCTGGTGAAAGCAGTGCAACCGGGTTGTCTAGTTCGTTGATCGCCGCTTCAACAACCTTTGCCGGAATGTTGTTACGGTAAATCTTTACGTTGTGACCTAATGAACGAAACTGGTCTACCAGGTTGTAAGTGAACGAGTCGAAGTTATCGATGAATACAATATCAGCCATGATTACGACTCCTTCTTGTTAGAAATGGTTTTAGTATGTGCAGCTTGAATCGCTGAGATGACTGCTTGTGCTTTGCCGCGAGTTTCATCGGCTTCTGCTTGTGGGTCTGAGTCGAACACCACACCAGCGCCAGCTTGTACTTGTGCCACGCCATCTTCAACGTAAGCAGAGCGAATTACGATACAAGTATCCAGAGTTCCTTCACCGGTTAGATAACCGACTGCACCGCCATAGCTACCACGACGTGTTTTTTCTACGTCACGAATAAGCTGCATTGCGCGGATTTTTGGTGCGCCCGTTAGTGTGCCCATGTTCATACAAGCTTGGTAAGCGTGCAGTGCGTCTAAGTCTTCACGTAGTTGACCAACCACACGAGAAACTAAGTGCATCACATGGCTGTAGCGATCAACCTTCAGCAAGTCTGCCACGTGGCGTGTGCCTGCTTCTGCAATACGTGCAACATCGTTACGCGCTAGGTCTACTAGCATCATGTGCTCGGCGTTTTCTTTCTTGTCGGTACGCAATTCAAGTTCGATACGGCTGTCTAGGTCGAAATCGATTTGGCCATTTGGGCGCTTACCACGACGGCGAGTACCAGCAATTGGGTAGATCTCGATTTGGTTGGTTTCGGTCTCGTACTTAAGCGCACTTTCTGGAGATGCACCAAACAGAGTAAATAGCTCGTCTTGCATGTAGAACATGTAAGGGCTTGGGTTACTTTGTTTCAGTTCTTTATAAGCTGCCAATGGAGCAGGGCAAGGTAGAGTAAAGCGGCGTGAAGGTACCACTTGGAACACATCGCCTTTAACTACGTATTCTTTTAAATCACGAACCGTTTGGCAGAAGTCTTCATCTGAAACGCTTGGTACCGCTTCAACATTGTCTAGCGGCGTTACTTCTGTGATGGCTTTTAGTGACTGACACTGAGTTTGAATATCGGCTAAGCGGTCAGTTAATTGCGCTTTGATGCTTTCATCTTGAGCGAACAAGCTCGCATGAAGTAGGCCTTCGTTCTCTTGGTGGTCGAAACGCAACAGTGTTTCCGCAACGTAGAATACAAAGTCAGGACAATTGTTGGTTGCTTCAGCATCACCGAGTGGTTCAAAGTTTGCCACGATGTCGTAAGCGAATAAGCCCGCCATGAATAACGCGTGTTTATTATCCGCGTCTTGCTCAAAGCTGTGCTGAACTAAACGCAGTGCGTCGAATGAAGAGGCTTCTCTTAAACGTGAGTCTTCATCTAATTCATTGCTTGGCTCGACAAAAGTCAGCGTCAAAACGTTATCAGTCAGGTCAGATTTAATTTCTGCTTTAACGTTTTGAGTAAGGTGTTCAATTAGCGCTTGACCGTTTTCAGTCAATGCTTGAAAGGTTACTTCATGTCCGCGACATACGATGCGAACAGCAGAGTCGATAAGGAGTAGGCTTGTCAGGTTCTGTTTAGATTCAATCTCAGCCGATTCCAACAGCAAACTGTCTGTTTTGTTTTCACACAGAGTATGGAAAACGCTGGTTGGATCTTGCGAGTAAGGAACTGATGAATTGATGACCTCAATGGTT
Source organism: Vibrio sp. ZF 223 (assembly GCF_003050585.1). Lineage (NCBI taxonomy): Bacteria > Pseudomonadati > Pseudomonadota > Gammaproteobacteria > Vibrionales > Vibrionaceae > Vibrio > Vibrio sp. ZF 223. Next base: position 417,667 of record NZ_PIGB01000002.1, read on the forward strand.
CCCAGCTTTTTGATTTCAATGGCCTTGTTCACAAGACCTCCTTTATGATTCTTTAAATTTCCTGCCGTACATAGTCGCATAAAGATACCTTTCACCCAATCTAGAATATGGTCAATTCGATGATTTGTTAGTCAGTTGAATGTGAGATGTTCGACAAATTAAAAAGCCCGCTATGAAAGCGGGCTTAGTGATAACTTTTTTATAAACAAACTGTTTAACTAGAAGTACACGTTAGCCCACCAAGAACTTGTCCAAGTGCGCCACCAATTAAGCTCTGAACTTGCTTCTACTGAAGAAAGTTCTAAAACTTTATCTTTATGGTTTTGGTTAAATTCTTGTAACATGGTGAACCTATCAAATGTGATACTTCGTATTTGTGTACTAGTTAACTAGTTTTCCGCTTGCGGGTCAAGTGTGTTGACACAAATATAACGATAAAAATTGAAAACAATGAAAAAGAATATATGAGAATTGATCTACATAGTCATACAACAGCCTCAGATGGCCGACTTACTCCACCTGAGCTAATTGACCGAGCGCTTGGCTTTAACATCGAAGCGCTAGCGATTACAGATCATGATACGACTGATGGGCTTGCTGAAGCACGCAGCTATATTGCTGATAACAACCTTCCGATTCAGTTGATCAACGGCATTGAGATTTCGACTGTTTGGCAAAACAAAGATATCCATATTGTTGGGTTAAACGTTGATCCTGAGTCACCAGAACTCAAAGCGCTCATTGAACAACAGAAGCAACACCGTATTGGGCGTGCTGAGATGATCGCTCACCGTCTTGAGAAAGCGACTCGTGAAGGGGTGTTAGAAGAAGTTAAATTGATTGCTGGCGATGCACCAATCACTCGCGCTCACTTTGCTAAGTGGCTAGTCGACAATGGCTATGCGAAAACTATGCAGCAGGTGTTTAAAAAGTTTCTTACTCGTAATAACCCAGGTTATGTGCCGCCAACTTGGTGTTCAATGAGTGATGCTGTCACGGCTATTCATGCCGCTGGTGGTCAAGCTGTACTTGCTCACCCCGGGCGATATGGCCTTACAGCCAAGTGGGTTAAGCGCCTGCTAGCTGCATTTGTTGAAGCGAAAGGGGATGCGATGGAAGTCGCTCAACCTCAGCAAGCGCAACAAGAAAGACGCACACTCGCGGATTATGCTATACAATACAAACTATTAGCCTCCCAAGGCAGTGATTTCCATTACCCATCTCCGTGGATGGAACTTGGACGTAATCTCTGGCTACCTTCTGGGGTCGAAGAAGTATGGAAAGATTGGGAGTTTCAAACGGTTTCACCATCTGAATAGTCTTTAGGTGAACCAGCTCCTTCTGATGATAGAGTCGAGAGATTCGATAACGAGGATCAATAATGAGCCAGTTTTTTTATGTACACCCAGATAACCCACAAGCACGCTTAATTACTCAAGCGGTTGCGATTATTCGCAATGGCGGTGTTGTGGTTTATCCAACAGATTCCGGTTATGCGCTGGGCTGTCAGCTTGAAAACAAACAAGCACTTGAACGTATCTGTAAAATTCGTCGCATCGATGACAAGCATAATTTCACGTTGTTATGCCGTGATCTTTCTGAATTATCACTGTATGCACGCGTTGATAACGTGGCTTTCCGTCTGCTGAAAGCACACACGCCAGGTGCTTACACGTTTATCTTTAAAGCAACCAAAGAAGTGCCAAAGCGTTTGATGAACGCCAAGCGTAAAACGATTGGTATTCGTGTCCCAGACAACAAGATTGCACTCGACCTGTTGGAAGCGATGGGCGAACCACTGATGTCGACGTCTCTGATTCTTCCGGGTAACGAGACGACTGAGTCGGATCCAGAAGAAATTCGTGACAGCCTAGAGCATGCAGTTGACGTCATTTTGAATGGCGGTTACTTAGGTGAGCAACCGACGACGGTTATTGACTTCAGTGACGATGATGCCGTAGTTCTGCGTCGTGGTGCGGGCGATCCTGCGCCGTTTGAATAATCGCTTTACTGATTAACAGTCTGTAACGATACAGTAAACCTGCCACAGTAAATAACAAGTGCTTTTTGGCAGGTTATTTGCGATAATACGCGACCGCGATTTGGTCGCGAAAAATTCATTCGACGTCTGTGAAGACGACAATTAGGTAGAAAAGAGTAAATGAGCGAAAAATTACAGAAGGTTTTAGCGCGAGCTGGTCACGGTTCTCGTCGTGAACTAGAAGGTTTAATCAAATCTGGTCGTGTAAGTGTTAACGGTCAAGTTGCGAAACTGGGTGAGCGTCTTGAAGACGAGAACTCAGTGATCCGTATCGATGGCCATACTGTTTCAGGCAAGGCTTCTGAAGAAGTGGTTTGTCGTGTACTTGCTTACTACAAACCTGAAGGTGAGCTTTGTACTCGTCACGATCCTGAAGGCCGCCGCACTGTTTTCGATCGTCTACCTAAGATCCGTGGTTCTCGTTGGATTTCAGTTGGTCGTCTTGATGCAAACACATCGGGTCTTTTGCTTTTCACTACTGATGGTGAGCTTGCAAACCGTCTAATGCACCCAAGCCGTCAGGTTGAGCGTGAGTACCTAGTACGTGTATTCGGTGAAGTGACTGAGCAAAAAGTTAAAAACGTTACTCGTGGCGTACAACTAGAAGACGGCATGGCTCGTTTTGAAGATGTGGTTTACGCTGGTGGTGAAGGTATGAACCATACTTTCTACGTAGCGATTAACGAAGGTCGTAACCGTGAGGTTCGTCGTCTTTGGGAATCTCAAGAAACAACAGTAAGCCGCCTGAAACGTGTACGTTACGGTGATATCTACCTTGATAAGAAACTGCCTCGTGGTGGTTGGAAAGAGCTAGATCTTCAAGAAGTTAACTACTTGCGTGAACTTGTTGAGCTTAAGCCAGAGAAAGAGACTTTGTTGGATCTTGATCCTTCAAACACTTCTCGTAAGCGTGAGCGTTCTCGTAGCCAAAAAATTCGTCGTGCTGTTAAGCGTCACGAAGAGCGTGCTAACGCACCAAAAGGCCGCAGTAACCAAACTAAACGCAAGAAGCCTGCAACTCGCGGTACAACAACACCTGATTCAGGTCGTAGCGCTCCAGCTGCAAACAAAGGCAAACCTCAGGCTAACAAAAGTAAGCCTAAACTGAACAACGGTCGTCCGGCTAAACCAGCTAAGCCAAGAACACGTCAGTAATTACGTAAGTTCTTACGCGTAAGCTTCATTAGCTGAAAGCACTGAATACTAAAAAACCTGCTCATTGAGCAGGTTTTTTTACGTCTGAACAAATAGAAGATGCGAGATGCGAGATGCGAGTAATCGAGTATCGAAAACATGCTGCCATAAACGACAGTAAGCGAGCTTTTCGCATCTATAATCTGCTCGTATCTCGTATCTCGTATCTCGTATCTCGTATCTCTTCTACTTATGATTCGAGAAGTTATCGCCTTTCGCCAGTCGGTCGTAAAGCACAACATTCACTGATGCTGCTAGATTCATACAGCCATTAGTCGGAACATAGATAGTTTCACGACAGAAGTCTGTGATCTCTTTCTTTAGCGTGCCGTCTTCAGGGCCAAAAATGTAAAACGCGCGTGGTGGGTGCTTGTAATCAGGTAGCGGCTTAGCACCTTCAATCAGATCAACAGCTACAGGTACGCAGCCTACAGGAATAATGTCTTTCAGATCTTCAACACCAATTAGAGGCAACGCTAGGTGCTTCTCTTTGGTGTCGGTATGGAATTTTCGCGCGTGGTCGTAGCGTGTGCCCGTGTAAAACACAGAGTTGGCGCCATAGCAGCCAGCTGCTCGCATTACAGAGCCTACGTTTTCCGGCGTCTTTGGGTTAACTAGGCCAATGCAGGCATAGCCTTTCGATTGTGTGTCCGTTTTTGCTTTGGTCATAATCAGTGAATCTAACGTTGATGATGAAAGTAGGTAGTCATGATGAGAAACAGCGTGATAAAAATAGCCGAGCAATGGGCTCGGCTAACTTTTAACTCGCGTACATGAATACTTGTTTACTCATGCAGATGAGTGTCAATAGCGGTACTAGTCGCGCTTCCACAGCATGTGACAGAACTTATGCTCTGGATCACGGCTGATTAGCATGCGAGCAAATACGTCGTCTAGAACGTCATCAGCTTCATTCACAAGACCAATGCGCACTTCAGCGTAGATCTCTTTGTCGACTTCAAAGCCAACATGTTCAACCCAATCATCGCCAGTTTCAACAAGCTCTGCTGCGCCACGATCTTCAAACTGAGCTGTGAAAAGAATCACGTCTGCAGGTTCTAGGTTGTCAGGTGCCATCTCTAGGAAGATGTCGTATGCAGTGTCAATTGCGTCGTCATAAGACATTAGGTCGTTAGCTTCGGTCATAATAAGTATCTTAGCTTGCGCGGTTCATGTATTTACGTTCAGCAGTGTTTACTACTACTTTGTCGCCAGTCGCGATGTATTCAGGTACTTGAATAGTAAGACCTGTAGAAAGACGAGCAGGCTTAGTACGAGCAGACGCTGATGCACCTTTGATTGAAGGATCAGTCTCTTCGATAACTAGCTCAACAGATGTTGGAAGCTCAAGCGTTGCAGCGTTGCCATCGATAAGAATCGCGTACATGCCTTGAGTTTCTTCGTTGATGAACAGCAGTTCGTCTTCGATTGTTTCACCGTTGAAGATGAATTGTGTGTAATCTTCGTTGTCCATGAAGATATACTCGTTGCCATCAACGTAAGAGAACATTACTGCACGCTTAGTTACGTCAATAGTTTCAACAATTTCGTCAGCCTTGTGGCGAACTTCAGTTTTAACGCCAGTTGCTACATCGTTACCACGGAAGCGGTAAATCTTTTGGCCGCCACGGCCGCCTGGTGTTGTTACTTCGATATCTTTAACGATCACTGTTTTGCTTTCTACTGTGATAGCAAAACCTTTTTTAATTTCACTTGCTCTAGGCATTTTGTGTTTGTCCTTAGTGGGTCTATCCGCTGATTATATCTCGGAGATGCTATAAATAGGAATAGCTTGAATCATAAAGTCACCTAGGCGATCATAGAGTTACTGTTAAATCATGATTTTATTTACCGAAACGACCTATGCAGCTACCTGTTATTGACCCAACACAGCCTTTTCAACCTGAATTCCAACCTGTGGTTAACGATCTGATTACCTTCTTAAAAGGTGGATTAGGTTCTAATCTACACAGTGTCTATATTTATGGCAGTGTTGCTCGCAAGCAAGCCGTCGTCGGTCGCTCAAATCTTGATGTGGTTGTGGTGACACACCGCCCGTTTCCTGACCAGCGAACCACGCTGTTGAATACCATTAAATGGCGCTTCCAAAAAAGCTTCCCACAGGTGACTCAAGTGGCGATTAAAACCACCTTGGTGAGCGAGATAGTCGATTTCGACAACATCTTCACCTGGGGCTTTATGCTTAAGCATTTGGCCGTGTGTGTGCATGGTGAAGACTTGTCAGATTGCTATGGTGATTTTGAGACGAGTTGGGAAATTGCCAAGCATTGGAATATGGATGCGGAAAACTGGTTAGCGGTGTATCGCAACAAGATTGCCCGAGCTACAACGCCAGAACAACAAGTGGCCGCGCAAGTGATCATTGCCAAGAAGTTGCTAAGAGCAAGCTACTCTTTGGTGATGTATCGCGATAAGTATTGGTTCGATGATCCTGTAGAGTGTGGTCAACAGTTCTTGAAGTATCACCCAGATAGAGAAGTCGAAATTCAAAGGCTGGGCATTTTACTCTCAGGTAGACCGATCCCGAAACGTTCGGTGATCGGTATTCTTGATGGCTTTGGTGAGTGGTTAGTTAAGCAATATCAGAAAACCGAGTTTAGAATCGGATAGAGCTTCTTAATCTATCGATATAAAAAAGCAGAGCGAATTGAACATTCCTCTGCTTTTTTGTTTTGATGAAACCTCGACAATAATCTTAGAATAAACCTAATTGCTGTCCACTGACTCTCTCAAAATCTAACCCGATGAAGGGTAAGATAGCTTCAGCGACGGGTTTAATCTGTTTGTCGATGTAATGCTGATAATCAATACCACTCTTTAAATACTCTTTAGGCTCAGGGCCGCTCAGAGTAATCAAATATTCAATACGTCCTTTGTTTTGGTATTGAAGAGGGCGCCCTAACTGAGCATTGATTTCATCGGCCATACGAGCTGCACGAACCTGCGGCGGAATGTTCTTTTGGTATTCATGTAGCTTACGACGCAGACGCTTCTGGTAAACCAGTAAATCGTCATGTTTACCCGCTGAAGTCTCATCTACAAACTGTCTGACATAGTCGGTAGGGTCTTGGTCATGAAACACCATCTCATATAGGGTTTGTTGAAACTGCTGTGCTAGAGGTGTCCAATCGGTTCGAGCACTTTCAAGGCCTTTAAAGATGATCTTCTCTTTGTCGCCTTGAGTGATTAGGCCGGCATAACGTTTCTTTGAGCCGGTTTCTGAACCTCTAATGGTCGGCATTAGAAACTTGCGATAGTGAGTTTCGTATTCCAGTTCAAGTATTGAGGTTAAGTTGTGGGTCTCTTTTAAGTGATTCGTCCACCAATCGTTGATGTAAGCGACCAGTTCATTCCCTATCTCGTCTGCTTTTTGCTGGTCATAACTGCCGTTCAGAGACACGAAGGTTGAGTCGGTATCGCCGTAAATTACTTGATAGCCTTTGTCTTCGATCAGAACCTTAGTTTGCTTCATGATCTCATGTCCACGCATGGTAATCGAAGACGCTAACCGGGTGTCGAAGAAACGACAACCGGACGAACCTAACACACCATAGAATGAGTTCATGATGATCTTAATCGCCTGAGAGAACGCTTTCTCGTTGTTCTTCTTTGCCACGTCACGTGCAGCCCATAGGTTTTCGATCATCTCTGGCAGAAAGTGCATTGAACGGTGGAATTGACCACCTCTAAAGCCCTCGACCGCTTGGTTTTCGTCTGGGCCTAGTTCCAGCTTCAACCCTTCGATTAATCCCATAGGGTCAATCAGGAACGAGCGGATGATTGATGGGTATAGGCTCTTGAAGTCGAGCACCAAAACAGAGTCGTACAGGTTGGGAATTGAATCCATCACATAACCACCGGGGCTCGCAATCCAGTTCTCAGGCTCTAAGTTAGGTGCGACATAACCCGCTCTGTGTATCTGTGGTAGGTACAAATTAGTAAAAGCAGCAACAGAACCGCCAACACGATCAAGCTCGACACCAGTCAGTCGCGAACGCTCAATCGCAAAATCGAGTAGGTGGGTATGTTCGAAGATTCGGTTTACCAACACACAGTCTTGAAGGTTGTACTTAGCTAATGAAGGCTTATCGAACTTAAACATCCGGTTAATCTCATCCATGCGGTCATGAACGTTGTGGATGTCTTTACCTTCTCCTAGTAGCTCTTGCGATACCGACTCCAGTGACCAAGACCGGAAGTGGTAGGTTGCCGTTTTAAGCATATCGATACCATCCAAGACAACGCGCCCAGGGATAGTGATAAAACCCTGCTGATTCTGTGCAGAGCTACGGAAAAAGCTCGGTTGATTGTCTCTGCCGATATTTAGCTTCACTTCGTTCCATTCTGAACGTTTGTGCAGCAGCCTAAAGTCGAAGTCGATAACATTCCAACCAATGATGATGTCAGGGTCAAATTCAGAGAACCACATAATCATGGCTTCAAGAAGAGCTTTTTCGTTGGCAACCCACTGGATATTAGTGCCGGCTTCTTGAGGGGCGCCGACCATGATCACTCGGCTATCCATTGGGCTGTCTAGACCAATCGAATAAAGCACGCCTTTTTCTGAACATTCAATATCAAGCGAGACGACAGATAGATTAGGTAAGTAGTCGCCCGCTCGGCATTTCGCATTTGATACTTTGCGATGCTGGTTCTTTTGTACCGCGGTACCCGTGAACTCAATACTTCCTTTGATAAAGCGTTCCATTAAGAATCGATCGGCGAGTCGAATATCGCTTTCAAAGGTTTGGATGTCTTCGCTGTGAAAGGCTTGCGCTAAACCAAAGCTACTTCTCGACAGCGAGGTGTAACACGCGGCGAGAGGTGTTTGCTCGAATGTGGCTAGTTCTAGAGGCTTAAATTGGCAATCAATCGACTCTTTCGCTGCGATTGTCTGACATGCTTCTAAATCAGATTGAGCGACAAAAAATACAGGTTTTTCATTTGGAATGGTCAGCAGAGTAGGGCCTTGAGGGGTGCTTAACCACAAGTCGATTTGCGTGCGCCCTGAAAAATCTCTCGCTTGTCTTGTAAGTACAAAGCCTTGCTGAATATCCAATGTAGTAACCTATTGAAATTGGGAATCGAATACTACCACTTAGCGACCCTTAGCGCACAACAGGCAGCAAAAATACTAACTAAATTCTAGTTAACAGAGGCAAATAACGGGACTGTATAAGCAAATAAGTGAAATTGTCGCGAATGGTTATTCAATGGTATTGAAAATATCTTTATCTTGTGTAATTTTATTGGGTGTTGTTTTAACTGGTTGATTTTTAGAAAAAGCTTGTTGTTTTAGTTAGCTTATTTGTTAATAAGTACTTGCTAAAGTTCGTGTTTCAGCACATATTCAACAGAGCTTTTTTTTAGTAATTAAGTTAAGATGTACTCAATGCTGCGATCCACTGTTCCTTTGTTCAATTGTTTCAAACAGATGAAACGACACAGTGGTTGCAGAGCCAATTAATAGTGTGGAGATACAAGTTTGATAAATGTTTTCCTTGTAGATGATCACGAGCTGGTTCGCACAGGGATACGACGTATTATTGAAGACGTCCGTGGAATGAACGTAGCAGGGGAAGCTGAAAGCGGTGAAGATGCTGCAAAATGGTGTCGTACTAACAATACTGACGTTATTTTGATGGATATGAATATGCCTGGTATTGGTGGCTTAGAGGCAACCAAGAAAATCTTGCGTTTCAACCCTGATGTTAAAATCATCGTTTTAACTGTTCATACGGAAAATCCGTTTCCAACTAAAGTGATGCAAGCTGGAGCTGCTGGTTACCTTACTAAAGGGGCAGGTCCGGATGAAATGGTAAATGCAATTCGAGTGGTTAACAGTGGCCAACGATACATTTCACCAGAAATTGCGCAGCAGATGGCTTTGAGCCAATTCTCTCCTGCGTCTGAAAATCCATTCGCAGACTTATCTGAACGTGAACTTCAAATCATGATGATGATTACCAAAGGTCAGAAAGTGACGGATATTTCAGAACAACTCAATCTAAGTCCTAAAACAGTCAACAGTTACCGCTACCGTTTGTTCAGCAAGCTGGATATCAGTGGCGATGTAGAGCTGACGCATTTAGCGATTAGACATGGAATGTTAGACACTGAGACCCTTTAACACTGAGATCGTATAGTGACCAACTTGTTTGACTCAGTCTCATTCCTCAAGACAGTAACAGAGCAGCCCGGCGTTTATCGAATGTATAACGCCGAGGCTGTCGTTATCTACGTCGGTAAAGCTAAGAACCTCAAAAAACGCCTTTCTAGTTATTTTCGTAAAAAAGTCGACAGTGAAAAAACACGCGCTCTAGTCAGCAATATTGACAAGATCGATGTCACTGTAACGCACACGGAAACCGAAGCTCTTATTCTTGAGCATAACTACATCAAGCAGTACCTACCGAAATACAACGTACTTCTGCGAGATGATAAGTCGTATCCCTATATTTTTATTAGCGGTCACAAGCATCCTCGTTTGTCGATGCATCGTGGTGCTAAAAAGAAAAAAGGTGAATATTTTGGTCCTTATCCTGATTCCGGCGCTGTGCGTGAGACGCTGCACCTAATACAAAAAATCTTTCCTGCCCGCCAGTGTGAAGATACGGTTTATGCCAACAGAACACGTCCATGTTTGATGTATCAGATTGGCCGTTGTGCTGCGCCATGTGTCAGCTCGATTATCTCTGACGAAGAGTACAGCGAGCTTATCGACTATGTTCGTCTGTTCCTGCAAGGAAAGGATAAATTAGTCCTTGAGACGCTCATCGAAAAGATGGACACAGCAAGCCGAGAGCTTCGCTTTGAGCAAGCTGCCGCTTTCCGTGATCAAATCCAAGCGATTCGACGCGTGCAAGAACAACAGTATGTATCTGACGATTCAATGGAAGATATGGACGTGTTGGGCTTTGCTCAAGAGAATGGCGTAGCGTGTATTCATATCTTGATGATTCGCCAAGGCAAGGTTTTAGGCAGTAGAAGCCATTTCCCTAAAATTCCAAACAATACGGTGCGAGAAGAGGTCTTTTCGAGTTTTCTAAGCCAATACTATCTTGCGCATAATGAAGCGAGAACCATCCCAACTCGTCTGATTCTCAATGCCGATTTGATGGAAGATGTGACACCGATTCAAGAAGCTTTGTGTGAAGTTGCGGGTCGTAAGATCCACTTCAATACCAACCCTTCAGGGACTCGAGGTCGTTACCTTAAGTTGTCGAACACCAATGCATTGACGGCTATTACTACCAAGATTAATCACAAGATGACGATTAATCAGCGCTTCAAAGAGCTTCAAGAAGTGCTGTCGATGGATGCTATCAAGCGAATGGAATGTTTCGATATCAGTCATACCATGGGTGAAAGTACAATAGCTTCTTGTGTGGTATTTAATCAAGAAGGCCCGGTTAAACCGGAGTACCGTCGTTACAACATCACCGGCATTACCGGTGGTGATGACTACGCTGCGATGGCTCAGGCGCTTGAGAGGCGTTATTCGAAGCAACTCGATGTCGACAAGATCCCAGACATTATCTTTATCGATGGTGGCAAAGGTCAACTAAACCGCGCTCATGAGATCATTTCTCAATATTGGGGGGATTGGCCGTTTAGACCAAGAATGATGGGTATTGCGAAAGGCGTGACTCGTAAACCTGGTTTAGAGACTCTAGTGACCCTAGAAGGGGAAGAGTTCAATTTACCCAGTGATGCGCCAGCACTACACCTTATCCAGCACATCCGTGATGAAAGCCATAATCATGCGATTGCAGGGCATAGAGCTAAACGTGGCAAAACACGTAGAACCAGTGCTTTGGAAGGAATTGAAGGGGTAGGGCCTAAACGTCGTCAAGCGTTGCTGAAATATATGGGTGGCTTACAAGAACTTAAGCGTGCAACTGTCGAAGAAATAGCCAAAGTGCCGGGCATTAGTCATTCTTTGGCAGAAAACATTTATCAAGCATTGAAACAATAGTAAAAATCCCGCACCATTAAAGCGCAATTAATAAGAGCCCAATAATATGCGTTTGAATATACCTAACATTTTGTCCTTACTGAGACTATTTTTGATCCCAGTATTCGTTGTCGTTTTTTATCTACCTTATCAATGGGCTCCTTTTGCTGCTGCGATGGTGTTTTGGGTGGCAGGCTTTACTGATTGGCTAGATGGTATGCTGGCTCGCAAGTTAGGGCAAACGTCTCGTTTTGGCGCATTCATTGACCCAGTGGCTGACAAAGTGTTGGTTGCTACGGCACTTATCCTGATTACTGAGCATTACCACTCAATCTGGGTGACGATTCCAGCGGTGACCATGATTGCTCGTGAGATCATCATTTCAGCACTTCGTGAATGGATGGCTGAAATCGGTAAACGTGCAAGTGTTGCGGTATCTTGGGTTGGTAAAGTCAAAACCGTTTCTCAGATGTTCGCCCTTTGGGTGCTTATCTGGCGCTATGACGACTGGATGGTTTGGGTAGGATACATTGCACTCTATGTCGCAACCGTTCTTACTTACTGGTCAATGGCGCAATACTTGATGGCCGCTAAAGACGATTTGTTAGACGAAAAACATCATTGATGAAGAAGCGAGCTGAGGCTCGCTTTTTTGATCTTTAACCTAAGGTTAAGCCACCAATAGCGGATATCTAATGTGATATAGATCTCCTTTGAATAACCCGCTCACAGTGTGTTTTGAACATAAAGTCAGCTATTTGGCCTGTTTCGTATGAAATCTATTCAAACGAATTAAAAATACAAAAATAATATTGACTCAATCGTCTGAATCCGTAGAATGCATCCCGTACCCAAGAGGATGGCAATAAGCGATTCGCTTGGAGTTACTAAGGCGCCTTGGCAGAGTGGCTATGCAGCGGATTGCAAATCCGTGGACCTCGGTTCGACTCCGGGAGGCGCCTCCATTCTCTCTTTCTTCTAGAAAGAATATGAATGAAAATGCGATACTAGCTCAGTTGGTAGAGCGCAACCTTGCCAAGGTTGAGGTCATCGGTTCGAACCCGATGTATCGCTCCAAATTTTGTAATGTTGATTGGCGTCAGCATTAAGATGGTGTTTTACTTTTCAGTAATCGGCATCGCAATAAAGAATTGCGTGCCCTGGTGGTGGAATTGGTAGACACAAGGGATTTAAAATCCCTCGGCGTTCGCGCTGTGCCGGTTCAAGTCCGGCCCGGGGCACCATCTATTAAAGTCTTTATCTTGATAAAGCAAATGCGATACTAGCTCAGTTGGTAGAGCGCAACCTTGCCAAGGTTGAGGTCATCGGTTCGAACCCGATGTATCGCTCCAAATTAAAAGCCCGAACAGAAATGTTCGGGCTTTTTGGTTTCTGGCGTTCAGCGTTTCCATATCTGTACTTTTGTTGTTTGAATCCACACTCAAAATTCACTTCTATTTTTATTTCAAAATTTCGCAATTAAGTTCGTTTAGAACAGTTAGTTTTTAAAAGCGAGATCCCCTATGAACTCGTTCCTCGTACCAGGGAATGATGTAAAGGCGGCACAGCTTCAAGCCATCACTAACACCGCCTATATACCTGTGTCGTCATCCTCGGGCATGAGGAACGAATGAACCGGAGATCTCTTTCTTAAACGATATTGCTGACAATATTTTCAGCAATTGCTTAGCCACCACTGCTATTTATCAGGCTATTATTAAAAACTATTGATCGTTCATTTCACTTTATGTTACTTTCCTGCGCAATCTCGGAATGAACAATGTTCAAGAAGAGCAACGATTGCTTCTGGGGGATACGCGTAGTGACCATTCTTGCTGATTGGGACATTACGTAGGGTAGGTATTGGCTAATCCTTTAGCTGATAGACGGGATACTTATGGCGCAGTTCGCCATGTTAATGGGAAACCCAACATTGAACACACTAATTACAACATTGCTAATCAGCTCTGCATTTCCAAAGGGATCAGCTCCTCATAGCTGCCCGATCCTGCAAAAATGTCCAATTCTTCAAAACAGTAGCATTACTGAACCTTGAGCTCACGCTAACAATTTATCGCTGTCTTAAGACGGCTTAATTTCGTATTCGTCATTTGACTTATGCGAGCGTACAGCTATATCTCATTTCTAGACAATACGCGTGCTTCACTATGAACTCTCTCCAAATTTAACGAGAGTTGGTGGGTAATTGCGTCTGATGGAGGTGAGTATGAACACATTCAAGGGGACTTTTATGACTACCGCCTTTGAAGTCGATATCAATACTATCGCAAATTCATTTTCAACTATGGTTCCTATCTTAGAGGGAACGTACGACCTAACACCTGACGCTATTTTGCTAGAGCAAGAACAGCATGAGTCGGATGTTCGCTCTTACCCAAGACGCCTGCCGATTGCTATTAAACGAGCATGTGGCGCTTTAGTTGAAGATACTCGTGGCCAACTGTTTCTCGATTGCTTAGCCGGTGCAGGTACACTTTCTTTGGGTTACAACCACCCTGAGATTAACCAAGCACTTAAAGACCAGCTCGATTCTGGTTTGCCATACCAAACACTTGATATCACGACTCAAGCAAAAGAGACGTTTATCAAGCGAGTTAAAGCTTTTCTCCCTCAAGACTTTTCAAATAACTCAGTTCTTCAATTCTGTGGCCCATCTGGTGCTGATGCTGTGGAAGCGGCGATCAAGCTCGCTAAGCAAACCACAGGTCGTAACACCATGTTTGCGTTCCGTGGTGCTTACCATGGCATGACTAACGGCACCATGGGTATGATGGGTAACCTAGGTACTAAAGAACGTCGTAGCGGTTTGATGTCTGACGTACATTTCATGCCTTTCCCATACAACCTTCGTTGCCCGTTTGGCATTGGTGGTGAAGCGGGGGCTAACGCGAGCATTCGTTATATCGAACGTATGTTGAACGACGACGAGTCTGGCATCATGAAGCCGGCTGCGATGATCGTTGAGCCTGTGCAAGGAGAGGGCGGTGTGATTCCGGCTCCGGCGTCTTGGCTACAAGGTTTACGACGCATCTGTAATGAACACGGAATCCTACTGATTTTTGATGAAATCCAGTGTGGTGTCGGCAAAACAGGTCATCGATTCGCGTTTGAAGAGTCAGGCGTTAACCCTGATATCTTATGTTTGTCTAAAGCGATTGGTGGCGGACTGCCTATGTCGCTGCTTGTATTCGATAAGAGCATTGATACATGGAAAGCGGGTGAGCACACTGGTACTTTCCGTGGTAACCAATTGGCAATGGTGTCTGGCGCTAAGGCGTTGGAAATCATCGAACGTGATGGGTTGGTTGAGCACGCGAACATCGCAGGCCAATACTTACGTCATGGGCTTGAGAAGATTCAATCTCGCGTTAACTGTATTGCTGAAGTTCGTGGTAAAGGTCTAATGCTTGGCGCTGAGATCAAGCAACCAAGCGGCGAACTTAACAAATTTGGTGAACCGAAATCAGACGGTGAACTCACCCTAGCGATTCAACGCGCAGCACTAGAGCGTGGTTTGATGGTCGAGAAGGGCGGTCGTGATGGTTCTGTGATTCGCTTCCTACCACCGATGATTATCTCTTTTGAGCAGATTGACTTTGCATTGCGCGTCATGGAAGAAGCGATCATCGCAGCAGGTGGTGGTTTACAAAAAGACCCAGCTTCAAGCGAACAAGCAAACCAAGAATGGAACAAGCATTTCATCCAGACAGGTTTAGGCGGTAGCGACGAATTCGCTAACGTGATGAACCAAACCACTCAAGCGATGAAAGCGGTTTTTGAGCAAGTTGAAACGCCATACTCAGGTCTAGAACCTAAAGTACTAGAGGCCGCTATCAAAGCTGTCGACCTCGATAACAATCAACACGCTTTGGTTGATGTTGTAGATAGCACTGCAGACCTTGTTGCTGCAAACTCCATCTTCGTGCAACACCCAGACTGCATTGCACATCTCCACACTCCTCCTCTTATGGCTTCGGTAGCGGCGGAATCAATCATCGCGGCGTTGAATCAATCAATGGATTCATGGGACCAAGCGTCTGCTGCGACTTATGTTGAGCAGCGAGTGGTTGATTGGATGTGTGACAAGTACCAACTTGGCGACCAAGCGGACGGTGTTTTCACTAGTGGCGGCACGCAAAGTAACCTAATGGGATTATTGCTAGCAAGAGACTGGATTGCTGATAAACACGATGGTCACTCAATCCAAAAGCTGGGTTTACCAGATTACGCGAGCAAGCTTCGTATCTTGTGCTCAAAAAAATCTCATTTCACGGTTCAAAAGTCCGCTTCACTACTTGGTTTAGGCGAGAGCGCGGTGTGCTGCGTTGAAACATACGCAAACGGAACCATCAAACCGGATTTATTAGACGCAGAAATCAAAGCACTTAAAGCTCAAGGCCTGATTCCTTTTGCTGTAGTCGGTACAGCAGGTACAACCGATCACGGTGCTATCGACGACCTTGATGCGATTGCAGACATCGCAAGCCAACAAGGTCTTTGGTTCCATGTCGACAGTGCTTACGGTGGCGCGCTTATCTTAAGCAGCCATAAAGCTCGTTTACAAGGCATCGAGAAAGCGGACTCTGTAAGTGTCGATTTCCATAAGCTTTTTTATCAAACAATCAGCTGTGGTGCGGTGTTGTTGAAAGACAAAGCGAACTTTAAGTACCTTCTGCATCACGCAGATTACCTAAACCGCGAACACGATGAGCTGCCGAACTTAGTCGATAAGTCTATCGCGACTACTAAGCGTTTTGATGCATTGAAAGTCTTCATGACTATGCAAAGTGTTGGTCCAAAGCAGTTGGGCGATATGTACGACCATCTTCTTGAGCAAACGCTAGAAGTGGCAGACCTGATTCAAAACCAAGCTGACTTAGAGCTACTCGCGGAGCCTTCACTATCAACAGTGTTGTTCCGATCTAAGCCGTCAGCAAACGGCGAGCTAGATTTAGACAAACTGAATCAAACGCTAAGACTGGAAGCGCTGACTCGTGGCGTTGCAGTATTGGGTGAAACGATCGTGGATGGTAAGAGTGCGCTTAAATTCACTATCTTGAATCCGTGCCTAAAGACATCAGATTTCAAATCTCTAATTAACAAAATTCAAACTCTAGCCACTGAGCTAGCAGAACAACAAGGGTAATTAATACTATGGCTATTCTACAAATTGGTGCAGGCGGTGTTGGTTGGGTTGTTGCACACAAAGCAGCACAAAATAACGAAGTACTGGGTGATATCACAATCGCTTCTCGCACAATCGCGAAGTGTGAAAAAATCATCGAATCGATTAAAGGTAAAAACAACCTTAAAGATTCAACTAAAAAACTAGAAGCTCGCGCAGTAAACGCTGACGATGTTGATGCACTTGTTACTCTGATTAACGAAGTGAAACCAGACCTAGTAATCAACGCTGGTCCTCCTTGGGTAAACATGGCGATCATGGAAGCGTGTTACCAAGCAAAAGTATCTTACCTAGATACATCGGTAGCGGTTGACCTATGTTCTGAAGGCCAACAAGTACCACAAGCTTACGATTGGCAGTGGGGTTACCGTGAGAAGTTTGCTGAAGCAGGCATCACAGGTATTCTTGGTGCGGGTTTCGATCCAGGTGTGGTTTCAGTATTTGCAGCGCACGCGGTTAAGCACTTGTTCGATGAAATCGATACGATCGACGTAATGGACGTAAACGCAGGCGATCATGGTAAGAAGTTTGCGACAAACTTTGACCCAGAAACGAACATGCTTGAGATCCAAGGTGATTCTTTCTACTGGGAAAATGAAGAGTGGAAACAAGTACCTTGCCACTCTCGTATGCTTGAGTTTGATTTCCCTAACTGTGGTTCTCACAAAGTTTACTCAATGGCGCACGATGAAGTTCGTTCAATGAAGGAATTCATCCCAGCTAAGCGTATCGAATTCTGGATGGGCTTTGGTGATGCTTACCTGAACTACTTCAACTGCATGCGTGATATCGGTCTTCTGAGCCCAGATCCGCTAACACTGCACGATGGCACTGTTGTTCAACCTCTACATGTTCTTAAAGCTCTATTGCCAGACCCAACGTCTTTGGCTCCGGGTTACACAGGTTTAACGTGTATCGGTACTTGGGTTCAAGGTAAGAAAGATGGCAAAGAGCGCAGCGTATTCATCTACAATAACGCAGACCACGAAGTGGCTTACGAAGACGTAGAACACCAAGCGATCTCTTACACAACCGGTGTTCCAGCAATTACTGCTGCACTTCAGTTCTTCCGTGGTGAATGGGCTGATAAAGGCGTGTTCAACATGGAACAGCTAAACCCAGACCCGTTCCTAGCAACCATGCCTGAAATCGGTCTAGACTGGCACGTTCAAGAGCTAGAACCTGGGCAAGGTCTACCTCTAATCCATACTTTGAAGTAATTTTGGCTCTTTGCCCTCGTTGCGTTGCCCTAGCGACAAGGTCAAAGCTCTGCGAATTCAATTCAAAGTCATATGAATGACGAGAACGTATAACTACAAGCCGATGCATTAGCGTCGGCTTTGTTCGATTATCATGTGCCTTCGTGAACTCGAGGGCCGCAAGGTATTAACATGCAAAACAACGAACTAAAAACGCCTTATTTCATGATCAACGAAGACAAGTTGATTGCGAATCTAGAGAAAGCGAAGCAGCTGAAAGAGATTTCAGGTGTGAAGCTAGTATTGGCACTGAAGTGTTTCTCTACATGGGGTGTGTTTGACATCATCAAGCCTTACCTCGATGGCACGACAAGCTCTGGCCCGTACGAAGTAAAACTTGGTCATGAAACCTTTGGCGGTGAAACGCACGCTTACAGTGTGGGTTACAGCGAAGATGACGTGAGAGAAGTTGCGGATATTTGCGACAAGATGATCTTCAACTCGCAAAGCCAATTCGAAGCTTACCGTCATATTGTTGAAGGTAAAGCCTCGCTGGGTTTACGTCTAAATCCGGGCGTAAGCTACGCAGGACAAGACTTAGCAAACCCTGCGCGTCAATTCTCGCGTTTGGGCGTACAAGCTGACCATATCAAGCCTGAAATCTTTGATGAGATTAATGGCGTGATGTTCCACATGAACTGTGAGAACAAAGACGTCGATGCCTTTATTGGTTTGCTTGATTCAATCTCAGAACAGTTTGGGGATCACCTAGATAAGTTAGATTGGGTGAGCATGGGCGGCGGCGTGTTCTTCACATGGCCGGGCTACGACATCGAGAAACTTGGTCTTGCGCTAAAAGCCTTCTCTGAAAGACACGGCGTGCAGATGTACCTTGAGCCGGGTGAAGCTATCATCACTAAAACGACAGATTTAGTTGTGACAGTGGTTGATATTGTTGAGAACGTGAAGAAAACGGCGATTGTGGATTCAGCTACCGAGGCTCACCGCCTTGACACGCTTATCTACAACGAGCCTGCATCGGTATTAGAAGCGTCTGAAAACGGAAGTCATGACTACGTGATTGGTTCGTGTTCATGTCTGGCGGGCGATCAGTTTTGTGAAACAAGCTTTGACGAGCCGCTGAAAATAGGTCAAAAGCTTCACCTATTGGATAGTGCAGGTTACACCATGGTGAAACTGAACTGGTTCAATGGTCTGAAAATGCCATCAATCTACTGCGAACGCAGCAGTGGTGAAGTTCAGAAGCTAAATGAATTCGGCTATGAAGACTTCAAACGCTCATTATCACAATGGTCGATTAAGTAACTGAACATTGCATTAGAACAAAAGAGCAGCCGATGAGCTGCTCTTTTGTTCTGTACAGTGATAAACCTAATTAAATGTTTTCACTAAGCGAACAAGAGGATGTGGAATATCATCTGGGTCTGTAATGACTTCTAAAGCTTCTTCAAAATCAATAATTAAACCATCATAGTCACTGTTGATTTTATGAGCGTCAGGAGTATTAGTCCAATATGGTTCGTTGGTTGTAGTCGGGAAGTGTGTCAGGTTGATTGCTGGTCTAGTACAGCTATAGTCAACGATTGAACTTAACTCTTTGATATTAGGCAACCTAAAACCAACCTGACCTGCGATAGTGGTCAGATTCGAATCTTCAGTTGCGATAAGTGCATCCTGCCAATTTTGATATTTAATCGCGGTACCATCACATGTGTCATTGGATTGATTGTAGATTTCGCCTAGGTTGCATTTTGACCAAAGCAAATTAGTCGTTACGTCGAGTAATGTCCCATCTTTACGGTCAATAAATTGCCCGTCTTGGTGAGAGGGAGTTTGAGTTTGCACGCAGGTTTGCGCGATGGCATTTGCACTTAACAGAGAGGCAATTACACCTAAGCATAGTTTTAGTTTCATTACTCAATACCTCCACTTACAGCCACAATTCCTGTTGAGCCTGCGATGTTTTTATTACAAAGCTCAAGCTCTCCATTTTGAGAGTCGATACATCTAGCACTACCATCTTGTTTAACAGAGCTAGAGTGCGTGAAGAGTCGGTCTCCAAGATTAGGAAAGAAATCAATGGCTCCTACTGGTGCAGTGCCGACATTGAAGTTGATAAATGAACGAGCTTCAACAGGTGAAGGTAAGCGCCAATCTGTAATACCGCAAATAGAGCGACTGTTTAGACTACTAATATAACTACTTGTATTACAGTAGTTACTTCCTGAACCATCGTTAATGTATGCACATTGAGAAGAGATCGGGCCGACGCTGTACAATAGATCATTGCGTGCTCCTGCATAGCCACCATTGGTTGTATTATCAGAGTCGTGCCAAGTATATGTGTACGAAGCGCTTCGCCATGAGCTTGATTGACTGTCCCATGGATAAGGGTGGGCATCAGGGTTGTCTTTATGGTTCTTAACCCAGGTATCGACCGCGGACTGACTCGGCAGTGCTACCGGATCTTGTTTTGCTTCAATATATAATCCGGTATGCTCATCTTTAACACAGCGCCAATCAGTAGAGCTAGGTATTAGAGGGTTCCCGTGAGCATCTAGCTTGGTGTAGCGGAAGCCATATCCCCCATCCGAATGTTCACTTCCATTTGTGACATCTAAACCAAAATCGGCATCTTGATTTGGATGTGATACTGGAGGAGTGACGCTGTCGTAGTCTGTTCCATCAAAATAAGTGACATACCCAGTATCATTAAAACTTTTCTGCCCCGGAATATAGAACGCGAGAGTGTTTTTACTCGAATCGATAGTCGCGTTACCAACGGAAGCTATCGTGTAGATTACCGATTCGCCACCTTCATCGAAGCTATCATCACGAGCAGAAAAAGTGATATTTGTTGATAGGGTTTCTGCTGGCAATTTAAGAGTTAACTCTGATATATCAACAGTAAAGTCCTCAGGCGCGGCAATACCAGTTTGAGTTAAGGTAAGTGTTACATCTTGAGATGTGTAATGACTCAAAACAGCTTGTTGAATAATGCTGTCACCTTCTACAACGGTACTTAAGTCGTTACTAAAACTAACTGTTGGTTGAGTATCGCTATCATCAATGGTTACTACAGTTCGTTCGTTTGAAAGAGTGTAATTTGTACTGTTATCTGCGCTAATAGAGTAATGAAGTGTTTTACTGCCCTCATACAGATTATTGTGTATAAGGTTTAGTGGTAGAGCTGCGCTGGTTACACCTGCCGCAATTTTGACGTTTTGACTTGATATAGCATCGTAGTTTTTGAAGGTGCCATTAGAGTGAGTTGTCACGTCACTAGTTAAGATAGTTAAGGTGAGTTCTTGAGCTAATGCTTCGGAAAGAGAAACGGTAATGGATTCTGTTTTCGACCCTGATTGTGGTTCAGAAAATGAGACACTACTTGGGATGCTAAGCGTAATAGGAGAAGATGACGTACTTGAAGTTGTTCCCGTAGTCGTTGTTCCACTATCGTTATTTTCATGACCACTTTTGCAACCGCTAAACAGTGTCGTAAGAAGGATTGCTGAGATGACATTGAGCTGCCAACTCGACCTTTTTCTTTCCATGTGTGAACCTAAGCTACTAAATTATATAAGATATCTATCGTATCAAAAAAATTATATAAATGCTTAATTTCATATGCTGTCGCTATGTATTTTAGGTGTTTTGATGGTTTTTTTTGTAAGTAATGTAAGAGAGGTCTTATTTATTAGGTGACCTCCCAACGATCAAGGTATCGTCAGGAGGTAAGTTAAATTAGCTTTCAATCATCACACGAGTGTCTTCACTGAGTGTTTCGAGTTCATTAACTACATCATCGATTTGAACTTCGATTGGCAGCTTAACCGCTATTTTTGAAGTGAATAGGCTTGAGCTTACACCACCGCCGCCTGCAATGAAGACTCGGTGACAGTCCATGTCTAGAATACTGATCCCTTGTCTATCTAATACATGTGTCACTTCATTGACGATACCTGCTCGGTCGTTAGAATCGAGTCTTAGGTGATGGATTGTGTCTTGGACATTATGCGTATGATCTGAATCGACAAATTGTACGATGAGATCTGGATTGGCGCTGAAAGCCTCTTTAACAATCGATTCGTTGATGGCTGGAAGTTGAACCTTGAGTACGCCTGCGACTTGGTCTTCAATAAAGTTCACTTTACTGATGAGCCATTTTCCGTCGTTTTCGTGAGTAACCGCAGCAAGCTGTTTGATTGTTGTTGGTGATGCTTTTCCGATAAAGTTTACGATAAATGTACTGTTCATATCAGCCCCCAAAGTTTCAATGATTTGTTGCGAATTAAATGTTTGATATCACGCGATAAAGTTCTTTAATTTCAGTGTAGAAGGTTACATCGAACAATGTTTGACCTACGTCAATTTTTGAAACTAAGCTGTGATGCAAAAAAAGAGAATGAAGAGTAGGGCACAAAAAAAAGCGGCTAGAGAGCCGCTTTTGGGATGAGTTGTCGTTTTTATTGGGAATGCAGTAACTTAAAACTTAGAGACTGAAAGCTGACTTAGAACGTTACTTTAAAGTTCATACCAACAAATTGAGAATCGTATCGTGCCCCAGCATCATAGGCGAATCGTGCTGCGTCTTGGTTATCCCACCAAGGGTTAGTATTCAGATTAACTTCTGCGTCACCGCCCCATGCATCACTTACCCAGTAGTGGATGTGACCAACAGGGTTTAGGAAGAATAGAGACACATCACCCATAGTTTGAGATCCCATCACTTCGCCACCTGAAGCAACGATGTCTTGCTCTGCTTCTAGCATCATTTCACCGACAACAGCACCAAAGAAAGGAGTGATAAAGAGGTCTTGCCATGAAGGTACTTCAGCAAACGCTTCTACGCCGTATTCCCAGAAGAACGTCGACATAGTCCAAGAGTATAAGAAAGACTCAAACTCATCGTAACCTGCGTGTCGAGCTGCAGTGTAGTAAACACCACCAAAATATGGGTGCATTACGTAGTTTAGGAAGTGTTCGTCACGGTCCCATACTGGGCCATCAGACACGTTATCTTTCCACTTTTTACCTAATGAGCTGATGTCACGTTGGTCATCATCCCACTTAGTGATACTTTCAGGTAGGAGAGTCATCAAACCCACCGTCGCGACACTCAGGCCAAGAATGGTGTAGGTTTGACCCATTAGGTAATCCCAATCCTTCTCCTGACTCACCAACAGGTGTTTTGGTTGTTGGATTGAGAAGTCGTACTCATCACTTGATTCGCTCAGTGCGTAATTGGTACTAGGCTTGTAGGTGTACAAGCTATCATTAACACAGTAATCTTGAGCACATTCATCCGAATAAGAAAGGTTGATTGGCTGGTCGAAGTCGTATTGGCTTGCAACCGAGTTAACTGACATTAGCATTGTAAATGCAGCAGTAACCTTTGCTAGTAACGGTGATTTGGCCACAAGGGTCTCCATGAGAAAGTTTGGAATTGATCAGGGTCACAATTATCTATTAAATGCCTGATTTAGGGAACTAATAATTTATAGCTTTTCCTAAGAAAACCTTAGGTTTAACATTATTAATATTAGTGAAAAGGCGGATTGCTCCAAATTCAACCATAGACCAGTTTGTAAATAATGCAGTGTCTTTTTATGACAACAAGGGATAGAAATATGACGAAAATCGCAATGTTAAGTACAGGTGAAGAAGTTCTTCATGGAGACATTGTAGATACAAACGCAGCTTGGATGTCTGGTGAGTTTTATCAGCATGGTTTTGCTCTTGCTAAGCGCTCAACTGTGGGTGATCAAATGAATGCTCTTGTTGAAGAACTGCTGATGCTGAGCTTTAACTATGATGTGGTTATCGTTAATGGTGGTCTAGGGCCGACAACCGATGATATGAGTGCAGCCGCCGCTGCAACTGCTTCAGAGCAGAAACTCGTCATGTTCCCTGAATGGCTGGCTCGTATGGAAGAGATGTTCTCAGGACGCGGTATGCCGATGCCTGACAGCAACCTTAAGCAAGCCTTGTTGCCAGCAAGCTCTGAGATTGTCGATAACCCTGTCGGTACTGCATGTGGCTTCAAGCTGAAAATCAACGATGCGACTTTCTATTTCACGCCGGGTGTACCGAGTGAGTTCAAACGTATGGTGACGTTTGAGATTCTTCCTGACTTGTCGCGTACCTACCCTGAAGTGGTTGCCTCTGAATGCAGTCGACTGTTTACGTTTGGTTTGTCTGAATCGGGTATCTCGGATGTGTTAGACCAGCTTAAGCTGCCAGAAGGTTATGAGTTGGGTTATCGCTCTTATTTGCCTTTCATTGAGGTCAAACTGTTTGGTCCTAAGGCAGACTTAGAAACTCGCGTTAAGCTTCTGCAAATGGTGTACAAGCTGCTAGAGAGTAACGTAGTCAGCGTTGATGAGCCGATGATTGACCATATTGGGCATATCATGGCAGAGAGAAAGAAAACCTTGTCTGTATCTGAAGTGTCGACCAAAGGTGCGCTTTCAGCTTGGCTACAATCGAATGAGCAGCTTGAAGATTGCTTTGGGCATTCTTGGGTGATGGCTGAACCCAAAGAGAGTGAGCTTGAAAAGAGCGATCCATTAGCCGCCACCTTTGCTCTGGCTGGCGCAACAAGAGAGAAGTGCGAAACCGAATTGGCTTTGGTGACTGGTAAGTTAGAAGGCAACACATTCAGCGTTGCATTGTCGACTGAAGCAGGCGAGTGGGGGCAGGTGCTTGAGTTTTATCGTCAGTACTCGCGTGAAGACCAACGCAACGTGATTAAAACCGTTGCCGCCGATATGCTGAGAAGGCATCTAGACAACAAACCGATGTTTGGTACTTACTCTTCGGTTAAGCGATTGAAAGACATGTTTATTCCAGCGGCTATCATTAAGTAACTATGTAAGCGAAATCGCAAAGTCTGTACTAAAAACGCTAGAAAAAACGCAATAAAAAGGCCCAACATCTAAATAGGTGTTGGGCCTTTTGTTTATCTAGCCTTCTAGATAACTAAACAAGCAGCGACTTTTACACGTAACTCATGTCTGTAAGAACTTGATTACAAACCGCTTGTCATATGTAAGCTGTAGAACAAACCACGGCCGATTAACTCTGAAGCCAAGAACAATACTAGTGCTAAGCCAAGGTTCACTGGGTTCACTTTTGCTTTGTTCAGCATAGGTAGAATCCAAATCAACAAGCTTGCCATTAGCAGTGCCACTTGAAGAATCACATAGCTACCTAAACCATCGACTAACTCAGACGCTTTTGCTGCTGAAGTTTGGATCTCACCGATTAGGTTCAGTTTTCCTACTGTTGCAAGCAAGCTGATAGCAACTGCGATAACAGCCAGCATGGTGATGTTACGGTCAACCGTAAAGCGGCTGTCGTTTGCGAACACAATCACGAACTGAGACAGCAGCAAGCCACCCACAACCATCGTCATGATGAAGCTTAGTGGTGTGTAGATGTTGTCCCATGTCGGTACTGTATTGATCATGTATACGTTGATCATCGCGTACATGAAGATAACACCCAGCACCATAGCGCCGACCACCAGTGCTTTTTGGATAGCTACGCCACCTTTCTTAACCACAGACAATAGCCATTGCAGGCCGCCTACTGCGAAGAATGCCGCACCGAAGAACACTTCGTTAGACAACCAAGCCGAGCCTAGTTGGTTAAAGGCATTAAACGCGCGCAGTGGAGAACCCAGGTGCGTTGTCGAGAACATGAAGCCAAGACCCATGAATGCCCACAGAATGAACATTGGAACCTTATAGCTGTTTAGTTTCTCTTCATCGTGACCAAGTACCAGTGCACGAGCACCAATCAGTAAGTAACCACCAACCGCAGTTTGCGCCAGCACCGTAAAGAAGATTAAAGACCACTCATGAAAAATCATCTTACACCTCCTTCGGGTTTGCTAGGTGACCACTGGTATCGCCAGTAGGCTTCGCGTTTTTGTTCAGCTTAATCACGATGTTTGGCAGTGTTTCGGTTGAAGATGGCAGTGGCGCCACATCTGCACCAGAGCCGTACTTCTCGCGAAGCGTATTGATTTCACCAAACTCCAATGCACGAAGTGGGCAAGACTCAACACAGATAGGCTGTTTGCCTTCTGAAACACGTTGGTAGCAACCATCGCACTTGGTCATGTGACCTTTCTTAGCATTGTATTGTGGTGCGCCGTAAGGACACGCATTGCTACAGTGCTGACAACCAATACACACACTTTCGTCAACCACAACCAAGCCGTCTTCATCACGTTTGTGCATTGCACCCGAAGGACACACTTTCACACACGCAGGGTTAGTACAGTGGTTACAAGCGATAGACAGGTAGTAAGAGAAAACATCTTTCTGAACCCAGGTATCGCCATCTTGAGTGAAGCCACCACCTGCGTATTCGTATACGCGACGGTAGTTCGTTTTGATGTCGAGATCGTTATAATCTTTACAAGCAAGCTGACAGGTTTTACAACCCGTGCATTTACTTGAATCAATGTAAAAGCCGTATTGTTTCATTCCAACCTACCTTATGCTTTCTTTAGCGCTTTGATTTGAACTAGGTTTGTATGCTGAGGGTTACCCTTAGCAAGTGGGCTCGGGCGCTGAGTGGTCAGCACGTTGATAGAGCCTGCATGGTCGATCTTCTGACCATCTGGTGCGTACCATGCACCTTCGCCTAGCGCGACAACTCGAGGAAGGATCCTTGGTGTCACTTTCGCTGGAATGTGTACTTCGCCACGGTCGTTGAAAATACTCACCATGTCGCCGTTTTCGATACCACGTTCTTTCGCATCAATTGGGTTGATCCACAACTCTTGCGGTGCTGCTGCTTTGATTTCTGCAACGTTGCCGTAAGTCGAGTGAGTACGAGCCTTATAGTGGAAACCAGTTAGCTGAAGTGGGTACTTCTCTGTTAATGGGTCGTTGTGGCCTTCAAAAGAATCGGCGTAAATCGGAAGAGGGTGAATCACTTCGTCTTCTTTCAATTTCCAAGTCTTCGCGATATCAGCCAGTTGCTCTGAGTAGATCTCGATCTTGCCACTTGGTGTGGTCAGTGGATTCGCTTCAGGATCTTTGCGGAAATCTTCGTAAGCGATGTAGTGGTGGTCATAGTTACGTTTGTAGATACCCAGCTCTTTCATCTCTTCGAAGGTTGGTAGTGTTGGATCGTTCTTACGAGTTTCAGCGTAAAGATGCTCAATCCATTGCTCTTGAGTACGGCCTTCTGTGAATTCTTTTTCTACGCCCATGCGTTTCGCCAGTTGAGAACACATCTCGTAGATAGATTTCGCTTCGAACTGAGGCTCGATCGCTTTTTGCGCGTAGATGAAGTAAGGCATGTTCGATGCTTTACCATCCATACACCAGTCGTCTTGCTCTGACGTCGTTAAGTCTGGCAGGATGATATCGGCGTATTTCGCAGAAGAAGTCATATGGTTATCAACCACGACAATCATTTCACACGCACTTTCATCTTGAAGAATCGCGTGAGTCTTGTTGATGTCTGAGTGTTGGTTGATGATGCAATTACCTGCATAGTTCCAGATCATCTTGATTGGGTTTTTAAGGCGCTCTGCACCGCGAACACCATCAGTGATGTCGGTCATTTCATGGTGACGGTAAATCGCATCTGTCCACATGAACATTGAAATTGACGTTTCAACTGGGTTTGGCACAGTAGGGAAGCGAACAAACGGAATGTTGATGTCACTTTCACGAGCACCTGTTGAACCACCTGATACACCCACAGAACCAGTGAGTAGCGACAGCATCGCGATTGCACGACAAGCTAGTTCACCGTTCGCTGTACGTTGTAGGCCCCAACCTTGGTGGATTGCACATGGTTTTGCTGTGCCCATTTCACGGCCAAGCTTAACGATAGTATCAACTGGAATGCCTGTGATCTTAGAGGCCCATTCAGGTGTCTTCTCTACGCCATCTTCACCTAAACCTAAGATGTAAGATTTGTAGTCGCTGTTTTTAGGCGCTGATGCAGGCAGAGTCTTCTCGTCGTAACCTACGCAGTATTTGTCTAGGAACGGTTGGTCGACAAGGTCTTCAGTGATCATCACGTGTGCAAGACCTGCTACCAATGCAGCATCAGTTGAAGGACGAATTGGAATCCATTGATCTTCACGACCACCTGCAGTATCGGTGTAGCGAGGGTCGATGATGATCGTTCTTGCGTTCGATTTGTTTTTGCTTTCTACGTAGTGGTGGATCAGACCGCCGCCAGACATACGAGTCTCAGCAGGGTTGTTACCAAATTGGATATTAAGCTTTGTGTTCTCTAGGTCAGAGAAAGAGTTGTTGTTTGCCCAACCACCGTAGGTGTAGCTCAAGCCTTTCGCGATTTGCGCTGTTGAGTAGTCACCGTAATGGTTTAGGTAACCACCACTTAGGTTCATTAGACGAGCAATCAGCGTTTGTGCTGGTGGCCAAGATTTAGTAACCGTACCGCCAAGGGTGCCTGTACCATAGTTTAGGTAGATAGTGTCGTTACCGTAGTCTTTGATCAGGCGTTGCATAGTACCAGCGACTTCATCATAAGCCTCTTCCCAGCTAATGCGTTTAAATTTGCCTTCACCACGTTTACCAACACGTTTCATTGGGTATTTCAGGCGATCTGGGTTGTAAACACGGCGGCGCATAGAGCGACCACGTAGACACGCACGAACTTGGTGATGACCATATTCGTCAGTACCTGTGTTGTCTGTTTCTACGTATTTGATTTCACCGTTTTGTACATGCATACGTAAAGGGCAGCGAGAGCCACAGTTTACAGTACATGCACTCCATACGATTTTCTCATCCACATTCTCAGCAACTGCAGCCGCTACTGGTTTGGATTTGAAAGGTAAAGCGATACCGCCCGCGAGTGCGGCTGCACTACCTACCGCAGAAGAAGCTTTCATGAAGCCTCTTCGAGTAAGGTTCATTACCCCAGATTCTTTCTTATTCGTCATTCTAAGATGCCTATTGTTATTGATGTATAGCACTTTATAGGTAGTTTTGTGTTTGTCTTTTAATATTTAAATATTGATTGATAGGTATCAAATAAGTATGAAATTTAAATCTTATGAATTGAATGTATAAATTAGATCAAAGAATGGAATGGTTTAATTAATATAATTATCTTTAAAACCTATTACGGTATAAATAATAATGATTATCGATACGCACAAACTGTTGGGTTCGCTATTTTATAAAGCGATAAATAAAGAACAGTTGTTAACCATTGTCGAAGCCTTGGTTGAGAGTGAAGTTCTATCAGAAGAATGTCTGCTGGCACTGAGAAGTGAGCAGGAAATCGCCTTGTCTGCGGAATTTAGTCGCTTGTTTGAAGGCGTTGGAGACATGCCAGCTCCACCTTGGGGCTCTGTATACCTAGATAAAGACCGTGTTGTATTCGGCGCGTCGACTGTGGAATATCGCCAATTCTTAGAATTGAATCAAATTGAGTTAGACACTGGATTAAGAGAGCCAGAGGATCAGTTTGGTTTAATGCTATTCGCCCATGCATATTTGTTAGAAAATAATAATATCAATTCAGCTAATGAATTACTTGAGTGTCATTTATTACCTTGGTCTTCTATTTATTTGGATAAATTAAATACAGCATCAGATTTATCATTTTATAAGCAGCTATCAAGTGATGTAATAGATTGGTTTAAGTATTTAACATCTGAATATAATTTAAACGTTGCTACTAAAAAGTTATATATCGACTAATGTCTGAACAAATAAATTCAAATAGACGCGGTTTCTTAACTCGACTTTCTAAACCGGTTAAAGCAGCCGCGAATTACGAAGAGATCTCACAGCGCTTGCATTCAAGACCGCCAAGAGCGGTTGATGAGGTGCTGTTTGAGCGTCTTTGCGAAGGTTGTGGGCTGTGTGAGCAAGCGTGTCCGAATAGCGTTATTGAGATGCTAGAGGGAAGTGCACTGCTGAATTTGGATTACAACAGTTGTTCTATGTGTAACAAATGCACTGAAGTGTGTACGACTGGCGCACTTCATCCAACGGTCACACCTTATATCGACCTCAAGCCAAGCTTTGCCGATACCTGTAACAATTACATGCAAATGGATTGCTCAGCATGCCAAACTGCGTGTTCAGCAGGTGCGCTACACATCGAAGTAGGAGAGTTGCCTACAGTGGATAAAGATAAGTGTAATGGTTGTGGAGAGTGCCGAAGCGCTTGTTATATTGGCTCGGTGACTCTAAACCTGACTCAGCAATAAACGTTTGGTTAGGTGGTTGAGAACTTAAGACACGAATAGAAAAAGGGTCCGCATTCCTAAAGGAAGCGGACCCTTTTTAATTCTTATTGACGATATTCGAACAAGGTGACTTAAAGCCAGTTGGCTTATGCGCGTTTTTGCTTGCTTCTATGAATAACGTTACTCAGCGATAGCTCAGTCTTCGCTTTACAGATACAAGGCAATATTTCATTACCTTGCGTGTAAGCCATAGCAAAACCAACGTACTCGACCTCACCAGAATCCAACGTGCAGCGGCAAGCGCCACAGTGGCCATCTCGGCAGTTGTATTCTGGCTCTAACCCAGCTTGTTCCATTGATTCCAACAGAGTGTTTGAAGGGTTAGATTCAATTGAAGTCAGCTTGTTGATTTTGATTGTTGGCATTACAGCTCAAATCCTTCAAAGTCGTCAGCTTTTACTTCGTTGTCGATCTGACCAACTAGGTAAGAACTGATTTCTGCTTCTTGTGGAGCAACTTGCACGTTGTCTGAAGACAACCAAGCGTTAATCCATGGAATTGGGTTCGATGTTGCTTCTGGGTAAGCGGTACCTAGACCAACAGCCTGCATACGAATATTGGTAATGTACTCAACGTATTGGCAAAGAATGTCTTTATTCAGACCAATCATAGAGCCGTCTTTGAATAGGTACTCTGCCCACTCTTTTTCTTGCTCAGCCGCTTCTTTGAATAGGTCGAAACATTCTTGTTTACACTCTTCAGCGATCTGCATGAATTCGAAATCATCTTGACCGTTGCGTAACAAGTTGATCATGTGTTGCGTACCAGTAAGGTGAAGTGCTTCATCACGAGCGATTAGCTTGATGATCTTCGCGTTACCTTCCATTAGCTCACGCTCAGCGAATGCAAATGAACATGCGAAACTTACGTAGAAACGAATCGCTTCTAGTGCGTTTACAGACATTAGACATAGGTAAAGTTTCTTCTTCAGATCGTGAAGTGAAATCTTAACGTCTTCGCCGTTGATGCTGTGGTTGCCTTCACCGTAGCGGTGGTAGTCAGCCGTCAGCTTGATTAGGTCGTCGTAGTAGAAAGCGATGTCTTTAGCACGCTTCAGGATCTCTTCGTTTTCAACGATGTCGTCGAATACTACGCCTGGATCATTCACGATGTTACGAATGATGTGCGTGTAAGAACGAGAGTGAATCGTTTCTGAGAAAGACCATGTCTCAATCCAAGTTTCTACTTCAGGTAGTGATACCAATGGAAGTAGGGCAACGTTAGGGCTGCGACCTTGGATAGAATCTAGAAGCGTTTGGTACTTCAAGTTAGAGATGAAGATGTGCTTTTCATGCTCAGGAAGCTTGTTGTAGTCGATACGGTCGCTAGACACGTCTACTTCTTCTGGTCGCCAGAAGAAAGAAAGCTGCTTCTCGATAAGCTTTTCGAAGATTTCGAATTTTTGTTGGTCGTAACGTGCAACGTTTACCGACTGACCCAAGAACATTGGTTCTTTTAGTTGGTCATTTTTTTGCTGAGAAAAAGTACTGTAAGCCATAAATGCCTCAAATCCTTTAAAGACCCATAATAAAACGGACCCTGTTAATGCTTTAAACCCAGAGAAGATAACTCTTCTCTGGGGTCTTAATGTTTATTGCGGTTTAGATCTTACAACCGCCGCCTTCACAATCTTCTTCCGGCACTTGAACTGCATCGCCTTGGTCGTCTTTAGCACCATCACGAGTGTTATGGTAGTAAAGCGTCTTAACACCGTACTTGTACGCTGTTAGTAGGTCTTGAAGCAGCTTCTTCATTGGTACTTTACCGCTGTCGTAAACACTTGGGTCATAGTTAGTGTTTGCAGAGATAGCTTGGTCAACGAATTTTTGCATGATACCTACTAGGTGTAGGTAACCGTCGTTAGAACCAATGTTCCAAAGTAGCTGGTAGTTTTCTTTTAGATTTAGGAAATCTGGAACAACTTGCTTCAGGATGCCGTCTTTCGATGCTTTCACTGATACGTAACCACGTGGTGGCTCGATACCGTTAGTCGCGTTCGAGATTTGAGACGATGTCTCAGAAGGCATAAGCGCTGTTAGCGTAGAGTTACGCAGACCGTGCTCCATGATCTCTTCACGTAGAGAATCCCAATCGTAGTGCAATGGCTCTTCACATACTAAGTCGATATCTTTCTTGTAAGTATCGATTGGCAGTAGGCCTTTCGCGTAGTTGGTCTCGTGGAAAGATGGGCAACGACCTTGCTCTTTCGCTAGTTCAACAGATGCTTTTAGCAAGTGGTATTGAATCGCTTCAAAAGTACGGTGAGTCAGGCCATTGGCGCTGCCATCAGAGTACTTAACACCATTCTTCGCTAGGTAGTATGCGTAGTTGATTACACCCACACCTAGAGTACGACGGTTCATTGTCGACTTGTATGCGGCTGGAAGCGGGTAGTCTTGGTAATCAAGAAGTGCATCTAGTGCACGAACAACCAGTTCAGAAAGCTCTGCTAGGTCGTCTAGTTCATTGATTGCGCCAAGGTTGAATGCTGAAAGCGTACAAAGTGCAATTTCGCCTTCGTCATCTTCTACGTTAGAAAGCGGCTTAGTTGGTAGCGCGATTTCTAGACATAGGTTCGATTGACGAACAGGTGCAACTTCAGAATCAAACGGGCTGTGTGTATTACAGTGGTCAACGTTCTGAATGTAGATACGACCAGTAGAAGCACGCTCTTGCATTAGCAGAGAGAACAGCTCAACAGCTTTTACTGTTTCACGCTTCACTGATGGATCGTTTTCGTACTTAACGTATAGCTCTTCAAAACGGTCTTGGTTTTCGAAGAACGCATCGTAAAGGCCAGGTACGTCAGAAGGTGAGAACAGGCTGATGTTGCCACCTTGAACAAGACGAGAGTACATAAGCTTGTTCAGCTGTACGCCGTAGTCCATGTGACGAACACGGTTCTCTTCAACGCCGCGGTTGTTTTTCAGTACTAATAGAGACTGAACTTCACCGTGCCATAGTGGGTAGAACACTGTTGCTGCGCCACCACGAACACCACCTTGAGAACAACATTTTACTGCTGTTTGGAAGTATTTGTAGAAAGGGATACAGCCAGTGTGGAACGCTTCACCATTACGGATTTCAGAACCAAGCGCACGGATACGACCTGCGTTGATACCAATACCAGCACGTTGAGATACGTAACGAACAATTGAGCTTGCTGTTGCGTTGATAGAATCAAGGCTGTCACCACACTCGATCAGTACACAAGAACTGAATTGACGAGTAGGCGTACGTACACCAGACATGATCGGTGTAGGTAGAGAAATCTTAAACGTAGACGATGCGTCGTAAAAACGTTTGATGTAGTCAAGACGAGTCGATTTCGGGTACTTAGCGAATAAACACGCAGCAACTAAAATGTAAAGGAACTGAGCACTCTCGTAGATTTCTTTCGTTACACGGTTTTGCACGAAGTATTTACCTTCGAGCTGCTTAACCGCTGCGTAAGAGAAGTCTAAGTCACGTTTGTGGTCGATGTACTCGTCAAGCTCGTCAAACTCAGCTTTCGTGTAGTCTTCCATAAGGTGGCTATCGTATTTACCCATATCAACCAGTTTTGCAACGTGGTCATACAGTGCCGGCGGCTCGTATTCGCCGTACGCTTTTTTACGTAGGTGGAATACAGACAGACGTGCTGCTAGATATTGGTAATCAGGAGTCTCTTCAGAGATTAAATCCGCTGCCGACTTGATGATAGTCTCATGAATGTCAGTAGTGGTGATGCCATCGTAAAACTGAATGTGAGCTTTCAATTCTACTTGTGATACAGAAACATTGTGCAAGCCTTCAGCTGCCCATGTAATCACGCGATGGATCTTCTCTAGATCGATCGTTTCTTTGCGCCCGTTACGCTTGGTAACAGTAAGTTGTTGGTTCATTCTGCTTAATTTCCCTAACAAAACTGAACAAGGCCGTGTTTTTGTGTATTTCTGTGTAACTTTTGTAAATTACGTTTCGGCTTTGTGATCTTGGTCTACCCATATATTGTAGTTCAAACACAACATATAGGGGTCATTTGTTTGTTGGGTTACAAGATAGTGCTACAACTGATATTTTTCAAGGTAAAGAAATTGGGTTGCTTGTGGATAAGTGGTGGATTGAAAAAAAACTGTAAGTGACCACTAACTGATGAGGTTAGATGTGACTTGATTGTATAAAAGTCGGCTTTTAATGATGCTTTATTTTTGCACGCCCATAAAAAAAAATCCCTTGATCTTTGACCAAAATAGGCGATGGATTTTGGGCGATTAAATTTAAATCGAGGTGGTCAAAATGGAAGCTAGCGCACGAAATTTAGACTGAAAAAAGTCGCAAACTTATGGTAATTGCAACTCTTTTCATTCGTCTTTTTTACAAAAGGTTTTACGGTAGGGCTACCGATATTTTTTAGCCGAAGTTTTGCGTGTGGACGATGTAGTTTACGTCTACATTTGTGCCTAAACGGTAAGTGTCCGTAAGAGGGTTGTAGTGCAGTCCTGTAATCCCTAATTCTTGCAGCGGCGTGTTATCAACCATCTTGATAAGTTCAGCAGGGCGAATGAATTTCTCGTGTTCATGAGTGCCTTCAGGAACAATCTTCAATAGCTTCTCTGCACCAACAATCGCAAACAAGTAAGATTTGAAGTTACGGTTCAATGTAGAAAAGAACACGTGGCCGCCCGGTTTCACCAATTTCGAACAGGCCGTGATAACAGATTGCGGATCAGGAACATGTTCAAGCATTTCCATGCACGTTACCACATCGTACGTCTGTGGGTTCTGGTCTGCGTGGTCTTCGATAGTGCTCTGGATGTAATCGAGCTTGGTGCCAGTTTCCAATGCGTGAAGGCGCGCTACTTCTAGCGGCTCTTTACCCATGTCTAGGCCAGTCACTATCGCACCTTCAACCGCCATGCTTTCTGCAAGAATACCGCCGCCGCAGCCAACATCGAGGACTTTCTTGCCAAACAGGCCTTCCGTCTTCTCTAACACGTAATTTAGGCGCAGTGGGTTGATTTGATGTAGCGGCTTAAATTCGCCTTCTAGATCCCACCAGCGTGACGCCATGTCTTCGAATTTCTTTATTTCTGCTGGGTCTACGTTCTGTGATTTAGTCATAATCGGCATTTCCAAGTTAAATAATGCATCCATGAAATTGCAGGCATTATAACTTGCCTTTTCGCGCTGACCAGAAGATCTACAATTTTGCTAGTTTATTGGATGTAAAGTGACCATGTTTCAGCAAGATATGATGCGGAGGTGCAATTTCTCATCAATTGATTGGCTACAAGGGTCACAAGATGGTAAAAGGAGAGGGAAAGTGATGCCTCCGTAGGTAAATTTGTGTTATATTTTTCGGTCTTATACGTATTCAAAAATACGATCTGACTATAGAGGGAAAATGGCTCTATGAGCGATCTAGCGAAAGAGATCACGCCCGTAAATATTGAAGATGAGCTTAGAGGTTCATACCTAGACTACGCGATGTCCGTCATCGTTGGTCGTGCCCTTCCAGATGTGCGTGATGGCCTAAAACCAGTACACCGCCGCGTTTTGTTCGCGATGAATGTACTAGGTAATGATTGGAACAAACCATATAAAAAGTCTGCTCGTGTAGTAGGTGATGTAATCGGTAAATACCACCCGCATGGTGATAGTGCTGTATACGATACAATTGTTCGTATGGCGCAACCGTTCTCACTGCGTTACATGCTAGTTGATGGCCAAGGTAACTTTGGTTCTATCGATGGCGACTCCGCGGCTGCAATGCGTTATACCGAAGTTCGTATGGCGAAAATTGCGCACGAGCTACTGGCTGACCTTGATAAGGAAACTGTGGATTACGTACCGAACTACGATGGTACAGAACAAATTCCAGCAGTACTTCCTACAAAAATTCCTAACCTATTGGTAAACGGTGCTTCTGGTATCGCAGTAGGTATGGCTACCAACATTCCACCACATAACCTTGGTGAAGTTGTTGATGGCTGTTTGGCTTACATCAATAATGAAGAGATCACTATTGATGAGCTAATGGACTACATTCCTGGTCCTGACTTCCCAACAGCAGCACTTATCAGTGGTCGTAAAGGCATCGTTGATGCTTATAAGACTGGCCGCGGTAAGGTTTACATGCGTTCAAAAGCGGATATCGAAGTAGAGAAGAATGGTAAAGAAACCATTATCGTTACTGAGATCCCTTACCAAGTAAACAAAGCTCGTTTGATCGAGAAGATTGCTGAACTGGTTAAAGATAAGAAAGTAGAAGGCATCAGTGCACTGCGTGACGAATCTGATAAAGATGGTATGCGTATTGTTATTGAATGTAAGCGTGATGCAGTAGGCGAAGTGGTTCTAAACAACCTATACGCTCAAACTCAACTGCAAACGACTTTCGGTATCAACATGGTTGCGTTGAACAACGGTCAACCACAGTTGTTCAACATCAAAGACATGCTTAAGTGCTTCGTAGACCACCGTCGCGAAGTTGTTACACGTCGTACTATCTTCGAACTGAAGAAAGCGCGCGATCGTGCACACATCCTTGAAGCGTTGTCTCTAGCACTTGCTAACATCGACGAAATCATTGAGCTTATTCGTAACGCTCCAACACCAGCTGAAGCAAAAGCTGGCTTAGTTGCACGCGGTTGGGATCTTGGTAACGTTGCTTCAATGCTTGAGCGTGCTGGTACTGATGCGGCTCGTCCTGATTGGTTGGAAGACCAATACGGCATCCGCGATGGCCAATACTTCCTAACGGAAACACAAGCACAAGCTATTCTAGAACTTCGTCTTCACCGCCTAACTGGCCTTGAGCACGAGAAGATTCTAGACGAGTACAAAGCACTTCTAGAAGAAATCGCTGAGCTAATGCACATCCTTGCAAGCACTGAGCGTTTGATGGAAGTTATCCGCGAAGAACTTGAAGCGGTACGTGAAATCTATGGCGACGAGCGTCGTACAGAAATCACAGCTGCAGTTCATGACATCGACATGGAAGAGCTGATTGCTCAAGAAGACGTTGTAGTAACGCTTTCTAACGCAGGTTACGTTAAGTACCAAATCCTAAGCGACTACGAATCTCAACGTCGTGGTGGTAAAGGTAAGAGTGCAACTAAGATGAAAGATGAGGATTACATTGAGCGTCTGCTTGTTGCTAATACTCACGATAACATCCTATGTTTCTCTACTCGTGGTAAGACATACCGTCTGAAAGTTTACCAACTACCATTAGCAAGTCGTACTGCTCGTGGTAAGCCTATCGTGAACATTCTTCCTCTAGAAGAAGGTGAACGTATTACGGCTATCCTGCCTGTTTCTGAGTTCTCTAACGAGAAATTCATCTTCATGGCAACAGGTGACGGTACAGTTAAGAAGACATCTCTGGATCAATTCGCAAACGTACGTGCTAACGGCCTAATCGCAGTTAACCTACGTGACGACGATTCACTGATTGGCGTTGACATCACTAACGGTGATAGCGACATCATGCTGTTCTCTAAATCGGGCAAAGTTGTTCGCTTTAACGAGGACAAAGTACGCGCAATGGGCCGTACTGCCTCTGGTGTTCGTGGTATGAAGCTTCCAGAAGACGATCAAGTGGTTTCACTGATTGTTCCTTCTAACGAAGGCGATATCCTAACTGTGACTCAAAATGGTTACGGTAAGCGTACTGAGCTAGCAGAATACCCAACGAAAGGCCGTGCAACGCAAGGTGTAGTATCTATCAAAGTCTCTGAACGTAACGGCCCAGTTGTTGGCGCTGTTCAAGTTGAAGAAGGCGATGAAATGATGATGATCACCGACGCAGGTACACTAGTACGTACTCGCGTAGCGGAAGTAAGCCAAGTTGGTCGTAACACTCAAGGTGTAACACTGATTCGTACTGCTGAAGACGAGAATGTTGTAGGTCTACAACGTATCGACGAAGTAGAAGAAGCTGAGATTGTAGAAGGCGAAGCTGAAGAAGCAAATGCTGAAACTATCAACGCTGAAGTTGCTGAATCAAGTGAAGAGCAAGCATCAGATGCTTCTGACTCTGAAAGTGATAGCGAGCAAGACACTGAGTAATCTCGATTACGTTAAGTAATTAAGCTTACCATTGAAAAAACCGAGCCTAAGTGCTCGGTTTTTTATTGTCTGCTCGTTTATTCTGATTGGCGTAAATCCTAATAGCTAAGTCTCGATCAATATTGCCTGATTGGGAAAGTGGTAAACTTAAAGGGTTGATAAAGGAGTGTGGAATGGACATCTGGTTGTTGGTTGCGTTAGTACTAATTAGCCTGTTTTTGATCGTGGTCGTTATTGCCGCGAGCGACAATGGTAGTCATCTAAAAGGCAATGTGGTGATTTCCCTTACTGCAGTGGCTCTGAGTGTGCTTGTCTGGTCTCAAATGAAACAGGACACACCCCAACTTCCTTTGGATGATAGCAATGGTTACACGGCAACAGATTTCGAAGGTGAGCTTCAACAAAGCCTCAAACAAGATCCGAATCAATCCGATTTGTGGTTTAAGCTGGG
This sequence comes from Vibrio sp. ZF 223, assembly GCF_003050585.1. NCBI lineage: Bacteria > Pseudomonadati > Pseudomonadota > Gammaproteobacteria > Vibrionales > Vibrionaceae > Vibrio > Vibrio sp. ZF 223. Next base: position 456,080 of record NZ_PIGB01000002.1, read on the forward strand.
TGGTGTGTATATGCAGAAAGGGGAGTTTGATGCAGCGTTCACCTGTTATGACTACGCGATTCGGTTGGATCCTCAAGCACCATCGGGCCTTTATGCGGCCAAAGCAACCGCACTTTATTACCTCAGCTCTCAAGCTATGAGTGATGAAGTGAATGCGTTATTGGATCACTCAATGGAGCTTGATCCCAATGATCGTACGGCATTGATGCTGATTGCGACCGATCATTTCATCAGCATGCGCTATCAACAAGCGATTGATGCGTGGACTCAAATCCTCGACTCCAATCAAAAGGGGATTGATCGCGTTTCGATTATTCACTCGATCAACCAAGCCAAACAGATGATCCGCTAAGCTTGGTCAATAGGCTGTTCTTCCTGATTAGCTTTTGAAGCTATTTGTCTTTGAAACGATTAGCCTTTGAAACGACTTACCTTTGAAGCGTTTAGCCTCTAAAGCCATTAATCTCTCAAGCTATTGGCTTTCTTGCATTTCTATTAACCCACCTGCGTTGTGGATTTGAGTAAATCCTTGAGCTCGCAAGAATTGATAGGCTTGTCCTGAACGATTACCACTGCGGCAATACAAAACGATCGGTTGGTCTTTATCTATCTTGGCGAAGTGAGTAGCGACTTCAGAAAGAGGGTAGTTGATGGCGTTGTCCAGATGCCCTTGTTCGAACTCTGCAGGTGTTCTGACATCAACCACTAATGCGCCTTTCTCTATTAATTCCCACCCTGTCTCAGCACGCTCAGAGGCGTAAACGCCTGAACTGAGTAGTGCGATACATAATGCTGAAAGTGAAAGTAAGGTTTTCATTATATATTCCTTGAATTGGCGAGTGGATTGGGGAGGAGATATTAATGTGTATTGCCCCAAACCTAAAAAACCAGCCACACAATAATAGTGTGACTGGTTTTTACGTAATGGTCTAATTGAAGAAACTAGTATTCGTAGCTGGCTTCACGCTTTTCAGCTTGCTCTTCCCATTTAGGAACAACTGTGTCTAAGAAGTGTTGTTTTTCAGCGTTCATCTTATCCATGTCCATTCCAAGCGCTTTTTGAGCCGCCTCTTTGGTTGAGATGTCTGGAATCTCGATTGGATCAGTGATGCCTTTCTTCGCCAGTAGACGAACAATCTTAGTACGAGCATCGGCTGCGCGGTCAACGGCAGTGCCTAGCACTTCTAGAGCGATTTCAGGTGCATGCATATGAACGCCGTGAGATGCAATAGCGTAGTCCCAACGCCATTGAGCGTGACGGATATCCAGTAGGATAGGCTCCATCTCTTGCTCTGTCGCACCTGCTTCCCATGCCGCGCCTGCTTCAAAGTGAGCGGCAACGATTTGTTTCTCAGCGGTCAGCTTCATGTTTAGCACTTGAGCTTTACGGCTTGAAACGATGTTACGCATGGTTTCTTTAGATTGAGTGTGACAGTTTGCACACGTATCTTCGAAGCGGTCGAATGGGTTACCCACTTTATGGTCGGTATAAACGGTGCCATCTTCTTTGGTCACTTTCGGCATATGACAGTCAACACAAGCAACTTTGTTTTTGCCGTGAATGCCTTCACGCCACGTTTCATAGCCAGGGTGCTGTGCTTTTAGCATTGGCGCTTTAGATACTTTGTGCGTCCAATCTTTAAAGCCGATTCCATCGTAATACTCTTCCATTTGCTCAACACGAGTCCCTTTGTCCCAAGGGAATTTCACGCCTTTTGTTGGCCCTGTGAAGTAGTATTCCACATGACATTGAGCACAAACGGAAGCTTGTTGATCTAAGCGACCTTGGTCTTCAAACTTCTTACCAATCGCATCGAACGCACGTTCAACATAAGGACGCGTCACCTTCAGTGCTGGCTCACCATTTTTAAAGCCTTCGCTTTGGGTATCGTGACAGTCGGCACAGCCAATAGGGTTCACAATCTCGTTGCCAAGACGTGCCCATTTACCTTCAAAGTAACCGTCTTCACCACGCTCTTCGATAACACGTGCTACGTCTGGGCTTTTACAGCTCCAGCACGCCATTGGCATAGGGCCAGAGTTTTCGTCCGTTGGGCCGCCAGTACGAAGTGTTTGTCGTACATCGTCAATCGCATAAAAGTGACCACGTGCCTTGTTGTAATCTTTTGCGAAGCCGTAGCCAGCCCACATGATAACCATGTTGGGATCTTCTTTTAGTGCGTCTTCAATGGTTTCGCTTTCTGAAGTCTGTCTCCATGAATGATATTGATCTGGGTGGTTTTGCTCGAACTGGTCGTTACGAGGGTCGCCAATTTCTTTTTGTTCAGACGCAGCAAAACTGGTTGCGCTTGCTAGTGATGCGCTAACCATTAATAGTGCTGTGACCGAATTACGTATCCAATGCTTTTTCACAGTGATATCTCCAATATACTGATTCTTATACCAAGCGTTGTGAGTTTGCTATTCAAATTAAGAACTGGAGAATTCCTGTTTATATTAATTCATAAACAAACACATTTTGTTACGTGTTGGATATAGCTTGTCTTAGATCAATTAATGGTAGTGACTTCAATCACGTTGAAGTTTATATAACCCTAAAGGGGTACTGCTGGGTAGGGATATTAAAGTTCAATTGATAATTATTATCATATATAACAATCAATTACCTAGATTGACCATGATATAAATAGGGTGATTGCGTTCACAGATTAACCCATTCAAATTTCGTATTACCCAATTCGAGGTATATTCTAACTATAGAAAGCGTTGTGGCTTATCCAAAATAAGAATTGATATCATTTAAGCGGTAATAATATCGTTTAAGGGTACTTTTGTTTAACCGGAATATTATTTAGTTGAGAGTTAAATAATGCCGGTATAAGGAAAGGATAAAATGGGCAATATTAAATTGGCCATAGTCATAATGCTTAAATCCCTTCTAGCATTCTGCCTCTATGGTTATTCCATTCATGCTGTTGCTGAGCCTGCTGTTACGCCAGTAGGAGAATCAACAAGACATGAAGTCGAATTAATACGTGACAAAGACTACAAGTGTGTTCAATGCCATAAAGATTCAAAAGAAACGGTATTGGGTTCACATGGTGAAAGTGCACACGCTTTACTTGGTCGTGAAGTAAATTGTACCGACTGTCATAGTTCTATTAGCCCCGATCACCGTGAAGGTGCACCTGAAGTGGTGAAGTATCGCGCGGCTCAATCACAACCGGGAACCGAGAAGGTTTTCCTAGACCCTAGCTTAATTTTAGATGCCAATAGCCAATGTATAGATTGTCACAAACCGGATGATCTGCGCGAAGCGAGTTGGACCCACGATGTTCACGCGCAAAACTTAACGTGTTCAAACTGTCATGATGTTCATGCGACTGAAGCAAAGGTGTTGGGCTTAGATAAAAAGCAAACCATCAAGCTGTGTGTGGATTGCCATTCAGACTTCAACCAGAAGAAAGAAGAGGAGTAATCTATGAGCTGCTCAAGAAGAAACTTTTTAGCTGGCGCTGGTGCCGTTATTTTTACTACAAGTGTTGCGGGAACGGCGGCGGTAACAAGCCGTAAAACGCTAGCCAATGTTCAAGAGGACGGGGCTAAACGTTATGGAATGATTCATGACGAGACCGCGTGTATTGGTTGCACCGCTTGTACAGAAGCATGTCGTGAAGTAAACAAAGTGCCTGAAGGCGTGTCGCGCTTAGAAATTATTAAGAGCGAACCCCAAGGCGAATATCCAAATGTTGATTACCGTTTTACTCGTAACTCTTGCCAACATTGTGATAATGCACCCTGCGTGATGGTTTGCCCAACAGGCGCGGCCTACAAAGATGAAAAAACTGGCATCGTTGATGTGCATAAAGAGAAGTGTGTCGGTTGTGGTTACTGTTTGTTAGCGTGCCCGTATCAAGTGCGCTTCTTCCACCCTGAGAATAAATCGGCTGATAAATGTAACTTCTGTCGTGATACCAACCTTGCACAAGGGAAGCTGCCTGCTTGTGTCGAATCTTGCCCGACCAAGGCGCTAGTATTTGGCGATCTAAATGACCCTAAGAGTGAGATAAACCAGGTGCTTAAATCTGAGGTGGTTTACAGGGATAAAGCTTATCTAGGCACTCAGCCAAAACTCTACAAAGTGCCACACCAAAAAGGGGAGATTTGATTATGAGTGCATGGGACACAGCTTTTCAGTCTGGTACTGTGGTATGGGACTGGATTATAGCAATCTATCTATTTCTCGCGGGGATGTCGGCAGGTGCCGTAATGATCTCCATTTACCTAAAACGTAAGGTCATTGAAGGCGATCCTGCTCATAATGGGGTGTTAAAGGCCACGGCTTTTCTCGCGCCATTCGGGATCATTTCAGGTCTGCTTATCTTGGTTTTCCACCTGACAAAACCGTTATCCTTTTGGAAGATCATGATCTTCTATAACCCAACGTCTGTGATGTCGATGGGTGTGATCTTATTCCAAGTGTATATGGTGATCCTATTCCTTTGGATCGGCATTATATTCCGAGATCAAATTGTCGTGTTCTTGAATGACCAAGCTTGGTTAAAAGGGCGACTCGATTTTGTCGGTAACTGGATTGGCAAATTGGAAGTGTTTGAGAATGCTTTGGAAATCTTCTTAGCTGTTCTTGCTCTGATGCTTGCCGCTTATACCGGATTCTTGTTGTCAGCTTTGAATACTTTCCCACTATTGAATAACCCAGTGTTGCCGATTTTGTTCTTATTCTCAAGCTTATCCTCAGGAGCGGCGGCGTGTATTTTATTTGGTGTGTTGGTCTTTAAGGAATCACCTCATAGCCCGAGTATTTCATGGATCCACGGATTCGAACGTCCGGTCGTGATGTTTGAGTTGTTTGTTCTTATTACTTTCTTTACTGGGCTTATCTTCGCTGGTGGTCAAAGTGAGCAAGCAGTATGGAACGCAATTGGCAGTGGTTTCTGGGCGAGTTGGTTCTGGTACGGCGTCATCGGTGTCGGCATGGTTTTACCGTTGTTGCTGAATGCAGTGACACCAACCTCAATCCGCCATAGCTCGGTGTATATTTTTTCAGTGACTTCGCTAAGCCTAATGGGTGTATTAATGCTGCGAACGTTTGTCCTTTACGCAGGGCAGTTAACGATAGCTTAATTTTGCTCAAGTAAGCAGATGTTGGATACTGGTCATCTGCTTACTTGGTTCCTGTTTATTGGAACAGTATAAGCGAACAATTGTTTAACTTGGCTCTGCTCAAGCGGAGCCTTATTGAGGTGATATGGTCGGTTCTTTGGGGCTGTTTAGTTTGGTGTTGGTCGCTGTTCTTAGCAGCATTATTGGTGTGCATTCGTTTTATCAAATGCTAAACAAACGGACGCAAAATCTAGGTTTAATCCGCAGTTTCTCTCTTTCAAGCGCGCTGTTTTCTCTCACTTCTGTCGTATTGCTTGGTTATGCCTTTGTCAGTGATGACTTCTCTATCTTATACGTCGCTGAACATTCAAATACTCAGTTACCCTCATTTTTTAAGTTAGCAGCCGTATGGGCTGGCCATGAAGGTTCCTTGTTATTTTGGGTACTTACGATTAGCGTTTGGTCTGGCGTGATTGCCCTACAAAAACACTATTCGAATGAATACCAAAGCCGTGTGTTGTGGGTAATGAATCTACTGCTCGCGATATTTGCTTGGTTCACCTTATTCGCATCAAACCCATTTGAAATGAATTCGATTTTGCCGCTAGAAGGGCGTGACCTAAACCCAATGCTGCAAGATGTCGGCCTGATTTTTCATCCTCCATTACTTTACCTTGGCTATGTCGGCTTTTCTGTGGTGCTGGCGTTTGCTGTTGCGGCCTTATTGGTTGATCCTATTGAGTTTGATTGGGTTTCCCATTGTCGCAGTTGGTGTCTCGTCGCTTGGATCTTTTTAACTGCAGGGATCATTCTTGGTTCGTGGTGGGCGTATTACGAATTAGGTTGGGGCGGCTGGTGGTTCTGGGATCCTGTTGAAAATGCCAGTTTGTTGCCGTGGCTTACTTCGACCGCATTACTGCACAGCCTAGGTGTTGCAAAGGGCAAACAACAGCTCCTAAAATGGTCTCTCAGCCTTGCTTTCATTACGTTTTGCCTGAGTATCTTAGGCACCTTTATTGTTCGTTCTGGAGTACTAACATCGGTACATGCTTTTGTTGTCGACCCAACTAAAGGTATTGCACTGCTGCTTATATTAGTTCTGCTACTCGTAAGTTCATTTTCTCTGCTTATCGTCAGAGGTGAATCTTTTGAATCTAATCCGATTACCAGCTTCGCCAGCAAAAGCTTTTTGAGCTTAGTTGCGGTACTTATCTTTGTGCTGGCAACAGCCGTGGTTGTTTTCGGCACTTTCTATCCAATGGTATTTGAACTACTTGGATTGGGTAACATATCGGTCGGTGCGCCTTACTTCAATCTGTTGATTGCACCTTTAGCGTTACTCGCCCTTGGCGTGGTTGGCTTAGCTCCATTGCTCAGTATCAAACCTCAAGCAACTAAAGGCGTGATTGCCTCGTTAGCTGTGGTGTCATTTGTGCTTGGGTACATTTGTTATTCTTGGCAAGTGGAACAGGGACATCTACAAGTGATGGTGCTGCTGACTTGGGGGCTGGCATTCTGGGTTTTATTGACGCACGTTTATGGTTTAGTGGTTACGCGAAGATCCAAGTTCCAACGTAAAGTATGGGTGATGACCTTTGCGCATGTTGGAGTAGCGGTATTGTCTGTCGGTGCTGCTATGAACAGTTACCACTCGTTTGAGCGTAGCTATAAATTAAGCCCAGGTGAACAGGTGGAATTCATGGATTGGACGCTTTCTCATCGTGATACCGAGCTCTATGTCGCCTCCAACTTTACTGCAGAAAAAGCGATACTCGAATTAGATGCTAGCGAGCAAAGCTTTTCCATCGCGCCAGAAAGAAGACACTACCAAGTTCGTGTTATGAACATGAGTGAGCCTGCAATGAAGTGGTTCTGGCATGGCGATGTTTATATCACCATGGGAGAGAAAGTAGACTCAATAGCCTATGCATTCCGTGTTCAGTACAAAGCGTATGTGCGCTGGATTTGGTTTGGTGGGTTGTTCTCCATTCTCGGCGCTTTACTCTCATTAACTCATCGTAGAAAGAAAACCTTTAAGGCGTCACAGTATGCATACCAGCGTTCGTAACAAGCTCATCACGTTAATTGTCTTGGCATTAGTGATGGTGTTGGGTTTTGTCTTTGCACTCAATAATAAGCAGCAATCTACGACTGTGTCGGAGCAGAAGAGGGCATTTCCTGAATTCGTGTCTGCTGCGTTAGTCAATAGTGAAGGCATCAGTAGCAAACAGGAAATTACGTTGACTGATGTCACTCAGCACCCTTATCAACTAGTGAATGTATGGGCGTCGTGGTGTGGTATCTGCAAAACCGAACATGCTTTTTTACTCAAACTTAATGATAAAGGTATTCCAATTATTGGGCTCAATTATCGAGATAACTCTGCGGCAGCAATCAATGTGTTATTGAGCGATGGCAATCCGTACTCTACTGTGATCAGTGATCCTCAAGGTAAGCTAGCGTTAGAGTTGGGCGTAATCGGCACCCCTGAAACGTATCTGGTCGACGCTGATGGCCAAATCATTAAGAAGTTACTGGGCGTGGTCAATGAATCTGTATGGCAAGAAGAACTTGCGATGTATTTTGATGGTGCGAATGGATGATGAAGTCTTTAATACAAACACTCGTTATGCTGTCTACACTTATGTTTGTTAGTTTTCCGACTTTGGCGGAAGACCTGTTTACAGCCAGTAATAAAGACACGAGTATTCAAGTTGAACTATTCGAGTTTGAAAACCCTGAGCAGCAGCAGCGCGCAATTACATTGGCTAAAACGCTACGTTGCCCGCAATGCCAGAACCAAAACTTGATTGAGTCGAACTCTCCGATAGCAAAAGACTTACGTCTCGTTGTATTCAAAATGGTGAAAGCAGGGCAGAGTAATAATGAAATCACTCAATATATGACAGAAAGGTTCGGTGAATTTGTGCTCTATAAACCTGCAATGAGTGTTTCAAACTTATTACTTTGGCTACTTCCAAGCCTATTATTTCTCTTATTTATATATCTATCAGTAAAAAGTGTTAGAAAGAGCTCATAAAAATTATGTATTACTGTTTACCAATTGACCTGTATTTTGTAACATTAAAGGATTATAAAGGCTAAGCACTGTTATATAAGGATGTGTCTGTGGATAACGTAATCTCAAATTTAAAAAAAGAGTTCCATACTCATGTCCGATCTGACAAATGGGCAGAAAAATACAGTGCAAAATCGAGCATTTCTACGCTTACTCAAGAAGAGTTAACTGAATTAGAGAACGCTTGGGTTCAACTTGTCATCTGGAAGCAAACCCAAGTAAGCTGAACGTTCTGTAAAAATCGTAACTTCAGCCGCAACTGATTAATTTATAACCCCATGTTGGTCATTCCAATGTGGGGTTTTTTGTTACCTGAAAAATTATTGTTATAATATAACAATTTGAGCATGGTCGACCTTGAAAAAAATTGTTAACAGCCTCATAGTGTCTATCATTAGATAGTTAGCTACAAAATATTGCCTAGACATATAATGTAGTGTTGTTAAATACATCGAATTTTCAAGTGAGTATAGTTATGGCGGAAGTGCGTGCCAGAATAGATTTCAAAGTAGGGGTAACAAGCAGTATTGATGCTGAACTTCTGTCTTTTCATGGATTGAAAACAGACAAAGAGCATGTTGCTGTGATATTTAAATCAGCAGATAAGACACAAGATATACCTCTTGTTCGTATGCACTCTGAGTGCTTGACTGGTGATGTTTTCCATTCATCTCGCTGTGACTGTGGCGAGCAGCTAGACGAAACCATTAGAATTATGGGTGAGACGGGTGGAGTGATTCTTTACTTACGCCAAGAAGGTCGTGGTATTGGTTTATATAACAAAATCGATGCATACCGCCTGCAAAGCGAAGGTATGAACACTTACGAAGCCAATAACCACCTAGGCTTTGGTGATGACTTACGTGATTTTACTGAAGCAGCAGAAATGTTACGCGCTTTAGGTACCACAAAAATCCGTTTGGTGACCAACAACCCTAAGAAAATCAATGAACTTAAATCCTTTGGTATTGAGATTGAAGAAGTGGTGAATACCTCTGCTCATATCAAATCGGGTAATGAGAGCTACCTGAAGGCGAAAGTCTCACACGGTAAGCATAACCTGGATATCTGATTCGCTTACTTGTTGCGCTTAACATAAAAATGTTTAAAGACCTCACATATGTGAGGTTTTTTTGTATTTATCTTGCAATAAAATTGTAAGTTTGTATTATTCCAATCCGTAGTGCAAATGATAATGGTTTGCACTATTACTACGAATAATAATTTAAAGCTCAACAAGGATGCTTCATGACCATTAAATCTTTAGTGACAAAAGCAGTAACTTCGTCACTCATTTTTGCCTCTGCTTCTTCTTTTGCAGCAGTAACTCAAGATCAAGTTGTAGAACACTATGCAGATATTGCTCATGCCGTGTTTGCCGATTCAGTAATTACAGCAAAAGCGTTGAACTCTTCTATTGATACCTTTTTAGCTTCTCCTTCTGCTAGCAACTTCGAACAAGTAAAACAAGCTTGGCTTGAGTCTCGCGTACCATACCAACAGTCAGAAGTATTCCGCTTCGGCAACGTTGTTGTTGATGATTGGGAAGGCCAACTGAATGCATGGCCACTAGATGAAGGTCTGATTGACTACGTATCTTCTGATTACCAATATGAGCTTGGTAACGAAGGCGCTAGCGCAAACATCGTGGCTAATAAGACTTTCCAAATTGGTCAGACTACGGTTGATGCAACTAACATTACTCCAGAGCTAATCGCAGACTTGAACGAGATCGGCGGTTCTGAAGCGAACGTAGCGTCTGGCTACCACGCAATTGAATTCCTACTTTGGGGCCAAGATTTAAACGGTACAAACAGCGGCGCAGGTGAGCGTGCTTACACTGATTTCGTTGTTGGTGCTGAGTGTACTAACGGTAACTGTGACCGTCGTGGCGCATACCTAAAAGCATCTGCTGAGCTGCTTATCCAAGACCTAGAGTGGATGGAAAAGCAGTGGGCTGAAGGTGAGAAAGGTAACTACCGTCAAGAACTGCTTTCTGAATCTAGCGAAAATGGCCTACGTAAAATGCTATTCGGCATGGGTTCACTGTCTCTAGGTGAACTAGCGGGTGAGCGTATGAAGGTTGCACTAGAAGCAAACTCTACTGAAGACGAGCACGATTGTTTCTCTGATAACACGCACAACTCTCACTACTACAACGAGCAAGGCATCTACAACGTTTACACGGGTCTATATAAGCGTGAAGACGGCACTCTGCTTTCAGGTCCAAGCCTGTTTGACCTAGTTGAGCAAAAAGACGAGCAAGCTGCGAAAGAGATTCAAAAGCAGTTTGACCTAGCACGTGCACAAGTAGGCCAACTGGTAATGTCTGCTGAGAAAAACAACCAGCACTTCGATCAGCTAATCGCTGCTGACAACGCTGCAGGTAATGCACTAGTAAACAAAACGATTGTTGCGCTAGTGTCGCAAACAGCTGCAATTGAGCGTGCTGCGGGTGTGATTGGCATTGATAGCCTGAACCCAGACACAGCGGATCACGAGTTCTAAGAACCTGAGCCAAAAATAAATATAAGGGCTCTCATTGAGCCCTTAATTGTTTGATCCTCAAGAAAGCCACACCCACATAAAAACTAAAACCAAAAAACACAGCAAGGCAATGTATGAAGTCGTATCTATCAGCCTCACTATTAACCGCACTGTTTGTCTTATCGCCATTACATGCCCATGAAACTTACTCTGGCGGCAAAACGACCGTTAAGAAAGAGGGGGCGAACGCTTTTTCCCTTCCCGCAGCCAACCTACCAATGAGTAAACGCTTAGATTTCAGCGTAGGCAACAGTTTCTTTAGAAACCCTTGGGTTCCCGCACCGTCATCAACTGATGCTCGTGATGGATTAGGACCACTATTTAACACCAACGGCTGCCAAAACTGCCACATCAAAGATGGTCGTGGTCACGCGCCAGAAAAGGGCGATGAGAACGCGGTATCCATGTTGGTTCGCTTGAGCATTCCGGCTGAAACGCCAGAGCAAAGACAAGCCTTTATTCGCGATGGTGGCATCCCAGAACCGACTTACGGTGGCCAGCTACAAGATTTCGCACTTCAAGGTGTTAAACCTGAGGGGAAAGTGAACATCAGTTATACCGATGTTCCTGTTGAATTTAAAGACGGCACGGTTGTTACTCTGCGTAAACCCACTTTAAAAATTACTGAGCTTGCGTTCGGTGAGATGCACCCTAAAACTGAATTCTCAGCTCGTGTTGCTCCGCCAATGATCGGTTTGGGTCTGCTCGAGAGTATTCCTCAAGAGACGATTCTTGGTTTCGCTAAGCAACAAGCAGCGGATAACCAAGGCGTATCGGGTAAAGCCAATTACGTTCTTGATGTTCGCACAAACGAAATAGCACTGGGTCGTTTCGGTTGGAAAGCCGGACAGCCAAATCTAATGCAGCAAAATGCAGCGGCATTTAATGGTGACTTAGGCCTAACAAGCAGCTTATTCCCGAACGAAAACTGCACATCTGCACAATCGACTTGTGATGATTTCCCAAATGGCGGTGAGCCAGAAGTCAGCGACAACATCCTAGATTTTGTTGAGTTCTATTCGCAGCACTTAGCAGTACCTATTCGTCGTGACGTTGATAACCCTGCTGTCGTGCAAGGTAAAAAACTGTTCAAAGACGTTGGCTGTCAAAGCTGTCATCAAGCTGAGTTCCGCACGGCAGAGCGAGAAGGTCTGCCAGCATTATCTAATCAGTTAATTAGCCCATACACCGATATGCTGCTGCATGATATGGGTGAAGGCCTAGCGGATAATCGCCCAGAGTATCTGGCTAACGGTCAAGAGTGGCGCACCACGCCATTGTGGGGGTTAGGTTATACCAAAGAAGTGAATGGTCATACGTTCCTGCTTCATGATGGTCGTGCAAGAAACGTTATGGAGGCGGTACTTTGGCATGGCGGTGAAGCAGAAATGGCAAAACAAAACGTACTGTCTTTGAATGCGACTGAGCGTGAAGCACTGCTGGCGTTTTTGAACTCGCTGTAGTCGGACTGAGATTTAGCGTTTTAACTACTCAGCTAACCTAAAGAACACAACCGCTGAACTTGTAGGAATACGAGCTCAGCGGTCGTTTCATATTTAGTGAACTCATATAATTAAAAGAAAAATTAGGAAGTAAGGTAACAGCATGACACATAAATTTTTGTTAATGCCTTTGTCGGTATTAATCATGGCAGGCTGTCAATCATCGGGTGAGCAGACTGCTTCATCTGAGGTTAACGGTGTGTCCTATCAAGCCGACACGGCAAGTCATATTAGTCGCAGTGTCTATCAACAAGAGTTTGATTCTGCAGTTCTATTTGCCAAGCAAGCCAGTGAACTAGAAGTCTTGATGCAGGGTTACTGCCAAACCAATAGTGTTGAGCTTGATACGTTGAAAGCTCAGTGGCAGCTTACAATGAACAGTTGGATGGCACTACAAGGTCAAGAAAGAGGCCCAACAGCGGCACTGGAAGAGAGCTGGAATGTTCAGTTTTGGCCAGACAAAAAGAACACCACAGGTCTAAAGATGCGTCAGCTGACTCAGCAAGATAAAGCTTGGTCACAAGACGAAATTGCACAGCAAAGTGTGACCGTTCAGGGGCTTGGCGCCTTGGAGTGGTCTCTGTACGACGAGCAATCTCCACTGCTTCAAGACAAAGCTTCAGGCTGTCTATCTTCACCAGCTATCGCACAAAACTTGGCAATGAAATCGGCCTCTATTGCTGAAGCTTGGCAGGTTAACCCGTGGCTAGCGCTAGACGAGATGCGTTGGGAATCTGAATACATCGCTCTATTGACTAACCAGCTTGATTACAGCATGAAAAAGCTGAGTCGCCCGATGGCGAAAATTGGTCATCCGCGTCCTTACTTCTCAGAATCATGGCGTGCACAAACCTCGATGACTCAACTAAAAGCCAATGTAGCAGCACTTCAGAATTTGTACCTTGCCGATGGCAATGGCCTAGACGGCTTGTTGAGAGAGAAGGGCTTAAACGACCTTGCTGACCGTGTTGCTGACCAGTTCACATTGACGCTAGATACTTGGCCTACAGACTCAAGCTTGTTTGAGTTATTGCAGAGTAAAGAGGGCTACCGAGATGTGCTGACTCAATACAACAAACTAGAACGTTTGAAGTACCTGATTCATGAAGAAGTGGCGATAGAGCTTGGCGTGGTAATAGGATTTAATGCTACCGATGGTGACTGATACTACGCGAAGAACGCTACTCAAGGCTGCACTGGGTTGTGCAGCTGTTCCATTGCTTCCGTTTGGCTGCGCTAGTCGTTCTGGTGCTGTGAGCTCATCTAATGATCCTCAGCTGATAGGATGTGCGCTGAATGGGCGAGGTCAATATTCAGCGGTTGTGGCTGACGAATATGGAATGCCATTGAGTCAACTGCCGATTCCAGATCGTGGTCATGGCGTCGCGATTTGCCCAACCTCATCACATGCGGTGGTTTTTGCTCGTCGTCCTGGTGACTATTTTATGGTGTTTGACTATAAAAACGGTCAGCAGATCAAAATGGTCGTGAAAGGTAAGAACCGTCACTTCTATGGTCATGGCGTTTACTCATTAGATGGTAAGTTACTGTATGCCACTGAAGGGAAAACGGACAGCAGCCAAGGTGTGATTGGCGTTTACGATGTCGCGCAAGGCTATCGTAAGGTCGAAGAGTTCAGCGGTTTTGGTATTGGGCCTCATGAAGTGATCATCATGCCGGATGGTAATCTCGCGATCGGCGTTGGTGGCGTTCATACTGATGGTAGAACACCGAAAAACCTAGATTCGATGCAGCCGAGCTTGAGTTATATTTCTCCTGAAGGTGCGCTGCTTGATCAGGTTGAATTGTTGGATAAGAAGCTGAGCATTCGACACTTAGCCCATGATGGTGCTGAAACCGTGCTTTGTGGCCAGCAATATCGTGGTGAACCAGATGAGTATCCTTCGCTATTGGCGATGCATACTAAAGGCGGGCAGTTTGAATCACTGAACGCAGAGCCAGAGCAATGGGCAAGGTTCAATCACTATATCGCCAGTATTGCGGCGTCAGATGATTGGATTATTGCGACTTCGCCAAGAGGCAACTGCTACGGTATTTGGTCCAAAGAGAGTAAAGAGTTAGTCGAACTTTCTGCGCTATCTGATGCCTCTGGTGCCGTGTTACTTGATGGAGAGTTTCGACTCAGCTCTGGGGCGGGGAGTGTGGTTAGCCAGCGAAAGCCTCATGAGAAATCGACCCAGCAATCTACGGTTCAGTGGGATAACCACTGGTCGTCAATTTGATGCATATAGCACCTTAAAAATTAACATGCTTACTCCAATTTCTTTGCCATACTTATTAGATTATGGGGATGGAGTTAAGCATGTTAGCGAAATACTTCTGTGGATTATTGGTGTTAGTTTCTGTGCACGCATGGAGCTATACGAGTTCTGACGAGAGCCGTTTCATTCCGGCTGATTCAGAGCTCTCTTTTATGCTGATTTATCCAGAGCTTACCCAGAGTATTTATCAAGACACTTCTCTTCCTATCCTTTGGGATTCGCCAGAACTGGTTAAAGCGTTTGAATTTCAATTGTCGCTTCTCGAACAAGCTCAAATGGCACCGCTCTTTGAACGACAACTTAAGCAAATCCGTCACTATCAATCCTACGCTCAATGGCAAGAGTTGGACATATTACTTACCGATACCTTTATCTACTACCTAAGCTACGTTGAAAATGCGCCACTTGCCGGTAAGGAGTGGTACTTTTCGGGTAAGCTACATTCCAAATTACCAGCGCCTTCGCCCCATATTCTGATGAGACTGAAAAGCAGTGTCGCCAATGATTACTTATTGGAGATGGTGTTGTCTTACGCACCGCCAGTGGGGGATTTCGACCAATTCAAGGCGACTTATTCAGTATTAGAAACCGCGTCCGAGCTCAAGATTGATCGGTACAGACAGAAAGGCTTGAAACGCTTGGGCGACCAGCTTTCAGATAAAGCCATTCTTGTTGAACGTATTGCCTTGGTCGGTGTTGATACTTCGATGATCGCGGTCGATTTCCCTAAGTTCGATCGAGATCTGCAAACGGCGATTAAGTCCTTCCAGCGTATGCACGGTCTTACAGACGATGGGATCATCGGCCCTGACACGATAAAGTGGATCAACATGGGCTTTGATGATCGATTAACCTCATTGGCTCTGAATGCTGAACGTGTTCGTTTGTGGCCAAGAGACAGAGACTCTCTTATCGTCGTTAACGTGCCGAGTTTTGACATGAAGTACTGGGAAGATGGCGAAGAGGTGTTTGAGTCTAAAGTCGTCGTGGGAAGAAAATCGCGAAAAACACCGCTTTTAGAGATAAACCTAGATTCTGTCATTCTAAACCCGACTTGGAATGTGCCATGGAAAATCATGGTCAAAGACATACTGCCTAAAGTAAAAGCGGACGAAAGCTACCTTGAAACGAACAACTTCCAAGTGATTGACGGTTGGCGTTCAATGGAAACGGTCGACACCACAGAGATCGATTGGCAGACAATCAACTTCAATTCGTTTCCATATCGGATGCGTCAGCAGGCTGGCTCGCGAAATGCATTAGGTTTGTATAAGTTCAACACACCTAATAAGCGAGCCATTTACCTGCACGATACACCAAGTAAAGGCCTGTTTAATGACGACTTCCGTGCTTATAGCTCAGGTTGCATACGTGTTGAACACGCAGAAGAACTGGCTGAGTTATTGTTTGCCACTAAGGTAAGGAAAGTCCCGAACCAAAATGCTGACCTCGCTCCGAATACTAAGGTTCGCCTCAAGAAGCGGATTCCAGTGCATATCATCTATCAAACCGTGTTGTTTGAAGAGGGCGGCATACAGTACCGCGGTGATATCTACCAATATGATAAAGAGGGTGGTTGATTGAAATGAGTTCAACTAAGGTGATCTTGACCAAAAAATGACAACCAAGCTTATATTGATAAAATTATAATGAGTATCAATAACTAACCGTACAAAGGTTACAAATACTAACGTTTTGCGCGGTTTTTGTACGTTGACGCAGCAAATACCATTATGTATCGTGCATTTTTCGTTCGATCTAATTGGTTTTTTGCTGTATGTCTCAAAGTTTATTTTCACGCCGTCAGTTTCTGACTTACGCTGGTGGTACTGCTGTTGTCGCCTCTCTTACTCCTTCTATCGCTTTTGCTTCATACCCTGATCAACCAAGAACGATTAGCATGAACAATCTTCACACTGGTGAACGTTTAGAGACTTGTTATTTCGATGGCACTAACTATGTCGGTGACGAAATGGCACGCCTTAGCAAACTATGTCGCGATTTCCGTCGTAATGAAATTCACCCAATGGACAAGAACCTGTTTGATCAGATCACTCAGATTCAAAACGTGTTGGGTATTCAAAAAGAAGTTCAGATCATCTCTGGTTACCGTTCTCCAGCGACCAATGAAGCACTTCGTTCTAAGTCGAGTGGTGTGGCTAAAAAGAGTTACCATATGTTAGGTAAAGCAATCGACTTCCGTATTGATGGTGTTGATCTGAAAGAGCTGAGAGACGTAGCTAAAAGCCTGAACGCAGGTGGTGTGGGTTATTATGCGCGTAGCAACTTTATCCATATTGATACTGGTCCAGTACGAAGCTGGTAGCTCTAGGCTCTGTGGTGAACTGAAGCGGTAGGCACTTGTCAAAGTAGACATCCAATGTCATAGTTTGCCCAAATTTCAGTTTGCCCTCTAAGGTTTGTATATGTCTCTTAAGTATCAAGTTGTACCTGTTACCTCTTTCGCTCAAAACTGCTCGATTGTGTGGTGTGATGAAACCATGGAAGGCATCGTTGTTGATCCAGGTGGCGACATCCAACAGCTAGCTGCGATCATTGAAGAGCTGGGTGTGAAGGTGGTGAACTTGGTGCTGACTCATGGTCACTTAGATCATGTTGGTGGTACGGTGCCACTTTCAGAGATGTTGAACGTTGAAATTGTTGGCCCACATAAGGCTGATAATTTCTGGTTGCAAGGCCTAGAGAATCAAAGCCAAATGTTTGGTTTCCCACTGTGTAAAGCCTTTGAACCAAACACTTGGTTAGAAGAGGGCGACAAAGTGACTTTTGGTAACCAAGTTATCGATGTGATTCACACGCCGGGCCACACGCCAGGTCACGTTGTACTGTTCAGTGAGCAAGCACGTATAGCATTTGTAGGTGACGTGTTGTTTAACGGTGCAATTGGCCGTACTGATTTCCCACAAGGTGATTTCAATACACTTATCGCTTCAATCAAGACTAAGCTTTGGCCGCTAGGCAGTGACGTAACATTCGTTCCGGGTCATGGCCCTGAATCGACATTCGGTCGTGAGCGTGCATCAAACCCGTTCGTCGCAGATGAAATGCCACTCTACTAAGCCTCTGACCTAGTAAAAGAACGATTGAAAATGAAGCTTAGCTTTTGTTATGAAAGCTAAGCTTTTTTTATTGGGTGCGAGTTTATTTATGAACCGGTTTGATTTTAATCAGAGAGGCGCTCGGCAGCGGCTAAGTAGCGTCGAGCCAGGCCAACAAACTCTTCTCCACTAATATTCAAATCATGGGTTGATATGAAAATGTCATAACCGTGGAAGCCTCTTTGGTACTTCATCCTGTTGGCGAGCATCGCCTGTAACCCTGAATAGTCTTTGATTATCGCATTTTGATTATTTGCTTCATCGTGTGAATCCGTATCCATTTGTGCTTGTTGAGCGTTGAAATGCACCTCGTCATTACTCTTTGATTCTTTATATTGGCTCAATTCAACACACCCGTTTTCGGTACAACGAGTGTGGTAGTGCGATGAGTCTAAAACCATATCTTCAAAGTTTGACTCTTTTCCCGCTTGTTTAGCACCTAGATACAAAAGTGCTCGTTGGCTCAGCAATAACTCACAGGTGATTTTGGGGCAGATCGAATCGAGGTAGGGCGAGTAATCTTTAACCTTGATACCAATCCAAGGCAGAGGTTGGTGCCAACCATCTTGTTCATAGGTGCAAAGGCCAATTTTTTGGATGTTGTTCCACTTTAAGACCCAGCCCCCTTTATAAAAATGTTGTTGAAAATGAGTCGGTGTGAGGGTGAACATCACTCTGCTGCGCAACATTAAATAATAGCCAGTTCCTAGTAGGGCAATAATGCAAAATGCACCCACGATCAGTAACTTTGGATTGTCGCTGTAGAGTGCAATGATCAAGCAAACGAAGCCTAAAATAACGGCGAGAATACGGTACGAACGTGTGAACGAGGGCAAAGAGAAATTTGTTAGGTGACGAGTGTCCATAGGCAACACCAAGTTTTCATATTTTTGTCTGGATGGATAACCAGTGTATATGACCCTGAATTGATAAGTCGATGTTTAAATAATAGACGCTAGTAGACAATATCGGTATTTTTCGTCGACTTTCGACGCTTCACTCTACAAATAGCTCCTGTTTTTTGGTATAAATCGCGCTTCAAATTTTCACCACTGCGAAAAGAGCAGTGAACTGGAGAAATATTCAATGAGACTTGCTCATAAGCGTAAGGTGCAGGCTAAACTGCAGAAACGCACTAAAGCGGCTGTAGTTAAAGCAGTGGCAACGCCGAAAAAAGCGAAGCCTGTCGCAGAGAAAGTTGTAGCAGAAAAAACTGTAGCAGCAAAACCAGCGGTAGAGAAAACAGTAGCAGCAACTAAAGAAGTTGCAGTAGCACTGACTCCTAAGCAACAACAAGTTCTAGACATCGTTGTTAGCAATGCTGAAGGCATTAACCCTAAAGGTATCGGCCTAGCAGCTGGTCAAGAAGACGCGAAAGCAGCTTCATGGGCAACAGGCGCATTGAAAAAACTTCTTGAAGAAAACCTAGTAGCGAAAGAGCAACTTGCAGGTAACAAGGTTATCTACAAAGCTATCTAATCCCGCGGGATTATATTCGCTTCGTTAAGTTTTTAAGCCTCGATTATCGAGGCTTTTTTGTATCTGTCATAAACTTCATTTATCGCTTATTCTCATTTACTGGTTATTCCCATTCCAATCTACCGTTTAACTTGTTCACTTTAACTTCTAGCTTTGCTTCTCATCAGCAAGCCCTAAAGTAGGGCGCCTTACTAAAAAGCGCGGGTGACTTTCCCTAAAATGCAGCAATGGATAGAGCTTCATCACGAAATGGGAATCAATTGTTAATCGCGGTTCATTATAACTACTTAGGTATTTATCAATACGCATTCCCTTGGTGAATATCCAAACTCCTTTAAAATCGACACTATTCAATCATCTCCTACGTAGTTCTACTTAATCCTTTGGTCTAATACGTAACTTTGCTCACGCCATGCGTGCGTGCTCTCCCTGATATCTTGTTGCCTCATCACGGTGCACTCTTATGTTGAATCATAAAAAATGCTCATAGAAAGAGTGTTAACCCAACAAAGGACGTGAACATGAGTCTCATTTCTAACTCCCTCACACGAGTTTTTAAAAACGTTGCAGTAACCGCTGCGGCTTGTTTAGCTTTGGTCGCTACTGGTGCTACAGCCGCTGATAAGGTTTACCGTTTAAAGCTTGCAGAAACGTGGGGACCAAACTTCCCAGTTTTCGGTGATGCTACGAAGAACATGGCGGCGATGGCTGAGAAGATGTCGAATGGTCGACTGCAAATCAGAATCGATTCAGCAAACAAACACAAAGCCCCTCTTGGCGTTTTTGACATGGTTAAGTCTGGTCAATACGACATGGGTCACTCAGGCTCTTACTACTGGAAAGGTAAAGTTCCAAACACTCTTTACTTCACTTCTATGCCTTTCGGTATGACGCCAGCAGAACAATACGCGTGGTTCTATCACGGTGGTGGTATGGAGTTGATGGAGCAGGTTTACTCTCCACACAACTTGATGTCGTTCCCAGGTGGTAACACGGATATCCAGATGGGCGGTTGGTTTCAAAAAGAGATCAACAGCGTGGAAGATCTACAAGGTCTGAAAATGCGAATCCCAGGATTTGCAGGCGAGATTCTTGCAGAGCTAGGCGCTAAGCCGACCAACATTGCCCCAGGTGAGCTATACACGTCTCTAGAGCGCCGAACGATTGATGCACTAGAGTGGGTAGGTCCATCACTGGATTTACGTATGGGTTTCCACAAAATCGCGCCTTACTACTACACAGGTTGGCATGAGCCGGGTTCAGAGCTTCAATTCCTAGTGAACAAACGCACATGGAACAAGCTGCCTGAAGACCTACAAGAAATCTTGCGTGTTGCAATGCGTACTGCGGCTTACGACATGTACACACAAGCAACGCACGAAAGTGGTAAGAACTGGGTTTCAATGAAGACAGAATACCCAGATGTACAAGTGAAAGATTTCCCGCCAGAGGTTATGTCTGCACTGAAAGAAGCGAACGATCGCCTACTTGCTGCACATGCTGAGAAAGATGAGTTAGCAAAAGATATTCAAGCTTCACAAGCAAGCTACCTAGAGCAAGTTCGTTCATGGACGGATATTTCACATAGAGCTTACTTAAATAGCCAAGCGAAATAGTCGACAGTTGTTGAACTGAATCTAAATGAACCCAAAGCTTCCCATATTAGGCAGCTAAGAGTGAGCAAGTGGCGGGTTCATTTAAAACATAATAATTAAATGCTCAAGAACCCTTTCTACGTCGTGCCTATTGCTAGCTATAAACTGAATCGTTTTTAGTTGGGTTAGCTGTACTGCAAGATGTCTTTTCAAATTCCATGGAGTCGGGAATGCGAAGTCTAATTTATATTGAACGCGTGTTTAATCGTATCGGTGATGCACTGGGATGGCTTTCCAGTATGTTGTTTATTCTACTTATCGCTAACGTTGTGTATGACGTTGTCATGAGATATGCCTTCAATGATGTCTCAATCGCTTTCCAAGAAATGGAATGGCACCTCTTCTCAGCCGTTTTCCTATTAGGTGTTCCTTATGCCATTAAGGCTGGTGGTCATGTTCGAGTTGACGTGTTCTACGAGCAACTGAGCTTTAAAGCACAAGCGATAATTGACCTGCTAGGCACACTTATCTTCTTACTGCCGTTTTGTTTGCTGGTGGCTTGGTTTGGTATCGATGTTGCCAAAGAGAGCTATGAACTGGGTGAAACCTCAGGCGATCCCGGTGGCCTGCCGTATCGCTGGATCATCAAAGCCATGATCCCACTGTCATTCTTCTTAATGGCACTCAGTGGCGTAGGTTTGATCCTGCATTCACTGAACAAGATTTTTAATCCCCATCTTATCCATGCCAATAACAAATAGAGGCTAAACATGATTGGAATAGTAATGTTTTTCGTAGCCTTGTTTGCGCTTCTACTTGGCTTCCCTGTGGCGTTCACCTTTGGTGGTATCGCGTTAATCTTTGGTGTTTGGGCTGAGGGCATTGAAATGTTTGCCTTCATGCCATATCGAATTCAATCCATTATGGAAAACACGGTGCTGATGGCCGTTCCATTGTTTGTTTTCATGGGGCTTGTTCTACAAAAGACCAAGCTTGCTGAGCAGTTGCTTGAGTCGATGGGACGACTGTTTGGTGGCGTTCGTGGTGGTATCGCGATTTCAACCGTCTTAGTAGGCTCACTGCTTGCGGCTTCTACTGGTGTGGTTGGTGCTTCTGTGGTTGCAATGGGACTTATCTCGTTGCCAGTAATGCTTAAGTACAATTATGACAAAGGCTTAGCGTGCGGCACCATTTGTGCGTCTGGTACGTTAGGGCAAATCATTCCACCATCCATCGTATTAATCTTATTAGGTGACGTATTAGGTGTGCCAGTAGGTGACTTGTTCCAAGCGGCGATTTGGCCGGGCGTGATGTTAGTTGGTGCTTATATCCTCTACATCTTGATATATGCCAAGTTACACCCTGAAGCGGCTCAACCGATTGAGCGAGACGATTCAATCAGCCGTAAGCAAGAGGTGTTGGATGCACTTAAAGCGATTCTTCCGCCTCTTGCGTTAATCATTGTCGTACTGGGTTCAATCTTTGCGGGTGTGGCTACGCCAACAGAGTCTGCTGCATTAGGTGGCGCGGGTGCGATGGTATTAGCACTGCTTTACGGTCAGTTTAGTTGGTCGATGGTGTATGACGCATCGAAAGAGACGGTGAAAGTAACGGCGATGGTATTTGCTATCTTGCTGGGTGCGACTGCGTTCTCGATGGCGTTCACTTATACCGGTGGTGATTATCTGGTTGAAGAGTGGATGCTACAGCTTCCGGGTGAGAAGTGGGGCTTCCTGATCATCACCATGTTAGTGATTTTGATTCTGGGTTTCTTCATCGATTTCGTAGAGATCTGTTTCATCATCGTGCCAATCATTGCGCCGGTTGCTGAGTTGATGGGCATTAACATGACATGGTTTGCTATCCTGATTGCGATGAACCTGCAAACCTCATTCTTAACACCGCCGTTTGGTTTCAGCCTGTTCTACCTAAAAGGCGTGGCACCAAAAGGCGTAACTACGAAGGATATCTACCGAGGTGTGATGCCATTCATTCTGATTCAGATCCTCGTACTTGGATCACTTCTCGCATTTCCAGCCTTCTATGGAATGTGAGTGAAGCCAAGAATGTGAATGATATGTTTCAAGGGTTAACGATAAATTGCTAAAATAAAACGGCTTATTGATGTTCAGTAAGCCGTTTTTTGTGAGGAAAAGGAATGCCTCTAAAAGCCAAGCTGATTTTGCTGACGCTGCTCCCGTTGCTACTGGTAACGGCGAGTATTAGTTGGATCTCGTTACACCAAACTAAAACGTTGGGCGCGAAAGAGGTCGAAATCTTCAGAGACAGCTTAATCAAGTCACGTGAAAACGCCCTCAAAGACACAGTAGACCTAGCATTCGATGCCATTGAGCACATCTACAACGACCCTGACATCCAAGAAGCTCAAGCCAAAACGGAAGTTCGAGCCATATTGTCTAAACTTAGATACGGGTCGGACGGGTATTTCTTTGCCTACGATCGCCACGGAACCAATTTAGTTCATCCGATTCAGCCTGAATTGATTGGTCAAAACCTACTTGAACTGCAAGACGAGGATGGCGACTTTCTGATAGAAGCCCTGCTAAGAGAGGCACAAACGGGCGGAGGATTTCACCAGTATTTATGGCAAAAGCCATCGACGGGTGAGGTGGTGTCTAAGTTGAGTTACGCCGCATGGCTAGAACGCTGGGATTGGATGATTGGCACCGGTTTGTATATTGAAGATGTGCACCAAGAAGTGGCTTCAATGCAGGCTGAGATAAACAAGAATATTGAAACCACGTTCTTTTCTATTGTGGTGATTTTGAGTGTGACGGTGGCGGTTATTATCGTGCTTACCTTAGCCATCAACATGCATGAACATCGTATTGCCGATAACAACCTCAAAGAACTGGCGCATAAGACGGTGATGTTCCAAGAAGACGAGAAGAAACACCTAGCACGTGAGTTACATGATGGTATTAACCAATTATTAGTGTCGAGTCGTTGTCACTTAGAGCTACTCGGTAATAAGCTACAGAGTGAGGATCTCAAAGCACATTTGAATAAGTCACAGCATTCACTGATGCGAGCGATTGAAGAGGTGAGGCACATTTCACATCAACTTCGCCCAAGTTCACTGGATGACATAGGCTTAGAAGCGGCATTGTCTTCGTTGTTATTAGATTTTCAGGCGCACTCCGGTATTGAGGTGGAAACTTTATTTAGCACTCAACCGGGTAAGTTAAAATCAGAAGCCGCAACGACCTTGTATCGAGTGGTGCAAGAGTCATTGAACAACATAGAGAAACACGCGCAAGCGACCAAGGTAACGGTTATCGCTCAGCAAATTGGCAACGTGTTGCAACTGCTTATCCAAGATAACGGTGTTGGTTTCAATACCTATAAAGCGATGGAGAAACGAGGGATCGGACTGCGTAACATGAGAGAGCGAGTGGAGTTCATCGGCGGTGATTTTGAGTTGATGAGTGAGATTGGTTTCGGAACGGAAATTACAGTGTTACTGACACTAGAAGGATTAGTGAATGAGTGAAGTTATTCGAGTTGTGATTGCTGACGATCACCAAGTCGTACTGGATGGCTTTATGGCGAGATTAGAACTCGAGCCTGATATTAGCGTGATAGGCACAGCCAGTAATGGATTAGAAGCGGTTGAGACAGTGAAAACGCTGCGCCCTGATGTGGTGCTGATGGATATTAGCATGCCTATCATGAATGGTATTGATGCGACCCACCTGATTAAAGAAGAAGACCCTGAAGCCAAGGTGTTGATGCTGACCATGCATAACAACCGTGAATACATCATGAAGGTGATGCAGTCGGGTGCGGTCGGCTATATGTTGAAAGAGATTTCGGCTGAAAAAATGGTGCAGGCAATCAAAACCGTCAATCAAGGCTCGACCTATTTCTGTGAAAAAGTAACGCAGAATTTGTTTACTCAGCCAATTACTCCGACGCAATCTGTGAAGAATCCATTGAGCAGACGTGAAGAAGCGGTATTGAAATTAGTCGCGAAAGGGGAGAGCAGTAAAGAGGTCGCGAAGGCACTGAATATCAGCTATCGAACGGTCGAAACCCATAGACAAAATATTAAGCATAAGCTAGATATTCACTCTACAGCAGAGCTCGCTAAATACGCAGTCAGCTCCGGGCTTGTGGACTGATCTTACGCTAAATTACATTAAATGTGTAATTTAATTACTAAATGTGTAATTTAGGCCTCCTTTATGGAGGTTTTTTTAGTATTTTTGCGACAGGTTGATATTCTTCTTTTCGAAATTTAAGCGCCGAATGCAATGTTGCAAACAGTGCGCTGCAAATTAGAGAGGAAGCATGGAGCCTGTAAAAGATAGGTATAGTATTGAAAATACCGATTATACAGTAGGACAAGATAACGTTCAGAAATGGGGGTTCGATGTTCATAACCCAGTATTTGGAATCAGTGCAGGAGCGATCATTGTCTTCCTTCTGGCACTTCTAGTCGCAGATCCTGATACCGCAAAAGCGGCGCTTGATGGAATCAAATGGAAAGTCATCGGTAACTTCGATGGTTTCTTCATGTGGGCAGCCAACATCTTTGTTATTTTCTGTCTTGCCCTCATTGTCTCCCCGTATGGCAAGATACGTATTGGTGGCAATGATGCCAAAGCAGAGCACTCCAACCTATCTTGGATGTCGATGTTATTCGCCGCGGGAATGGGTATTGGTTTGATGTTCTGGGGTGTGGCTGAGCCAGTGGCTTACTTCACGGGTTGGTATGAAACGCCATTAGGTGTCGAAGCATATTCACCTGAAGCCGCTAAATTAGCGCTAGGCGCAACCATTTATAACTGGGGCTTACACGGCTGGGCTATCTATGCAGTTGTTGCTCTGGCACTTGCTTTCTTCACCTTCAATAAAGGTTTACCTTTATCAATCCGCTCTATTTTCTACCCTATCTTAGGTGATAGAACTTGGGGTTGGTTTGGTCATATTGTTGATATCGTTGCTGTGCTTGCAACACTGTTTGGTCTTGCAACTTCATTGGGCTTAGGTGCTCAGCAAGCAACAAGTGGTATTAACCATGTATTTGGTACCGATGGCGGTATTGGCATGCAACTGGTTGTTATCGCAGTGGTCACTTTCTTAGCGACAATGTCCGTTGTTCGTGGCATCAATGGTGGCGTAAAAGTACTAAGTAACGTGAACATGCTGGTTGCTTTGGGCTTGCTTATCTTCGTAACCATCGCTGGTGGCATGGCGGGTATTAAAGCTATCCCAACCGCTCTAATGGGCTACATTGAAAACTTCATTCCTTTAAGTAATCCTCATGGCCGTGATGATGAAACGTGGATGCAAGGTTGGACGGTATTCTACTGGGCGTGGTGGATGTCTTGGTCTCCATTCGTAGGTATGTTCATCGCTCGTATCTCTAAAGGTCGTACGATTCGTGAATTCATCGTTGCTGTATTGTTCATTCCAACGACAGTAATCATCATCTGGATGGCAATTTTCGGTGGTATCGCGATTGATCAAGTGGCGAACAAGGTGGGGGAAATTGGTGTGAATGGTCTGCAAGATATTACACTTTCTCTTTTCCATACTTACGATGCGCTGCCAATGAGCTCTGTGCTTTCTGTAGTATCGATTGGTTTGATCATGGTGTTCTTTATCACCTCATCTGATTCTGGCTCGCTTGTTATCGATAGCATCACCTCGGGCGGTAAAGTCGATGCGCCAGTACCACAACGTGTATTTTGGGCGTTGATGGGCGGTGCAATTGCAGCGGTTCTACTGTGGGTTGGTGGCACGGAATCTATTCAAGCACTACAAGCTGGAACGGTCTCTATGGCGCTGCCATTTGCATTCATATTATTGCTTATGTGCCTAAGCTTATTGCTTGGTTTACGAACTGAAAATCAATTGGTTAAGCACCAAAATGCTTTGAGTTAAAAGTATTATTGAAACAACGGCCGACTTGTTCGGCCTTTTTTTCGCCAGCAATTTGAGTAATTACGTGAATATTGGATGAAAACCCATCGAACTGATTCAGGTTTACTGAAAACAATAAGTTCACCTGCTAAACTTCAGACATCCAAGTATTTGAATTATTGTGACAACAACTTGTACTACTTGGATTGTATGTTCGAGTTTGTAATTAAGTCACAGGTAAGTAAGGGATACGAGGTCAATAGACCTTATGAGTATTCCGTAGAGAGGGATAATGACTAAAGGTATAGATAAATACAGTATCGACAGTACGGATTACACTGTTGGTCAAGATAACGTCCAAAAATGGGGTTTTGATGTTCATAACCCAGTATTTGGTATCAGTGCGGGACTTATCGCTTTGTTCCTGATCGGTGTTCTTATTACAGATACCGCTTCGGCAAAGGCTGCACTAGATGGCGTTAAAGGCCAGATTATCAATTCGTTTGATTGGCTTTTCATCTGGTCGGGTAATATTTTCGTAATTTTCTGCTTAGGTTTGATTGTTTCTCCGTACGGCAAAATCCGCCTTGGTGGTGTTGATGCGACGGCAGATTATTCTTTTATGTCTTGGCTATCGATGCTGTTTGCCGCAGGTATGGGTATCGGCTTGATGTTCTGGAGTGTGGCTGAGCCAGCAGCATATTACACCGGTTTGTATGAGACTCCGTTAGGTGTTGAAGCGAATACACCAGAAGCGGCTAAGCTAGCACTAGGTGCAACCATGTATCACTGGGGACTGCACCCTTGGGCGATTTATGGTGTAGTGGCATTGTCACTGGCTTTCTTCTCTTACAACAAGGGATTACCTCTTTCAATTCGTTCTATCTTTTACCCAATCTTAGGCGATAGAGCTTGGGGCTGGGCAGGTCACATTGTTGATATTCTTGCAGTGCTTGCAACCCTATTCGGTTTGGCGACATCACTTGGCCTAGGTGCACAACAAGCGGCAAGTGGTATTCAACATGTATTCGGTATTGAAGCGGGCTTAGGGCTGCAAGTTATTGTGATTACAGCGGTAACTTTATTGGCGGTAGTATCCGTACTTCGTGGTATTGATGGTGGCGTTAAAGTTATCAGTAACATCAACATGTTGGTTGCTTTCCTACTGCTTATCTTAGTGGCTCTAATCGGCTATGCGGTGACTTTAGGTTCTATCCCAACAACATTGATGGCATACATTGAAAACATCATTCCGCTAAGTAACCCTCACGGTCGTGAAGATGAAACGTGGATGCACGGTTGGACTGTATTCTACTGGGCTTGGTGGATCTCATGGTCTCCATTCGTAGGTATGTTTATCGCACGTGTTTCTAAAGGTCGTACCGTTCGTGAGTTCATCACAGCAGTACTGATTGTACCGACTACAGTGACTATCATTTGGATGTCAGTATTCGGTGGCATGGCGATTGACCAAATCGTGAATAACGTTGGTATTCTTGGTCAAGACGGCCTAACGGATGTATCACTAGCAATGTTCCAAATGTTTGATGCACTGCCGTTCGGTACTCTGCTTTCAATCATTGCGGTTGTATTGGTTCTAGTATTCTTCATTACATCGTCTGACTCAGGCTCTCTAGTAATCGACAGCATCACCGCGGGTGGTAAAGTTGATACGCCTGTGCCTCAACGTGTGTTCTGGGCGTTCCTTGAAGGTGCGATTGCTGTGGCTCTATTGTGGGTTGGTGGTACTGAAGCAGTGCAAGCTCTACAAGCGGGTGCAATCTCGACGGCATTGCCATTCACCATCATTCTCTTACTGATGTGTGTGAGCTTGCTAATGGGTATGCGTACAGAAAAACGCTAGGCTTTTTAAGCTGAAATCTACTGCAATTTATACGCAGTAGAACGTTAAATACTATGAAGGCAGAAGAGGAAACTCTTCTGCCTTTTTTGTTTCAATTTACCGTGTTTTTTTGTCTATTTTAACGTGTTTGGTGCGATAAAAAATCTAATAACCGTAGAGACAATACCGCCTTAAATTTGGCGGCAAGCCAAGGATTTGACATTACTTAAGCTTATGGTTTGCTTAAAATTATATTCCAATATTAAATTGTGAAATCGCTCGAATTTAATACTGATATTGGGTAGTATGCGCGAGATTTCCCACCACTCGTGAAACTTTGACATGAAACTAACACTAAAGCAGAAGTTGATAGGTGCTAGCCTATCTGCTGTTGTCGTTATGGCTACAGCGTTGACTTGGTTGTCAGCAAACCAATTATTTGAACAGACTCGTAATGGCGTATACCTACGAGCTGAAAGCGTATCTGAAGCAGCATCTGAAGGTATTAAAAACTGGATTGATATCCGTACCGATATCGCATCAGCATTTAATGAGTTTTCACGAGAAAGTGATGTTGTTCCTTTCCTTAAGCAAGCTCGTGTAGCGGGTGGTTTTGACGATATCTTTTTAGGTACTCCTGAAGGCGGAATGTACCGTTCACATCCTGAACGTAATCGTGCAGATTACGATCCTCGTCAACGTCCTTGGTACCAAGAAGCAAACGCTGCAGGTAAGCAAATCATTACCACGGCTTATCAAGATGCAATCACGAAAGCACTACTAGTAACGATCGCAGAGCCTGTTCGCCACAACGGCCAACTTGTTGGTATTGTTGGTGCAGACGTACTTATCGACCAATTGGTTAACGATGTCATCAGCCTTGATGTTGGTGACAACGCTTACGCAATGCTAATTGATGCCTCTGACGGCACATTCCTAGCGCATCCAGATTCAGCACTAAGCTTGAAGCCAGTAAGCCAGCTTTCAAACGATATCTCTATGCCTATTATCGAAAACGCAGTGCGTACGGGTAGCATCGAGATCATCAAACAGCGCGGCGCTGACAAGCTGCTTTACTTCACGAAGGTGCCTAACACTAACTGGATCTTCGCGGTTCAGATGGACAAAGCAACAGAAGAAGCGAACCACTCAACGCTACTTACTCAGCTGATCATCACTGCTGTCGTTATTACGCTCATCGTAATCGTACTCGTGTCTTGGTTAGTGAGCTTCCTATTCCGCGACCTAAACCGCGTTTCAGCGGCACTTGAAGAAATTGCTTCAGGTGAGGGCGACCTTACTCAACGTCTTGAGCCTAAGAGCGACGACGAAATTGGTCAGCTTGCTGCAAACTTCAACCGTTTTGTGGGCAACATGCACACCATGGTGATCAAGCTAAGCGAAGTATCTGCTGCGCTGGGCAACCAAGCTCGTCAAACGGCTTCTCAAGCAGAAGAACGTAGTGCTCGTATCCAAATGCAACAAGACGAGATCAACATGGTAGCAACAGCCGTTAACGAAATGGCTGCAGCAACACAAGAGATCGCAGGTAACGCAGACCACACTGCACAGAACTCATCTGAAGCGGTTGGCGCGTGTGAGCACGGTACTGGTCAAGTGACACAGACTCAAAGCTCTATTCAAAACCTTGCTCAAGAAGTTCAAATCGCAACCAACGTGATTCTAGAACTTGAAGAGCACGGCAACAGCATCAACGCTATCTTGTCTAATATTCAAGGTATTGCAGAACAAACGAACCTACTTGCACTTAACGCCGCTATTGAAGCTGCACGTGCCGGTGAGCAAGGTCGTGGTTTCGCAGTAGTAGCGGATGAAGTTCGAGTTCTGAGCCAACGTACACACGGTTCAACGCAAGAAATTCAACAAACGATTGAGTTGCTACAAGGTACAACAGGCAAAGCGGTTAACATCATGAACGATAGCCGTACACTTGCTGAAACCAGTGTTGATGATGCTAACTCAGCAGCAGCGAGCCTAACGCAAATTCATGCAGCTGTTGAACGCATCAGCGACATGGCAACACAGATCGCTTCTGCTGCAGAAGAGCAAGCGTCTGTAACGTCTGAGATCACTCGTAACACTGAAGGAATCCGTGACGTATCTAACGAGCTAGCAGACGAAGCACACCAAGCTGCAGAGCAAGCCGCGCAACTTTCTGAGCTGTCTCACGAGCTAGAGAGCGAAATCAGCCGCTTCAAGCTGTAAGCGCTAACTCGTAATTTAAAAGCCGAATGTGATTGTCACATTCGGCTTTTTTGTGCGTGCTAGTTAGAGTTGTGATCCAAACTAGTTGTTCGGATAACCAGGGAATTTAGCTTTAAGTGCTGCGCGAGTAGGGAAGTACTGCTCCATAAATTTAACCATCTCTGGGTCGTTTGCTTGTAGCTCTGTGAACGTCGCAGAACTTAACTCTTGAGCACGGTAGCCTTTATAGTTCACGTCGTAGTAGGCATACAGAGAGTAAGCTAAGTACTCTTGATCGTAAGACTCAGCATCTAGATCAGCTTCGACAATTGTTGAGTCTTTACCGTTTGGAAAGTAAGAGCCTGCAAGAATCGCTTTCTCATTCAGTTCATCTAACTCTTTCTGCATCACACCCCATTTCGATGAAGATGACTGTACCGCTAAATTCATCACACCGTAATCGTGTACAAAGTGGATGATCTCTTCAAACGCAGCGTCTCTTTTCATTGCCAAGTCCGGCTTGTTCTCGCCTGTTGTCGTGGTTGTGGTTTCAGTCGCGAACAAATCTTGGAAACGGTAATTCTCATCTAAATATTCGCCTGCATCTCTATTCGGGCCATCAGCCCAATCTTCATCGTAAAAGAATGCCATCGCAGCTTTACTATCGTAAATGGCCTTGGTGACTTCTGCAGGGAAGCTATCAAGGTAATACTGCATGATGTTCTTAACGTGTGCGACCTTTGCTTCCGAATTGTTTACAGTTTTATCTTCAATCAACAATGGAATTTTATAACCGTGTGCTTCTACGCAGGTGCGTTGTTTGATGCCATTGTCGAGCAAATCACCTGTCGTGTTTGAGATAACAGAGCAATCACTCGTTGGGACTCTTGCAAACGCCCCTGACGTACTTTGCGCGAAGGATGGAACAAATTGAATACCGTTACTAAGCGTGTTACCAACACGAACGTAAAGGTTCATCGGTCTCATTTGATCGATATTAAATTTGTCGCCAGTAGCATCAATAATGAACTGCTTATTGATGGTCACGGTATCCGCTTTTTTCCATCGAATGACGTTGTTTATATTGTTTTCAACTTCTGCAATAGCAAGCTTTTCAAGAGTGCTCGTTGAGTTAAAGTTTTCGTAGTAAATACTGAAATTGTCAACGTCGAACGTTTTACCCGCTGAGTTTGTTGCCGTTACAGAGAAGGTGATATCTGCATCGCTTTGGGTTTTATAATTGCGCTCAGGAATGCCGTGAACTTGTGCGAAGCTGCCGCTAGATTTTAGATTATTACCATACTGAGTAATATCAATGTTCACGTTTTTGTCTGTACCCGCAGCAATCGATTTCACGCTGAATTGTAGTGAGTAATTGCTTCCTAAACTAACCACTGAGCTAGCGCTTGATGCGTCGATGACACTCTTTGATGCGTTGGAGTTATTACCGTCGTTGCTTCCGCCACAAGCGGTAAGCATCGCTGTAAAAACAAGAGTTGGAATAGTGAGTTTGTATACCATAGGGGACCAAGTTATCTGCAAGCTATAAAGCCAGCATGTTACAAGAAATGGCATTTGCTCTTAGTAAGCTTTTGTAAGTAATGTATTAATAGTGCTTACAAATAAGCAATAAGTGATTGGCGGTGGTTATCTGTTTGAGCTGCTCGAAACTAGAATCACAGACAAACAAAAAGCCCGAGCATAAACTCGGGCTTTGAATGGTTTTCTTTATAGCTTAAGGAGAAGCTAGATTGCCTGACGAAGTTGGAAATAGCGTCCTTCTTCGTTCAACAGTGTCTCGTGAGAGCCGTTTTCTACAATCTCGCCTTGTTCAATCAGAACGATAGAATCCATCGATTCCAGTCCAATCAAACGGTGCGTAATGAAGATAACCGTCTTGCCTTCAAAGTGCTTCTCGAACAGCGCCATGATGCTCTGCTCAGTTTGCTTATCTAGGCCTTCTGTAGGCTCATCAAGAAGCAGGATAGGGGCATCATGAAGAATAGCACGTGCAATACCAATACGGCGCTTCTCACCACCAGACAGTTGACGACCGCCGTCACCTAACCAGCTATCAAGTGCGTTATTCTCAAGCAGCTTTTCTAGGCCAACGTCTTTAAGGATGTTAGCTAGGTGATCATCATTGGCGTCTGGTTTTGCAATCAACAAGTTGTCACGCAACGTGCCATTTAAGATGTCGACACGCTGGCTGACCACACTGATTGATTCACGCAGTTGTGATTCGTTCCATTGTGTCAGCTCAATGCCCGCGATAGAGATGTAACCCTTTTTCGGATCCCAGTAGCGAGTTAGAAGCTGAATCAATGTCGATTTGCCAGAACCCGTTTGACCAACAATCGCAACCTTGTTCGTTGCAGGGATCGTTAGGTCGACAGCGTTCAGAACACTGCGCTCAGAGTCAGGGTAGTTGAAGGTCACGTTTGAGAACGTAATATCAAGCGGCTTGTTGATGTCGAGTTTCTCTTCAGCAAACTGAACTTCAGGCTCTGACAGAATAACCTCGTTCAAGCGACGTGCTGAAGACAGAGTTTGACCTAAATGCTGGAACGCACCTGCAATTGGCATCAGCAGTTCAAAACTTGCCATAGTAGCGAACGCCATTAGCGCGATGAACGGGTCTGGTGCATTACCACCCACACCGTCAGCCGCAAGCCAAAGCATAAGAACAAGCGTCAAACCATTGAAAAGCATTAGCGCTGCTGAAGCCATACCGGTTAGGTTAGCGTTCACAAACTGGTTCGCCATAAGCTTCTGTTGGGTTTCTAGAATCGCATTGCGGTAACGCTCTTCAGCACCGAACAGAGTTAGCTCGCTGTAGCCTTCAATCCAATCTAGCGTAGTGACACGAAGATCCGCTTTGTTCTGTGTCAGTTCACCACCGTTACGTTTACCCAGCTTGTAGAACAAGATTGGCCAAACCAACAGCATGATCAGAAGGATAGAACCCAAGATTAAACCAAGCGAACTATCGAACCACATCAAGAACAGAGTCAGGAAGAAGATACCAAACACACCAACCGTTACAGGGCTGACTAAGCGCAAGTAAACGTGGTCCATTGCGTCGACATCAGCAACCAAGCGGTTAAGTAGGTCAGCGTCACGAAGGTTTGAAATACGACCTGGGATCAGCGGAGCCAGCTTCTTGAAGAAGAAGATACGCAGATCCGTCAGTAGTTTGAATGTCGCATTGTGGCTCACAACACGTTCACCCCAACGACCAGCAGTACGGCTCATTGCCAAACCACGTACACCACCGCCCGGTAGCATGTAGTTGAAGGTTTCACGCGCAATCGTAAGACCAGCAACCGCAGAAGCTGAAATGAACCAACCCGATAGCGTTAACAAGCCGATAGAAGCCGACAGAGTAGCAAAAGCCAATAGTATGCCTAGCGATAGGCCAAACCAATGCTTTTTATAGAGTTTCAGGTAAGGCAGTAAATCACGCATCTAAATTACCCTTATTGTCTTGTTGAGCTAAGTTCGCGTTTAGCATCTCTTCGAATAAACCACCCGCAGTCGAGAGCTGAGAGTAATGACCTTGTTCCACAAGACCACCATCGCGCATAACCAGAATGTTATCGACCGATTGAAGAGGAGCAAGTTGGTGCGTCACAAGCAGGGCAGTGCGACTTTCGATGTTGCTGTTGATGCCTTTCATCACGAGCTGCTCACTGCGAGTGTCTAGGCTGGCAGTGGGTTCATCTAACAACCAGAATTGGCCGTCTTGAATCATTGCACGAGCCAAGGCCAAACGCTGAGATTGACCAACAGATAGGCCACCTGAACGGTCAGAGATCATGTAATCCAAGCCGTGCTCGTTTACAAATTCGTTAGCAAAAGATTGCTCAAGTGCGTTTTGAACAGTTTGGTCAGTGATATCTTGCTTACCCAGAGTGACGTTGTCACGAATACTGCCGTGAAGCAACAATGGGTTTTGACCAACCCAGCTGATCGTCTTGCGCCAAGATACCAAGTCTAAATCACGCAGTTCAATGCCATTGATTTTCAAGCTTCCTTCATAAGGCATGAAACCAAGAATAGCGTTGATCAAACTCGTTTTACCCGCACCACTTGGGCCAACTAACGCAGTCGACTGTCGAGTGTTAAGCGCGAACGAGATAGGACCAACCAATTGAACACCTTCAGGGCTTAACACTTTGAGATCTTGAGCTTCAATATTGATGCCTTGAGCCGGATCGAGTTGAGTGTCGCCTGATTTAACCTTAGTGATGTCGGTTTCTAGGAACTCGACAATACTTTCGGCTGCGCCAACCGCTTGTTGCTTCGCGTGGTAGAAAGTACCTAAGTCACGTAGAGGTTGGTAAAACTCTGGCGCTAAGATAAGGATAAACAAACCAGCGAATAGCGTAATGCCTGCACCGTAGTGGCCAAAGTTCAGCTCACCAATGTAGGTGAAACCAAAGTAAACTGCCGTCATCGCAATAGAGATAGACGTGAAGAATTCAAGCACAGCAGAAGACAAGAAAGCGATCTTCAATACATCCATAGTACGCGTTCTGAACACTTCAGATGCACCTTTCAATACTTCTGTTTCAGCGTTGGTACGATCAAATAGACGGATGGTTGTCATTGACTGCAAACGGTCGTAAAAGTGACCTGAAAGACGCTGAAGCGCTTTGAAGTTTTTACGGTTTGCATCGGCTGCTTTCATACCAACCAATGCCATGAACATCGGCACCAGTGGCGCAGTAATCAAGAAGATCAGACCTGCTGCCCAGTTTACAGGGAATACTACGACCAAAATAATGAACGGAATCATTACCGACAAAGACATCTGAGGTAAGTAACGAGAGAAGAAGTCTTGCATGTCTTCAACTTGTTCTAGCAATAAGGTTGCCCACGTACCTGCAGGCTTACCTTTAATGTAAGCAGGGCCTAGCTCACGTAATTTATCTAGGATGAGTTGCCTTATGTAGACACGGATTTGTTCACCACAGCGATAACCTGCGATTTCACGACCCCATGTACAGCCAGCACGGCCAACGACCGATAATGCCAAGCCTGCGAAATGACCAACCAGTTCAGACTTATCGACATTCTCGATGATCAGTTGGTGAAGAATAGAGGCGAGAAGAGCTGCTTGAGCAATTAAAAACACGCTTGAAAGTACGCCAAGGCTAATCGCAATCATAAGCCAGCGTTTCGCTAACTTACTCTGTTGCTTAAGCCACTTGTTCAAGCTGCGTTGTTTTTTCTTATCCATTATGAAGGCTTAATGATAATTATTATTTGTTGAGGGCGGCTAGTATACAAAAGAAAGCCCAGTGGATATACCACTGGGCTCTAGGGATTTACAACAAAATGTGATGACGCCCTGCATCTACTGAGGCGAGAGCACCGATAATCAAATCTGCAATCTCAGATTTACTTATCGTTAAGGCCATCTAGGAAGCGTTCAGCATCCAGTGCAGCCATACAACCTGTACCAGCAGAAGTGATTGCTTGGCGATAGTTGTGGTCCATTACATCACCCGCAGCGAATACGCCAGGGATGCTGGTTTGTGTCGCGTTACCTTCAAGACCAGACTGAACGATGATGTAGTCATCTTTCATATCAACTTGGCCTTTGAAGATTTCAGTGTTCGGTTGGTGACCGATAGCAATGAACGCGCCCATTACTTCGATATCTTCTGTCTTATCAGACTGAGTATCTTTAATACGAACGCCCGTTACGCCCATGTCGTCGCCTAGAACTTCGTCTAGCGTGCGGTCAGTGTGAAGAACAATGTTGCCGTTCTCTACTTTGTCCATTAAACGCTTAACTAGAATCTTTTCAGCGCGGAACGTGTCACGACGGTGAACTAGGTGAACTTCAGACGCAATGTTAGACAGGTAAAGTGCTTCTTCAACAGCCGTGTTACCACCACCCACAACCGCTACTTTTTGATTGCGGTAGAAGAAACCATCACACGTTGCACAAGCAGATACGCCGCGGCCTTTGAATGCTTCTTCAGAATCTAAACCTAGGTACTTAGCCGATGCGCCTGTTGAGATGATCAACGCATCACACGTGTACTCGCCAGAATCGCCTTTAAGACGGAAAGGGCGGTTTGAAAGGTCGACTTCGTTAATGTGGTCGAACAGGATCTCTGTTTCAAAGCGCTCTGCGTGCTCTTTCATGCGATCCATTAGAGCTGGACCCGTTAAACCTTCAGCATCACCTGGCCAGTTTTCCACTTCTGTTGTGGTTGTAAGCTGACCACCTTGCTGCATACCCGTAACAAGTACTGGGTTTAGGTTTGCACGAGCAGCGTAAACTGCAGCTGTATAGCCAGCAGGGCCAGAACCAAGAATCAATAAATTACAGTGCTTTACGTCGCTCATGAGGACTCCGAAATTGAAATTGTTTTTATTTATAATCGCTTAGGATTGTATGGAAAATATGGAGGCAATAAAAGGTTAAACAAGGGGAGAAGTGTAATTAATCGTTATACGTTAGAACTTAATCGAGACAAACGTTTTCGTGGCTGAAATCGATGTTGCAAATGTACCTATTATAAATTATCGTAAACTAGTTTACTAAGTTGCAATCAGCTAGGATGGGAAAAGTGATTTTTGAAGAACGTATTTGTATTGAAGCATCACCTCAAGACATATATTCGCTATATGTCGATGTAGAAAACTGGAATCAATGGGATAAAGAAGTGGTCTACTCTCGGCTACTGGGGGTATTCGAGGTTGGTGTGAAAGGTATTATAAAGCCGACCAATGGACCTAAATCAAAGATAGTAATTACGGATGCTACACCAAATAAGAGCTTTACTGTCATGAGCAAACTGCCATTCTGCCTTCTATCATTTGAGCACCAGTTACAGGTTAAAGGAGAAATAACGGAAGTAACTCATAGAGTTAAGTTTTCGGGGTTAACCAGTTTTTTGTTTGGGAAAGTCGTGGGTAAGAAAATTTATGATGGACTACCGTCTACTCTTGAAGGATTAAAAAAAAGGGCAGAGAACAATGTTTAAGCATGAGCTCCCATCGGACAGCGTAGGGCTACAGCTCTGGGTCGCTTACAATAAATGGCATTCAGAGGTAATGAAACTCCTTAAGCCGCTAAACATCAACCATACTCAGTTCGTTATACTCGCTTCAATACTATGGTGTAACAAGAACAAAAACGAAACCACGCAAACAGAAGTAGTCAATATTACAGGCTTGGATAAGATGACATTATCAAAGTCGATGAAAGCGCTGGTTGCGACTAATCTTATCTCTAAAGATAAAGGTGTTAGAGATTCACGTAGCTTTTCTCTGAGACTCACGGAAACTGGGGAAGCTCTAGCAATAAACGCAATAGCGCAGGTGGAAGAGTTAGACCAACTATATTTCGAAAGCTTAAAGGGCGAAAAAGGACGATTTATTTCTTTGTTAGCAGGCCTTCAAGTTCCTTGAATTAAAACTCACTTTTGGACAAAAGTGTGTTACGTAAAAGTGAGCATTAGTCATCCATGAATAACCACTGGTATGGCAAAGTTTGTTATTCGTTTTCCGAGGTTCAGTCAACTTAGTAAGTAATAACATGCATCCAGCCGACTTAGTATTCAGTAGGGAGCAGCTCTCGATATAAAACCTTGTTCTCCACTTGATTTACATCTTCGCTTTCTTGTTGAGCATAGAAAAGGGGAGGAATTGAATACGATCATTATATGTGCAGCTGCAAAGAATGTTCTCCCCATCAGCCGTTAATCTAAAGAGATCAATATGCTTTTGTGAAGGGGAGGTGTTAATGCTTGAATCGTTCTATAAAAGTTTGATGAAAGCGGTTAAGTAGCTTTGTATTCACTAAAGCACGGTTTTTTGGAAAGCGACTCGAGGCTCAACCTTGCCATAGTGTCTTTGAAAGGGGAGTCGTGTAAGGCAGTGGTGAGGATGTCGTGCTCTTCTGCTGAAAGCAAACTAGCGTGCCTGAATAGAACGTAATCTAATGCTATGTGTAGGTACAATGTTGAGAAGTCAGGCTTAAGCAAATCATGATTGTTATTCAACTGCCCGATAAGTGCTTTAACGCTTCTTTGAATACCTTCCTTTCCCCTAATCGTTAGCACGTTTTGCTCAGCTTCGAAGCGGCTCAGTGCTGCGCACCGAAATGCCACTTCCATCAGCGTTTTACTCATTCCCAATAACGACATGCGTTGAGTGTCGCTAGCCTTGGTCGCTGCTAGTTTTTCAGTTGGGTAAGCTTGCATGAGAAATTCACAGATCGTTAAACTCTCTGTTAGTGCAACCTCATCACTGGTTTCTAGAACCGGAATGGTACTGAATGGATTGATTGTGACCAATGTGTTGGGCGTTTGCCACGGGTCGATCCATTCAAGAACTATTGGAGCATCACACAGATAGGCCGTGGCTAACACTGCTCTGGAGAATGGAGAGGTGTCGTTTAAATACAGTTTCATGAGCGATTCCTTTGCTAAGAATTTATTTGAGCAGTGTTTAATGTCTGCTGTTTAGTTGATGTAAACACAATGCAGAGTATCGATAAGATGAGTGCACTCGCGCTGATCATAAATAGGATGTTATAGCTGGTGAGTTGCGGGGCATAATGAGCCATAACAAAACCAACGGCGCCTTGAGAGATAGCAAAAGCCATTGTCATTGCTCCCCAAGATTTCGTATGGAGCTGTGTCCCAACGATTTCTAAGGTATAGGTTGATACCAGTGTTACGGTGCCTGGAGTAAACATACCGACCAATAAAGATGAAGCAAAAAGTGCTGTTTCACTGGTGCTTAATAGCGGAAGAGCAACCCCGACAGCTTTACAAAAAAATGCAGCTAATAGTGCTTTTTTAAGTCCAAACTTATCACCTAGTATACCGGTTACTATTGGCCCAATCGCTGCTCCGATACCAAAAACAGCCCAGTAAAAACCACCGCTCGCAAAACTCATTTGTAGCTCTCGAACAATATAGTCGACCCAAAAAAGAGTATGAGGTAAATAACCAATAGCGTTAAAGGTATAGGCTAAAAGTACGCAGCTAACACTGATGCGCTCATTCTTAGATAAGGCATCAAACGTCGATGGACTTGTATCGCAATGGTTTGGCTTAACCTCAAGAGCCCACGCGTTCCAAGTCAGGACT
This sequence comes from Vibrio sp. ZF 223, assembly GCF_003050585.1. NCBI lineage: Bacteria > Pseudomonadati > Pseudomonadota > Gammaproteobacteria > Vibrionales > Vibrionaceae > Vibrio > Vibrio sp. ZF 223. The sequence goes on from NZ_PIGB01000002.1 coordinate 495,830, forward strand.
GTTGCGAGGAAAGCTATCGCCCCCATACCTAACCATGCACTTTCAACACTTTGGTAGATAAGCAAAGGTATGATAGTTCCTGAAATCATGGCACCTAGACCAATTCCTGAAAATACGACGCCACTGATTCTTGCTTTCATCTCTTGCGGGTGAAGGCTAGTGATCACTGGTGGTGCTAGTACCATGAGTACGGCTCCCGATACACCCGCAATCGTTCTAAGTGTTAAAAACCATTCAAAGGGGGCAGATTTTAAGGCACAACCAAGATAACTAAAGCTACTTAATAACAAAGAAGCACGTATGAGTGTGCCTATTGAATAATATCTTTGTAAAAAGCTCGAAGCAGGAGCTCCGAAGATATAGCCAACCAGTGTCGCAGCGCCAAGTATGGAAGCATCTTCGCTTGAGAACCACCCACTTTGAATGAGCACAGGCATTAACGCTATGTAAGCAAAACGACCAATGCCGTTACCAACTAATGTTGCTGCGAGCCCAGCGAAGGTGCTGCGGTTTAAGAGTTTAACTTGTGACATATTGTTCACCTTCACTTTGGGTACAAGACAACTGTTTAAACAACGCATTGACAGCTCTACCTGCGTCGACGATTGCCGTAGAATTAACACCAGGCCTAGGTACTATGAAGGTGTAAAATTTATTTCCCTCTGTAGGCATACCCAATGCCCAAATGTTATTTTGTTCCATACCGTAGGCATCGATCACATTCATGTTCGATGTTACATCAATACCACCTGGATGGTAGTCACCATTGAAGTACAGTCTTGTATATTGCTTATCTAAAAGGTTTTCCCAGAGTGGTGTGCCATCGTCCTTTGGGCTGTGCATCGACACCTTGGCATGAATTCTTATGTCGGCTTGCTCTCGTAGTTCAGGCCATACCGTTGACTTGAGAGTGATCGAATTAGTACTCGAACAACTCATTACTTCTGGCGAGGGGCCAAGGTTTAACTTTAGTACACCACTTTTTAGCAACGCGACCATCTCTTCTATTCTTTCTTTTGGTGGACCTACAGCGATTCTATTCATCAAAGGAATAAACACAGAATCAACCCAACGATGTGACTCTTCGGTAAGGCCTTTAAAGTCGATAACATCTCTAATGATGTCTCTTAAGTCACGTAACACATCGCTAGCAGATTTTATTGGGCTACTTATGTTTCCTTTTTGGGCTTCTGTAATGTCTGCTTCAAGGTAATCTATCAGCCAAGTAATATAGACTGCTGGAGACTGAAACGCATAGCTTGGAACTGGTGCTGCGAGTATCTCCCAACTAAACCTATCTCCAATCGGAATTGTTTCGGTAACTAGAATTTCCTGTTCATTCGGGTGTGAGTAGAGAAACTGATTACAGAATTTTTGTGCAGCTATTAGTCCTTGCTTTTGGCTTAGGTAGCTTTCGTAGTACGCATACTCCATGTCTTTTATAAGTAAAGGCAGTACATCTTTTATAAAATTGATGGCCCCTTGTTCTCTAAATGTTGCTACCTTTAAAGGTGTTAGGAACTTAGCATGGTACTGTTCAGATGCTCCTTTTTGATTTTCTGCTCTACTGGACAAAGGTAGACCAGTACGAGAATACGCTATGATCTGGGGCTCGTTCCCTGAAGGTGAGTATTCAAGGCTACCCCCCTGAGTACGGATGAACTTTCCGCCACGTCCAATAGACAGCTCTGACAGAATGTCGCTCGCCGTCAATCCAAGACCTTGGAGAGCGACAGTTTGATTTGAAGATATATATTTTAGTTTTTCTTTTACTGGGTATGGATTGGATATTTCTTGTGCGGTGTCAGGTTTGATATATTTGGCTTTCGTATGCCCTGTAGTTAAGTAAAGGTATTCAACATTGGTGAGAGTGTTTCGGTCATCTCGTAAATTCCAGGAATAGTCATCCAACTTATCGATATCAATAACTTCATAAGGTGAATAGTTTATTATGATATGTGAAGGGGAGGCATCAACAAGGTAGTGAAATACCCAATTCAGATACTCACCAAAAAGAGAACGAGAATAGTATTCGTTCGGCAATATTGTTTTAGGACTCAACTCATCTTGTGGCCTTTCACACAACCACTGGTAAAAAGTAGGCCCTGAAATCACATTTCTAGCTTCACTAACACTCTCGTCGGCGAACATCGTAATTTGAGAACTCACCGTATTTACGAGTAAATGATTCGGTTGCTTGACATCATGACATCCAGAGCCTGGGAGGTTTGGGTCAAAGATTTTGATATCTAATGGTTGGTGGGGGGTATCCATTGAGAGGGCGATTATACGCTCTAACACGCTTAATCCACGAGGGCCAATACCAATGATGCCAACTGTACGGTTTTTCATAGAGAGCCTTTATAATTTTTATTTTATTTTATTTTATTTTATTTTATTTGCCAGCATTGCGAGTTAACTAGCGCGTAACATCAATCTAACATTTGGCACTAAGCTCTCTCAATAGAGTTATTACTCTAACCTTTAAAGGTTTGATGATGATTTACATTCTTTGTAAGTGTCAGATTGGTCGTTTACATCTTCAATCTTTTCTTAATTGTGGGAGGGGAGTCATTAAATGTGATCGTTACAAGTGCCACTGGATGTTCAGCGACAAAGAATATTCCCCCATCAATCGATTATCTAAAGAGGTCGTTGGGCTTTTTATGAGGGGGAGTGTTAACTAATACTCAACTTGAATCTGTGTATTGGTCATCATCGCGATTAGCCGGTTTGCCTATGCAAGATAACTAAAATCAATTTGATTTGAGGCGTATACTCTCACGATCTACATTCGGATAACTTTTGGTAGGGCAAACCCTATGAACAGGATGTGAATGAATAGAAGCACTAAATAGTAATGGGGCACAAACGTGTTAGAGAAGAGCATCTGACGCTTGTAAACATGTACCATTTGTCTCGAAGCTACATCCATTTCCGTAGTGGATTTCAAATGCTTTGTACTTCTGCTTCCAAAATTATCCCTGTAACGTCCCACTTCAAACACTCTCTAGACTAAAAGAGTGATCAACTTGGTTCTTTAAAAGAAGTAAACCATTTGGGGCGGCCGAGTTCCCCCCGAACTCGACCTGTTCCAGACGCGCAAGCAAAGGCGTTTGGTTTCTGGCGTACTCATAAATTAACCAATTTCAGTTTGTTGTGTAAATGATCAATAGCTTGCCAACTGATAGGTAGGTCGTATTTCGTTGTGCAAAAGTATAGAAATGAATGATGGTGAATGTAATGCCTGAACTCATGCAAGGAGGCTGGCGTATTGAAGCGAAAGGGCTGACACAATATGAAACACCACTTGCTAGTTAATAATATCGTTAAATTTAAATTTTCAGGGATTTATAACTAGCTAGTGGAGTGTGCTAGTTTTAAGAGTTGGTCATCTTTTATTCTGGTGTAATACACTGCTTTTGAATTTAAAGTTGGATTTAGTATCTGAATTATTAAATCTGACGGGATAAATGATTGTTTAATGTTGATTTGGCAAGATCTTCAAGTATCCTTTATGTAAACAAAACGTTAAATGTCGAAAGTTAATTAACAATCATTAAGGAGTCGATGATGTTACATGCTCACGAAAATACCCTACATATTACCCACCTCAGTAACCACGCAGTTGAGGAGTTGTCACCGTCATTCTCTAAGCTTCCAAGCACAGAGCATGCGGATGGTCAGTTTCGATTGAGAAGGTACTCGGTGGTTCAATTCAGTAATGGACAAGTCGTAGAGCTAGACAAACATAACTTTGTTCAGTCTGAAGACATTAATCACTTTCAAGGTGACGTTGTTCGCCAATTCGAGCCAATTGAAGCACCAATCTTAAGCAGCGAAGGCATGCAAGAGATGTGTGAACTGTTTATTGAAACCAATGGGCTTGAAGACGGACAAGAAATCGAAATCCACCAAATCCGTATCGCTGCCATTTTTGAAGAGACACAGGTTGCGCCAGAAGGTGTTCACCAAGACGGCTTCGACCACATCGCTTTAATTGGTGTTAACCGTCATAACATTGTGGGTGGCGAAATCATGCTGTACCAAGATTCCCATGAAGCGCCATTCTTTAGAAAAGTGCTTGAAGACGGTGAAGTCGCAATGTTGGCCGATAGCAAGCTTTGGCACAACGCACAGCCGATTCGTACCATAGACCACGATGAGATGGGCTACATGGATGTGTTTGTTCTAACGGCTAAGGATGCGCGTAATGTCCTTCACTCTTAATAATGTGCGCCAGCAGTTTAGCGCGCTAGGCCAATACCATAACGGTAAGCCGGTGACCTTTTTTGATGGGCCGGGTGGCTCTCAGGTTCCTGAAAATGTTTTAGCATCCATGACGGAATACCTAGGGCACTTTAATTCAAACCTAGGCGGTCATTACTTTTCTAGCCAAAAGACTACAAGCTTAATGCAGCAAGCGAGAGAAGCGGCACAAGCGCTACTCAATGCTGAGTCTTCTGGCAACGTTGTGTTCGGTGCGAATATGACGTCATTGACCTTCCAACTGAGCCGAGCGATCAGTCGCGATTGGAAAGAGGGCGATGAAGTTATCGTCACTGCTTTAGATCATTATTCGAACGTGTCGAGCTGGCAGCAAGCGGCAGACGACAAGGGTGCGATTGTTCGACAAGTTCGTGTCGACGAGTCGGATTGCAGCCTAGACATAGCGCATTTTGAATCGCTGCTTAACGAGAAAACCAAGCTTGTCGCGGTGACGTTTGCTTCGAACACCACGGGTTCGATTGTTGATATGGCGAAAATTATTGAGCTTGCACATCAGCATGGTGCGCAGGTTTATGTTGATGCTGTGCATTACGCTCCTCATCACTTGATCGATGTTCAACAACTGAATTGTGACTTCTTAGCGTGTTCGGCTTATAAGTTCTTCGGCCCGCATGTAGGTATTGCTTACATTGCACCTCAATGGCTGCATACGTTAAAGCCATACAAGGTAGAGCCTGCCACTAACATTGGCCCAGGCCGATTTGAAACGGGTACGCAAAGCTTTGAAGGCCTTGCCGGTGTAATTGCGGCGGTTGATTACTTGGCGCAGTTTGGTGAGCCAACAGATTCACTGCGTTCTCGTTTAGAGCAAAGCTACGCGCTTTATAACAAGCATGAAAGCCAGCTTAGTGAGTACTTCCTTAAACGCTTGTCTGATCTCGAAGGGGCAAAGCTTTACGGGAAAACAGAGTTTGACTCGAATCTAAGAACGCCAACATTTGCCATCACCTTTGATAATCACTCTCCAGAGTTTATCGCTAAGAAGCTGGGCGAGCATAATATCTGTGTGTGGAATGGACACTTCTACGCGCTAGGTTTGGTGAAGCAGCTGGGTATCGAAGAGCAGGGCGTGGTGCGTATTGGTTGTATGCATTACAACTCGATTGAAGAGATCGACTTGCTGTTCAATGTGCTTGAAGGGATCTTGCGAAGCCATTAGCAAGCAGTCACTAGCACTTAATAGCTAAAGAATTAGAAAAGAGCATACTTCTCTCATGAACATTGAGTAGGAAGTATGCTCTTTTTCGTTTCACAGCGCTTATTACTTATTTACGTAACGCCAGTGATTCGATTAAGACCGCTTTTAATCAAGACAGCTGCTCAACAATAGCTACACCCACTGCGTGTGCGCTGGTTGGGTTCTGACCTGTAATGACTCGCTCATCAACAATCACAAGCTCTTGCCAAGGTTGAACCTTGTTGAAACGTGCTGCGCTACGAGCAAGCGACTCTTCCAGTAGGAATGGAATGTCGTTGATCGTACCAAAGTCGATCTCTTCTTCACGTGTAAAGCCAGTCACCGATTTAGAGCTTAGTAGCTTCTCGCCGTTGCTCAGAACAATCGGAAGCAGCGCCGCAGGGCCGTGACATACTGCCGCGACAATACCACCATCTTCATAATGCTTTGCTGCGATGCTAGCGAACTGTTCATTTGTTGCTAAATCTGAAAGCAAACCGAATCCACCTGGGTAGAAGATAGCATCGTAGCTTTCAGTATTGATTTGGCTTACTGGAATCGTATTGTTGATGCGGTTCTGGAAGTCATCATCCGCCAAGATATCAGCGTTAACCACATCTCCTTCAATATCCGTTCCGTAGAGTGGGGCTTTGCCACCATTGATAGAAGCGATGTCGTATTCGAATCCAGCAGCCATGATCTCTTTCAGAGCGTGGGTTAGTTCTGGAGCGTAAGTACCGTTCGCTTGGTCTGTATCGCCAAGTGTTGCGTGGTTAGTTACTGGAATTAGTATTTTTTTCATGATTCATCCCTTTGAGCTGCTGTTTTTTTATTTAGAAACGATGCCTGTAATTAGATGCTGACGCTTTTCGTTAAGCGCTAGGTATCGTGTTGTTACTTAGCTATCGCCGTCTTGTTGTATCTAATACTAGTTCCAAACCAATTAGGTGATAATATACTAAACAGGCAAAACATTGTTGCTATATAGCAAAGATAAGATACGGGTAGATTAAGTATGGACAGCTTTGAAGGTATTAATGAGTTTGTTGCGGTAGCCGAGTGTCACGGCTTTTCTGCAGCAGCAAAACAGTTGGGTTGCAGTACTAGTCATGTCAGTCGCCAAGTTTCAAGGTTGGAAGAGAGAGTTGGCGTGGCGTTGCTTGCGCGTTCAACACGGATGGTGAGCCTGACCGAATCGGGTCATACCTATTATCAGCAGTGCAAAGACTTGGTCATTGGGCTGCAACAAGCGAATGAACAAGTCACGTCTCAACAAACTCAGCTTAGCGGTACATTACGTGTTAGTGCTGCGGGTGCATTTGCAGAAAATCATGTTGCGACAGCGCTGATGGAATTTGCCAAAGATCATCCTGAACTCACCATAGAAATGAACTTCAATACTAAGATGGTGAACTTTATCGAAGATGGTATCGACTTTGCCATTCGTTATGGTCGATTAGACGATTCAGGGCTGGTGGCAAGAAAGTTGGTCGATCGTCCAATGGCGGCTGCAGCCAGTAAAGACTATATAAAGCAATTTGGTTCGCCTACTCATCCAGAGCAGTTGAAAATGCATAGCTGTATTATCGCTAACAGTGATCAGTGGTTATTTGAGAAAGAGGGAAAATCGTTAAATGCAGTACGAGTACATGGGCGCTGGCGCAGTAACAATTCGAGCGCAGTACTCAAAGCATGTGAAGAGGGACTTGGGATTGTTTATCTTCCTAAAAGTAGTTTCAATGGCGGTCTGACTAATGGAAAGCTGGTCCCGGTGCTTGAAGAATATTGGGGAGCAGGAACCAGCAGTTGGGTCGTATACCAAAACCGTCGTTTTTTACCCCAAAGAGCACGACTGGCGATCGACTTCTTAGTCGCATACTTTTCGGATTGGAATGAATAAGCGACAAGGTTTCAAGCTGGCAGCCAACAAGACAGAAGTTAATACTGAACGGGATTTGAAAAGAGTCGTGATTAACTCTAGCTACGCACTTTAAAGCCGAAAACAGAAAAGTTAATGCTTACATAGATATACGTTATCTTTTTTTGTTTTTTGACGCGCGTAATAGGATTGAGATGCTTGTCTACTTTTGATAACTCGTGTTAGTGATTGAATTGTAGAGAAGCCCGCAACAGTACGATATACTAGATACCATATTAATGTCCCTAACGCGTGAAAGATTCTGTGGAAGCGTTGGCAGGATGTGTTGTTATGCTCCAGTTTATGAAGTGTAGCGAGAGTGCGGAGTTGGCAATGTCTTCAATAAATTTCGAATCCACGTACGGTGTGATAACTATTCAAGATATGAATGTAGTTAGTGTTGACGCTAACTATGCTCGCATCTATGGATACCAATCGCCCGAAGAACTACTTTCTAATATCGATAGCTTTCTAGATTTAATCTCAGAAGATTGCCATGTTCTAGCCTATCAAAATTACCTTGAAACGGTGAGTGGTCAACGAGACCCTCAGGTTCATACCTATACCAATGTTGATCGTAACGGCAGAGAGTTCACCGTGTTTTCTATCGACCATGTGACGGAGTGGCAGGGAAGGCCTGCACTGCAAGTCACGGTTATCGATCTTTCCCCTGCGATTCAGCTGCAAAATGCGGTGCGTGAGCAAGATAAGATGTATCACGACATGATCATGCAATCAGGGCAGGGAATCTTGGTTCACCGAGATTTTAAACCTTTGATGGTCAATCAATCGTGGGTCAAATTACAAGGTGGATCGTCCATAGAGCAAGTATTAGCGCTGGATTCGATCCTTGAGTTGGTACCCAAGCAGAACACTGATGGCATCAATAAGCACTATCATGCGCTTATGTCTGGTGAGTTGTCTGGAACGAGCACTGTGGTCGAAAACATTGGGTTTGACGGTGTGCATCGATTTTTCAATATTTACGACAATGCGATTACGTGGAAAGGTCAGCCTGCGGTTCAGGTTGTGCTCGAAGATGTGACGCAAAAGGTGATGTTGGAAAAGCAGTTGGTTCACCAAGCTAATTACGATGAAATGACGGATTTGCTCAATCGTAGGGCTATTTATGAATGGCTAAGAGAGCATATTATCTCTGAAAATTACCTTGTGTGTATGTTGTTGGATATCGATGATTTTAAGTCGATTAATGACACTTACGGTCATATGGTCGGTGATGAGGTCATTTGTGCTTTGGCTAATATTGCCAAGCGCAATGCCGATAGAGTGGGTGGAGTCGCAGGCCGTTGGGGTGGTGAAGAGTTCATTATCTTTATCCCAAATGCGTCTCTTGAACTAGCATACGAGGTGTCAGAAGAGATTCGCCAACAGTTCCATCACGTTGAGTTCAAAATTGATGAACAGGTTCGATTTAATTCGAGTGTCAGTATCGGAATCAGTGATAGTCGAGCTTGTGAAGACGGTGTCACTATTGACGCACTCGTGAATTTAACCGATCAGTCTCTCTATCGCGCGAAAGCCAATGGCAAGAATTGTGTCGACGGAGATGTGGTTGCGCTCTAGTATTTGTACGTTGCTTTATTAAAGCTGATCGTCTCATCTGAAATGAAAAATGCCCTGAAGCTAAAGCGTCAGGGCATTTTTGTATCTCACTTGTGATGGCGCTCAGCTGATTAAGCAGAAACCTCAACTTCGTAAGAACCGAATTTACGGATGTTAATCACACCAGTATCCAAGATAAGGTATTGGCCTTTAATGCCTTGAAGTACACCGGTCACCTCAGGGTTCTTATCAAAGTTGTGCGATACAATCTTCACAGGGTGCTGTTCAACGGGGTAGCTCAATGAAGTGATGTTCTCACTTAGAATTTCGATCGCATCGTCACCAAATTTTGCTCTGATCTCTTGGATTTTATCCTCAACCAGTGGTAGCAGCTCTTTTGCTTTCTCTACCAATTCCATATCGTCGCCGTCGCCTTTTAGCAGCGTGCGCCAGTTGGTTTTATCGGCGATGTGTTTTGCTAATTCAACTTCGATAAGGCCAGAAATCTGACGCGTTTTTACCTTTAAGATTGGTAGGCCTTGAGTCGCACCTTGATCAATCCAACGGGTAGGGATCTGTGTATGACGAGTGATACCTACTTTTAGGCTTGATGTATTTGATAGGTAAACGAAGTGATCAACCATGCAGTTCTCTTCACCCCATTGAGGCTCACGACATGTGCCTTCATCGTAGTGGCAAGTCTCCGGTTTCATGATGCACATATCGCAGCTGGCTAGCTTTTTCATGCACACAAAGCAGTGGCCTTGAGAGTAGCTCTTCTTGGTTTTCTTGCCACACGAGCAGCAAAAAATATTGCCCGTGTGAGTGAGGTTGATGGTTTTACCAATCAGAGGGTTTAGTTCTACAAACTCTTCGCCTACAGGCAAACGGTAGGTTACCGCACCATCAAGGGAAGCACTCATCTTCTTGAGTGTTCCTTTCGCTAATAAAGACATGACATTACTCGTTGTATTTTGATTATTATTTCGTCGACTCGAATGCTCTGTAAGCAGCCTGTTCGGTTAACGATGATTATGCGATGAGTATAACAAATGGAGCCTATTTTTATACGCAATAATACTTGATTCTCGGCGTAAATAATCAGCATGAAATGTAAGCATAAAAATATAGTATGACATTTTGTTCAGGCGTGATATAACGTTTTTTAGTGAATTATTGGTATTAAGCTCACTAATTCACGTAACTTATTTTATATCGTAAAATCCCAACTCTAGGGATATAAGCCGGAAGCTTAGACGTGAAGTGGATCCATAAGATTGTTATCTTTCTAGTTATCGCAACACTTGCCATTGTGCAGTATTACCGTGTGAGCGGAAATCGTGTGATAACGGCAATTACGCCAGATAAATATGAGTTTATCGCGACCAGCGATCAAGTTGACAGGGGTGTCAGTACCTCTCAATTATCCTATGAAAATGGCCAATATGTTCTTAACTGTGAGCTAAAGGAATCAGAGTATCCTTGGCCTTACTGCGGCTTATCGATTCGTATCGATCCAGATATAACCACAGGTCTTGACCTTTCCCAGTATCACACTTTTAGAGTGAACATCGATTACCATGCTGAGGCTGACTCAAGCGGCCGTTTGAGAACCTACCTACGTAACTATAACCCTGCTTATTCAGTTCCGGATAACGAGTACACACATAAGTACAACGGGATGGAGTTTTCTCCGGGCGTTGATGGTGGTGTGATTGAGATTCCGATCAAAAACCTGCAAGTAATGACATGGTGGTTAGCTGATAACGACATTGCGCTAGAGCACTCAGCACCCGAGTATTCGAATGTGAATATGGTTGAGTTTGCTACCGCATCTGGTGCGAAGCTTGGCCATCATAGAATCGTTATCCGTAGCATCGAGTTTGAAGGCTCTTACATCACAGGCGAGAGCTTGTTCCTTATTTTACTGTTTGTTTGGGTCGGAACCGGCACGGTGTTCTTGCTTTCTGAATTAAACAGTTCAAGAAAGCGTATGCTGATTGCCGAAAAAAGACACCATCACCTTAAGAACGTCAACCGAGCACTGAGAGAGCAAAACTTTGAATTCTCTGAAATGGCACACCGTGATGAGTTGACCGGAATACTAAACCGACACGCGATTCGTGATTGGCTAAAAATGCAGTCTCAGCAGGTTAAGCAGGGGCATGGAAAGCTAAGTATGTTGTATCTCGATATTGACTACTTCAAGAGCGTGAATGACAAATACGGACACCAAATGGGTGACCATATTTTACGCGAGTTTAGCATGGTGGTCGGCAGTTCGATCAGCGCTACCGACAAGTTGGTGAGGTGGGGTGGTGAAGAGTTTATTGTTTTTTGCCCGGAGACTGATCTTGGCGAAGCACAAAGAAAGGCTGAGAAAATCCGACTCTTAGTTAGCCAGCACCTTTGGGTTCATGGCGATCCACTGACATGCAGTATTGGTATCGCTGAGATGAAACAAGAGCGAGTGACAGAGACCATTGCTCGCGCTGATGAAGCTTTATATCAAGCTAAGCATTCAGGTCGAAATCAGGTGATCTTGAGTCACTAATCTGAAAATTGTTTTGATTAGTTTATAAGCCACGCGTGCATATGTGACGTGTGGCGTTTTTATGGCTGCTAGATGAGTTTACCCTCTAGAGCCTTTGTTAGTTTGTTTGGAAAATGTACAAAAATGATTTCCCTGTTCTTTAAATGCTTGCTGGGTGCAGCGGCGGTTTTGTTGATTGCGCTATTGTCGAAGAGTAAGAGCTTCTACATCTCTGGTTTAGTGCCGCTGTTTCCGACCTTTGCTCTGATTGCTCACTACATTGTCGGCACGGAACAAACCATGGTGGAGTTACGCACCACAGCCTTGTTTGGCTTATTTTCGCTTGTGCCATACGCGGCTTATCTTGGCGCTGTGTATGTGTTTAGTTATCGATACAATTTGGTGTCGACACTCTCGTTAGCGACCTTAGTGTGGGTATTGTGTGCTTCGATGTTGCTGCTAGGTTGGACGCGCTTGGTGCCAAGTGTGGCGTGAGAACCAGGTCTTAGAGCGGTAATGATAGGTTGATGGCGAGCTGATACAAAAAAGGTGGCGAAGAGCCACCAAAAGGGAAAAGCGTTTTATTGTTTTTTTGGATGCCCGCTCAGTGATAGCTTCAAGTAACAGAAAGCTTCACACTGAGCGGGCATTTTTGTACTGGTTGAGCCGGGGGAACTGCAACCAGTCTAGGGGAGCACGGCCTATAAGGCGTTATCCTTACCAGAAAATCCAAGCGAACAGTGTCAGAACTAGGATACAAACTAGGTTCAACACCATACCGATTCGCATCATCTCTTTTTGCTTGATGTGGCCTGAGCCAAACACGATTGCGTTAGGTGGTGTTGCTACTGGCAGCATGAAGGCACAAGATGCAGCAACCGCAATCAGTGCAGACAAGATAACCGGCGACATACCCAGCGCTTCAGCAATGGTCGCAAATACAGGGACAAGCAATGCCGCGCTCGCTGTGTTACTTGCGAATTCAGTTAGGAATACGACGAACGCTACTACCGCTAGAATCGTTAGCAGTACGCCTGCTGTTTCTAAGAAACCGCTTAGAGAGTGTGCTAGGAATACACTGGTTCCGGTTGCTTTAAGAATGTTACTTAAACAGATACCGCCACCGAATAGGATTAATACGCCCCAATCCGTTGTCTTCTCAACATCTTTCCATTCGACTGCTCTAGAAGCGCCAAGCAATACAATCGCGCCAATCGCAACCAAGCTATCAAACTTCGAGAAGCCACCGATCATTGCATTGATTGGCTTACCGAATATCCAAAGCGTTACCGTTAAAAGGAAGATAGACAGTGTAATTTTCTTGCTGTTTGTCCACTCAACTGGAGCATGGTCTAGCTCGAATTTATGGTCAAGCTTTGGCTTAGTCATCACGTAAAGAATAATCATCGCGATTGGCAGTAAGATCATTGAGATTGGTAGGCCAAGTGCCATCCACTCTGTGAAGCTCAAGCCAACTTCTGCCGCTGCAATTGCGTTTGGTGGGCTACCAACTAAGGTTGCGATACCACCGATTGAAGCACAGTAAGCGATACCCAGCAGTACGAACACGTAGGTGTTGCGGTCTTCACTTTGGTCGACTTTGTTCATGATGCCAAGAACAAGAGGAAGCATCATTGCAGTGGTGGCCGTGTTTGAGATCCACATGGATAGACCCGCACTCACACCGAACAACATGAACACAGCGACCGACATTCTGCCTTTTGCTATCAGCAGTACTTTGTCAGCAATTGCTTTGTCTAGCTCTTGCTTGTTCAGTGCGGCTGCCAATGCAAAACCACCCATGAATAAGAAGATGATTGGGTTCGAAAAGTTAGCTAGCGCTGCGGGCGTGTTGAATACACCAAACAAGACAGCCAATAGGGGAACGAGCAAAGCGGTGATGCTGACGTGAATCGCTTCTGTTAACCATAGAATGGCAACGAACACGAGAATACTTAAACCTGTATTCACTTGTGCTTCGAATGGCAGGGTATTAAGCAAAACTGCAAATAGCGTGAAATTACCAATTAATATCATGCTGTTGCGGGTAAACAACCAGTGTTTCAGTGTAGTAACAAGTGCCGTCATAAGGCGCTCCTTTTGTTTATCCTCGTTTTATTGGTGCACTACTTCGTTGAGTCGTGCTTATTATTTTCGAGGTATATAGCTTGATGTAGGGTCAGACTTTGTTGGAAGAATGTTACTCAAGTTAATAAAGGAGTGTTGGTGTGTTTTTGCTTAACAACGGGGAAGTGTGAGGCAACAAATTCAAAATGTGTAGTTTTCTACACATCGGTCTCTGTTGGGCCTGCAATCGGGCTTGCTGTAGGGTCTACATCAGGGTTTATAGTGGGGTCAGTAATAGGATTTGGAATCGGAAATGATTCCGGTTTTGGACTGGGTTGAATCGGCTCTTTAGGTCCAAGGAACTTTGGCGTTGTCCCCATAATATACAGATCAAGGAATGCTTTTGTACGCGCAAACACTTCTCGTAAGCGTATTGAGGTTCCGGAATGGTGGGTTGGACCTGAAACCGCTAAACACTGCGCATGAATATCGTAAGAATTGGCGATGAATAGTGCTCTTTCACAGTGGAACTTCTGGGTGATGATCAGAAAGTTATCGGTATCGAATATCTTTTTGGCGCGAACAATCGAGTCTAAGGTTCTGAAACCAGCATAATCTAGATTGATACGTTCATCGGGGACGCCAGCTTTCAACAAGTCGCGTTTCATCGTCCACGGCTCATTGTAAGAGCGATGAGCGTTATCGCCACTTAACAGAAACTGGTCGACTTTTTCACGGTCGAAGAGCTCAATCGCGGCTTCGATTCGGTGCTTATAATAATCGTTGAGTGTACGACCCAAATATTTGCTCGTGCCAAGCACAACAGCGACCTCAAGCTCGGGCACTTCATCAATATCGTAGATGATGCGATCTTCCGCTTGCCATGAAACCCAATAATCGATCGCAATAACCGCAGCGCTGCCTACTAAGAACACGAGGAAAGCGCCAAACAGAAAACCTTGCAGTTTTTTGTAAGCTTTATTTAAGTAGCTACGGATAATGTGAGAATCAAATTTCACTCTCGGTATGGTCCTTTGACTGAGCATTAATTTTTGAGTGCTCGATAATACCAAATAAAAATGAGAAAAATCAGTTAAAAAGACAAGACAGTGTAAAGAAAAAAGCCCCTGCAATGGCAGAGGCTCATATAAGAGTCGTTAACGCTCTTTATTCCAAGCGCAGTACGCTTTATTCAAAGTACAGCACGCTTTATTAGAATGCCGTGCGCTTGTAGCGACGGTAAACTGGCTGCCAGAAGTGCTGGTCAATCGCTTGTTGCAGTGCTTCTTCAGTGATCTCTAGAGCAACGCCCTGTTCAATCGCCTTCTTACCAACAGCAAGAGCAATCTTCTTCGATACCGTGTGGATTTCTTCTAATGGCGGAAGTAGAGCGCCTGTGCCATTGATTGCTAGTGGAGAACACGTTGCAAGTGCACGGCTTGATTCCATTAGCATTTCGTCAGTGATGCGTGAAGCATTCACAGCTAATACACCAAGGCCAATACCTGGGAAGATGTAGCTGTTGTTACACTGAGCGATTGGGTAAGTCGTGCCATTGTGAACTACTGGCTCAAATGGGCTACCTGTCGCAACAAGTGCTTGGCCATCAGTCCAACGAATAATGTCGTTTGGTGTCGCTTCAACACGGCTTGTTGGGTTAGACAGTGGGAACACGATAGGACGTTCACAGTGCAGGTTCATCTCTTTGATGACTTCTTTGCTGAATAGACCTGGAGCACCAGATACACCAACCAATACGGTTGGCTTCGCGTGGCGAACAACGTCCAGTAGAGAGAAACCAGTGCCGTCGCTTTCCCAGTCTTTAGTGTTTTCGTTGGTTTGAACAAGACGCTGTTGGAAATCAAGTAGGTTTTGCATGCCTTCCTGTAGCAGACCCCAACGGTCAACCATGTAAACTTGAGAGCGAGCTTGTGCATCGCTGATACCTTCAGACACCATTTGAGCAATGATAGCTTCAGCAATACCACAACCTGCAGAACCCGCACCTAAGAAGGTAATACGCTGATCTGACAGTTTGCTGTTTGCTGCTTTACATGCTGCAAGTAGAGAGCCAACCGTTACGGCAGCTGTGCCTTGGATGTCATCGTTGAAACAACAGATGCGATCTTTGTAACGCTCAAGCAGTGGCATTGCGTTCTTTTGTGCGAAATCCTCGAACTGAACTAATGCATCAGGCCAACGGCGTTGAACCGCTTGGATGAACTCTTCAACGAATGCATCGTAGTCAGCACCTGTGATACGAGGGTGACGCCAGCCCATGTACATTGGGTCAGCAAGACGTTGAGGGTTGTTGGTACCCACATCGAGCACGATTGGTAGCATGTAAGCTGGGCTAATGCCACCACACGCTGTGTAAAGTGCTAGCTTACCAATTGGAATACCCATGCCACCGATGCCTTGGTCTCCCAAACCAAGAATGCGCTCACCATCCGTAACCACGATAACTTTAACGTTGTGGTTTGTCGCATTATTCAGTAGATCATCGATACGATCGCGGTTCGGGTATGAAATAAACAGGCCACGACCACGACGGTAAATATTTGAGAAGTTCTCACATGCTGCGCCAACCGTTGGCGTGTAAATGATAGGCATCATTTCAGAGATGTGGTTTTGAACTAAACGATAAAAAAGCGTTTCATTAGTGTCTTGGATGTTACGAAGGTAGATATGCTTATCCATATCACTTTCGAAGTTACAATATTGTTTGTATGCACGTCCTACTTGCTCTTGGATTGTTTCGGTTGTTTCCGGTAACAAACCTTCAAGGTTGAAAGAACTACGCTCTTCAGCAGAGAATGCGCTGCCTTTGTTTAGAAGAGGGGTACTTAGTAGAGCAGGACCAGCATAAGGGATATATAGAGGGCGTTTATCGTTGTTCATTGGATGCCTAATATGGGAGAAAGGGTAACTGAAAAATGATAACGGTTTAGTTATTCAATTGTAAATAGTTTCTCCACGATCTGAGCAAACAAAATGATATTCTTACCTCTGCCCCACACTTATCGAATTTCAACACGATAATTCGTTATACTTTGCTCACACTTTTTCGCGACGCTCCCTTTTTATGTCATTACTTCCCATCGATGCTTATCAAAATGTATTTCACCAACAAATCGTTAATTCTCACCTTGTAGTAGAGGCTGAAACCGGATCAGGTAAATCTACGCGGTTGCCAATTTGGGCTTCCCAACATGGGCGAGTTCTGGTGGTTGAACCAAGACGCATCGCGTGTACTTCACTGGCTAAATATCTCGCACAACAATCGGGCGAGAAGCTTGGTAGCAAAGTGGGCTATGCGATTAAGCTCGAATCGGAATATAACGAGCAAACTGACGTTGTTTTTGTTACGCCCGGTATCGCGCTGCGTTGGTTATCAGAAGATGGACTCGCTGGCTTTGATGTAGTTGTGGTGGATGAGTTTCACGAGAGGCGCTGGGATATCGACTTGCTGGTGGCGATTCTGAAACAAAAAGCGAGTCATCGTTTAGTGATCACATCAGCAACCATTGAGGGTGAGCGCCTTGCTCAGTATTTGGATGCGAATCGCATAAGCTGTGAAGGGCGTACTTATCAAGTGGAGATTGAGCACCGAGCGAATGAATCCAGAACACTGCCTGATAGTCGACATCTAGAACAGAGCATCGCGGAAGAAGTGAATCATCAACTGATTGCTTCACATGGCGATATGTTGGTTTTTCTGCCGGGTAAAAAAGAGATCGTGCAATGTGAACAAGCTTTAGCGAAAAATCCAGATATCCAAGTCGTTAAATTGCATGCGTCGGTCAGTGACAAGGAGCGAGATTTAGCGTTATCGGGTCGGAATACCAATATTGAAGGTGATGGTCTGAGAAAGGTCATCCTTGCTACAAACGTTGCGGAAACCTCATTAACCATTCCTGATATTGGCGTGGTGATAGATTCAGGATTGGAAAGACGCACCGTTCAACGCAACGGCAGAACCACCTTAATGTTGAAATCCATATCACGCGCTAGTGCCAAACAACGCGCGGGTCGTGCGGGTAGGGTAATGGACGGCGTTTGTGTCCGTTTGTATGGCGAACACGCAGCGTTAGAATTGGTTACGCCTCCTGAATTGCAGCGTGAAGAGCTGACCGAACCTATGTTGGCGGCGGCATGTTGTGGTGCGACTCTTGATAGTTTATCTTTCCTCGACCCTATTCCTGAGAAGTCGCTAAATAGCGCAACTCAAATCTTGCTGACGATGGAAGCGATCAATATTGATGGTCAAGTTATGGAGCACGGCAAGAAGCTGTATCCACTGCCGATTGACGCTTTGTATGCAGACATTGTAACTCGCATCAAAACCAAAGCACTCAAAGAAGCGATGGTCGATCTCACAGCGGCGTTGTCTGTGCCTGCTCGCTTGTATCAATTACCGAACAGTGCAGAACATCTGGAAGCACTGGCGCAACAAGAGAAGGAAGGGTGTGATTTAAGCCTGTTGATTCAAATTGTGCGTGGTCGCGAATATCCGCATTTAGAGATAAACCTACAGGCACTGAATGAAGCTCAAGGTCTAGCTAAGCAAATGCGTGAGGTATTTGAACTTCCTCAGCTAGAAGTCGCGTCACGTTTTCAACGCATTGAACTACTTAAGACTATTGTGGATCTTCATCCTGAACTGGTGTTTGTGTGCCGGCTGAAAAGGAAAGAGGCCTTTGCTAATGGAGTGTTAGAGGTGGTACTTGGTCGCCAGAACCGTTTCCCGGACAATGCACAAGCTATGTTGGTGCTAGACACCCACAGCTTGCCGGGAAGAGGGGTTAAGCAAACACTGACCTTAGCGACGGTCACTGCACCTATTCCTCTTGAGCTTATAGTTGATGCTGAGTTAGGAGATTGGGAGCAAGGTGAAACCGTTGTGAATGATGATGGCGTCTTTACCGAGATGGCGTTGATGTACGCAGGCCGCACGATTACAACCAAGCTTGTCGCGGCTGAAGGGCAACTATCATTAAAGCCTATCGTCGATCTCGTGGTAAGTGGTGCTCAACTTCCTGGTTTTGCAAAGGTTCGCACTCAAGAGATTAAGCATTGGCAGCTGTATGTGAAACTCGGTCTCGATGAGCAAACACAATACACACCAGAAATTGAGAACATTAACTTTGAGCTATGGTTTATAGAGCAGCTTGAAGTGTTAGGGGTTACTGATGTCAGCGAATTGGAAATGTTTGACCACTCAGACATACCGTTCGATGGCATTCCAACTTGGCTCTATTCAGAATTTTCGGAAAAATACCCGTTTGCATTGAGCCTTGCCGACTTGCAACTCGATGTAGAATACTTGCCCGCGAGAAAGCTGATTTACGTTCACTATCAATCGGGTAGTCGAAAGTTATCGCCAAAACGTTGGGAGCTGCCGACATGGTCAGGCTGGCGCATTCAGTACAAAAAAGCGAGCCGAATAATTGATATCAAATAGATGGATAAGTTTTATCTCTAAAATATTAATCAAATAGGTGCATATATGATTTTTCAGTGCTTATTTTGTTACAAGTTTGATTTTTATATGCCTTTTTAACCAATCAAAAGGTCATAAAAGACTATTCTTCTATATCCTATTGCTATAAAGAAAGAGTTGATAGATATTGAGTATATTGTGTTGCCAAAGTGTCGGGGGACATCATGGATAAACAGGAAGAGACGCGTGTAGAGTTCGATTACACAACATTTCTTGGCGCCTCATGCAGTAAAAAATGGACTTTTCTGGAAGCACTCACCACAATTGCGCCAGTGTTCAGTACCGTCTGGCGAGATAGCATTAAAGAGCTAGCAAGCCCTGAAGATCGTTTATGGCAGATGGCATTGAAATCAATGTCGACGCGTAAAAGTGATGAGTCGAATATTGTGACCTTACTCAAGCTCGCGAAGCTGGAAGGGATCAATGAGCTCAAAGTGGTGATGCCATATTCTCTTGAAGAAGAGCAGATCGAGTATATTGAATCGCGCAGTCATTTAGTGATTGCGGGTAATTCTGGAGAAGAGTTCACGATTAGGCTGTAACTTCAGTTCGCCTATAATCTCTCTCAGGAATAGTAAAACGCACACGTAAAAAGGGCCTCAAATATTGAGGCCCTTTTAGTATCTGAAACTTGTGTCTACGAGCTTTCTAGCTTTTTACTTTGAGATAAAGAAGCAATTAATCGACTAGTCGATTAGCCCATAGTCAGCGCGCAGAACATCAATGATCTCTTGCTTAGGATTTTCGCTCAAGACAATCTCAGCACCTGTGATTTTCGCAGCGATATCAAGGTAAGTACGAGAGAGAGACATTAGCGAATCAAGAGGTAGTTCATTGTCACGAGCTAGTGCTTCACGTTCTGGCATACGTTCTTTGTTCAATAGAATGTCGGCATCAGGGAAGTAGTTAAGCAAGAACTGACGGAAGCCTTCTTTTGAGTTCTCAACGATGTTGCCGTTGTTGTATTCCTGAGTATCCCAAATGCGAGATGAATCTGGAGTACCAACTTCGTCCATGTAGATAAGTTTTTCTTTGCCCTGAGCATCGTTGACGTAACCAAATTCAAACTTAGTGTCGACAAAGGTTTGGTCTACTTTCGCCAGTGCTTGGCTAATCACGTTGAAGCCTTCTTTTAGCAGCTTCTCGTAATGCGCGATGTCACTTGCCTGAGTGAAGTTGAATGCTGCGAAGTTGTCTTCGATGTTGTTACGTGTGATGTTCACATCATCAGCTTCTGGAACGCCAGGAATACCTTTCAAAATCCCTTTAGTAGAAGGCGTGATAAGCAGCTCTGGTAGCTTCTTGTCTTTCTCTAGGCCTTCAGGCATCTCGATACCACAAAATTCACGTTCGCCGTTCGCGTATGCACGCCACATAGAGCCTGTGATGTATTGACGACAAATCGCTTCGATCATGACTGGGCGAGCTTTTTGTACAATCCATACGAATGGGTGAGGGATATCAAGGATATGACTGTCAGCAAGGCCGTTGTCTTTAAACAATTTGAACCAGTGGTTAGAGATAGCATTTAGAGCTGCTCCCTTACCTGGAACACCTTTCAGATTCCCTTCACCACGCCAGATACAATCAAATGCAGAGATACGGTCACTGATCACCATGATTGCTAAAGGCGCATCTGGTGCTACATCGTAGCCTTTCTCTTTAATTAGTCGTTGGCTATCTTCTTCAGTTAACCAGTAGACTGAGCGAACCTTGCCACTGTGGACAGGTTTGTCAGTACGGATTGGTAGGTCATCATTTACGGCAAGAACTTGATCAGCAAGGCTCATTTAGACATTCCTATCTTTTATCAAACGTCATACAGAGAAGTGCGGTGTGCACATGATTAGACGGGCATTATACCCAATCTACTGTTTGCTTCCAGAGAAAAAGCAAACGATTGCTAAATCTATTGATCAAATAAAAACCCCCGCCTAACTATCCGCTGAATAATTGGCGAATTGTAGGGCAGGGGAAGGCAGTATGTTTGGACTGTGTTTTTGAGCGACGTTAGATTAGTGAATGCGCTCTGAATTTGCATCCATAAAGAAGACTTCACACTGAAAGCGCAATCCTAATGTTCTTAGGTACTGTTGGCTGAACTGATCAATCGATGCACTTGCAACAATCGCACTCGCATTCTTAGAGCGGATTGCTTTCTCGACGGTCTCTACTTCGGTCATTTGATGAGAGGCTTTCATATGAATAACACGGTCGCAGCAAACATTATGTTGCTTAAGCTGCTTAGCCGATGGTCTTGGTGTTTGAGCCGTAAAAAGTAGCCACTGGTGTTGATTGGACAGCAACGCCATTCTTGCAAACAATGCTTCCTCGTTTGAATTTTTGCTTTTACGAGAAACTGATGTAAATGCGCAGTGAACTAGCGGGCTAGAGTGTTGGGCTTTAACGTGTGCTTGAATCATTTTGCTGTCCTTATATACATGCTGTATGTGTATACAGTAGTTTTAGTTGCTTATAAGATCAAGCGTTTTTTGCGGGATTATTGGACGATTTCGTCTGGAATTATGGGTGAAATGTAATTAAGTTATTGAAATTATTTGATAAATTAAATTTGAATGAATTTGCTGTTTTGTCTCATAAGTTGAAAAAATGTGAGCTTTACACAGGTGTATACAGTGGTTTTGACAGAAAAGTACTGTATATACCTGTATAGATGAGAGAAGAGAGAAAACCACAAGCACAAAAAAAGCGCCTTAGGCGCTTTCTTATATTTCACGGTGTTGCTTATCTCAATGTCGCTTGGGAGAGTTTTGCTCTCATTTCCATTTCACCAATATTGAACTGGCGAACATCAATGGTTGCAATATCATTGCACTCTTTACATGCATGATGACACTTACCATCTAGGTAGTCGTGTTTTTTAACTAGGCTTGGCTTTTTGCACCAATCACAAACGCCTTCTATTGTGAACATATTCTCTCCTCACCTGTTTAAGTCAGGTGTATTTTCGGCGCAAATTATGACACAAGTAAGACCCATTAGTTAATAGTTTGTTACCCGTTTTTGAGAGGGGGATCGATTGCAACACCAATAAAAATCGATATCTTTGAGATATAGGAAAATGAAGATGTGTGTTTGTTTACGGTTTTGTAACATTTTGTAAAATGGTTTTTAGCGCATTGTTCAAACGTTTCATTTCTTCGTCACATCCATGACCATCAGGGTGATAGATTTTCGACAGTTGTTTGTATCGAACTTTGATGCTTTTCTGGTCAGGTATTGAATTTGGTGTGTACCCAAATAGAGCACAAGCGACCTGCAAATTACTCAGACCTTTGCTGTTTTTCTGCTTCTTCAATTCGTGAAACATAGTGTGCAGTTGTCGTTTTTGCTGCCTAATCGTAAGGTCCTTCGAGCTAAGCTGCGCTTCAAGTGATTGTTGTTGCTGTCGTGAATCACCCGACTTTAGAGCTTGTCTTTTTCTTGAGATAACGAGAGTCGCAATAATGCTGATGATTGAAATCAACACGGCCAACGCAGCACCAATCATATATTCAGAGCTGGTTAGGTTAGAACTGGAGAGCTTAGAGCGTGTCGCTTGGCTAGATTGCACTTGCTGAGATAGCCCCTGACTGCTGTCGATTTCAGAGTCGATGCTGTCATCGAGCTGTTCTATTGAAGAGATCTGCTTTGCGCGCTGCTGGTTGAATTGCGCTTGTAGAACACGGGTGTAGCCATCTTCTGCATTAGGGTTGTCTTTTAAGGCAGCTTCATACCATAGCTGCGCGGCATCTAATGGTTGGAGTAGTTCCTTTTCAAGTGAGGACTCATAGATCTTTGCTACTTCCACTGGAGCTCTCTTGTTACCTTGCAGTGCAGCTTTGATGAACCACTCTAGGGCCATTTTGTTATCTTGCTCGACACTTGTTCCTGCCAAGTACCACTTGCCGAGTTTAAATTGTGCATCTGCATTGCCATTATCTGCAGATTGAGAGTACCAATAGAATGCGTCGTCGATGTTTTCAGGCACATCCGTTCCCAATTCATACGCTTGCGCTAATTGGTATTGAGAAATGGGATCTTGAGGTTGTGATTGTAGTGAAAACTCATTACTACTTGCTGCGTGCACGAAATGTGGGGTGGGCAACAGTATCGAGGAAAAAACGAGGGCTAGAAATAGAGTTCTAAGAAGTGACGATGACAAAAAGTTGGATTGGATAAGCAAAAGATAAGTCTCGTAAAAAAGCCCAGAGTCGATATGTCAGTATGAATACGCTTTATGGTTGTTGGTTATTAGTATTACGTTAATTGAGTAACATAACTGATAAACAACTATATAGAGGTTAATTCAATAGATAAAGACGGACTGGGCTTTAATCGTGCTACTTAATCGGCAAGATTTGAATTTCTACACGACGGTTACAAGCACGACCTTGAGAGGTATTGTTGTCACATAGAGGGTAACGCTCACCGTTACCACGAGCAATGGCACGGCCTGCTGCTACATCTTGAGAGATCAAGAATGCACGAACAGATTCAGCACGACGCTCAGAAAGGATTTGGTTAGTCGACTCACTGCCAGTGCTGTCCGTGTGACCTTCGATCACTAGGCTTGTGTCTGGGTATTCAACTAGGATGCGCGCAACGCCGCGAAGTGTGTTGTGAATGCTTGATTCTAAAGCGTAAGAACCAGAATCAAAACCAATGCCGTTTTCCAGACGAAGTAGAAGTTGATTCTCACCAACACGTTCTACTTGAACGCCAGAGTTCATTAGTTCTTCACGAAGGGCTGCTTCTTGTCGGTCAAAATAGTAACCAATACCACCACCAACAGCCGCACCACCTGCCGCACCAATAAGTGCACGTTTACCACGGTCTTTAGAGTCACCGGTAGCTGCACCAGCAACGGCACCAGCAAGTGCACCAATTAGAGCGCCTTGAGTTGCAGAGTTAGTCTCAGATTCGCCAGTTGTCGCGTTTTGGCGTTGAGTTGCCTGACAACCCGTTAAAGCGATAGTAAGCGCTAGGGCTAGTGTGATTTTTTTCAACGTATTTTCTCCATCATGTACTTCTATCAAACGAATGAATCCGAGTGACAAACATAGTCCTGTAAATCT
The DNA here is from genome assembly GCF_003050585.1 of Vibrio sp. ZF 223. Lineage (NCBI taxonomy): Bacteria > Pseudomonadati > Pseudomonadota > Gammaproteobacteria > Vibrionales > Vibrionaceae > Vibrio > Vibrio sp. ZF 223. The sequence continues at coordinate 519,959 of NZ_PIGB01000002.1, forward strand.
TATTGATGGTTTTTATCAATACGCCGAAGTAATGTAAAGTGGCTCTATGATTTAGTTATCTTTTTAGCTGCCTGGGTACCGCCAACTGGTCGATTAACAGACAATTTACGACCTTTCTTCAAACCAACTTCATAATCGGCGGTGAGGTTTTTCATCGCTTCTCTCAGTTGCTGTTTGAACGTTTCACGGTCGATATTTTTGAATTCTTTATCAATGTAGTTATTGATCTTGTTGTTTGATTCGTCGTCTGGAGTAATGGTTGGCAGCTTTTCAAGTGCACCTTCAACCCAGCCTGAAACAAACGAGTTCACGCGGCGTGTTACTTCTAATGATCCTGTGCCAGAGCCAGCAAAGCTATTTCTGAATTGGCCGGTGTGTTCATTCAGCTCGCGATAAATGATATCGAAAGCGAAGGCTGCGAAGATCGCGCGGTCGGCTTCACCAATGAATTCAACGCGCTTGAGGCCTTTGTGATTCAGTAACACGGCTTCTACGCCAAACTTGGTGTTGATACCGCGAATAACGCGCAGCAGTGTAGAACTGATATTTGCAGGTAACAGGTGACTGGACTGAGTTTTCCCCATCTTGATAAATTCAATATCGTCTTTTTCGAGACCATATTTCAGCATCAAGTTATGCGCCATTTTTATCGCATTGGCAGCTTCATTGACGTTCGCAGAATTTCCAAGCTCAAGACACTTGGCAATTTTCTTTAGGGCTTTTTTCTTATCCATCGACAATTTAATCAGTACCGCAAATTTTTAAAAGTCCAACATTTTACATGTTTTCGCGGGTAACAGAAAGGCAAAACTGGTTTGATGAACAAGTGAGGCGGTGAACATTGAACTGCATGAGCCGACTTGGCGGTAAAAACAAAAACGCCATCAAGAGTATTGATGGCGTTAGTGACACGATTTTTTAAAGTGACTAGAGCATTTGCAAACTAGATACCCAGTTCATCGAGTAGGTCTGCTGCAGAATCATTGCCAGAGCTTTGAGCTGGCTTGTTCGCTTCTTGCATTTTTTTCTGAGTCGCCTCAAGAATGCTATCTGGACATTCGTCTTCTGCGATTTCAAATTCTTCCAATTGAATGAATTCGGTCTTATCCATCGCAAGCTCAAGGTAGAAGATGTTGTTATTGGCGGTAGAGAAGGTCACACGACGAGCTTGTGGACGATCGAGGTTAGTATCAACAGAAAGGTTTACTTGCTTGTTCAGAGCCAGCATTTTCGGTTGGTTTTGGGTGATGTTGGTTTGCAGCTCTTTGCGGATTTTATTGGTGAAGTCACCCACCAATTGGTTCATCAACTCACCCAATACATCACCCACTTCGTCTGAAGTATGAAGCACAGCGAGCTCGTTTTCAGGCATGCCCATATTGCGCATGTAATTGGTGTAGATCTCTAACGCTGCTTTGGACGTAAAATTGATAACAACAAGACCAGAAAAGCCGCCGTCAAACAGAACGAAGCAACCAAAGTCTGGCTTGAGGCTTGTTTTGTTGATCTTTTGAACCATGGCTGAATAGGACACCTGAGAAGCCGTCGCTGAAGTAAGTACGCTTGAGACTGATTGGCATAGTTTAAGAAGGATATCTTCAGTTGTGACTGTTTTGTTTTTTTTCATTGTGATGTGCTCGTGGAGATGTCTTAAACAAAATGTTATTCAGTATATTACTACTGAATTAAGACGAAAGTGACTATTTCTCCATTCTTGCATTGAGATTCTGATTTGATCACCTTTTTATATGATCTTAATAGTAGTAAAGTGACGAAATTCAAAGAAAATTATTAAAAATCTCAGATAACCCAATGCTGATAGGATCAGCGAAGTAGGGGCAGGAAGCAAATGTTACCAAGACTTCAACTCAATGCTGATGTCGATCCAGTTGTCGTACGCTTTTTAGATGAACTAAAAACAGCGGGCTTTACTGGCGACATTGAATCTCAATATTCTAGCCGTTTGGCTGTGGCGACTGATAACAGTGTCTATCAGCAATTGCCGCAGGCGGTCATCCTTCCTAAAACAACGCAAGACGTTGTGCTTATCGGTAAAGTGGTTTCTAAATCCGCTTACGAACGAGTGACTTTTTCCCCTCGTGGCGGTGGTACTGGAACCAACGGACAATCTTTAACAAAAGGTGTCGTGGTTGACCTGTCGCGATACATGAATAAGGTTCTTGAGATTAACGAGAAAGAAGGCTGGGTAAGAGTTCAGTCTGGTGTCGTTAAAGATCAATTGAACGACGCTGTTCGCCCGTATGGTTATTTTTTCTCTCCAGACCTTTCTACTAGTAACCGAGCAACCTTGGGTGGCATGATCAATACCGATGCTTCGGGTCAAGGGTCATTGAAGTACGGCAAAACGTCGGACCATGTGTTGTCGCTGCAAGCGGTGTTCGCAGATGGTTCGTGTCTAGAATCTGATTTATCACACGGCTTACCTGTTGAGGGTGAATTCGCTCATCATGCACTTGCGGTGACTGAGGCGGTTTGTCGAGACAAGCGCGCTCAAATCTTAGATAAATTCCCTCCGCTGAACCGCTTCTTAACAGGTTATGACCTAAAGAACGCGATAAGCGAACAAGACGACAGCTTTGATCTGACTCGCGTCCTATGTGGCGCTGAAGGTTCGTTAGCATTCATTACAGAAGCAAAGTTAAACCTAACCAAGATTCCAAAAGCGCGCACACTGGTTAACGTCAAATACAACACGTTTGATTCTGCGCTGCGTAATGCGTCGTTCATGGTGGAAGCGAAAGCACTGTCTGTTGAAACGGTTGATTCAAGAGTATTGAACTTAGCGAAGCAAGACATTGTTTGGCACACTGTGAGCGACCTGCTGATGGACGTTCCGAACAAAGAGATGCTTGGCATCAACATGGTTGAGTTTGCAGGCCAAGATGAAGCGGAAGTTGAACAACAAGTTCAAGCGCTGACGGCACAACTTGAAACCATGGTAGAAACCGAAGACGCGGGTGTGATCGGTTTCCAAGTTTGTAGCGATTTGGCGAGTATTGGCCGAATCTACAACATGCGTAAGAAAGCGGTGGGTTTATTAGGTGCGGCGAAAGGCCGAGCTAAGCCAGTCGCTTTTGCTGAAGATACTTGTGTACCACCAGAAAACCTCGCGGACTTTATCTCTGAGTTTAGAGTGTTACTCGATTCAAAAGAGTTGAATTACGGCATGTTTGGTCACGTGGATGCGGGCGTATTACACGTTCGTCCAGCATTGGATCTGTGTGACCCGATGCAAGAAGCCTTGATGCATGAAGTCTCTGATGAAGTGGTTAAGCTAGTGGCGAAATACGGCGGCTTAATGTGGGGTGAACATGGTAAAGGCTTCCGTTCTGAGTATGGTCCTGACTTCTTCGGCGAAGAGCTGTTTACCGAATTAAGACGTGTTAAAGCGGCATTCGACCCGCACAACAAGATGAACCCAGGCAAGATCTGTACGCCATTGGAAAGTGACGCTGAATTGGTGAAAGTCACCGATACTAAGCGTGGCTTCTATGACCGTCAGATCGACGTACAAGTTCGTGATAGCTTCAAACAAGCGATGGAATGTAACGGTAACGGCTTGTGCTTCAACTACGATACTAGCTCGCCAATGTGCCCTTCGATGAAAGTCACGGCTGACCGTCGTCATTCGCCAAAAGGCCGCGCAGGCTTGGTGAGAGAATGGTTACGCCAGTTAACAGAGCAAGGCGTCGATATTCTCGATTTAGAGCAAGAAGCGCTGAAGGACAATACTCCGGTTAAAACCATGGTGGAACGTGTTCGTAATACAATGAACAAACGCCACGAATACGATTTCTCGCATGAAGTTCACGAAGCGATGAACGGTTGTCTTGCGTGTAAAGCGTGTGCGAGCCAGTGTCCGATTAAAGTTGATGTTCCGAGCTTCCGTTCTCGATTCTTAAACATTTATTACTCACGCTACCAACGCCCTGCAAAAGACTATTTAGTCGCCAACATTGAAACCATGCTGCCACTGATGGCGAAAGCGCCAAAAGTGGTGAACGCTGCGTTGGGCCAAAAGTGGGTTCAATCCGCAACAGCGAAAACAGTCGGTTATGTTGATGCACCGCTTATGTCGGTCCCTACGCTTAAGAATCGTCTGGCGAGCAAAGAGCTGCAACTATTCGATATCCAATATCTAGAAGGGCTCTCTTCTGAAGAGAAGAAACAACATGTGTTGATCGTCCAAGACCCGTTTACTAGCTTCTATGATGCAGAGGTGATTGAAGACTTCGTCACTTTGGCTCAAAAGCTTGGCAAAACACCGGTACTACTGCCGTTCAAACCTAATGGGAAAGCGCTGCACATAAAAGGCTTCTTAAGTCGTTTCGCTCGTGAGGCGAAATCGACGTCTGATTTCTTATCGATGGTGGCTGATATTGGTATTCCTTTAGTCGGTGTTGATCCTGCTCTTGTGCTTTGTTACCGCGATGAATACGTCGAGATTTTAGGTGACAAGCGTGGCGACTTTGATGTGCTCACCGTACATGAATGGTTAATGCCGTCGCTCGGTGATTTTGAAGCGCGTTCTGCAAGCGAAGAAATGTGGTACTTGTTTGCTCACTGTACGGAGAAGACCAAAATGCCAAACGCTGAAAAAGAGTGGGGCGCTATCTTCAAACACTTTGGCGCTGCTTTAACCAGCGTTCCTGTCGGCTGTTGTGGTATGGCAGGTACTTTCGGTCACGAAGTCGATAAGCTACAAATGTCGAAAGACATATACGGTCTAAGTTGGAAGCCAAGGATGCAAGACTTACCGAAAGAGCGTTGCTTAGTGACGGGTTATTCCTGTCGAAGCCAAGTGAAGCGTTTTGAGGGTGAGAAGCTTGCCCACCCACTACAAGCGCTCGCAAAAATTATTTAATACATTTAGCCCAGCAATTGCTGGGCTTTTTTCTAAACTAACAATGGAATTGTTAATAAGGAAAGCTATGAGATTTCTTGAGTTAAAAGTACCACCCGTTGCACTTTTCATTATTGTATTTATAGCCTCATACTTCTGTGCGCAGCAATTGATCCTAGGAGCAATTGCACTGCCTTATGGAATGGTTGTACTCGGTATCGGGATTGTATTGAGTGGTGTGATTGGAATATCAGGCATATTGGAATTTCGAAAACAGAACACCACCGTTAATCCGATCAAAGTCGAAACCGCCTCGGCAGTTGTGGACAGCGGTATTTTCGGTTACACCCGTAACCCAATGTACTTAGGGCTATTCATCCTACTGTTTTGCTTTGGCTACTTCTTCCAAAACCTGTTCAGCGTTTTACTCAGTTTTGTATTTGTAATGTACATGACTCAGTTCCAAATCAAACCCGAAGAGCGAGCACTAGAAAAATTGTTCGGTGCTGAATATGTTGATTACAAACAAAAGGTTAGGCGTTGGATCTGATGTGGATTCAAAGACAATTAAGCAATTAGATAAGAACTATTATCATTTAGTTGATCTTCATCACAAAAAAATATAGCCAATGTTTCATATTGTGTTTTTATAAAATAGCCTGCACATCATTATTAAAAGATATAAAAGGCTAGGTAATAAAAATGGTTCAGGCTAAATGGTTGTCGCTAGGTATCTATGCAGTGAGTCTGTCTTCAACGTCGGTGTTGGCAGATGTTTCAGCTCGAATTATCAACGGTAAAGAAGCAACACAAGGCAATTGGCCATTTATGGCTGCGCTAGTCTCAAGGAACGTGAACGCTTATGACGGTCAGTTTTGTGGTGCGAGCTTCATTGGTGAGCGATATGTATTAACTGCCGCTCACTGTGTGGAAGGTAATGGTCGTGAAGATCTAGATGTGGTGATTGGCGTATCAAACCTTTCTGCCTCTCAAGCCGCACAACATAGATACGCTGTTGATAATATTTATGTACATGAATATTACAACTCTGCAGCGACAGGCAATGATATCGCCATTATTGAGCTCGCAGAAAAGCCAGCTGAGTCTGTGGTTAATCTCGTTGATGGTTATGTTCGAGGTAACCTAAATGATGGTCAGATGCTAACGGTGATGGGCTGGGGAGATCAGGACGCATCAGATGGTTATGCATCTAAGAGTGAACTATATCAAGTCAACGTTCCTTTAGTTAATCAGTATGAATGTAATAGCGTTCCTCACAGTGGCTATGCGTCAATTGGCAGTGATGCATTCTGTGCGGGATACAGTGATGGTGGTTATGACTCCTGCCAGGGTGACAGTGGTGGACCAATCGTTGTGTCGACAAATGGAACATATGAGCAACTGGGCATTGTAAGCTGGGGTAAAGGCTGTGCACAGTCCAACGCCTACGGAGTCTATACCAATATTAGCTACTTTGATGATTGGATTGATGAGCAGCAATCAGGGCTTAGTTACCGTCAAATTGAAATGCTTGGTGCAAAATTATTGGCGCCTATTTCACATACCTTTGAATTCACAAATAAATCTGATCAAAACATTGCAGTAAACCGTGTTTATCCAATTTCAGGTAATGATACTGTTATAACAGACAACGGATGTAGCATTTTAACTGCAGGGCAAAGCTGTGAAGTTGTGGTTAGTTTCGACCTAAACTCAATTGGTGAACATGAATTTGGTATTAATGTTGACACTGATTTATTGGTAGGTACGGTTACTTCAACTGCTTCTGTAATCGGAGCGAGATCTGTAACGGATACGGTGAGTTCATATGTAAGCATACCAAACAGTGGCGTCTACAACACACAAGCTTGGATTACAGAAGGTGATTCGCTGTCCTCACCGTCCATTAGCCACGGTACATCTACATCGCTTATTGTTGAGGGGATTCCTTCTGGTACAGTTTCGTTTGACCTAACTGCATCGTCTGAAGCTGATTATGATTTTGTTGAGGTTTATATTAATGGTCAAAAACTTGATAGTGTCTCTGGTGAGTTTTCTGGTTCGGTCAACCTACCGATGGTGAGAGATTCCAATAATAGCTTCATGATTACCTATGTGAAAGATTGGTTTGGTTCCACCGGAAATGACAAAGCTACGGTCAAGAACTTCTCTTATACAGATGAGATAAAGATATCTAAGTCTGAAGGAACGCAAAACGCAAAAAGCTCAGGGGGCGGTAGCGGCGGCTCTCTGTCTTGGCATTGGTTATTTGTGCTTTTAGGCGGTGCGACTGTACGTAAGTCATTTTCACCACTGAAGATGAAAGGTGATCAGTAAGCTATACCACTGACGCTAACTTAAGACTGATAGCCAACCTATCACCTTTAGTTAAACGCGAAAAGCCCAGCTGGATGAAATCAGCTGGGCTTTATTGATCTGAATTCACGGTTATAGCTAACTCCGATTTCCGTTTCTAACTTGGTTTCAATCAGTGCCAAATCAAACCAGAAGAGCGAGTACTAGGCAATTATTCAGTGCTGAATATGTTGATTACAAACAGAAGGTTAGGCGCTAGGTTTGATTTGTTAATGCAGTTAATAAGCTAGCTATTCACTAATGTTTGAAACCTATTCAAGGTAAGCCATATTTTGGTGTGCTTACCATTTATATTTATTTTTTATCAAATAACCTGTCCGTTATTATTAAAACAAATGAAAGGTTAGGTAATGAAAGTTATCCAAACAAAATGGCTGCCATTAAGTATTTATGCGGTTGGCCTCTCTTCAATGCCGGTGTTGGCAGATATCTCCCCTCAAATTATCAATGGTAACGAAGCGGCAAAAGGTAGTTGGCCATTCATGGTCGCGCTTGTTTCAAAAAACATGGATGCCTACGAAGGGCAGTTCTGCGGCGCAAGTTTCATTGGTGAGCGATATGTACTCACCGCAGCGCACTGTATCGAAGCAAGCAGCAACCAAGATTTTGAGGTTGTCATTGGTGTCTCTGATCTTTCTTCGCCCGACGTAGAGCAGCACCGCTATTCTGTTGAGCAAATTTATGCCCATGAAAGTTATACTCAAGAGCCTGCGAGTAATGACATCGCCATTATTGAGCTTAATGATAAGCCCACGGAGTCCGCGGTTAACCTGGTCGATGGTTATGTCCGTGATAACTTGAATACAGGTCAGATGTTAACTGTCATAGGTTGGGGTAACCAGAATTCATCAGAAGAGCAATACTCATCCACGAGTCAGTTACATCAAGTGAATGTTCCGTTAGTTAGGCAGCGAGAATGTAACCTTGGTCAAGGAGACGGATATTCAGATATTGGCTCTGATGCTTTTTGTGCCGGTTACAAAGAAGGCGGACGCGATTCATGTAGCGGGGATAGCGGCGGTCCAATCATGTTGTCCACCAATGGTCACTACGAACAGCTAGGTCTTGTGAGTTGGGGAGAAGGTTGTGCACAGCCAAGGGCATACGGTGTCTACACCAACATAAGCCACTTTGCTGACTGGATAGGTAAGAAGACGGCAGGTTTTAGTTACCAAACCAAAGCGATGCTTGGTGCTCGATCTTTGGGCCCAATTGAACACAAGTTTGAATTTACGAACAAATCTGATCAAGAGATTAAAGTAACCAACGTATCTTTAGCTGTCGCCACAGACGATCCCATAACCTACAATGGTACTGCGATCATAAAGAGCAATAGTTGTACGACGCTATCGCCTAATGAAGGCTGTGATGTGGTTGTAAGCTACAACATAGATTCAGTGGGTAATCATGATTTTGGTATCAAGCTGTCAACCGACTCATTAGCCGGTGTGGTGACATCAAAGGCATATGCTATTGGCGCGAATGTGGTTTCTGATGCAGTGAATTCACTCGTCACGATACCTAAGAATGCAGTTTACAGCACAGAAGCTTGGGATGTTGAAGGGGATACGATAGCTTCACCGGATATTAGTAATAGCCAGTCCACCGCATTCATTGTTGACGGAATCCCAGCTGGTACCGTGTCTTTGGATCTCACCGTCTTTTCTGAAGAAGATCGTGACTATATGGAGATCTACATTAACGGCTTTGAAGTCGGCGCGTTTGCGGGGCAATTATCTGGGACTGTTGAACTGCCAATGGCGAGAGCTAAAGACAATAGCTTCATGATTGCGTACAGCAAAGATGAGGTGGGTTCTGCAGGGCATGACAGAGTGACCATTAAGAACTTTGCTTATAGTAATGAGATTAAAGAGCTAAGCTTGGTGGAAGATCCAATCATCAAAAAGACAGGTGGTTCAATGGGTTGGTATTGGCTGGCGATGCTGTTAGGTGGCACGATGATACGTAAGTCACTTTCGTCATTGAAGAGGAAAGGTACTCAGTAAATACCGGTGACTTATATTAATATCTATTGTTTAGAATGAAAAAAGCCCAGCTTGATACCTCAAGTTGGGCTTTTTAATTCTGTGTTGGCTTACTTAAGCGGCAGCTGCGAACTGAGCTAGAAACATCTCTTTACGTTCGTTGAAGCGGTTTACTAGGTCATCGACAGAAGCTTGGTCGTATGGCTTAAGGCCACTTGCTACCATGCGTTTCACGCCTTTACCTACCACTTCGCCGTCCTCTTTGAAATCGAAGTTCAGTGTCACGATGCCACGCTTGCCTTCAACATCAAAAGTCGCACCAGAGAATTCAACTTCTGGGTGGGATAGGTCTAGGCGAGTAAATTCAACTTCCATGCTCTCGTAAATAACAAGAGGACGTTGGCAGTTGATCATCATCTGTTGCTCTTCCATAAGAGGAACCATGATGTGTGGGAAGTTCATACCAGAGAACTTAACGTAGTTTGTTACTACGTGTTCGATGAATGCTTGATCGTGGCTTTTCTCACCTTCACAAGACATGTGTAGGTATTCTTTGCCTTTCTCGTCAACCAGTGAGCTTTCTTTTTCACACTTGTTGTCAACGCTAAGCGCAATACCGTTACCAACCATACCTGAAAAATCAAAACGCATTTTTTGGCTGATGCCTTCTTTCTGCAGAAGAACTGCAAACAAAAGATCGCCAGGCACGCAGAAGCGCTTGTTGTCTTCATCGTGAATTGGGTTGAAGTCAGCGGCTACTTTTTTAGCAAAGTGGCTAGCCTGTTCACGAGTGAATTGAAATTGATTGTCTTCAGTAGAAAAGTAAGGTGTCAGAAACATAGTATCGCTATTAGTCATCAAATCTGGGGTGGATTATAGCTAACTAACTTCGTTCTAATGGTCTATCCAGTTAACTTTGCTTATATATCAGTTAATTAGATAAATACATTGGATGGTATGTGACGATTTTAAGAGAGATATGGCCTCTGGCTCAATGCAACAAGGGCTAATCGATAGCCCTTGTTTATATGACACTCTAATGAGTGTTGTTCAGAATGTTTTTGCTTTAAAAGCTACACAGAGTGCCTTCTGGCATTAGGTGATTATGAACGGATAATTTGAGCAATAAGTTCGCTTGTTCAATATCCGGTGCAAAATATCTGTCTTTGTCGTAGAAGCTGACTTTTTCACGCAAAATCTGTTTCGCTTCTTCCACACGAGGAGAAGATAGATTCGGAGCGCGGAAGTCTAGCCCTTGTGCTGCTGCTAAATATTCTACAGCCAATATCCCACGGGTATTTTCAGCCATGTATCTAAGTCTACGTGCTGCGAAGGTTGCCATAGACACATGATCTTCTTGGTTTGCTGATGTTGGAAGGCTGTCTATTGATGCAGGATGCGCTAAGGTTTTGTTCTCACTTGCCAATGCTGCAGAGGTAACCTGAGCAATCATAAAGCCCGAGTTCACGCCGCCGTTATCGACTAAGAACGGTGGAAGTTTGCTTAGCGCGCTATCAATCAGCAGCGCCATTCTTCGTTCTGACAAGCTACCGATTTCAGCTATTGCTAATGCAAGGTTATCGGCAGCCATTGCGACGGGTTCTGCGTGGAAGTTACCCCCTGAAATAATGTCGCCATCGTCTGCGAAAACTAACGGGTTGTCCGATACCGAGTTCGCTTCAACATTTAAAATTTCAGCTGAATTACGAATCTGCTGTAAGCAAGCACCCATCACTTGAGGCTGACAACGCAGTGAGTAAGGGTCTTGAACCTTTTCACAACAAGTGTGTGATTCACCAATCTCACTCTTTTGATCGAGCAGATGACGGTAAGCAAGCGCTGCATCCATTTGGCCACGGTGACCACGAACGCGGTGAATACGAGGGTCAAATGGGCGGCGACTACCGAGTGCTGCTTCTACAGACATTGCACCACACACGGTTGCAGACGCAAACAAGTCTTCAGCTGCGAATAGACCTTCTAATGCAAAGGCCGTCGATGCTTGAGTACCGTTTAACAGCGCTAAACCTTCTTTAGGAGCAAGTGTGATTGGCTCAAGGCCAGCGATCTGCATCGCTTCTAAACCTGTAATGATCTTACCGTTGTGGCGTGCTTGGCCTTCACCTAGCAGAACGGTACTCATGTGGGCGAGGGGAGCAAGATCTCCAGATGCACCTACTGAGCCTTTCTGTGGTACACATGGGTAAACTTGAGCGTTCACAAGATCGATAAGTGCATTGATCACCTTGAGGCGGATACCAGAGTAACCGCGAGATAAGCTGTTAATTTTTAACACCATCATCAAGCGCACAGTTTCATCAGACATGAATTTACCAATGCCCGCCGCGTGAGAAAGCACGATACTTTTCTGTAGTACTTCTAAATCTTCAGGGGCTATTTTAGTATTCGCTAATAAGCCAAAACCTGTATTGATGCCATATACCGTGCGATCTTCAGCAATCACTTGCTCGACAACCTGCATGCTCGCTTCAATATCAGGGATAGCTGCAGGGTCGAGTGACAGGTTCACAGGGCTACGGCTGATTTTACGCAGTTCAGATAGGCCTAGTAGTCCTGGCTTAAGTAATAAATTCAACATGTTATCTCCAGACATTAAAGGCGACGAAGTTCTTCGTTCAACATAGGTAAATCAAGCTTCTGTTCTTTCGCACACTGCTTGGCAATATCGTAACCCGCATCAGCATGACGCATTACGCCAGTTGCAGGATCATTGTGAAGTACGCGAGCAATTCGCTGTGATGCATCTTCACTACCGTCACAACAAATCACCATACCTGAGTGTTGCGAGAAGCCCATGCCAACGCCACCACCGTGGTGTAAAGAAACCCATGTTGCGCCGCCTGCAGTATTTAGAAGGGCGTTCAATAGAGGCCAATCTGATACGGCATCTGATCCATCCATCATGCCTTCTGTTTCACGGTTCGGGCTTGCTACTGAGCCTGAATCTAGGTGGTCACGACCGATAACAACGGGTGCTTTAAGTTCGCCATTCTTAACCATTTCATTGAATGCTTGGCCCAAACGTTCACGATCTTTCAAGCCAACCCAACAAATACGAGCTGGTAGGCCCTGGAACTGAATGCGTTCACGCGCCATATCTAGCCAATTATGTAGATGTGGGTTATCTGGAATCAGTTCTTTTACTTTTTGGTCTGTTTTGTAGATGTCTTCTGGGTCGCCAGATAGGGCTGCCCAACGGAACGGACCGATGCCTTCACAGAATAAAGGACGAATATAGGCAGGAACGAAACCTGGGAAATCAAATGCGTTTTCTACGCCTTCTTCCAGTGCCATTTGGCGAATGTTATTACCGTAATCTACAGTCGCAGCACCTCGATATTGTAGGTCGAGCATCGCTTGAACTTGAATCGCCATCGATTGTTTCGCGGCTTTCACCACTTTTGCTTCATCAATGGTGCGCTCTTGCGCTGCTTTTTCCATTGTCCAACCTTGCGGCAAGTAACCGTTCAGTGGATCGTGGGCAGATGTTTGGTCGGTCACTACGTCAGGCGTGATGTTACGTTCGACTAACTCTGGGAAGACGTCTGCGGCGTTACCTAATAAGCCAACAGAGATTGGCGTGTCTGACTCTTTAATCATAGCCATTGCTTCATCTAAGCTGGTGGCTTTTTTGTCTACATAGCCAGTACGTAAGCGGTAGTCGATTCGTGATTCATCACACTCAACCGCGATCATTGAGAAACCAGCCATTGTTGCCGCAAGAGGTTGAGCGCCGCCCATGCCGCCAAGGCCGCCTGTGAGTACCCATTTGCCGTTTGCTTCGCCTTGGAAGTGTTTCTTCGCAATCGCGACAAAGGTTTCATAAGTACCTTGAACGATGCCTTGTGAGCCGATGTAGATCCAGCTACCTGCGGTCATTTGACCGTACATCATCAAGCCTTCTTTATCGAGCTCGTTGAAGTGCTCCCAGTTGGCCCAATGTGGAACAAGGTTAGAGTTAGCGATCAACACGCGAGGTGCGTTTTTATGAGTCGGGAACACGCCTACAGGTTTACCTGATTGAACAAGCAGCGTTTGGTCGTCTTCTAAACGCTCTAATACTTCAACAATCTTGTCATAACATTTCCAATCACGCGCTGCGCGACCAATACCACCATACACAACCAGTGCATGTGGGTGTTCTGCCACATCAGGGTCTAGGTTGTTCATTAGCATACGCAGTGGTGCTTCTGTTAACCAAGATTTAGCTCGCAAAGTGGTGCCATGAGGTGCGCGAATTTCGCGAGTCGTGTCGAGACGAGGGTCACTGTTGTGGTGTTCCGTCATTTTGGAATTCCTTCTGTTTCACGTTATATCGTTGTAGTTGTAGTTGTAGTTATCGGTATATCTGGATTAGTCGTTGGCCATTGCAGAGGCAATATCCCAACACAAACGAGCAGCCAATCGAGCCGTTTGGCCATCGACGTCGTAGTCTGGGTTATATTCCGCAATGTCCGCGATAATGAGTTTTTCACTGTGTTTAAAAATCTGTTCTAGAAAAGGAGCGAGTGTTTCATAGCTCACGCCTCTTGCCGCTGGTGCACTGACACCCGGCGCAGTCGCCGCAGGGAAGACATCGAGATCGATGGTGAGATAGAGGTAATCACACTCATCGATGAATTTTTGCAACTTAACCAATTGAGCGACTTGGTTTACTTGGGTCATATTGCGGTCGTGTTCATACCAAACGCCTAGTTGGTCGGCTTTGTTGAACAGTGCTTTAGTATTGCTGGCTGCACTCACACCAAGACACGCGTAATGAAATGGCCACTGATGTGCATGGCAGTAATCGCTGATCTGGTTAAAAGGCGTGCCTGAACTCGGTTTAACGTCAGCGATGTCGCTTTCAAATTCACGAAGGTCAAAGTGAGCATCAAAGTTAACGATGCCTATTTTAGGCTTGTGTGCTGGCTGACCTTTATCAAGGCGTTCCGCTTCATGTCGGTGTTCAGTTTGATGTAAATGCTCAGCGAGGCCTTGGAACGAGGCCCAAGCCACTTCGTGACCACCGCCAAGGGTAATCACTTTGTTGGTTGATAAGGCATTGGCAATCAAAGAAGCACACTGCTTTTGACTGACTTCTAATTGACCATCATTGCACTCGATATCACCGAGATCCGCGATGTGTGCATCACTGTGCCAAGCCATATTCGCCAACGCTTGGCGAATCAGGTTAGGTGCTTGTTTCGCGCCCACGCGTCCTTTATTTCTTGCAACACCTGCATCGCTGGCAAAGCCGACCAAAGCGATAGCGCCATCAGTAAGCTCGTTACTTAAATCATTATGTTGCACTTGCTTGGTAATGTGATGAACGCGGGTGCCGAGTGCACCATCTTCAAGATCATTACGTCCCGTCCACACAAAGTTATGTACGGTTTCTGAGTTCTTTTGAATGCCGTTGGACTTAGATTGAGTCATGACACACCTCGCCATTAACAATGCGTTTATGAAGATGAGGAACACCAACTTGATAGCTCAGGTCAGCAGGGTGGTCGATATTCCAGATAGCCAAATCAGCGGCATAACCCACTTCAACTTTACCTTTGGTTTGTGAGTCGCCAATGGCTGCGGCAGCGTTACAAGTCACACCGCGTAGTGCTTCTTCAGGCGTCGTACCAAACAGGGTGCAGCTCATGTTCATCATTAGCGTTAAGTCAGCAAAAGGAGAAGTGCCGGGGTTTAAGTCGGTCGCTATCGCCATTGGAATGTTGTGTTCACGAAGTAGGGCAATAGGTGGCTGTTGAGTCTCTTTTAAGAAGTAGAAAGCGCCGGGAAGCAAGGTAGCAACTGTGCCTGATTCCGCCAGTGCCTTGACTCCAGTTTCATCAAGGTACTCAACATGGTCGACAGAGAGTGCGCCGTACTTCGCTGCAAGCGCACTACCACCCATATTAGAAAGCTGTTCTGTGTGGCCTTTGATCGCTAACCCATGTTCTTTAGCTGTCGCAAATACACGTTCGGTTTGTTCTAGATTGAAGCCGATAGATTCGCAGAACACGTCAACTGCATCGGCGAGTCCTTGCTCTGCAGCTTTAGGAATGATCTCTTGGCAAACCAGGTCAATGTAACGATCGGGTTGTTCTTTATATTCTGGTGGTACAGCATGGGCAGCGAGGAGAGTAGTGGTGATCTTAATACAACGATGATTTTCTAACGCTTTAGCCGCACGTAACATCTTGAGTTCATCATCAAGCGTTAAACCATAGCCAGATTTTACTTCGATGCTGGTTACGCCACTTTTTAGCAGGCCATCGAGTCTCGGTAACGCCATTTCAACCAGTTCAGACTCTTGTGCTGCGCGTGTGGCCGTGACTGTCGCTAGAATACCGCCGCCTTGCTTAGCGATGTCGGTGTAAGACACACCATTCAAACGCTGTTCAAATTCATTGGCACGATTACCTGCAAATACAAGGTGAGTGTGGCAATCAATTAACCCAGGGGTGACGAGTTTGTTTTTGCAGTCATAGGTGACGTAATCCAAAGAACCATCAACACTTACTTGTTCTAATTCAGAAGCAAGTGCCTCGTGGTTTGAACAAGAGATGGACACGATCTTACCGTTTTCGATAACGATATTTTGAGGGGAAGAGGGCTGATAACCATCGGCTTCCGAACTCATGGAGACCACTCGTGCGTTTTTGAGGATCAAATTCATAATCACCTAGATCTTTGTTAAACATTAAATGTATATACAAATAAATAGGCTAAACGCTGACCTGAATCAAGTTGATGTTGCAAAAATGTGATCAGCGATCAGGATGATGTTCTTTAATCTAGGAGTATCTTGGAGCTTAATTTGTATTTAGAGCCAGGATGATAGAGCAATGCAAAGCTGATGAGGCGTTCTTTGCTCCATGTTCTTCTATTCAAAAGAAGGCAAGGCTCTGATTCAGAAAGCTTTAGTGATGTTCTGATTTGAGAGTCTGGAATAATGGCTTCAACCGTGTGCTCGATAGCACTTAGCGGGCAGCTTTTTGAAAGATATTCATTGGGGGTAGAGATTGAAAAGTCCTGCTCTAGGTATTTTGGAGCGGCTTGAGAGCTCACCCAACGAGCTTCCAGTTGTATCGGCGTATTGTCAGCAAAGTGGATGATTTCACTATAGAATACTTCTGCATTGATCATCACGCCTAACCGTGTGGCGGTGCTTTCATCAGCCTTGATGCTATCGTGTTTGATCACTTGGCTAGTATACGTTTGGCCACGGTCTTTGATCTCTTGCGCGATATTGTTGATATCAAGTAGCGGAGATTGTGCTTTTTCGTCGGGCTCACAAACAAAAGTACCGAGCCTTGGCTTCCTGATGAGCTTGCCTTCAGACACAAGATCTCGAATGGCTTTATTCACCGTCATTCTACTCACGTTGAACTGTTCTGTGAGTTCGAGTTCGGTGGTAATTTGATAACCCACCGGCCAGTGACCATTGGTAATTTTGTCATCTATGAACTGTTTTATCTGAAGGTAGAGCGGCGCTTTCGACATAATGAAACCTTATTTGACTATACAAATAGAGTAACGGAATTTTTCACGATTTCAACATTTCCTCGGGCAATGTGACCTTATTCAACATAGATGGGGCAAATTGCTTGATTCTGTGAGGCAAGTGTCGCAAATTGTCACGCAATAACTATTCGTAAATCAGATAATTAGAAAGAGAAATAATATGTTTAAGAAATTAAAGGCCTCGTTGGGCATTGGTGCAGCAAAGGTTGATACCGTCTTAGATAATATTGAAGTTTTCCAAGGTGGCGAGTTGTCAGGCAATGTTCACATTGTTGGTGGCGACGTTGAGCAACAAATCGACCTGATTAACTTGGTTCTCAACACAGAAGTAAAAGTAGAAACAGAAGACAGCACTAGCTATGAAACTTTTTCACTCGGTCGTATTCAAGCCGTAGAGCCTTTCGTTATACAACCGGGCGAAGCCAAACTGGTTCCATTCCGTCTTAAACTGAATGATGAAACGCCAGTCACCGCGTTGAACGCACAAATGAACCAATGCCATGTGTGGGTCGAAACCAATCTAGATATCGGCTTCGCGATTGATCCTAAAGACCGCGACTTCATCTCCGTACACCCACTGCCAACGGTCGCTAAAATCATCCAAGGTATAGAAGCATCGGGCATGGCAATGGTGAAAGCAGACGTAGAGAAAGGCTTCTTAAAAGGCAATAGCTTTGCTTCACGCTCTGGCTGTTACCAAGAGATTGAATTTCGCAGCGGCGGCTTCATGAACAACAAAGAGATCGAGCTGTCATTCATCGTAGATGGTTCTATGGTTCACTGCTTAGCAGAAATCGATCGCTCAATGAGCTTCCGTGGCGACCAATACATCTCATTCAGCTTGCCTGCAAACGCGGCAGACTCAGACATTCGCAACGCTGTATCAAGAATCATGAGTGCATAGTTCCCTTTCTGTTAGTAGTCGCTTTTTCTATTAATAGAGACAAGACAGTACGATTTCTATAGCCGAAGTTAAACGTTCGGTTTTTTTGTATTGTAGATAAAGCCAACGAATTACTGATTGAGCTATGGGTTAGGCGTTAGAAGGATCTATATAGAAGAGACATTTCAGTCATATAGTTTTGTGGTGCTGCGGGACTAACATTGTCATTTCATATTATTTCGTTACAATGTTTGGCTACTCACAAATGGGGCATCTGTATTTGCTTCTATGTGGGTATATTTATTATGCATATATCCCCAATCAGCGTACTAGTTGATTGAAAGACATATATTAAACATTTTCATGTGTTGCTTGGTGTGCAACACCACTGTAAAGGACAAATAATGCCAATTATTACTCTTCCTGACGGTAGTCAGCGTCAATTTGACAACCCTGTATCAACTCTAGATGTTGCCCTATCAATCGGTCCTGGTCTTGCGAAAGCAACCATTGCTGGTCGTGTAGACGGCGAGCGTGTTGATGCTTGTGATCTTATCGAAAACGATGCAAGCCTAGAAATCATCACAGCTAAAGATGAAGTTGATGGCCTTGAGATCGTTCGTCACTCTTGTGCTCACCTTTTAGGTCACGCGATTAAGCAGCTTTTTCCAGAAGCGAAAATGGCGATCGGTCCTACCATCGATAACGGTTTCTACTACGATATCGACCTTGAGCACTCTCTAACGCAAGAAGATCTAGAAAAGATTGAAAAGCGTATGAAAGAGCTAGCGAAGACCAAGTATCAGGTTGTTAAGAAGAAAGTTAGCTGGCAGGAAGCGCGTGACGCATTCGAAGCTCGCGGCGAGACTTACAAAATAGAAATCTTGGATGAGAACGTTTCTAAAGACGATCGTCCAGGCCTGTACCATCATGAAGAATACATCGATATGTGTCGTGGTCCACACGTTCCACATATGGGCTTCTGCCAACACTTCACACTACTTAACGTAGCGGGTGCTTACTGGCGTGGTAACAGTGACAACAAGATGCTTCAACGTATCTACGGCACTGCATTCCACGACAAGAAAGCGCTTAAGGCTCACCTAGTGCGCCTAGAAGAAGCGGCTAAGCGTGATCACCGTAAAATCGGTAAGCACTTAGATCTATTCCACATGCAGCAAGAAGCACCAGGCATGGTGTTCTGGCATCACAACGGTTGGACTATCTTCCGTGAGCTAGAAGTATTTATTCGTCAGAAGCTGACTGAGTACGATTACCAAGAAGTAAAAGGCCCATTAATGATGGACCGTGTTCTTTGGGAACGCTCTGGTCACTGGGATAAGTACGCTGAAGCGATGTTCACTACTTCTTCAGAGAACCGTGAATACGCGATTAAGCCAATGAACTGTCCTGGTCACGTTCAAATCTTTAACCAAGGTTTGAAATCTTACCGTGATCTACCGCTACGTATGGCTGAGTTCGGCTCATGTCACCGTAACGAGCCGTCTGGTGCACTTCACGGCATTATGCGTGTTCGTGGCTTCACTCAAGATGATGCTCACGTATTCTGTACTGAAGACCAAGTTCAGCAAGAAGTTAAAGCTTGTATTGAAATGGTTTACGATACTTACACAACTTTCGGTTTCGAAAACATTGTTGTTAAGCTATCTACTCGTCCAGAACAACGTGTAGGTTCAGACGAAATGTGGGACCGTGCAGAGGCCGATCTTAAGCAAGCGCTTGAGGCGATGGAGATTGCATACGAGATTCAAGAAGGCGAGGGTGCGTTCTACGGACCTAAGATTGAATTTACTTTGCATGATTGTTTGGACCGCGCATGGCAATGTGGTACAGTGCAGCTCGATTTTGCATTACCAGAACGTTTAGGTGCAACTTACGTAGGTGAAGATAACGAGCGTCACACGCCAGTTATGATTCACCGCGCGATTTTAGGTTCACTAGAACGCTTCATCGGTATTCTTATTGAAGAATACGCTGGCTTCTTCCCAACGTGGTTGGCGCCAGAACAAGCAATTGTTATGGGCATTACAGATAAACAGTCTGAATATGTACAAGAAATTGCGAAAAAACTGCAAAAAAGTGGATTTAGAGTCAAAGCAGACTTGAGAAATGAGAAGATTGGCTTTAAAATCCGCGAACATACTTTGAAACGTGTACCGTTCATGCTTGTGTGTGGTGACCAAGAAATGGAAGCCGGCGAAATTGCAGTACGTACACGTAAAGGTAAGGACCTTGGCAAATTTAAAGTGGATGACTTTATTTCATACATCCAAGCCGAGGTTTCAAGCCGTAAGCTCAATCTGGAGGAATAGCTATTAAAGGCGGAAGACGTGGCCAACAACCGGCCAAACAAAACCAGCACCGTTTAAACGGTGACATTCGTGGCGTTCGTGAAGTGCGTCTAACTGGCGCAGACGGCGAAGCTGTTGGTGTAGTAACAATCGCTGAAGCGATGGAAGCTGCAAATGAAGCTGGTATGGATCTTGTAGAGATCAGCCCTAACGCCGAGCCGCCAGTTTGTCGTGTGATGGACTACGGTAAGTTCCTCTTCGAGAAGAGCAAAGCTGCGAAAGAGCAGAAGAAAAAGCAAAAGCAGGTTCAGATCAAGGAAATTAAATTCCGACCTGGAACTGATATTGGAGACTATCAGGTAAAACTACGCAACCTGACTGGTTTCCTTGAAGACGGCAACAAAGTGAAGGTAACAATTCGCTTCCGTGGCCGCGAAATGGCTCACCAAGAAATCGGTGTTGACGTTCTTAATCGTTTGAAAGTAGATACTGAAGAATTTGCAGTTGTCGAATCTTTCCCAACGAGAATTGAAGGTCGCCAGATGATCATGGTGTTGGCCCCTAAAAAGAAGTAATTAACGGCTTTGCAAGTAATTGAACCCTGCAGCCTCAGGTTGCGGGGTTTTATTCGCCCTAATTACTATGTTATTAACAACTCAACAATGCGGAGTTATTCATCATGCCTAAGATGAAAACCAACAAAGGTGCTGCTAAGCGTTTCCAGAAAACTGCTGGTGGTATTAAGTTTAAGCACGCTGGTAAACGTCACATCCTGACTAAGCGTACTACTAAGAACAAGCGTCAGCTACGTCCGAACTCGATCCTTCCTAAATGTGAAGTTGCTCAAGTTCTACGTATGATGCCATACGCTTAATTCTTTTTAGTTTATAAATTCGTTTAGTTTAGGAGAAGCATAATGCCTCGCGTAAAACGTGGTGTACAAGCTCGTGCACGTCATAAGAAAGTTCTAAAACAAGCTAAAGGTTACTACGGAGCACGTTCACGTGTTTACCGCGTAGCTTTCCAAGCAGTTACCAAAGCTGGTCAATACGCTTACCGTGACCGTCGCAACAAGAAACGTCAATTCCGTCAACTTTGGATTGCACGTATCAACGCGGCATCTCGTCAAAATGGTCTATCTTACAGCCGTTTCATCAATGGCCTTAAGAAAGCATCTATCGAGATCGACCGTAAGATTCTTGCTGACATCGCAGTATTCGACAAAGCAGCATTTGCTGTTCTAGTTGAAAAAGCGAAAGCATCTCTATAATTTAGAGTTAGCTTAAAGGTTTAAGAAAAGGAGAACTTCGGTTCTCCTTTTTTATTGCCTGTAATTTAGCTTTGCCATATTTTCTCGCATCTCGCATCTCGCATCTCGCATCTCGCATCTCGCATCTAATTTTTTATTCGCTTGAACAAGCATTCTGATATATAAACATTTACCTAACCTTTAAATGTTAAGCGACCGAGATAAATGACCGCACCTACTACTATGACGTTCTTCGAACGTTTTGAAACCGATATCCTTTCAGGCAAAAAGACCATTACTATTCGCGATGAATCTGAGCGCGATTACCAGCCGGGCAGTGTTGTAGAAGTATCCACGCTAGAGCAGGGACGTGTATTCTGTAATCTTAAGATCATTAGCGTTGAACCAATCCTGTTTGATGACTTAGGTGAGTTCCATGCTCAGCAAGAGAACATGTCGCTGCAAGTTCTGAAAGATGTGATTCAAGACATCTACCCAGGTATTTCTCAGCTGTATGTTGTCTCTTATGAGTTGGTAGCTTAAGCCAGATTGGATTAGATTGACTAGCTAGGGATGGCGATTTATGAGTAATAACCAGCAGACACTACTTCAGCTTTACTGTCGTGAACAGCAAGACCAAACGTTACTGTCTAAGAATGACCTTGATAGTGAACTGAGCGAGAGTGCCGATTATTTAAAGTGGTGCGAGAGCAAAAGAAACTTTGTTGAAGAAGATGTCTTAGGGCGTACTTGGGTAAAAAGTTGCCCAGCAGGGTATATTACTGAGGTTCACTTTCATTCGGATGGCAGTCTAACGGAATACCGCTTGTTTGATCGGTTTGAAACTCAAGGTCATTGGCTGTTGAAAAGCGGGTTGCTGCAAGTTGAAATCAGTAAAGGTGACAATCGTTACCAGTTTGATGCGGTTGCGTGTAAAGACTTGAATATCCACTCGGCGGTGGAATATAAAAACCAAGAGCTTCACTCCTACCTTAAGCTTGTTCAGGTGGAAGCTAGTTAACTCGGATTTGACTCATCAAGCTCCAAAAGCAAAAAAGCTAACGTCAAACGTTAGCTTTTTTCATTTCGATCGAACCTTGATTGGCTACTTAGGCTTGGCAGCCCTTATGCGTGATAGTTTTCAAGTTCCTTGTACAGTTCTGAATCTACGTCGTCAGTAGAGCAAACTGTCAATAGGTCTTCAATAAAACACTTGAGAGCGCGAACTTCGATGCGTCGAATACCCTGTTGCTGCTCTTCAGTCAGGTAACCGTAGATAGTCGCCGCGCCAAAATCACCAAAGATCATTTGACCTTGTTCATTAACCAAGGTGTTGTGCGCATACAAGTCACCGTGGCAAACCTTGTTCTCATGCAGGTGATTAAATACATCAATCATTTGAGTAACGATGTTGTCGATTTGCGCGATTGGAAGTTCGAAACCTTCTGGGAAAGTATCACGCGTGCAAGTATCGAGTGTCGGTGGCAAGCCTAGGTTGTAATGGCAGCTTGGGATAAGCTCCATCACCAACGCAAGGTAATCTTGTTCGTCCACTTGCGCGATAGACTTCACTAAGTTGCTATGGTGACCAGCTTGAAGACACGCTTCTAGTTCATCATGTGGGTAACCGTCGCTTGTCACTTCGCCTTTGAATACTTTAACCGCCACTTCCTGAGGGAAATCAAAATCACTGTTTAACCAATTAGCATGAGATATCACGCCTGATGCACCTTGACCAAGCACTTGATTCAATGAGTAGCATTGCGAGCTTACTGCAGGCACGCTATCTAAGCTGCTCGGGTGTTTGCAAAATGGATTGCCCGCAAAGGCTAACCAAGCAAGTTTTGGTAGCTTAATAAGGAACTCAGGGAATTCAGTCAGTTGGTTTGCAGACAAGCGGACCAGTTCGAGGTTGGATAGGTCTTCCATACTCTCAGGTAAAGCGCGAAGCTGGTTGCCTGCGAGTGCTAGCTTTTGCAGTCTTGGTCTTTCACCCAGTGAGTTAGGCAGAACTTCGATGGCATTATCTGTCAGAATTAACCAGCGCAATTGAGCGGGTAGGGACTCTTCACTCACTGTTTTGATTTGGTTGGTCTTGAAACCGATCATTTCAAGCTTAGGAAGTGACCCAAGAACATCAGGAAGGTGCGTAAATAGGTTGTTCGAAGCGAAGATAATACGCAGGTTAGTAAGCTGTGCTAATTCTTGTGGAAGCTCTGATAGCTGATTCCCCGAAAGATCCAGAATCTCTAGCGAATCGGAGAGCTCTAAGATCTCTAATGGAAACTCGGTGAGACCTTCTGACAGTTTTAAGCGCTTAATACCTTTTAGTTGCCCTGATTTTAATTGTTCTAGAGTATGCAAACCTTAGCCTTATGAATAGATGTTCGAGGCGCGTAGTGTACTTGTCTCAAGTGAGAAAGGCGAGCACCGGAACGATGCTCGTTTAACTAAGCTTAGCGAATGAATTTACGAAGCTTAAAGTTGCATGTGATTTTGGCTTACGCCAACCTCCTCAACAAAATCGGTATCATGACTGACTAGGATGAACGCACCTTGATAGTCACGTAAAGCCGACGCCAATATTTGCTTTGAGTCGATGTCTAGGTGATTGTCTGGTTCATCGAGCAGCAGTAATGGCGAATCCTGTTTATGGCTGACGATCAACATCGCCAGTTTCATTTTCTCTCCACCACTTAGGTGAGCTACTTTGCGGTACACGGAGTCTCGCCTAAATCCAATGCCAGCTAACAAGGTGCGTGCGTCACTTTCCGTCATGCTGCAGCTATGTGCCATCAGGCTATCGAACATGGTGTCATTGGTGTCCAACAAACCAAAGTGCTGATCAAGGTACACCGTAGTTCCTAAGCGTTTGATGGTGCCAGTGTAGTTCGAGTGCTCGTTGTGAATCGCTTTCAACAGTGTCGACTTACCACAACCGTTTGCACCGGTTAGATAACAGCGTTCACCTTGTGACAGAGAAAAGTGGATAGTAGTACCAGCCCCATACTCAAGTCGGCAATCTTCAACTGTTAATAGCGCGTTCTTTTTCTTGCTATTACTCTGCTGTAGATACAAGGCCTGAGGTTTCAGTTGCTCTTGCTGTTCTTTAAGAAACTGAAGCTTATCTTGATTTTGCTCCTTTAAGTTATTTTGACTAATGGCTGATGCTCCTTGCGTTCGTCCGGCTCTATCTTTCATCGCATCCAATAATATCTTGGGTTGGCTGCCTGACTTTCGCAGTCGGTTTCCTTGCGCCTCTCGCTGTTGTGCTTTTTCTCTATTGGCTTGAGCTTGGCGTTCAAGTCGTCTCTTTTCGGATTGGTGATGCGTAATCTGCTTGTCCAATGCTTCATTTTGGCTCGATATTTGTTTGAAGTAGTCATCGTAGTTTCCTTTATAGAAACGTAATCCCAAACTGTTGAGATGGTAGATTCCTTCCATGTGCCTCAACAGGTTTCGGTCATGGCTAACCATCAGTATTTTGCCTTCAAATTGTTGGCACTGTTCTATTAACCAGCTACGCCCGTCATTGTCTAAATGATTCGACGGCTCATCGAGAATCAGTATGTCGTTATTTGATGTAAATAAGCGATGAAGTTGCAAGAGGGCAAGTTGGCCACCGCTTAATGTGTTGCACGGTGTGGCTAACTCACTGGTTATTTTCAATGTAGCTAAAAGCTGTTGAGTGCTTTCTTGCAAACCCCAATCGTCGCCAACGATATTGAAGTGCTCAAGTTCGCAGCTACCTTGTTCGATAGCTCGCAAGGCATTGAGCTTTTCGTTGATACCTAAGAAGTCAGCAATGTTGATTTCGCTATCCAAAAGCTCTGAAGATAATTGTGAGTAAAAGCCGATCGAACCTTGTCTGGAAACACTACCTGATGTTGGCTGTGTTTGCCCTGTGAGTAACGAAAGTAGCAGTGACTTTCCAGCCCCATTTCTTCCAACTAGTCCTGTAAGGCGCGTGCTCAAATTAAAGGTGATGTCTTTGAATAACCACTCGCCAGTATCAAGCTGACATGAGAGATTATTGGCTAATATAGTAGGCATAAGAATACCTCCCTTTACGTGTAAACGAGTAAAAGGGGTGAGGCGCTTTTCTACATAGACTCCAATGCAGGACTCTAACAATAAATCGCCAAAGACGTTACTTAGGTAGATGACCAATCAAAGATAGAAAATCTGTGATGAGATGAATTCTGTCTTTGAGGTACAGTTCTGCAAGATTCATGTTGTCAAAAGACGGATCTTTAAGAACTTGATTTGTCGCGAAAATAGATGACGAAGTAACGCCCACTAACCCCGAGTGTCCAAATGATTTTTATAAAAATAAATCGGATGTCAGGATGTTAGTACTTCATTATGGCGTTATTCTCTTTTGAAATGATGGTGGGATGTTACTGAAAGAGAGCGCTTAAAGTCAATATGGTGGTGTGATTAAAATGTATCCAAATAATTAAAGCGCCTCATGCCTATATAGATATAGCCATGAGGTGCTTTAGAGTGTTCTTTGAAAGCAAGAGCTTCAAATAATGTAAAAATTACAGGTTTTGTCCGCCGACAGCTCGCCAACACATGTCAAAGCTATCGCTGATGTACTTGGCTGACTGCTCTGGTGGTAACTCATTCTGCTCAATCAACCAGTTTGCACAAATCAAAAAATGGCTGTGGATGAAGTGCCTAACGAGATTAATGTCTAACACCATTAACTCACCGGCTTCCTGTCCTTTCAAAATGATATCATCGAGTGATGCGAACATCTGCGAGACAATGACTTCGCGAGTTTGAGTCGTTGGGTCAAAATGCACATTGGTGAAAAACTTCATGGCGACTGGGTTTTCTAATGCCCACTCAATCCCTGTCATCCACATGAATTTAAAGGCTTGATAGCGATTTTGTTCAGCGATTTCTGTGTGCTGAACAAGGGTAGAAAATAGCTCTATTTTCAGTTCACGAAACAGTTCATCAATCAGTAGAGATTTGTTCTCAAAGTGATGAAACAGCGTGGCTTTTGCTACCCCTGCGGTTTTCGCTATTTGACCTGTAGATGTGCCCTCTAACCCTTGTTGAGAGAAGAGTAGGAGCGCAGCATCTAGGATTTTTTGCCTTTTCGTAATCATCGATTCAGTACTTTGAACATCATTTTTTTGATTGGGTTGTTATATGGAGGGTGCATCAACTTAGTGAAATTGATTTTGCCTCGAGTCAATACGGTTTTCGCATGGCTGAAGGTTCTGAAGCCTTCAACACCGTGGTAGTGTCCCATGCCTGACGGACCAATACCACCAAACGGCGCGTCTTCTGCTGCGACATGTACTAGAGAGTCGTTAATACAAACACCCCCTGAATGAGTGTCCGATAGGAATAGGTCTTGAGTCTGTTTGTCGTGACTCATTAGGTACAGGGCAAGTGGACGTTCTCTTGTTGTGATGTAGCTGATTGCTTCTTCAATAGAATCATAAGGCACGATAGGAAGCACAGGACCAAACAACTCTTCTTGCATTGCCACCATGTCGTCATTCACTTCGGTGAGAAGGTGTGGCGTCATTCTGTGGTTCACGTCGTCTTGCGCTTGTTCGGTGACAGTATGTACTACAGCACCTTTTGATTGCGCATCTTCAACCACACCTTTTAATCGATTGTACTGACGCATGTTAACCACTGAGGTTAAGTCTTTGCTCTCAATTCCCGCTTTATACAGCTTCTTGAAGTAGCGTTTATAAGCCGTGATAAATGCATCGACTTTTTCTCTTGGCAGCAAGATGTAGTCAGGCGCGACACAGATTTGGCCTGCATTTAAGCTTTTTGCAAACAGGATACGTTCAACAGCGTCAGCCACATCAAAGTCAGGGGCGATGATGGTTGGAGACTTTCCGCCAAGCTCAAGTGTCACTGGCGTTAAGTTCGCGGCAGCGGCTTTCATGACGTGCTTACCTACCGCGGTTGAGCCTGTGAATAGGATATGGTCAAACGGCAGCTGGCTGAATTTCGCGGAAACATCGGCTTCACCTTCGATGATCGCCACTTGATCTTCACTAAAGCCTTCAGCCAACATCGCTTTTAAAACACGGTTGGTTGCAGGGGTAAACTCAGACATCTTAAGCATTGCAGTGTTACCTGCGGCCAATGCTGTGATGAGAGGCCCTAAAGCGAGCATCACCGGGAAGTTCCAAGGCACGATGATGCCAACCACACCTACCGGTTGATAATGCACAGTAATCTTGGCTGGTGTTAGCATCAAGCCGGCTTTTCGACGTGAAGGCTTCAACCACTTCTTAAGGTTTTTATCACTGTAATTGATCTGGTGTAGGGAAGGGGTGATGTCAGCAATTAAACTGTCGTGCTTTGCTCGATGGCCATAATCTTCTGATACCGCTTCAATTAACTGCTCTTGGTAGCGCATTAATAGTTTTTTCAAGACTGAGAGATCATTTCGTCTCTGCTCAAGTGTTGGATTAACGTTGTTACGGTAGTGATCTTGTTGTCGGTTGAACAGTTGATCCATGTCGTTGGTGCTTGACGTGTTTGGTTCAAGGTCTAGATTATGGCTCATAGTATCCCCTAAATTCGAAGGCTGACCGATTGGTCGGTCAGTTGAAATTACAAGAATATCCAACCGAATACAAGATGCGCGCAAGAAAAGTTCAATAATTGAGCGGCTACAACATTGAATTGGGCGATTTTTAGTAGGAAGAATGAAGTATTAGTAGGCATCGAATCGAGGGATACAAGCCGTGTTGGTGATAGCGAGAGTTGTGATCGGGAAGTGCGCATGTTTGTCACAAACCTGACTTAATATCACCAAATTAGCCAAGAATTTTAGGTGCAAATGCTATTTTATTCACCTAATTTTTTATGAGAAAGTGCTTTATATTTAATGCGCTTCAGCCTGCTTTTTGCCCTAAAACCTTGTAATTCCTTATCTGTCATTTTAAGTCGATCGGTCGATAAAAAAACGTAATCGTAACCACAAATATCAATGGTTGGACTCACTCTTAATAATATCGGTTAATGCAGCCAACAAATCGTTTTTGAACGTTTTTTGTTGGGTTATACCTCGCTATTCCAATGAGGTATCTTCTGTCGATGGCCCTATAGTGTGAGGTCTCTAGAATTGGAAAATTCGGTTAATTTGGAACGCATCCGTGCTGAGTATAATGTAAAGCACTGGAGCCAAGGTTTTTATGGAATTGATGACAACGGTGAAGTGTATGTTTCACCGAGCGAAACCGATCATCAAGTTCCCCTAAGTAAGATCGTAAAACAGTTAGAGCAAAGAAATATTGGTTTACCTGCTCTTGTGCGTTTTCCTCAAATAGTGCATCAACGTGTGCACAATATCTGTAACGCATTCAACCAAGCGATCGACGAATATCAGTACGATAACCGTTACCTACTTGTTTACCCGATTAAAGTTAATCAACAAAAAGAAGTGGTTGACGAGATCTTAGCGAGCCAAGCTCAATTAGAGCAGAAGCAACTAGGTCTAGAGGCGGGCAGCAAACCAGAACTATTAGCGGTATTGGCGCTGGCTCAAAAAGCGAGCTCTGTGATCGTATGTAATGGTTACAAAGACAGAGAATACATCCGTCTTGCGCTTATTGGCGAAAAGCTAGGCCACAAAGTATTTATCGTTCTAGAGAAATTGTCAGAGCTTGATCTTGTTCTTTCTGAAGCGAAAGCGCTTGGCGTTAAACCTCGTTTGGGTTTACGTATTCGCCTTGCTTCTCAAGGTGCGGGTAAATGGCAAGCAAGTGGTGGTGAGAAGTCGAAGTTTGGCTTGTCTGCATCACAAGTGCTTACCGTTATTGAGCGTTTGAAAGCCGAAGACCAACTGGATGTTCTAGAGCTAGTACACTTCCACCTTGGCTCGCAAATGGCGAATATTCGTGATGTGCGAAATGGTGTGAGTGAGGCGGCTCGTTTCTACTGTGAACTGCGTGATATTGGCGCTCAACTGAAGTTCTTAGATGTTGGTGGTGGTTTAGCGGTCGATTACGACGGCACACGCAGCCAATCTTCAAACTCAATGAACTACGGCTTGCTTGAGTACGCTCGTAACATCGTGATGACAGTAGGGGACATTTGTAAGCTCTACAATCAGCCACAACCTGTGATCATTTCGGAGTCTGGTCGCTCACTGACTGCGCACCATGCCGTGCTAATCACCAACGTGATTGGTACTGAAAGCTACTCGCCGGAAGACATGGCAGCACCAGAAGCCGACGCACCACTGTTGCTAAACAACATGTGGAAGAACTTCTTGGAGTTAGACGCAGGCAATGATGACCGCGCGCTGATTGAGATCTACAACGATACGCAAAGTGATATCGCAGAAGCACACAACCAATTTGCGACCGGCATGCTGAACCTTCAGCACCGTGCTTGGGCAGAGCAGATGTCTTTGCGCATTAACTACGAACTTAGCTCTCGCATGAGTACTAAGAACCGTTACCACCGTCCAATCTTGGATGAGTTGAGCGAGCGTTTGGCTGATAAGTTCTTCGTTAACTTCTCACTGTTCCAATCATTGCCTGATGCTTGGGGTATCGATCAGGTGTTCCCAGTATTGCCTCTAAGTGGTTTGGATAATGCGGACGAGCGACGCGCTGTGGTATTGGATATCACATGTGATTCTGACGGTACGATTGATCAGTATGTTGATGGTCAAGGTATTGAAACAACGCTGCCAGTTCCTGCATGGAACCCTGATGAACCATATTTGATGGGCTTCTTCCTAGTAGGCGCCTACCAAGAGATCTTGGGTGATATGCATAACCTATTTGGTGATACGCATAGTGTTGTGGTGAATGTTGATGAGAGCGGAGAAGCGAACATTGACTACATCAACGAAGGCGACACAGTCGAAGACATGATGCGTTACGTTCACATTGATATGGACCTAATTCGTCAAAACTACAAAGAATTGGTAACGGCGAAAGTACCAGCGCAAGAGCAGCAAAGCGTACTTGAAGAGTTAGAGCAAGGCTTGATGGGTTACACCTATCTTGAGGATTTTTAATGAACGATCTATTTACGAAACCAGATTACTCGCTGTACTCCAATGCGATGACGTTTATGCGTCGTCCTTTGGTGCAAAACCCAATCGACAACGATGCTGATGTGGTTGTATTAGGTGCGCCATTAGATATGGCGACATCTGGTCGTCCGGGTGCTCGCATGGGCCCTGATGCGATTCGTCGTGCTTCTGTGAACCTGGCGTGGGAAGGCAAAAAATTCCCTTGGGACTTCAATGTATTTGAACATACCTCAGTGATTGATGCTGGCGACCTTGTGTTTGATTGCGGTGATGCAGAAGACCTAACTCAGCGTTTGGAAGCAGCAGCTGACGCGATTCTAAATAGTGGTAAAACATTGCTAGGTTTAGGGGGCGATCACTTCATTACACTGCCTTTGCTAAGAGCGTATGGTAAGAAGTACGGTGAGATGGCTCTGATTCACTTCGACGCGCATACTGACACTTACAGTCAGGGCAGTCGTTACGATCACGGTACTATGTTCTACCATGCGCCAAATGAAGGTTTAATTTCGCCTGAACATTCAGTTCAAATTGGTATTCGTACAGAGTATAAGCAGGAAGGTCACGGCTTTAACGTTATTAACGCGATGCAAGCGAACGACATGAGCGTGGACGAGATCATTGCTCAAGTGAAAGGCATTGTTGGTGATAAGCCAGTTTACCTAACGTTTGATATTGACTGTCTGGACCCTGCATTTGCACCGGGTACCGGCACGCCAGTGTGTGGTGGTTTGAATTCAGATAAAGTGCTCAAAATCATCCGTGGCTTACAAGGTATCAACATGGTTGGTATGGACGTTGTAGAAGTTTCTCCAGCGTATGACCAAAGCGAGATTACAGCATTGGCTGGTGCGACGATTGCTCTCGAACTACTTTACGTTTGGACGGCGAACCGCCTCGCTAAATAGTAGTGTGTCATTGCTAACAGCATAACGTTATATACTGATTTTAAAGCCCACCAGGTTTTACTTGGTGGGCTTTTTTGTTTATCTGCCGCCTGACTGACGGAGCTATCGCAAAGGTGACAACGCTTGCGATAGAGGTTGGTTAATCTTCTGCCAAATATCCATTATGCAACTTATTTTATTGTATTTTGGTGGTCTTCCGGGGGCGATAGCCTGCGTGTTGTCTCAAAGGTGGGAATAGCTGCTGTTTATTTGTTGATACATAGCTCACTTCAATTAATGCCTTATTTTCGCTAATGATTTGTTAACTTTATTGCGGTATAAATTTATGAAATTGAGAGGTGTATATATCTATGAGTTTATTTGCATATAAATCAGCACCCTACTAACTTTTAACTAGTGTTCTGGAAACCCTTGGAAAATAGACAAATTTGCAAGAAGAGGTCTACTCACGCAGATATGGCATTTTTTATGGGGAAGACTAGGCTTAAAGGTAAGTAAAATATAAAAAACAGGCGAAATTTATTCTCTTTTTGTATCTCTGTGATGAACCGTTTGAATATATTCCGAAGAACGAGATGTAAGTTAATAAAAGCCTGCGATCACTATTACAAACTATGTTCACCGCTCTTAAGAAGTGATTTGTGACATCGGAGGATGTATGGATAACAAATCTTCGCGTCAGTCTGCTATGGTTGAAGCCGCTAGTGGAGATGTGGTTGTAGTGAAGCCTGACGGCAGTGCCAGAAAAGTTTCGGTTGGTGATATCATCCGTAAAAATGAGATTGTTATTACCGCGCATGATGCTGAACTATTAGTAGGTGTACCTAGCGGAGTTGTTGAGATTGAAGGCAATTGTGTTGGCTGTGTCGATCAAGATTTGGCTTGGGCAGATGTGCCGGTCGCCGGAGAGGTGAATATCGATTTGGCGCAAGCTGCTGATGATTCATTTACTGAAGACGATTTTGCGGCGATTCAAGAGGCCATTTTAGGGGGGGGCGATCCAACTCAAATACTTGAGGCTCCTGGCTCTGGTAGCGCTGGTGGTTCGGTTAATTGGGGTTTCGTAAAGATAGTGGCATTGCGAACGGAGACTCGGCCTGAAACAGTTTTTGAGACGTTTGGTCTTGAAAAGGACTTTAGGGTAGAAGAGAGAGAAACCCCCAACTCTCTAACGCGCTCACTCGGTGGTCAATCCATCGCTGAAACACTGATCGAAGGCTCCATTTCCGGAAATACCTACCCTCAATCGGTGACGGTTACAGATACCGTTGTTGCGGGTAGTTTAGCGCTTGACCCAGGTTCGTTTGCTCCAGAAACTCTTTCTCTCGCCTTGCTCCTTAGTGAACTCAATAGCGACCTTACCTCTAGTGGCCAACTGGTTACCTTTACGTATGATTCAGCCTCTAATTCGATTATTGGTGTTCAAGGTACAGATGAAGTGCTGCGCATCGCTATTGAAGCAGTAAGTGTTGGAAATGACATTGAATTATCGCTGACCACAACCATTTCTCAGCCCATAGATCATGTTCCGTCGATTGGTGGCGGACAGGTTTCCTTTACGGGTGACCAAATTAACATCGCCTTTGACATACAGGGCGAAGACACCGCAGGTAATCAGCTCGTCACACCAATTAATGCGCAAGTAACCGTCCTTGATGGGGTAGATCCGTCTGCCGAAAGCGTGTCTATCGATAACGTTGAAACAAGCAGTGCTGCAATTGCAGGCACCTTTTCAAATATTGGTAGTGATAATCTACAGTCAGCTGTTTTTGACTCAAGCGCACTTGCTCAATTTGATGGTGTGCTCAGTGATAATCAGGCGACCGTTGCATCCTTGTCTGCTGATGGAAGTGCCATCACACTGTCAATCCAAGGTAGCAGCGATGTTATTTTAACCGTTAGCTTAGATACTGACGGTACCTATCGATTTGAGCAATTGAGACCAATAGAGCAAGTCGGCACTGACTCGCTTTCTTTCTCTTTGCCAATCACGGTTACCGATTTTGACCAAGATATCGTAACTAATACCATCAACCTCACTATTTCTGATGGCGATAAACCAGTCATTAACAATGTCGACAGTATCGATGTTGATGAAGCGGGCATTGTTGGCGGCTCACAAGAGGGCACGGCGCCAGTGTCGGGCAGCGGCAGTATCACCGCGGACATTTTTGAAAGTGACATCATTGACCATTATGAACTTGAACCAGCAGAATTTAATACTGGTGGCAGCTTAGTTTCAAATGGCGAGGCGGTGCTACTTGAGTTGATTGATGAAACCAACGGTGTGAGAACTTACGAAGGTTATGTTGAGGTCAATGGTTCGAGAATTACGGTCTTTGACGTTAAAGTGGATAGCCCTTCATTAGGGAGCTACGAATTAAATCTATATGAAGACCTTTCACATCAAGGCGCTGAAGATGCGCTGCTGACCTTTGCATTGCCAATTTATGCCGTTGATGCGGATGGCGACCGTTCTGCACTGTCTGGAGGTTCGAGCACACCAGAAGCTGCTGAGATTCTCGTCAATGTTAAAGACGATGTCGTTGAGTTAGTTGATAAGATTGAATCAGTCACCGAGCCGACCTTAGCGGGCGATACCGTTGTTTCGTATAACCTATTCAACTTCGAAGGCGCTGATGGTTCGATAATTCAATCGTTCAACTACGACGGTGTTGACTATTCATTAGATCAAAGTTTATTGCCTGATGCTGATCAGACCTTCAGTTTTATTGAGGGTGTGGTCACTATCTCACTGAATGGTGATTTCAGTTTTGAAGTCGCTCGTGATATCGACCACTCAAGCAGCGAAACTATCGTCAAACAGTTTTTATTTTTAGCTGAAGATGGTGATGGCGATACTGATACTTCGACGCTTGAGTTAAGTATTACCGATGGCCAAGATCCGATTATTGATTTGATCCCTCCGGTTACTCTATCTGAAACAAATCTTGCTGACGGCTCTGTGCCAAGTGGAAGTATAGTTAGCGCAACCGAGACGATTACCTTTACCGCAGGCAGCGATGATGTAGCGAGTTTCCGTATTGAGCCTACTGAATTTAATGTGGGCGGTGCACTTAAATCGAATGGTTTTGCCGTTGAGATAAAAGAAGACTCTGCTAATCCGGGAACTTACATAGGCTTTATTACTAATGGTTCGAACGCTGAAGTTCCTGTGTTCACGATTGCCTTCTCTACAAGTACGTTGGGCGAATACACCTTTACTTTACTTGAAGCACTAGACCATGCAGATGGCCTAGATAATAACGATCTGAGCTTTGAGCTTCCTGTTTATGCGGTTGATACGGACGGCGACGATTCATTGGTGTCTCAACTGAATGTGACCATTGGTGATGATGTTCAAATCATGCAAGACGGTACGTTAGATATTGTTGAACCAAACCTTGCAGACGGCACGATCACGACCAACACCATTGATGTGATGCCAAATCAGAGTGCCGATGGCGCGACGATCACTCAGTTTACTTATGACGGTGTCGTAAACACACTGGATCAAAGCATTTCAGGTGAGCAGCAATTCAGCTTCACCGAAGGCGAGCTATATATCACTCTTGAAGGGGAATTGCGCTTTGAGCCAAACCGAAATTTAGACCACTCGGTGAGCGAAGACATCGTGAAATCGATTGTTGTAACCTCAAACGACTTCGATAATGACTCTCTGACTTCAACCGTAACGCTGACCATCACCGATGGTGATAACCCTACGATTGACGTTATTCCGAGCGTTTCGCTTTCTGAAACGAATCTGAGCGATGGCTCTGCTCCAAGTGGCAGCGCGGTAAGCTCCACTCAAACCATCACGTTCACCAACCAAAGTGATGATGTGGTTCGTTTCCGTATTGAGCCAACGGAGTTCAATACTAACGATGATCTTAAATCGAACGGTTTAGCCGTTGAATTACGAGAAGACCCACAAGGTTCGGGTAATTACATTGGTTTTACGACCAGTGCGACGAATGTCGAAACCACGGTATTTACGCTGAGTTTTTCTAGCACCACATTAGGTGAATACACGTTCACACTCATCGAAGCGTTGGACCATCAAGATGCCCTTGGTAACAACGAGCTCAGCTTTGATCTGCCTGTTTATGCGGTAGACAGTGACGGCGATGATTCAATGATGTCACCGTTAAGTGTGACCATCGGTGATGATGTTCAAATTATGCAAGACGGTACGTTAGATATCGTCGAGCCGAATCTTGCAGCTGGTACCGTGACAACTGGTACTGTTGATGTGATGCCAAATCAAAGTGCCGATGGCGCAACGATCACTCAATTCACTTATGACGGCCAACTTCGAACGCTTGACCAAAATGACACTGGCGAGCAGCAGTTTAGCTTCACAGAAGGTGAACTGTTCATTACGCTTGAAGGTGAAGTGCGCTTTGAGCCTAATCGTAATCTAGACCACACGCTGAACGAAGATATCGTGAAATTAATCGTGGTGACGTCTAGTGACTCCGATAACGATGTATTGACCTCAACCGTCACGCTGACCATTACCGATGGTGATATCCCGACCATTGATAATGTCCCAACTGTGAGCTTGTCAGAAACCAATCTGAGTGATGGCTCTGCACCAAGTGGCAGCGCGGTTAGCTCAACTCAGACCATTACTTACACCACTCAAAGTGATGATGTGACCAGCTTCCGTATTGAACCGACTGAGTTCAATGTTGGTGGTACTCTCACATCAAACGGATTAGCGGTCGAGCTGAAAGCTGACCCAACCACACCGGGTGGTTATATCGGTTTTATTACGGATGGTTCGAACGCTGAAACCAACGTATTCACGATTAGTTTTTCAGATACCAACTTAGGCCAATACACCTTCACCTTACTTGAAGCACTAGACCATGTAGATGGCCTCGCAAATAATAATTTGAGTTTCGACTTGCCGGTTTACGCGGTCGATAGCGATGGCGATGACTCGTTGGTGTCTCAATTAAACGTAACCATTGGTGATGATGTCCAAATCATGCAAGGTGGTACGTTAGATATCACTGAGCCAAACCTTGCAGATGGCACAATCACAACCAATACCATCGATGTGATGCCAAATCAGAGTGCCGATAGTGCGACGATCACTCAGTTCACTTATGACGGTCAACTACGAACACTTGATCAGAATGACTCTGGCGAGCAGCAGTTTAGCTTCATAGAAGGTGAGTTATTCATCACTCTTGAAGGTGAAATACGCTTCGAGCCAAATCGTAATTTGGATCACACTGTTAGCGAAGACATCGTGAAGTCGATTGTGGTGACCTCAAGCGATTCAGACAATGACGTACTGACATCCACAGTGACGCTGACCATTACTGATGGTGATATCCCAACCATTGATGCCGTGCCAAGCGTGACTCTGTCTGAAGCTAACCTTAGTGACGGTTCTACACCAAGCTCCAGTGCCGTCAGTCAGACCGAAACGATTACCTTCACGAATCAAAGCGATGATGTCGCGAGTTTCCGTATTGAACCCACCGAGTTCAATGTGGGCGGTGCACTGAAGTCGAATGGTTTTGCGGTTGAGATAAAAGAAGATTCGGCTAATCCGGGCACTTATATCGGCTTTATTACTGATGGTTCGAATACTGAAGTTCCTGTATTCACGATTGCCTTCTCTACAAGTACGTTAGGCGAATACACCTTTACTCTGCTTGAAGCGTTAGACCATGCGGATGGTTTAGATAATAACGATCTGAGCTTCGATCTGCCTGTTTATGCGGTTGATACGGATGGCGACGATTCCTTGGTGTCTCAACTGAATGTGACCATCGGTGATGATGTCCAAATCATGCAAGATGGCACATTAGATATCACTGAGCCAAACCTTGCTGACGGTACGGTGACAACCAACACCATTGATGTGATGCCAAATCAAAGTGCTGATGGCGCGACGATCACTCAGTTTACCTATGACGGTGTCGTAAACACACTGGATCAAAGCATTTCAGGCGAGCAGCAATTCAGCTTCACCGAAGGCGAGCTTTATATCACCCTTGAAGGGGAGGTGCGCTTTGAACCTAATCGCGATCTAGACCATTCCGTTAGTGAAGATATCGTGAAGTCGATTGTCGTGACTTCAAGCGACTTCGATAACGATCCGGTGACTTCAACCATTACGCTGACCATTACTGATGGTGATACCCCGACTATCGATGCTGTTCCGAGTGTTGCTCTTGAAGAAGCGGATCTCGCTGATGGCTCATCACCAAGCGGCAGTGCGGTTAGCCAAACAGAAACCATCACTTTCACCAATCAAAGTGATGATGTGGAGAAATTCCGTTTAGAGCCGAGTGAGTTTAATACCGGCGGTACTCTGAAATCTGATGGCTTAGTGATTGAGATTCGAGAAGAGCCTGCGGGTTCGGGTAACTACATTGGTTTCACCACAGATACTTCAAATGTCGAGACTACAGTCTTCACGCTTGAATTTAGCAGCACGACATTAGGTGAATACACCTTCACGCTTATAGAAGCGATTGACCACACACCAATTCAAGGTAATAACGACCTAACGTTCAACTTGCCAGTGTACGCGGTTGATAGCGATGGCGATGATTCTCTAATGTCGCCACTTGCTGTGACGATTACCGATGATATCCAAGTCATGGTAGATGGCGCGTTTACGATTGAAGAGCCAACTGTGGCTGATTTAGCAGCGGGTACGCCGACAACTACGACTGTGAATGTTCTTGATCTAGAAGGGGCGGACGGCACGACCATCACCCAAATCAATTATGACAACGGCACGGTGTTTACGCTTGACCAGAGCAATACGGGAGAGCAGAAGTTTGTGGTTGCTGAAGGTTCGCTTTATGTCACGCTGCAAGGTGATGTGCGCTTTGAACCAAACCGTAACCTCGACCACACAAGTGGAGACATCGTTAAGTCGATAGTCGTGACTTCAAGCGACTCAGATAGTGATGTTGTTACTTCTACAGTCACGTTGACTATTACCGATGGTGACATCCCAACGATTGATAATGTACCGAGCGTTACTTTATCTGAAACTAATTTGAGTGATGGTTCTACGCCAAGTGGTGTCGCTGTAAGTCAAACAGAGACGATTACCTTCACTAATCAAAGTGATGATGTGGCGAGTTTCCGTATTGAACTGACAGAATTCAATGTTGGTGGGGCGCTTAAATCAAATGGGCTGGTGGTTGAACTAAAAGCAGACCCAAGCACACCAGGTGGTTATATCGGTTTTGTGACGGATGGTTCGAACGTTGAAACCAACGTGTTCACGATCAGTTTCTCTAGTACTACCCTCGGCCAATACACTTTCACGTTGTTGGAAGCATTAGACCATGTGGATGGTTTAGCGAACAACGATCTTAGCTTTAATCTTCCTGTTTATGCGGTAGACACCGACGGCGACGATTCATTGGTGTCACAGTTGAATGTGACCATCGGTGATGATGTTCAAATCATGCAAGATGGAGCGTTAAATATTGTCGAGCCAACAGTTGCTGATTTGGCTGCGGGCACGCCCACGACAACGACCGTTAATGTATTTGATCAAGAAGGGGCAGACGGCGCGACCATCACACAATTTACTTATGATGGCGGGACTGTATTAACGCTTGACCAGAATAATACTGGCGAGCAGAAGTTCGTAGTTGCTGAAGGTTCACTGTATATCACTATTCAAGGTGACGTTCGCTTCGAGCCGAACCGTAATCTTGACCATACTAGCGGAGATATCGTTAAACAGATCGAGGTCACCTCAAGCGATTTCGATAAGGATACCGTGACATCGACAGTCACCCTGACGATTACTGATGGTGATATCCCGACCATTGATACGGTGCCAAGTGTTACTCTGTCTGAAACTAATCTTGCTGATGGCTCAGCGCCAAGTAGCGGTGCTGTAAGTCAAACTGAGACGCTTACTTTTACTAATCAAAGTGATGATGTGACCCGTTTCCGTCTTGAACCTACCGAGTTCAATGTCGGCGGCGCACTGAAATCGAATGGTTTTGTGGTCGAGATAAAAGAAGATTCAGCGAATCCAGGTACTTATATCGGCTTCATTACTGATGGTTCAAATGCTGAAATTCCAGTGTTCACGATTAGCTTCTCGACCTCGACTCTTGGTGAATACACCTTTACTTTATTGGAAGCGTTAGATCATGCAGATGGTCTAGCGAACAATGATCTGAGCTTTGATCTTCCGGTCTATGCGGTAGACAGCGATGGCGATGATTCTTTGGTGTCTCAACTCAATGTAACCATCGGCGATGATGTTCAAATCATGCAAGACGGTACGTTAGATATCGTTGAGCCAAATCTGGCTGATGGTACGGTAACAACCAATACCATTGATGTAATGCCAAACCAAAGTGCTGATGGTGCAACGGTTACTGAGTTTTCTTTTGGTGGAATCGTTAATACGTTGGATCAGAGCATCGCAGGCGAACAGCAATTCAGTTTCACAGAAGGTGAGTTGTACATCACCCTTCAAGGTGAGATGCGCTTTGAGCCCAACCGTAACTTAGACCATTCCGCGAGCGAAGACATTGTTAAGTCGATAGTCGTGACATCCAATGACTTTGATAACGATCCGGTGACTGCGACCGTAACTTTGACCATAACCGATGGCGACAACCCGACTATCGATGCGGTGCAGAGTGTTGCACTTGAAGAAGCTGATCTGGCTGATGGCTCATCACCAAGTGGTAGTGCGGTTAGCCAAACAGAAACCATCACTTTTACCAACCAAAGTGATGATGTTGTAAAATTCCGCATTGAGCCGAGTGAGTTTAATACTGGCGGTACTCTGAAATCTGATGGCTTAGTGATTGAGATTCGAGAAGAGCCTGCGGGTTCGGGTAACTACATCGGCTTCACAACGGACATTTCAAATGTAGAAACCACGGTCTTCACACTTGCATTTAGCAGCACGACTTTAGGTGAATACACCTTCACGCTTATAGAAGCGATTGACCATACACCAATTCAAGGTAATAACGACCTAACATTCAACTTGCCGGTGTACGCGGTCGATAGTGATGGCGATGACTCTCTGATGTCGCCTCTGGCTGTAACGATTACCGATGATATTCAAGTCATGGTGGATGGCGCTCTCAGCATTGAAGAGCCGACAGTGGCTGACTTAGCCGCGGGTACGCCGACCACCACGACCGTCAATGTTCTTGATCAAGAAGGGGCTGACGGCACGACTATCACCCAAATTAATTACGACAATGGCACAGTGTTCACGCTTGACCAGAACAACACGGGTGAACAGAAGTTTGTGGTTGCTGAAGGCTCACTCTATATCACGCTGCAAGGCGATGTGCGCTTTGAACCAAACCGCGATCTTAATCACTCGGGCGGGGATATCGTTAAGTCGATAGTGGTCAGTTCAAGTGACTATGATAGTGATGTGGTGACTTCGACAGTCACGCTAACCATTACCGATGGCGATCTGCCAATCATCAACGTCATTCCTGGCGTGAGTCTTTCTGAAGTCGATCTGGCTGATGGTTCTGCGCCAACGGGTAACCCAGTATCGATGACTCAAGTGATTACCTATACCGAGGGTAGTGATGATGTTAGTCATTTCAGAATTGACCCTGCTCAGTTCAATACTTCGGGGGCTTTGAAGTCGAATGGCTTAGAGGTTGAGATTAAAGAGCAGCCAGCGAACTCTGGAAACTATATTGGCTTTGTAAAAGACGGTGCTAACGTAGAAACCAACGTCTTCACAATCAGTTTCTCAACCACCAATTTAGGGCAATACACGTTTACGCTGCTTGAAGCGTTAGACCATGCGGATGGCTTGCAGAACAACTCCTTAAACTTCGATGTGCCTGTTATAGCAGTGGATACCGATGGTGATGAGTCTGCGATGTCACCAATGACAGTGACCATTACCGATGATGTACAAGGTGTACAAGACGGGTCATTGAATATTGTTGAGCCTTCATTGGCGGATCTAGTGGCAGGCACACCAACTACGCCAACCATCGATGTAATGCCGACTCAAAGTGCAGATGGCGCAAAGGTCACCCAATTTATTTACGATGGTGGTACTGCTGTCACCTTGGATCCGAATGTATCGACAGAGCAGGTGTTTACCGTAACCGATGGTTTTCTGTACATCACGATTGAAGGCGAAGTTCGTTTTGAGCCAAATCGAAATCTGGATCATTCAGCTGGTGATATTGTTAGAACGATTGTGGTAACGACCAGCGACTTTGATAACGATACTGATACCGCGGATGTCACATTAACGATCCAAGATGGTATTGATCCGGTCATCGATGTTGTTCCTAGCGTAAACTTATCGGAAGTGAACCTAGCAGATGGCTCAACGCCGAGTGGTTCTGCGGTAAGTTCAACACAAACCATTACCTACACCGTGGGTAGTGATGACTTAAGCCACTTTAGAATTGCAACCAACGAATTCAATCCTGGTGATGTGCTGAAATCAAATGGTCTTGTTGTTCAGCTAAAAGAAGATCCTGCTTCACCTGGCGACTACATCGGGTTTACTGATGACGGGGCCGGTAACGTAACCAATGTATTCACCATTGATTTTGATAGTGTCAATAAAGGTCAGTTCACCTTCACGCTGATTGAGGCTCTCGATCACCTTGATGGCGCGCTTAATAACGACCTTAATTTCAATTTACCTGTTTATGCGGTTGATACTGATGGTGATGACTCAGTTAAGCGTGATGTTGTTGTCACCATTCAAGATGACCTCCAACAGATGCAAGATGGTACTTTAACCATCACAGAGCCAAATACTGGCACACCAACTACCTCGACCGTTGATGTATTGCCTACGCCAAGTGCTGATGGGGCAACCATTACACAGTTCACCTATGACGGTGGCTCTGCGATTACTTTGGATCAAAGCATCAGCGGTGAGCAGGAATTTGTTTTCACTGAAGGCTCGCTGTTTGTCACTTTGGATGGTGATGTAAGGTTTGAACCAAATCGTAATCTTGACCACTCTGCAGGTGATATTGTTAAGCTGATTGAATTTACTTCTTCTGATTTTGATAAGGATATTTCTTCTTCAACGGTCACACTCACTATCGTTGATGGTGATGGACCAACGTTGAATGTCGTTCCGAGTGTTAGCTTGTCTGAAAGCTTACTTGCTGATGGTTCAACGCCGAGTGGCAGCCCAGTCAGCGTGACCCAAACCATTACTTCACTCGCAAGCAGTGATGACATCGAGAAGATTGTCGTCGAAGTAGGGTTGTTTAATACCAGCGGTGTATTGAAGTCTGATGGCCTTGAATTGAGCTTGCGTGAAGAGCCTGCTGGTTCCGGTGATTACGTAGCATTCACAACGGACGGCTCAGGTGTTGAGAAAGTTATCTTCACCCTAGAATTTGATAACACTAACCCGAGTGAGTACACGTTTACTTTGTTAGAGCGTTTGGATCATGTCGACGGATTAGGAAACAACGATCTCAGCTTTGACTTGTCGGTATATGCACAAGACACCGATGGCGATATTTCACAGTCTAAACCGCTTTCTGTGACCATCAGTGATGATGTTCAATTGATGCAATCTGGTGCTCTTAGCATCACAGAGCCAAGTACGGGCACACCTACCACAACGACATTTGATGTGATGCCTGCGCAAAGTGCAGATGGCGCCACAATCACTAAGTTTACCTATGGCAGCCAACCTGAAGAGTCACTAGTACAAACCGACACGGGTGAGCAAGAATTTGTGTTCACTGAAGGTTCTCTGTTTATCAATCTTGAAGGTGATGTACGTTTCGAACCTAACCGTAATCTCGATCATTCGGGTGGTAACATCGTTAAGACCATTACGGTGACATCGGAAGATAAAGATGGCGATATTGTTACTTCGACAGTGACACTGACGATTTCAGATGGTGCTCCACCGGTAATTGATACGGTTCCAACGGTTGCATTGGAAGAAGCGAATCTTGTGGATGGCTCATCTCCGAGCTTACCTGTGAGCCAAACTGAAACCATTACTTTCACAGCGGGAAGTGATGATGTGAGTTATTTCCGTATTGATACCACTCAGTTCAATACGTCTGGTGACTTGAAGTCGGATGGCCTAGTAGTTCAGCTTAAAGAAGAT
Organism: Vibrio sp. ZF 223; assembly: GCF_003050585.1. NCBI lineage: Bacteria > Pseudomonadati > Pseudomonadota > Gammaproteobacteria > Vibrionales > Vibrionaceae > Vibrio > Vibrio sp. ZF 223. The sequence goes on from NZ_PIGB01000002.1 coordinate 563,215, forward strand.
CCAGCCAACAGCGGCACTTATATTGGTTTCGTTGAAAGTGGAGGTGTTCAAACGGATATCTTTACCATCACTTTTAGTAGTGTGGTGTTAGGCGAATACACGTTCACTTTATTGGAAGAGCTCGATCATCTGCCTGTGCAAGGCAACAACGATCAAGTATTCACACTGCCAGTGATCGCGGTCGACCAAGACAATACCGATTCTGTGATGAAACCTCTGACCGTTACTATAACCGATGATGTGCCTGTCATTACCGACACGACAGCGACCAGCACATTTGTGGTTGATGAAGATGATCTTGGATCTGTGGTGTCTCAAGCAACAGGTGCATTTGTTACCACAGAAGGTGCAGACCAAGTAGAGGTTTACGAACTGCGTAATATCTCTGCGCTTGAAGCGACATTGAACTCTGGAACCGAAGCGATTTCTATTACAGAAGTCACAGGAGCTGCGAACACAACGACCTATCAAGGTACGACGACAAGCGGGACTCCTATCTTCACGCTCGCGCTAGCGAATGACGGCTCTTATACCTTTACGTTGCTAGGTCCTCTAAACCATCCAACAAGCCCGAATTCCAATACCTTAACGATTCCGTTTGATGTTGTTGCGGTTGATGGTGACGGTGATGACTCTAATCAGTATGTATTGCCGATCGAAGTGCTCGATGATGTGCCAGTAATGAGTGCGCCAACAGGTGAGACGGTAGTTGATGAAGATGATCTTGCTGGGATTGGTTCTGATCAATCCGAAGATACCATTATTAATGGACTATTCACCGTTGATGAAGGTGCTGATGGTGTTGTTAAGTATGAATTGGTCGATGAAAACTTAGTGATTGCAGGCTTAACTTCTGATGGAGAAAGCCTAGAGTGGCTGCCTGTTTCACAAAGCGGTACAACCTTCACTTATGTTGCACAGACGGTAACTAGCAATCAGCCTGTGTTTGAAATCATTTTTGATACCTCAAACAACAGCTATCAATTTGAGCTGTTTAAACCATTTAAGCATCCTGATGGCGCGAATGAAAACACCATAGATCTTGATTTCTCTGTCGTGGCCGAAGATTTTGACCGAGACCAGTCGAACGCGATCGATCTGACTATTACTGTGACTGATGATGTTCCATTGGTGACTACTCAATCGATAACGCGAATTGAAGGGCAGGGTTACGGTAATTCCAAAGTTAACATGTTTGCTAATGCGACAGATGTGGGTGCGGATGATGCAGCACTGACTCGCATAGAGGGCATTACCAGCAATGGCGCTGATATCGTTTTCCGTACCGGAAATAGTGGGCCTTACAGTGATGGTTTCGATTTAAACAATGGTATTCAAGAGGTTCGAGTATACGAGCAGACCAATGGAGGTGTTGATACTCGTGAGCTTGGTCGATTGCGTATTAACTCAAATGGTGAGGTTGAGTTTAGAGCTAACGGTTATCTAGAGCATAACGGTGAGACAATAGATTTCTCTATTAACGTGATTGCGACAGATGGAGATTTGGACACATCTGAAACACCGTTAGATATTACGATTACAGATAGGGACTCTACAAGAATCGCGCTGAAAGTGACGACCTTCGAGGATGCGGGTAGAGACTCAACCATACCTTACGCAACAGGCGATGAGCCGACTCTTGAGAATATTCAAGATAATCAAAGCGGTTTGCCTGATGCTCCTGCACAAATTGCGCTGCAGGTTAACATAAAGGACCAAGATAATAACGAGTCTATCGGCCAACTGACGATTCAGAGCGGTAATCACAGAGGGACGTTCTATTACTTTGATGGCGTGGAATATCACAAGTTAGTCGCTGAACCAAACGGTGATATCTTGTTTGGTCCGCCTCAAATGCAGCAGAGCTTTGCTCCAGACACGAATCAACCATTAGACACTATTGCGACAATCGACAACTTGTTCTTTGTTCCAGACCAAAACTACGGTTCGAATGACAATGGTGTGCGAATCAACTACGAGCTCGAAATTGATAACAACGGCACGCTTGATCATACAGTAAATTCAAACTTCAGAATTGAGATTGAAGCGGTAGCGGATATTGCAACTTGGGATGATGCGAATAGCGCGTATCAGTATCAAGTTAACGAAGATGAAGACAACGTTACGTTGCAGCTGAACGCAGAGTCGCAAGATAACAGTAATACTGAGACGATTACCTATGAACTTGAAGTTGTTCAGGGAGATGGCCAGTTTGAGCTTCTCGACCAAAACGGCAACGTCCTTACTCCGACTAACGGTGTTTACATCATTGCGGCTGGAGACATCAATAGTACGGTCGTAAACCCGATCGATAACTTCTCCGGTCAAATAGAGTTTAAAGCAACAGCGATAACGGAAGAGACGCGTAATCCGTACGATGATTCTGCAAATGGCGGGGTGGACAAAACGACCGCTCGCTCTGTAGAGCAAAACATCATCATTGATGTGACTGCCGATGCAGACCCTGGCTCGTTCAGCGTTAACCGAATCCGTATTAACGAAGACAATATCGATGATCCAGATTACGTCGGGCCTTTAGACAATAAAGACGCGTTCACGTTAGACGAAGTCATCACCATGACAGGTTCGGTAGATGCTGACAGTTCTGAAGAACTGTTTGTGCGCATCAGTAATGTTACGGAAGGTGCAGAGCTTTACTTCTTAGGTACCACGAATGTCGTTCCAACAGTCACTATTAATGGTATCGATTACCAAGAAATAGCGTATTCCGATTTGGCAAACGTTGAGGTTGTTCCAACTAAACACAGTAATGTCAATTTCACCTTCGATGTCACGGGTGTGGTCAAAGATACCGCAAATCTATCCACGGGCGCCCAAGTCGATGAGGAGATATTAGGAACTAAAACGGTGAACGTTGAGGTGAAAGGCGTTGCCGATACTCCTTATGGTGGAACGAATGGTACGGCTTGGACAGCAATTACTGATGGCACAACATCTGGCGTTCAAACCACAATCCAAGAAAGCCAAAATGGTGATACCTTTGCTGAGCTAGATTTCACTGTATTGTCGGGCGAGAGAAGACCAGATAGCGGCACAACACCATTACCTGACGATGGCTCAGAGTCGATAACGGTTATTCTTTCAGGCATCCCTGACGGCGTTATTCTGGAAGATGGCGATGGTACCGTGATTGACTTGAACTTTGTTGGTTATGAAACGGGACCGGGCGGTAGCCCTGATCTATCTAAACCTATCTACGAAGCGAACATCACTGAAGCGGGGAAAACTTCAGGTATCCGTATTAGACCTGTTGATTCGTCGACAGAGAATATCCATATCCAGGGTAAAGTGATCGTGACTGAGAATGATGGTCATACGCTCTCTTTTGATCAGGAAATTCGCATATTAGTTGAGCCTAGGATTGATACCTCAGCAACCTACAATACGGTAACTCGTGGGGACGAAGATACGGCGATCAACATTGATTGGCACCCAGAGGGCACTGATTACATTGACGATGATGAGCACTTCACTTCAATCGTCATCAGTGGCATTCCAAGTGGTGTTGCAAGTGTGGTTGTAAACGGTGATGTAATTTGGAATTACGATGCCGTAGCCGGAACGCTAACCATCACACCTAAGAGTGGGCAGACTCCAGAAGCGTTCACTCAGATAGCACTGAACAATAATTTTATTCAGATAACACCGGAGCAAGATTCGAGCACCGACTTTACGCTTAGTACGGTTGTCATGATTGAAGAGCGCGATCATGAGTATGTTGATGCAACTGATCCTGGTCAGGGCATCGTTACCGCGACGATTACAGGTACGATTGATGTGCGTGTAAGACCTGTCGTTGAACCTGGCGATGCCGACAACAAGATTGTCGTTTCAAACGAAGATGGCTCTGGAGATCTCACTACGATTACGGCTGATGCTAATGGTGTCATTAAATTTACAACTAACAGTGATAACACATCAATTTCGGATGAATACGTCGTCCGATACCAAGAAACGGATTTAAGCACAGTAGAAGAGCAAGTCGACGAAGTGATTGTTCAGTTGACTAACACCGACGGAAGCGCGTTATCTGATGATATTTTAGGGCAACTTTTGGTCACAGGCGCCTCTTACGAAGGCGGTGGCCGTTGGGTTGTGACCAATGAAGATGCCTTTAGCGTCAGTGCGCCCAATGGATTAGATTTCACCCCTGAAAATGATGCGGATGATGTGGCTACTGATTTCAATGATATCAAGATGACAATTTTCACCTTAGTATCAGATCCAGGTGATGCCAACAATGAAACTTCAGCCCAAGTACAGCGCACCGGGGAAGTAACGCTTTCTTACCCTGAAGTGCTGACGGCTCCTGACAAAGTTGCCGCAGATATTGCGATTGTGCCAGACAGTGTTATCGATGCGGTCGAAGATACACAACTTGATCTCGGCGCGGCACTAAACGGCATTTTAAGCTTTACGGGTCGCGATGATTCTACTGACCAAGTGACGGTGATCATTGATGGTACTCTGGTCATTGATGCTACTACATCATTCCCAATTAGCCTGTCGGGAACAAGTGATGTTGACTTTGTGAACGGGAAATATGTTTACGAGACGACAATCGAACAGGGCGTAGCCATCGATTCATCGGGTTTATTATTGAACCTGCCTGCTGACTATTCTGGCGACTTTAGGTTACCAATCACAATAGTAACCAAAGATACACTTTCTGGTGATGAGAAAACCTTGGTGACCGATGTAGTTATTAAAGTTGCTCCTGACGTTGAAGGTAATCCAGACATTGATGTTACGGTTGTTGGTTCGCTCGATGATTCATTTAATCCTGTCGATACTGATGGTCAACCTGGACAAGATCCGGTGGGTTACGAAGATACTTACATTCAGCTTGATTTCAGCACAACCATTACTGATCAAGTCAGTGGGGTTGAGGGTGGTGACGAAAAATTCACATCTATTACGCTGACTTTGGATGACACAAGTGTCGGTGCATTTTACACAAGCGCGGGTGTATCGCTTGGTACGTCCGTGACCTTCAATGAAGCGGAAATTAATGCTGGTGCTCTGGATAATGTATTGTTCCGTCCTGCTCCTAATTACCCAACGGGTAACGATATTAACCAAGTACAAGTTAATGTCAGCGGAACAATAACCGATACTGCTACCTACAATGACGCCTCATCTCCAGCCGGAACAGCAACCGATACTGATACGTTCAATACCAGTGTTAGCTTTGAAGTTGTCCCTGTGGTTGATGATGTGCTTGTAACAGGGCCGGGTAGTGATCCTGATGTCATTGAGATCACGGGCAATGAAGATCAAGCTATTTCTCTATCGGGAACAGGGCCAGTCTCCATTGCGCTCACTGACCTAGACGGCTCAGAGCAGTTCGTTTCGATTAAGTTCACCGGTGTACCCGATGGCTTCTTAATGAGTGCAGATCCGGGCTCTGCTTATACAGTGAAGAACAATGGTGGTGGTGAGTGGAGTGTTCAACTTCCTCAAGCTTCAGGATTGTCATTTGATTTGAGTGAGATTTCGATCCTACCGCCTAAAGACTTCAGTGGTACGGCTGAGTTTGGTGTTGAAGTCTTCACTCAAGAATCTTTGTTGGGTGTGCCTACTGCGGCGGCAAATTTACCAAGCTTTAAGCTGCATGTTGTGCCGGTGGGTGATGATGTTGATACCAACCCGACCGATTCTGTGACGGGTAATGAAGGCCAAAACATTGATATCGAAATCAATGCGACCATTCTTGATAAAGAGCTGTCGGCAACTGGAAACGGAACGTATACCGAAAACGCGCCAGAAACACTTCGAGTCGAAGTGGCTGGCGTGCCTCAAGATGCTTCTATCTACTATCCAGACGGAACCACCTTGGCTAGCTATGATCCTGCGACGCAGATCTGGACGCTAGATGTTCCTGCACAGTCACTAGATAAGATCGTATTCAACTCTGGTGAACATAACAGTGATGCAGGCAATGCACTGGGTATCAATGGCCCGCTGCAGATTACTGTTCGCTCTGTTGATACTGATGCTGATAACACGGAATACTTGGGGACTCCAACGACCTTCGATGTTGATTTGGTGATTGATCCTATCAACGATCAACCGATCTTTGTAAACGTAACGAATATTGAAACATCTGAAGACATCAGTGTTGCCATCGACAACTTTAGTATTTACGACGTTGACGCTAATTTTGATAATCCAGATGCGCCGTATGTTCTTACGTTGCAAGTGGATCAAACACTGCCGGGAGCGCAAGGTGTGTTTGAGTTTACCAGCTCACCTGACGTAACGTTTGTATTGCAGCCTGACGGCTCATTGGTGATTACTGGTAAAGAAGCCGATATCAATACCGCGTTGGTGAATGGGGCTGTTACTTTCAAACCAGACCCAGATCAGAACTATCTCAACCAGAGTGGTTTAGTCACGATCAATGCAACGCTCGATGACGGTGGTAATAACGGTCTGATTGACGCGGGTGACCCGAATACCGCTCAAAGCAATGAAGCTACCTTCACCATTAAGGTGACGGAAGTGAATGACGCTCCTGTGGCAAACAACGTTGATCTAGGCTCGATTGCAGAGGAAGGACAGCTTGTTATCGTTGAAGGTGACTTAATTGCAGCAAGCTCAGATCTTGAAAACCATAACCTCATCGTCACGGGTGTGACCCTTACTCAAGGCCAAGGTCAATTACAGCGCTTTGAAAACGCTGGTGGTGCTGACAACGCTGCGATTACGGGCCCATTCTGGATATTTACGGCTGCTGATGATTTTAACGGTGACGTTAAACTCGATTACAGCATTATCGATGATGGTACAACCAACGGCGTGGATGACTTCTTAACAGACACTGCTGAAATAAGTCTTGTAGTAACAGAAGTCAATGACCAACCAGTAGCAACCAATGTTAACTTGGGCACCATGCCAGAAGAAGGTCAGTTGATCATCAAAGCTGAAGACCTGGTTTCTGCAACGACAGACCCTGAAGGCGATGCGATCACTGTGACTGGAGTTGTTATCGATGAAGGTCAGGGGCAGCTTCAGAAGTTTGAAAACGTCGGTGGTTCTGACGACAACTCGATAAACGGTCCATATTGGGTATTCACTGCCGCTGATGATTACAATGGCAACGTTAAGTTCACTTATACCGTAGAAGACAATGGCACAACCAACGGCGTTGATGATTTCTTAACGGATACCGCTGAAATAAGCGTTGTTGTAACTGAAGTGAATGATCAGCCAGTGGCAACCAATGTTAACTTGGGTACCATGCTTGAAGAAGGCCAATTGATCATCAAAGCTGAAGACCTGATTGCAGCGACGACTGATCCTGAGGGGGATGTTGTTACAGTGACTGGAGTCGTTATCGACCAAGGTCAGGGACAGATTCAGAAGTTCGAAAATGTCGGTGGTGCGGATGACAACTCGATCAATGGCCCATATTGGGTATTCACAGCAGCCGATGATTACAATGGCGACGTTAAATTCACTTACACAGTGGAAGACAATGGCACAACCAACGGGGCTGATGACTTCCTAACGGATACAGCAGAAATCAGCGTTGTAGTGCAAGGCGTTAACGATACGCCTATTGTAAGTGGTGACAACGTCACCGATTTGATTGATGAAGACGCCGGTCAGTTGTTGAGTGGCATCAATGTCAGTGACCCTGATTATGTAGATGCATTCTCTGATGACTTAATGACAGTCACGCTGACGGTGGATTACGGTACATTGAATGTATCACTTCCGGCTGTGACGACGGTGATGGTTAACGGCAACAACACGGGTTCAGTCATCTTAGTCGGTACTCTTAACGATTTGAATGCTCTAATTGATACGCCAACCAGTCCAAGTGGTGTCTACCTCGATGCGAGTTTATCTCCAACCAATAGTATTGGATTAGAAGTCATCGCTAAAGACAGCGGAAACCCTTCTGGTATCGCAATAGAAACGACACCTGTGATCTATGATATTGCAGTGACACCTGTGGCGAATGCGCCAACCTTGTCTATCGACCCGACATTTAACTACGTGAGAAACATTACGACCAGCTCATCAGTGGTCGCTAATAGTGGAGTCGCTTTAGTCGGAATTGTTGCTGCATTGACGGATATTACTGAAGAGTTAACGTTGAAGATCAGTGATGTTCCGGATGGTGTTAATGTGGCCAGTGATGCGGGTACGGTTTCGCTAGTAGGTGACACTTGGATAGCGACGGCTGATGCGATTGATAGTCTCAGACTCGTCGAGCAACCATCAGCTGGTAAGCCGTTAACTCCTGGTAACTACACGTTGAAGGTTGAGGCGGTATCTGAGGAAACGGACAATAACGATATTGCGATATCTCAAAACATTGATCTAAACCTCAATATAGTTGCGAACCCACTCGATCTCGATCTGTCTTCTGAAACAGACGATGTGCAACTTTTAGCGAGTGACTTTGATACCAACCTCACTGGCGGGTCAGGAAATGACCGACTTGTAGGTGGAGCGGGTGACGATACGCTTGTTGGCGGTGATGGTAACGACACCCTGATTGGCGGTGGAGGCTCAGACATCCTGACTGGTGGCGCTGGTATGGATTCGTTCGTATGGCTGAATATCGAAGATGGCGTTGAAGACACCATCACTGATTTCAGCCTGTCTGAAGGAGACCAGATCGACCTAAGAGAAGTATTGCCAGAGTTGAAGAATACTTCACCAGACATGACAGCGTTACTGCAGCAGATAGACGCGAAAGTGGACGGGGATGATATTGAGCTTACGATCAACCCTGATGGTGTAGGTACAACGGAGCAGGTGATTGTGGTTGAAGACCTTGCGCCACAACTAACCTTAAGTGGCACTATGCCTTCGGATATTCTGGATGCATTAGTACAGCAGAACGTGATTACTCACGGTTAACGTGAAGCATTAAACCAATACGAAATAGGCCAGCAATGCTGGCCTAATTTTTGTCACTGTATAAATTGAAAAGACGTTACTTAAGAGAGTTGTGGATCAGAAACTCTTCTTCCACGCCTTTCAATTTCATCTCATCCATAATGAAATTTACCGTGTTCAATAGGCGCTGTTCGCCTTTTGGAATCAGATAACCGAATTGGCTGTTGGTAAACGGTGTTTCACAGCGAGCTGCCTCAAGGCGCTCATCCGTTACTTGATAGAACAGACCTTCAGGGGTTTCTGTCACCATGACATCTACTTTGCCTTCCGCAACGGCTTGCGCAACGTCTAGGTTATTCTCGTAACGTGTGAAGTTTGCGTTCTGCAAGTTAGCGTCGGCAAATATCTCGTTGGTACCGCCAATATTTACACCTACACGAACCGAAGACAAATTTACTTTCTCGATGCTGTCGTACTGTTCTGCTGTGCCTTTCGCAACCAAGAAACACTTACCAAAGGTCATATAACCTTGAGTTTGTTCTGCGTTTAACTGGCGTTGCATTTTGCGCGTAATACCACCCATCGCGATGTCGTACTTATCGTCATCTAGGTCGCTCAGTAGATCTTTCCATGTGGTACGAACAATCTGTAATTCGACACCTAGCTGTTCTGCAATGTGCTGTGCAACATCGATATCGTAGCCAGAGTAGGTTTTGCCGTCGAAGTAAGAGAAGGGCTTGTAGTCGCCAGTGGTGCCCACACGAAGAGTGCCTGATTTTTGAATGTCTTCTAACTGGTCAGCTTGTGCGACACCAGAAAGTGCCAGAGCAATGGAAGCAAGTAATAGTGATGTTTTTTTCATTATAATTGTCTGTTGTGTTTGTGTTGTCATTCAAAGTAACAGAAACAATCAGAGAAAGAGATCAAACCATTGGAAAGGGTTGGAGTTGAAAGTTTATTGAAGAGTTGAGAGTGTGAATCAGCGGCTATTGTTAGTTCTACAAGTATTAAAAAGCGATCTTAGCGATCGCTTTATATCTTAAATATTAATTACATTAAAATGCCAGAAGGTTAGGCCGCTGACTTATTTACTTACGAATTCAACAGCGTCACGAACAAGCTTTCCGAGTTCGTTCCATTTTCCTTCATCAATAAGATTAGTTGGAACCATCCAAGTTCCGCCACACGCAAGTACAGAAGGGATAGATAGGTATTCATCTACATTCTTCAAACTTACGCCGCCAGTTGGCATGAATTTTACTGGGTAAACAGCCGTTAGTGCTTTAAGCATAGCTGTCCCGCCTGAAGGTTCGGCAGGGAAGAATTTTAAAGTGCGAAGGCCCATTTCCATTGCCTGTTCAACTAGGCTTGGATTGTTAACACCCGGTACGATTGCAACATCTTTGTCGATACAGTATTGAACGGTACGTGGGTTAAAGCCTGGACTCACAATGAAATCAACACCAGCTTCGATAGAGGCGTCAACTTGCTCGTTAGTCAGTACAGTTCCAGAACCGATTAGCATGTCTGGGAACTCTTTACGCATGATACGAATTGCTTGGATTGCACACTCTGTGCGTAGCGTGATCTCTGCACATGGCATGCCGTTTTCAACAAGTGCTTTCCCTAGAGGGATTGCGTCTTCAGCACGGTTGATCGCGATTACAGGGATTATTTTTAGGTTTGCTAGTTGTTCATTTAATGTAGTCACGAATCTTTTCTCACTATGAAGCGATCATGGAGGGCAACGGTGATAAAGCACGCCAAGCTTCGGTAAGTCATCTACAAGAGCTAAGTTAGCTTAATATGCAGCATCGTTATTTAAACGCACGCATTTAGCGTGCGTTTTGTCCTTCAACTTTTCCTATTTGCATAACTCTATATTTAAGTTAATCCATTATAAGAAATAAACCAATGAGAGTCGATTTAGGTTTTTAGGTCAATCACCGCACGTTCTAATGAGTCGGTTTGTTCGACCACAGACGTTGCAGAAGCTGCGTTTTTTGACGCTCCCGTTACACTGGTTAGTGTTAGCTGCTTAATTGTACTCACGTTTCCAATGATCTCTGAGGTAACAGCGCTTTGTTCTTTCATTGCATTCGCCACTTCCAAACTGTTATTTAGAATGGTTTCCATATCCATGATGACCGAAGAGATTCTTGAATGCGCATTCTCACAAGAGTCGACACTGCGGTTGCCTTTCTCACAACAACTTTGAATTGTATTTACGACCATTTGTGTTTGGTCTTGAACGCCTTGGATTATCGTTGAGATCTCTTCGGTTGAAAGTTGTGTTCGGCCAGCCAAGGTTCTCACTTCATCTGCGACCACCGCGAAGCCACGGCCTTGTTCTCCCGCACGAGCTGCCTCGATTGCTGCATTAAGAGCAAGTAGGTTGGTTTGTTCTGCGATGTCTTTAATCACCTCCAACACGGTATTAATCTTCTCTGAGTGAACAGAAAGGCGATTTACTTCTTCAGTGGCACTGACAAGATCAGCCGAAAGGGTATTGATGGTGTCTCTGGTGAATGCCACATCATTTAGACCTTCGTTCGCCGTAGCGAAACTGGTTTGTGCGTTGGATGAGGCGTTTTCGCTGTTGGTCGCAACGTTTTCAATATTGCTGCCCATCTGGTTTATCGCGGTCGCAATATTCTCAGTTTGTTGCTGCTGTTTGTTTAAAGCGCTCTCAACTTCCATTCCGTCGTGTTGTAGCTGGTTCGAAATATTGCCGAGCTCTTTAATAGAGCCCTGAACTTGGCCGACAAGCTGACGAATATCGGTGAGGACTGTATTAAATGCCTTTGCGATATCGGCAATCTCGTCCGATCCCTTGTCTTCGGCTCTTACGGTAAAGTCGCGTTGTTGAGCGACGAGCATCATGGACGAGTTCAACGAGGCTATTTTCTTTGCTATGCGAGATGAGATGCCGAAAGATAGCAGCATTAATAATGCAGCGACGGTAATAATGGAGCTTACAATGAAGGTCGTAATGGTTTGCTGAATCGATTCGACTTGCTGTTCTAATCTGCCTTCAACGTTGATGAATATAGAGATGATATCTTCAAACAGCATTTTCATTTCTGATTTGAGTTCAGCGACCTTGGCTGGGTTGCGGTCGATGGCATCGACCATTAACGAAAAATCTTTGTTGTATTGATTTACTTCAAGTGTCAGCTTTTCTAACTCTGGGACTGCGATATCAGACTCTTTAAGCAAGACAGAGAAACTGCCCATCAGTTGTTGAAAGTGAGAGTACTCTTGGACAAATACCGACTTGAGCGTTTTATCGTGGCTTATTAGAAACTCTAACTCTGTTCGATTGAGCTGAAGCATAGAGACTTCGAGTGACTTTACTTTGATCAGCGTTTTCTCAAGTTTGATCAGTTTTAGATTGGCCAGTTCTGTGAATGACACAACAACCAATAACGAAATAATCGACAAGCAAGTAAGGCTCAAAAGGGAGGTTTTAATTTTCATAGGCGGGCACCAAAGCAAAACAAAATGACTCAACAACGTATTTATAATCGTGTTTCTCTTATTTGCGTGTAGATAGCATACGGGTCGATAATTGAGATCTGACTCGCAACGGAAACGTTTGCTAACAGTATTTTATAAAATGATTATTAACAAGTTAAATATTTATTATTTCAATGACTATTGATGATTGTTTTGTTATTAGTGATTATTTAGAGCGTAAAAGGAACCGGAAGAAGAAGGGGGCGGAGATGAGGTCGATAGATCTTGTTAATGGAGAATGCGGTGCTTACCTGAGATTAAAGAAGATGAGTACTTGTGCTTTGTCACACGAGCACTCATCCGTTTGTATTTAGCTTTCTGTCGGCATCCAAACTTGTTTAGACGTGATTTTGTGGTCTTTAAAGGTCAGTTCTTCAACCTTGTCTCCGTTAAGGTTCCAGCGCGTTAGTTTTCCATTCGCCACTTCGCCTTCATCGAATTTCGCTTGGCTTGCCTTATTGCCGTTAGGGTAATAGTCCGTTACCAGACCATCTTTTTGTCCGTCGCTGTATTCAGCGGTCAGGCTTTGTTCGCCATTTGGATACCATCGAGAAGCAACACCTGACAGCTCATTGTCTTTATAGTTGAGCTCGGCTTTCTTCTGGCCGTTGGGATACCAGGTTTCTGCTTTGCCTTGTAATTCACCTTTAACGTAATTCACTTTAGAAGCAACTTGGCCGTTCGGATACCAGTTGGTTTCTTGACCCAGTTCTAGGCCGTCAGAAAATTGAGCTTGGGTCGCGACTTGGCCGTTATCGAACTTCTCTTCAAATTGACCGGTAAAGGGTTTTGAGTGGTTTACTTGGTAAGCCACGCCTTTACGCATTTGTAAGTAGTCAACAGCATCTTCGCTGGTGGCCGCATAGCTCATAGAAGATACCGTACTAAGAGCAATTAAGATTGGAACGTATTTCTTCATAATGACACCTTTTTAATGGACGGGGAAAATGTAATCGGTGTGTTAAAAGCATTCCATTTTCCCGAACGGCTGTCAGTACTTATTACTGGTTTTCAAGTTTTCACTATTGGTGTGTCGTATTGGGGAACTTTATTTCATTTTTGATTTGATGGTGAAATCGAGCCATCGATAGGTACTTGAGCCTAAGGTTTGTATTTATGCAGCAGATCCCAAGGGATATGACATAAGTGATGATCTTCAGGGAAGTGACTTAAGTGATGCTGATGGATGTTGTCGCTGGCAACATAATTGGTCAATGGCAACACCTCAACAGCAATACGGTCGGCATCATCTCGCGCGGCGATATAACACTTAGCTTCTGTTAAGTGTTCGGCATTAGTGCTGTATACGCCAGTTCGGTATTTCTCTCCGACATCGATACCTTGTTTATTCACACTGTACGGGTCAATGATCTCAAAGAGGTGGCCCATTAGCGTGGTTACTGAAGTGAGGCTTGGGTCAAACTCAATTTGTACACATTCTGCGTAGCCATCGTATTCGCTTGGTTTGCTTCGGTTATCCTTTATCTGAGAACTTCCATTGGCACGACCTGCTTCTGTGCTGATAACGCCAGGAACGTACTTAATAAATTCTTGTACGCCCCACAAGCAACCGCCAGCTAAATAAATTTGTTCCATACTTCTCTTTGAGCTCTCTGTGTTTGTTGATGTTCGTTAGGTACGTGAATCAATACGATAATACCCGTACGTATAAAAAAGCGTCTATAAAAATGAGTGCGCAAATAAAAACAAGCGTTTAGGCATTGTAAACCTGTGCGACTGAACAAACATAAGTTTAATATGATTTGTGGTTATATAAGTCAGTATTGCTTTGTCATCAACCCGAATCTCAACATCAAGTGAGCGTTACTCTAAACATGTTTGATCAAATAAAAGACTTCATTAATCCGAGCAAGAACCCAGACTTGACTCAGGCCCATGAATATCAGCGTAAGCATCTTCCTACATTGTGGCTGTTGGGCAAAACGGGCGCGGGCAAGTCATCGTTTATTCAAGCGGTTACTGGTGACTCTTCTGTTGAAGTCGGCAATGGATTTGCTCCGTGTACCATGACGGCGATGTCATATGAGTTTCCGCAAGACAAACCCGTGATGCGCTTTCTCGATACCAGAGGTCTAAGTGAAGCGAATTATGATGCGAAAGAAGATCTGGAAGAGATTGGTCAGGCAGGTAATGCGCTCGTTGTGGTGATGAAAGCCGACGAGCCTGAACAATCCGCCGTGCTTGCTGCTCTAAAACAGATTAAGAAACAGAAGAAGATTAAACACTTGCTGCTTGTTCATACCGCTGTGTTGTCTTCCAGTGAAACAGATCGAGCAAGGCAAATTCAGTTCAACACCAACCAAGTAGAAAAGGTTTGGGGTAAAGGGTTTGAATCGGTAGCGGTCGATTTTGAAACCGATAATGGTGATGTCTATAACCTCGAATTCTTGTTAGATCGCTTGACCAGCATACTTCCTGTTATAGGCATGATGGTGCAAGACAAAGAACACGCTACGCAAGAAGAAGCCAACTTTGACCAAGTAGAAAACGAAGTGCTCTGGTACGCAGGAAGTGCAGCTGCGAGTGATTTGATTCCGGGTGTTGGCTTGGTATCGGTACCTGCGATTCAAGCCAAAATGCTTCATAGCTTGGCAAACCAATATGGTGTTGAATGGAACAAGAGAGTCTTTAGTGAGTTGATAGGTACTCTGGGAAGCAGCTTTGCTGTGCAATATGGAATGAAACTGGGTACTCGACAGTTGATAAAGCTGATTCCCGTTTATGGTCAAACTGTCGGCGCGGTTGCTGCTGCGGCAATGAGTTTCGGCACCTCTTATGGTTTAGGTCGCGCGGCCTGCTTTTACTTCTATCATAAGAACAAAGGCGAAGAAGTGTCTGAACAAGAGATGCAGAAGATCTACAAAGAATCCCTGAAAAAAGGTAAGGCGGCGTCGGGCTATGAAGAAAATTAGAAACTTATTTCGATTACTGGCGGTGCTATCGAGTGGCCGCTGGGGTATTGCTCTGATTTCGGCCGTCTTCCCAAGCATTATCATGATGGGCTTCGGTGTCTTCTTGGCGATCAAATACGGCTACCTTTTGGAAATGTCGATTGCCATTGCCGTGAGTACCTTGGTGTTCACCATTCCTCTGTTTATTTCTAGTCGTTCTTCACGCCGATCTTCAAGTACGGAGCCCTTCTCAAATAAAGAGAGCGATGACCTTGGCGAGGATATTGCTGAAGCTGAATCACAACATAAAAAAGCTGATATCAACGATGCATTGGTTAAGGCTTCGACTGATTGGTCTCAAAAAGAACTGTCGATCTGGAATGATTCAAAACATCATGTACGCCAACAATTAATGGTCGACATAGAGTGGGGCAACCTAGACCAAACCGGTTTAGAGATACTTGAATTCGTTGCGAAAAAGTTTGATAAGAAATCGCTCGATTTTTCGATTCCTGAAGGGCTAAAACTGTTCGAAGAAGTAAGTCGACGTTACAAGTTGGTAGTGCGAGAGCATATACCCGGCATTGAGTATCTTAAGGTTTCCTACATCAAAGCGGGCTATGAAGCTTATGATAAATACGGCGAGCTAGGTCAGAAGATCTTCAAAGCGGCTATTTGGGGCAACCATCTTAAAAACCTATATTTGAATCCGCTAAAAGTGATTTCCGATTTGGGTCGAGAACAGGCGACGGCATCGATGACAAGAGGTGTGGTTGATGACATGCAATACGCCGCTAAACAAGCCTTGTTAGATGAAGTCGCTGCGGTTGCGATTGATCTCTACAGCGGACGGTTCAGCATTGAAGACGAAGCTCTAAGGGCGTCGGATGTGTCTGAAACCGATGAGAAACGCTTTGCTCCTGAGTTAGAGCCTGTGCGAATCGTGTTGGTGGGGCAAACCAGTTCTGGTAAATCTTCACTTATCAATGCACTCAAGCAAGAGTTGGTTGCTGAAGTCGATGTACTGCCATCAACCGACACTTCAACGGTATACAACGCGTTTGTCGACGACAATGATGTTCGCGTTGTTGATCTTCAAGGGCTTGATGGCAACCCTAAAACTGAAGCCTTAATGTTGAAAGAGATGACCCAAGCCGATGTGGTGCTATGGGTACTAAAAGCCAATCAGTCTGCACGTGAGTTGGATAAGCAGTTGAAAGATAGGTTTGACGCTTTCTATGATGATCCTAAGAATATCTCACGTAAGAAGCCGATAGTTGTCTCGGTTGTCAATCAGGTAGACCGATTAAAGCCTGTAGACGAGTGGAAACCGCCGTATGACTTAGAGAACCCAATATCGGCCAAAGCAAAGATCATTGCTCAAGCGCTCGAATATAATCAAACACTGTTACAGCCGGACATTGCTTTGCCGCTGGCGATTGCGCCAGAAAAGGCGGAATTTGGTTTAGATATTTTAAGGCAAACGTTGCTCGAACGTATCGCTGATGCAAACAACGTTCAGAGAAATCGCCAACGTTTGGAAGCCATGAAAAGAGGCACATCGGTTAAAGGCCAACTGAATAAAGCGGTCAATGCGGGTAAGAAGGTTGCCCCTAGTGCATTGAAAGCAGCGACCCCCAAATTGGCTGAAATGGCCATCAAGCAAGTCGTGAAAAAAAAGTAATCTACGACTGCGTTTGCAATACGGTTCTGGTGAGGTTTGAGCCTCATCAGAATCTTAATTTTTAAAGCTTATCTTTTTTAGTTAGAGCGGAGAGTTTTAGAGCTCGGATTTTTAGAAGATGACCTTTATAGAAATAGCTACCTTTGTCCTTTGCTAGAGATCATTGAATTTAAAAAGTAGCCACAATTATTAGCTCTCTCTTTGAACTAGTTTAATAGTATATAAACTGATGCTAATCACAGTTTATATAACACGCCATCATCTTTAATTACCATTATAAATATTGATCACATTTATACTTTTCTAAGCTTTATTTATAAAACAATTGCACTATATTTAAATTTCGGATCATCTTGATTTCAACGTAGGGATATATTGTGAACATGTATCTGAAATGGCAATCAACAACATGGCTAACCCTGTTAGCTTGGTATACTTTAGATCATCAGCTCTCGTTCCACCTTTCTTCAGAGTAGTACCCTCTAGGCGTCACGCGCCAGCAAAGCAGCGTGCTTTGTTTACCTATCAGCAGCTTTGATAACCTTTGAACACATGAATGTCGCACTTATTATTCCGTACAGGGTGTTCGTTGTTTTGTCGTTTTTGTTAATTATCTTAGCGTCTGTTTAGGTTTGATTAATAAGTCATTATTTAACTTGTTTATTTTCACTGTTAATTCTTCGTGTGTCTTCATACGGACCGATTAATTTAATGGTGAGGATTCGTGACATCTAAAGAAATTATATTTCGACCTGATCGGAATGTACTGAAAGGTATTATTATGGAAAACTTCAAACATCTACCAGAACCGTTTCGTATTCGCGTTGTAGAGCCAGTAAAAAGAACGACTCGCGCTTATCGTGAGCAAGCCATTGTCGAAGCGGGTATGAACCCATTCTTGCTCGACAGCGATGATGTGTTTATTGACCTACTGACAGACAGTGGAACAGGATCTATTACTCAGCGTATGCAAGCCGCGATGCTAATGGGTGATGAAGCTTATAGTGGCAGTCGCAGTTACTACGCACTGTCGAATGCGGTGAAAGATATCTTTGGTTATGAGCTGACTATTCCTACTCACCAAGGGCGTGGCGCAGAGCAGATTTACATTCCTGTTTTGATTAAGAAGCGCGAAATGGAAAAGGGACTCGACCGCAGCAAAATGGTCGCTTTATCGAACTACTTCTTCGATACAACACAAGGTCACACCCAAGTGAATTGCTGTGTGGCGAAAAACGTTTATACCAAAGAAGCGTTTGATACCTCAGTGAACGCAGATTTCAAAGGCAACTTCGATGTGGTGAAACTGGAAGAAGCGATCTTAGAAGCGGGAGTGGCAAATGTTCCTTACATTGTGAGCACCATTACTTGTAACTCTGCTGGTGGACAGCCAGTGTCTATCGCCAACCTAAAAGCCGTTTATGAAATCGCTCAGAAGTACGATATTCCAGTGATCATGGACTCGGCACGCTACGCTGAAAATGCTTACTTCATTCAGCAACGAGAAGCCGGTTATCAAGATTGGACTATCGAACAAATCACTCGTGAGTCTTACAAATACGCGGATGGTTTAGCCATGTCTGCCAAGAAAGACGCGATGGTACAAATGGGCGGTTTGTTGTGCTTTAAAGACGACTCTTTTATGGATGTATACACAGAATGTCGAACACTGTGTGTCGTACAAGAAGGTTTCCCAACCTATGGTGGCTTAGAGGGTGGCGCAATGGAACGCCTTGCGGTTGGCCTTTATGACGGTATGCGTCAAGACTGGTTGGAATATCGTATTGGTCAGGTTCAGTACTTAGTCGATGGCTTAGAAGCGATAGGTATCGTGTGCCAACAAGCTGGCGGTCACGCTGCGTTTGTCGATGCGGGTAAATTGCTTCCACATATTCCAGCGGGTCAGTTTCCAGCTCATGCCTTAGCGTGCGAGCTATACAAAGTAGCGGGTATCAGAGCGGTTGAGATTGGTTCATTGCTGCAAGGCCGTGACCCAGCAACAGGCGAACAGCATCCATGTCCTGCTGAGTTGTTACGCTTGACCATTCCGCGTGCCACTTATACGCAAACTCATATGGATTTCATTATTGAAGCGTTCGAAAAAGTGAAAGAGAACGCAGGACAAGTGAAAGGGCTCGACTTTACCTATGAACCGCCAGTGTTAAGACACTTTACTGCGCGCTTGAAAGAGGTAGAAATAAGCGAGAAACAAGCAGGAAAAAAGAATGAACAAACGCTCGAAGAAGCATTTTAGAATAAAAACATAAGCGAATAGTCACTAGAAATATAATCAAAGGCTCCCTCGGGAGCCTTTTCTTTTGGACCTTAAAATCGCTAGTCCATTAGGGCTTAAACTACGCTTGTTTGTTTTTCAGGGTCGCTTTCAGTATGCGTAATAACCACTGATTTAACGGTGCATCTTGTTGCGAACGGCGGCAGCTCATCACATAGCTCACATCAATGAGCAGTTTCTCAGGCAGGTCAATACTGCGACAGCCCTCTGGTACGCTGCCACTGAGTGTGATGCCGTAATAGTCAGACTTGAGGACTACATCGTGAATCATCGCAGGGTGGTCGACTTCTACTTTCGGAGTTACATCAAACCCGATGTTTCTCAGGCGCTCAAGGATCGGGTACTTGTTGTCATTCCACCCTGGGGTTTTAAATAGAACCGTTGGAAAATTTGCCAGTGACGCGAACTCTTGCGCTGGGTGAGCATCCCTTACAAAGAACACCACTTTTTCTTTTCCGAACTCCATTTGAGAAATCGACTGCGGCATAGTTTCATCAAAGTAGTGAACCGCGATTGATTCTTCGCCGTCAATCAATCGGTTCTTAACATTGCTTCCCCATCGAACAAATGAATAGTTTGCGTGCGGCGCTTGTTTACTCAAAGCAAAGTAGAGTTTCGAGCCAAAGCGCTCCCAAAATAGCGTATTCGCGTAGATCTTTATGTCGCCTTGGTAGGACTCTGGGGAAAACTCTTGGTGTTTTATGGACTCGATGCTACTGAGTATTTGTTCAAAATTACCGATATTACTTTCAACAAATGTTGTGGGTTCAAACCCTTGCTTAGATTGAATGAACAAAGGATCACCGAGTTGGGCTTTGAGCTTGGCTAGGTTTTTACTGATCGCTCCCGGCGTTTTACCTAATGACTCCGCCACTAAGCTAACATTACGCAGTTCATACATTCGCTTTATAACAAGGATATTTTGAATATCTAGATTGAGGTCCACAGGCTCTCCAAATCGGTCCTTAATAGGCAGAAATTATGTGACCTCAATATCATAGTGGTAATGCCAAACTTTTAAGACAGCACAGCGTCAGAACTTCGCTAATCCCTTGATTTTCCATTTGGTAAATCTTGCTTTTCCTCGAATGGTCCATGTTCGATTGTTAAAGTTACTCCAACAAAAACACAGATACCAAACGAACAAAGAATTAAAAATACAACGAGGTGATGTATGAACAAGTTAATCGCACTGGGATTGATGGCTCTATCAATGAACACAGCTTTCGCGGCTGACGGTACTTATGCGAGTACTCTCGATATGACGAGAAGTGAAGGTAATCAAGTAAAGGCTGAGCGTGTTGAATCTGAGCCAGTACTGGAAGGACGAAATGAAGCTTCTAATGGTGGAATCCAATTCCAAAAGAATGTTGATCAAAACCAACCGATCCAACTTACAGGTCGTCGTGATTAACGTTTAAAGTGTGCTTACCATTGTCATGAGAAATGCTGTGCCTTCGGGTACAGCGTTTTTCGTTTTAGAGTCTTTTATAAAATTCAGCCATCTAGCCTTGGCAGTATCTGTAACCTGTGGCATTTTGTTTTTCTATTAACGTTAACTTGCGACTGGGTGTGTGCTCGAATGACACACCAGTAAACAAAGACTCGAAAAGGACTAGCAATGAATCGAAAAGAAACGGGAATGATTCGTCATATTTTGCTGATTAAGTTTAAAGAAGATGCAGAAGAATCTGAAATAGAGAAACTGAAACGACTGTTTGAAGCGATGCCAAGTAAGGTTGAAGGCGTAACGTCAGTCGAGTGGGGGCTAAACGACAGCCCAGAAAACAAGAACCAAGGTTATACCCATTCGGTGCTAATGACGTTCGCTGATGAAGAAGGCCGTCAGAACTACCTTCCACACCCAGAGCATGATGCGCTGAAAGATGTGTTTCGTCCGCTTCTAGACGATATCATTGTGTTTGATTACTCCCTGTAACCAGCTTCTCAGTACGTCTCTTATGTTTTAGCCACCTTTGATAATGAAGAGTTAGGGCTTGTGTGATTAAGCCCTAACTAAACAAGGATCGATTTACTCTGTCGGTGAAATCGTAACAGGGGTGAACGAAGCAACCGCATTACCGCCAGCACCCGGGCGATCAACATAAGGAGTGTTTTGCATTAAGGTGTAATACACGTCTACGAAGTCATCATCATTCACTAATACGCCTTCAGGAATCACATCAATGATCTTACCTGTGATTTGAGGAATGATCGCATACCCCTGAACTTCAGGATCTGGAATCATCTTCAATATCTCTTCTGCGGCTTCAACTAGCAGTTTGGCTAGCGCTTTATAATCGGTGCCGTCATCGTGCTCCATCAAAATCATATCTGCTGCGCCCCAACGGTAGCGAGGCCAGAAGATTACCGTTTGATTTGGGTAGTATGTCTGTTTGTCGTAATCCAGATAAGGCATCTCAACCAGGTCGATCTGTGGTTCTATACGGCTTGCATTAACCCCAGTGACAATAGCGTAGATTTCAGCTTTGCCAGAGATCCACGGTTCTCTATCAATGGCCAAACGAATCTTAGACAATTGGGTGGTGTTCAGTTCTTCAGGTTCAGATTCTGAAATAGAGCGACGAACTTTATTCATTAAAGGCTGTTTTTGAGACTTGTGGGCGCTGATTTTATCACTGTTGGCATTGATTTGAGTTTCAGTACCCAGTTTGTTCATCTCAGTCTGCATCGCCATTAGGCCTGCTTTGAGTTCTTCTGCGCCGTTACTATCAATAACAAACACAGGAACGTCTGGTGTTTGGTAAACGTCTAGTTCGTGAACTTGCCCATACACATCATAAGCTTCGATGTATTGCCAGTTTGAATCATCGCCTGATGGTTCGAAAGCAAACAGCGGGCTCTCACCGTTTTTCCAAGCTTCAATCATCGCTTCATCAGCCATGCGAATTTCTAACACAGAGTCACTGAAGTCGTTGATCCCTTTCATCGTGCGATAACCAAGATCGGCTTTCTGCATTTTGCTTGAAAACGCGGAGTAGGGCTTGTCTGAGCTAAGCTTGTCTATCGGTGTAGACAGCTGTTTTTCTGTTATCTGGTCTTTTAAAGAAAGCTCAAGATCAGAGTAGCGGGTACTGATTTGCAACGCCAAAGATTGCTTTTGTGCTGAGGAGTTCTCTGAAACAGAGAGTGCGTCTGTCGTGTCGATATTGTTTGCATAGGACTGAAAGCCAACCACTGTCGTTGCAAGTACCATACTGATAGAAAAAGATGGTCTCATAAATAATCCTTATTTTAGTTTTTATCATTAATAGAGCATTTGCCCTATAAGGATTAACCTATCAGTAACGTGAATGTGTTTAAAAGTTAGACAGCTTAATTTTATTTCGTTGTGCAGCACAGGATCTCAATTTAAATAATTTATAAAATATTAAGTGTGTGACGACTTGATATATGTAAATTTATAAACCAATCAATAATTTAATGACGAAATTATTAACTAGCCTAGTGATGTGTGGTCTATTGGTGGGGGATTAGGGATCGTGAAGAATGACTTCTGATGGAGGTTTTAGAGGGGGGAGATCTATAGGTACACCCTATATCTACTATAGCCACTGCGTTATTTCGGACTTGGTGTTTTTCGGTATAATTCGCCTCCCTTGATAAAAAGTAACCAATCAAAGCAGCGCCTAAACGATCCATAACGCTTACCAGATTGCTCTGAACATCAAACGCACTTTACACACCAACGTACTCTGTCCAACAACGTAGATTGCAATCGAACAACGTTAAGAAATTCCTTTACGTTGAATCGGTTCTAACACGATAGCTCCCATGTAACACTTAGCACCATTGAGGGTTTGGCTTAAACGCATCAGGAATACTGAATATGACGAATTTTAATGGCGCTTCATGCTTATCAAAAACACTGATTTTTCTCTCTATTATTTCGAAGTCCGCTTTCGGTTTAGAAGTACCTGACAACGCGCTCGAATCCTATGTGGGGGACTTCTCAGCGTTGCGTGAAAAAGGCGTTGTGCGTGTTTTAGTCTCTGGTGATATGGGCTTCTATCATATTGAAAATGGTAAGCCGAAAGGGATTCTTGCTGAGCAGATTTATTACTTTGATCAAGAGCTAAAACTGCGTGACCCTTTACTACGCGTTAAGGTTATTCCGGTTGAACGAAGTGAACTGCTGAGTGCCTTAAATCAAGGCCGAGGCGATATTGCGGTGGCGAACTTAACCGTCACAAAAGAGCGAGAGCAATTGGTCGATTTCAGTATTCCGATTCGTAGCGACATTGATGAATGGTTAGTGACAAGCCGTTCTACACCTTTGATTAACGACATCACCCAGTTACAGGGTAAAGAGGTCTGGTTAAAGCAGAATTCCAGTTATATCAGCAGTGTTCGCACTGTTAATAAACAGCTAGAGAAGAACGGTTTAGCACCCATCTATATCCATTTGTTAAGTGACAACCTCCAAGATCTTGAATTGCTAGACTTGATTAAACGCGGCCAAATTACCGCAACCATTGTGGATAGCCACAAGCTTGAACTATGGGGAAACCTAGAACAAGATATCCGAATTCATAAGGATCTCGCCTTTAGGCACAATGCGGATATTGCTTGGGCTATACGTAAAAATAACCCGCAACTGAAAGCCAAAATCGACCAATATTTGCAAGATTCAAAGCAGGGCACCTTATTGGGTAATGTCATCGACAATCGTTATCTCGAAAGTACGTCATGGATGAATAGAGCCTCTAATCCGATGCAAAACGAAAAGCGGGATAAGCTAGAAAAGCTGTTCATGGTTTATGGAGAAAAGTTCGAGATCGATTGGTTTATTTTGTTAGCTATGGCTTTTCAAGAATCAGGCTTGGATAACTCAAAAATATCGCATCGTGGTGCGGTCGGTATTATGCAAGTGATGCCAAAAACCGCCAAAGATTGGTATGTCGACATTGATAATGTTTACGACTTAGAAAATAATATTCATGCAGGCAGCAAGTATCTTCGTTTTATCTATGACCGATATTTTGATTTGCCTGAAATCTTGGATATCGACAAGATTCATTTTAGCTTAGCCGCTTATAATGCTGGACCAGCTAAGATCAGACGAATGCGCGTGCTTGCCGCTAAACAAGGCTACAATCCAAACAAATGGTTTAATCATGTTGAAGTGGTCGCAAGACAAAACATTAGCCAAGAGCCTGTAAAATACGTCGCCAATATTAATCGATACTTCACTATTTACCAGCGATTGGATGAATTTCAAGACATTCGAGAAGAGCAACTAAGCAACATGACTCGTCAGTTGAATGTGAAACGTTTTTCTCCTTACTTTGCTTATTAGTCGTGGCTATTCTCCATAAGCCATAAGCCATAAGCCATAAGCAAGAAAGCGAGAAAGCGAGAACGATAAACAAAAAGAGAGGTTAGCGACTAAGCTAACCTCTCTTTTTATAGGTACTGACTAACTGAATTGATTGGGGGGAGCAGTGAATTCTACGTTGCTTAAGACTGCTCAGCTGATGCCATGTACATCTGCATCTCTTCCAAGTTTGTTTTTGCAATCACTTGGTTATCAATAGAGTAATGAACTGTATCACCGAAACGTTGACCCGTTAGAGTCGCGCGAGTACCGTCGTTGTAGGTTAGCTCAATTGCAATTTCGTCTTGGTTAAGTACTTTCATTTCACTGTGGTCAATCACATGCTTTGCCAATGGGTCAATAGGTGCTTCTGTTAAGCTGTCATCCAGTTGGTCATTAACATCAATGTAAGTATCAACCTTCGAATCGAAGATGTGTGGCTTCTTGTTGATTGGGTTCTTACCCGTCCAAAATTCCAGTGAGTTAAACACGATGTAATCGGCAGCAACGGTAATACCGTAAGCAGGGGCAAGTAACATGTTTAGGCCACCACGAGCGTAACGGTTATCAACGGCTTTCACGTTAAACTCCATTAGTTTACCTGTTACTGCGTTGCTACCTACGCAGCCAAATAAAGTCACTAGGCTTGCTGAGATTATTATCGGTTTTACAAATCGGTTCATCATTCTCTATTTCTATATGTGTATATTTAGGAACCAGGAATTATGTCAAACTCAAGCGTCTTCTAATATAACGTCACACCTATACTAGATATCAGGAAAACCTATATCTTTATAAAAACCAGTCTGTTACCTGTATTTTGGTATTTGCTCTTTAAGTACTAATGTACTAGTTCGTTTTATTTTAGTTTGGCGTTTTAACAATGTTCTGTCATAACCCTAACTAAAGTATGGGAATGGAAAGCGATAATTCACAGTCATTTAAACGATATTATTTTTATCGTTTATTTAAATACGTGACTGCCTGAAGAGCTCGAATGAAACGATTTAACCTCAACCTCATCTATTACTTTATCGCGATATATGAAGAAGGAAACCTGACGTACGCAGCAGAAAGGCTCAACATCTCTCAACCTAGTCTCAGTGCTCACTTGAAGCAGCTTAGAGACGAATATCGAGATCTGCTCTTCGTTAGAAAATCGTACACGCTTGAACCGACGCCTGTTGCTAACGATTTATACCCAATCTTCAAGCAAGCGTACAAACTGGTCTCTCACTCGTTGCCTGAAACACACGACTTTGAACCTAAAGAGTGCAGTTATACGTTTAGAATTGCCGCGATGAGTATTTCAAGCAGTGTGACGCTGCCGCAAGTTCTGGATAGGATTCAGAAAGAAGCACCAGACTGCGTGATTGAAATCGTGAACATCAAAGAAGACATGGCGACCGACATTCGAGAGAAAAAGATCGACCTTGTTGTCGACTTAACCAGCGCACATCCAACCTTATTAAGCCAAGAGGTATGGAGCGATGAGTTGTGTATCGTGTGTAGCCAAAACCACTCGAACATCGACGAACAAGTCACCTTAGATCAATATCTTTCAGAAAAGCATGTAACGCTTACGCATGATAACTACCGAGTGAACCAGCTCTCCGAGTTCCACAGTCCAATATTTTCAGAGAGGAAAGTGGCAAGAAAACTCAATTCCATCGCTGACTTTTCGGACACGATTTATAATAGTAATTGGGTTGCTACCTTCCCCAAAAGCGTGGCGAAAGCGTACTTCGATGAAGAAAAAATAAAGATGTTAGATCTGCCGTTCGAGTACACCAAGCCATCATTGAGTGTGTATTGGCACAGCAACCGTAACGACGACATCGTAAACCGATGGCTAAGAGAACTGTTTACCAGTGAGATCTTAAAGCTGTCTGCGTGATCAATTTGGCGCCTTAGTAGGTCGCCTCAGTCTATAGAACAATCCATCGCTTGATAAACAATGAAGCCTACTCATGTGAGTAGGCTTCATTATGGGTTGTTGCCTTCAGCGGTACGCTCTAACTCAATCTAAACGCAATGTTAGGCCAGAGTAGTTAGAGTATCCGCGCAGTAACACGTGGTAGGTTACGCCCGGTTGAGCGCTCACACTGCACTGCTCATTGTTTCCAGCGCGATAAGGGCGACAGTCGTAACTCGATGTCGTTGGCTTGCTTCCCGATTTCACGTAAAGGTCGGCATCACCTGAACCACCAGACATTGAAACCGTCACGTTTGATGCTGAATCTACAGTGAAGGTGTAGAAGCTCTCTGATGATTGGTTTCCGCTTAGGTTCGCAATCGGTGTACCTTTCGTTAATACATTGCCCGTTGGAGGTGTGACACCACAGCTTGCATTCACGCCTACGGTGTTAAAAGCATCTTCAACATCGGCAACCACATAGCCCATGTCTGCTGCAGCTTTTGCTACGCCACAGGCACCGGCATCAAAGGTACTGTTTGCCGTCCAATATAGTTGGTTTGCGACTGTGAATATTTCGAAGCCCTTACGCACATCCCAACCCGATTTGTTCGCTAGAAGGTAAAAGGCGCGGTTATAAACACCGCTAGATAAGTGGACGTTCAAACCGTCGTAGTATTCAGAGGCATGATCAATCGAGCGGCCATCTTTTGATGGTTGATCAAAGTAACGCAAGCCACCTTCCGATTTGAATATATCGCTACCAACAATCCAATCCACATTACCACGCAAGTAGTATTCAGCCGCTTCGCCCGCAATATCGGAGAAGGCTTCATTCATACCACCCGACATGTTGCGGTAGACAAGGCCGGAGTTTTGCTCGGTGAATCCGTGGCTAACCTCGTGGGCACTCACGTTGATATCGACCAATGGGTAAAAGGTGTTTTTACCGTCACCAAAAGTCATTGATGAGCCGTTCCAAAACGCATTCTCGTAATTCGAGCTGTAGTGAACACGCATGGTCAACTGAAAGGTTAACGGCGAAGTGTTCATCCACTCTTTGTACATATCAAACACGACATTACCGAAGTAGTGCGCATCGTTAAGAGGCGAGTAAGCACCGTTAATGTACTTATGATCGGTGTAGTTGGTTCCGTCGGCACAGTTGTAGCTGTAGGCTGCACTGCCAGATGTTCCGTGGTTCAAGTTGACCGTCTTAACTGAATCGTTTTCTAACTTACACGTCGTGCCTGTTTTGTCGATGGGAAAGCTAGGGAAGTCACTGCCATATTCATATCGAGTGGTTTTGAGGTTACCACCGGGGCCAGTACCAGACGATTTAGCGTGGTTTAAACCATTCCATTTTTGGATTACTTCGCCAGTCATGGCATCAATAAAGTAAAAAGGGCGCTCTGGATAAGAGGAAGCGATAAAGAAATCGACCAGATACACCACTTGGGCGACTTGGTTCTCATCCAATCTCACCATCAGTTTCGCGTTTTTGTTTTCAATCGACTTTTTGCCGACAGTAAACGTGCGGTGAGAGGAGATCGCAGCTTCAATCGCTTGTTCCTGATTCAGCTTTGGTGCGATGCTGGATAGGTCTCCACTGATCCCTTGTGCCATTGAACCGAACACCTGAGTGGGTTGGTTCTTGGAAAGGGTGGCGACAACGGAGGTATCAAAGACGGGTAAGCCTAGGTGAGTTTGTTGATAGCGGACTTTCGTTTTCCCATTGGGCAATACCACCCGTTTAACTTCAGAAAACCCTAATTCAAGTGGAGCAACACTCTTCGACTGCGCGACGAGGCTTTGTTGTAGCAGTGTATCATTATCGATTCTGACCATTTCTGCAGCGTGTGCAGTAAAGCCGAAAGACGTACCTAGAATGGCTGCTATTTTCCAGCTTAGTTGACGTTGTTGGTTCATTTTTCGTTCCTGATTTTAATATAAACTCCTTCTTCCCAACGGCTTTATAGGAAGTCTATATGCAACACGCTAATGCCATGTGTTGCGAATCAAGATTGGAAGAGCATTTCGTCTTATGACAAGTTTTTTAGGGAGATTAAATTTTAGAGTATGTAATTCAAAGTTTACAAAAATACTTATTGATCAAATTGTTTTTATAAAATTAAATTTTATTATTTATCGTAAGCGTATGAAGGGTCGGGAGTTATTAAAATCCGCTTTGTTTGAATCTAGAGAATACTTTTCTTTAAGTTAACTTCGCTATTTTTCTGTCTTTATCTTAATTACAAATAAATCAATAACCGAGTTTTTCTTGGTTTTAATATTGTCTTCATTATCAATAGCAAACTTGTTTTAACAATACCGCTAAGTACAGAGCTCACCTTTTTTAACACTTAGTCTCGTTAGGCAGGAAAACATCTACATTTTCTTGTTCAATCACAAACTAAGAACGATAAGTAATTGTTATGAATAAAGTAAGTCGCTTAAGATAGACCGCACAGGAAACTAGACGGAAAGCTGTTACATGCTCAGGAGGATTGATGTTATACAAATTAGAACAAGAAAATGACGAAATTTCAGGTCTAGAGCCAGTTGAATTTCAGGATTTATCATCATTTGGGAAGCTAGAGAAAGATTTAGAGAACCTCATTGCGAATAATATCTTAGAGTTGCTATTTGAAGATTCTAAATTGATGCCTATTTTTCAAGAGCGACAATTTCAAGCTGAAGCAGATCTTTATGCTTTGAATGAGCAAGGTGAGCTCGTGATTTTTGAGTTGAAGCGAAGTTCTGCAGATTCAGGAGCAGTTCAGCAAGTTCTTAGGTATGCGGAAGATGCTGGACAGTGGACTTATAGCAAGCTTGAAATGAAGTTTAAGCAGTACACTGGTGATACTAGTAAATCTCTAGTTGATTCTCATAAAGACGCCTTTGAACTTGAACATAAACTAGAGCCAAAGGAAATTAATCGGAAACAACATTTAATCGTTATAGGCAGTGCAGCAGATGAATCATTAATCTCATCTATTGATTATTGGAAAAACAACGGACTTTCAATCGATTTTTTACCCTACCGGATTTATGAATTAGACGGTAATAAATACTTTGAGTTTTTTGCTCCTCCTTATGACAAGCATAAAAATCCAAGAGATGTTAAAGGTGTATTATTTGATACAAATCGAACATATGACTCAAATGGTATTTGGCACATGCTCGAAAATGGTCGTCTAGAGGCATACGGAGAGGCGAAAAGATTTGTTGGGCATGTCAATGAAGGCGATATCGTGTTCTTTAGCCATAAAGGTCATGGGGTTGTGGCAGCTGGTAAAGTTAAGAGTAAGGTTTACAAACCTGACGGCGACACTTGGTACCGAGAGGTTGATTTCTTAACTCCCATTCCATGTCGTGGAGATAAATTGGCGTCAATGTCATTTTCAGATGTCAGTGAGTTCTTGGGTAAAAGCTTTTTTTGGGCGAGGACGATCAAAGTCCCTTACCTCGCTAAGCAGGAAGCTTTAGATTTAGTTCAAGAATTAAAAACACGCCTAGGCTGACACGCACGTAACAAACATTTAAGAGTGATTCGCAACGCTTGCCATTGTCGCTTCGCTCAAAACATAGGAAAGCGCCGCTCAGAGCTAATACGGCGTTAACCCTCTATCAAATACTGTATAGGTAGTCAACTAATCCCTTATCATTTTAAAGGGATAAAATACGCAACAGTACGTCCTTTATGAGTCTATAAATGTCTAAGCTAAAGCGCAGAGAGAGCGATCTCTGTATTAAAATTGATTTTGAGAAGAACTCTCGTAATCCTCAACGTGTCTTTAATTCAATGAGTCACTTGATTTCGTCAGTTGAAGAGTTTCATTCATGTTTACTTAACTCTGTTTCTGCTGAGACCAAATCAAGCTTCCTCCTTTCAGATATTAACGAGGGCTCCATAAAGTCTTGGTTATGCCCTGAAATTGAAGGGGATGTGACAGAAGAGCAAAAAGGTCGTTTAACTAAATTCCTTAATTATTGTACTGATTTAGTTATATCTTTTATCGCTGAAAGAGACACAATTGAATCATTAGAGGTTCTAGCTGACTTAGAAGACGAAATAGCAACAGCAGCTGTGGAGTTCGAAGTTGAGGAGTTTCCTAATGTTTTTTCACTGGATCGCTACAGGTTGTTAAAAGGTTATACAGAATTATCGCAGTCAACTACGGAGTTGAACGATGTCGATCAAGTTTACTTTAATTCTCGTGGTGAACCAAAAATAATCAATAAGAAGTTCCATTTAACAAAAGATGACGTAGAAGCAATTCTGATCGAGAGAGTTGAAAAGAATACGACAACGGAAACCCTAGTAATTAAAAAAGCAGACTTTATTGGTAAATCAATGTGGGACTTCTTACGCAAGAAATCTTCGATTTCTGCGCGTATTACACACGAGGAGTGGTTAGATAAATTCCACTCTCGAATAGAAACTGTGGCTCCAGGTGATGGATTACTTTGCAATCTCGTAACAACAGCATATTTTGATAAATCTGATAGGCTGATTGATACTAAATATGAAGTGGTATTTGTACATAAAAAAGTAGATGTATTACACCTACAGCAAGAATTAAAGTATGACAATGAATAAATCTAATCAAAATGCGTTGCTGATCTTATTATCTGAGTATCTTTTTATCTTCTTACCTTTCCTTGTCATTGGAATCATAAAAATATACAAGGCTGACTTTTCTACTTTCTTTCAAGCTGCTGATTGGAGTTTTGCTGCTTCAATTTTATTTGGACAGGTCATTGTTAAGTTAGTTTCTGGATCAGTTATTCATTCCAAAGCTAAGTGGCAGCGGGTTGTTGTCTTGCTTTCATTTATTCTCGTATTGGGTCTAGTCCCAAGCCTAGTTGTGTTGGCTCTCATCCTTATCGACGGTGGTGTTTCAAGCTTCTTAGTAAAGACACAGATTATACTTTTCTCTCTGGCATCGTTGGTCTTCTTTTTGGTAGGTTCGGCTGCACACGCGATGATAGAAGAGGGTAACGATTGATTTAAGCGCGATTCGGCGTGCGTGGCATTTTTACTATGTGTTAGTTTAAGTGATTAAGTTGGGCTTGTTCATAAGTAATTGTGCGGATTGAATTAGCATTATGTGGCAGGTATGGAATTCGAATATAAGAAAGTAGAACCAAATCACAGAGATTTTCAGTCATTAATCGCTGAGCTGAATTCGTCACTTCGTCAGATTACTAATGACACAGGCGAAAGCTCTTTTGTATCCGACGCTTTTGACCCACCAAAAGATGGATGTATCGTGGTGTATCTAAATGATAGTGCTGTGGCATGTGGGGTATTTAGATATCATGAAAGTGAAGTTTGTGAACTTAAGCGGATGTACTCTAACAAAGCCGGTGCGGGCTCTTATTTATTGAAAAAACTCGAATGTTTTGCGATTGAAAAAGGCTATCGAAAAGCTGTTCTATCGACACGTAGAGTTAACTCAAAAGCGGTGTCCTTTTACTGTCGTCACTCTTACTCAGAATCCAGTGCGTATGGTAAATATGTCGGTGTAGATCGTTCAATTTGCTTCTCAAAAACGCTGGTCATATAACAACCAAACCTATTCTGTCTTAGTTTCACGGAGGAAACATGACAAGCGACCAACTATTGGAAAAAGCACTTTATAGCAGTGCCAGCATCCATCAACCTCACTCTTTAAAAGCCTATTTGGCAGCGAATCACCTTAATGATTATTTCGGCACAACAGACAATGTGTGGCTTAAAACGAGTGAGTTGATAGATAAAACTGAGATTGAAGTTTTAGGTGAGTACTCTGCAACGGTGCAGGCACCCAAGTTCTCAGATTTTCGTATTCAAAGGATATTGGATAATGGGGTATACCCAGCGTCGTATGCTGCATTAATACAGTGGCATGAGAATAAGGGCTTTCAAGATATCTTCTCGTATTACGTTTCGCAGGCTTCTAAAACAAGCGAATACCTTTCCCACAATGTGACTATCTTATTGGCGTTGAATCGCGTTTACCGTGAGTTAGAGCCGTCTCAAGTGCCAGCGTTCCTTAACCGCTTCACTGAATTTGTCACATCGACTCGTTCTGACGGCGACCGAAGCACTGACACAAACGAAGCCGTAGAGCTCAATAGCGTATTACAAGCATGCTTAAAACAGTTTGGTTTCTTTGGGCATAACTTAATTACGCTGACGTGGATAATGCGTTGTAAGGAAGAGCTGTCGAAAGAGCAATATGACGCAATGCTTTTTAATCTCTATCAACAGGCCAATAGCCCGTTGGAAGATCCTGACGATGAGATTGATCAAGCTATCTTAGCGCAGTGTCAAAGCTCAGATAATTCAGATGAGCTCTATGACAATGTTCACCGATTGGTTTTTGGGTATACGTCGAATCTACACCAGATAACGCTAGCGGATGCATTGTGTTTTCTTCACGAACAATTCCCTGAACATATTTCGGAGCTAAAGCACATTGCCGAGTATCAGTGTCGTCTGTTAGAAAAGTGAGTTTAATTAGGATGTTGCATTTAACTTATGCAACGTTATCAGGCTAGTTAGCGCAGAAGTACAACTTACACGCTAATCAGATCTCAAATTGAAAAAAAGAGCTACTCGATAATGCAGCTGTGCTCTTTACTTCTGAAAACCAGTCAGGTGTGAAATATAGCTCACATATTACGGCTCTCCCACGCAAAGGCGAACGTTTGCCTTTTGTTTCTCGGAATTTAATTGCAACAGTAAATGACACACAAACGTAGAGGTAGCGCACAGAAACGAAAAAGGGGATATCGCGATTACGTAATCATTGATCTAGCCGATAGTGAGATAGTGATAAGAGGTCGATAATTCGTTGTCGGATCTAAATTAGAACTTTAAATCTAATTTCTAAGTAGTTGTTATCTCAGGAAGAGTTTTTGTGCTATGCGCCCCTATATTAAATACATTATCCCTATTTTAATTCCTTTCATTATCCTCTTAATGCCGCTATCAGCGTTTCCATTTGAAGGCCTTACGATTATTCAACAACGCGTTATCGCGATCTTTTTATTAGCGGCATTGTGCTGGGTGTTCGAGCCTATCCCGATTTACGCGACGTCTGTTGTTATTATCGTTCTGCAATTATTGATGTTGTCGGATAAAGGGCTGATCTTTTTAAGGTTTGATCATGGGGAAGAACATTTTGGTGAGCTGTTAAAATACAGCGATATCATGGCGACATTCGCTAGCCCAATCATCATGCTGTTTTTAGGTGGTTTCTTCTTAGCAATGGCCGCCACTAAATATCGATTAGACGTAAACTTAGCTCGTGTGTTGTTGAAGCCATTTGGACAAGACCCAAAGTTTGTGATGCTCGGCTTAATGTTGATCACTGGTATCTTTTCGATGTTTATGTCTAACACGGCAACAACGGCAATGATGCTATCTATTTTAACGCCGGTACTGGCTGTGTTTGGTCCGAAAGACCCCGGTCGTGTAGCGTTTGCGCTTTGTATTCCTGTTGCCGCTAACATCGGTGGCATTGGTACCCCGATCGGTACCCCGCCGAATGCTATCGCACTTAAATATTTAGTTGGCGATAATCTCATTACGTTCGGTGAATGGATGGCATTTGGTGTGCCGTTTGTCGTTATTATGATGGCGTTAGCGTGGTTTTTAATCGGCTTTATGTACAAAGCTGACCAAAAGAAAATTGAGCTAAGCATCAAAGGTAAATTCCTTAAAACGCCTAAAGCCATTGCGGTATACGTCACTTTTGCGCTGACCATCATTCTTTGGTTAATGGGCTCAAGCCATGGCATGAACTCTTATACTGTCGCTCTTATTCCTGTCGCTGTGTTCTCACTCACAGGGATCATCAATAAAGAAGACCTGAAAAAGATTTCTTGGGACGTACTGTGGCTTGTATCAGGTGGTATTGCGCTTGGTTTAGCTCTCGATAAAACTGGCTTAGCAAGGCTCGTGGTACACAGCATTCCGTTTGATACTTACTCACCCTATGTGGTGTTGTTCGGAGCGGCGTTCTTGTGTTTGGTAATGGCAAACTTCATGTCTCATACCGCAACGGCTAACTTGTTAATGCCAATTATGGCTGCATTAGGTTCGTCTATGGCTTCACTCACGCCACTCGGTGGTGAGTTAACGTTAATTCTGGTTGTAACTTTTGCCGCTTCATTAGGTATGTCGCTGCCAATCAGTACGCCACCGAATGCGTTGGCTCATGCCACTGGCCATGTGCAAAGTAATCAAATGGCCAGAATCGGTATTATTTTGGGTGTGGTTGGTGTGCTATTGAGCTTTGTTATGGTGTGGCTGCTACATTCAATTGGTCACATAGGGTAACGATACGTGTATCAACAAAAGTTAGAAGCACTTATCGATCGCTATTTTAACCACACAGAACGTCGGGTGACGTGCTGTGCCGGTAACACCATTATTGAACAATCAGCGTTAAACACTCGTTTATATTATGTGTTGAGTGGGGAACTGGAAGGGTTTTATTCCGATGCGAATACACCGCAAGTGCGAGTGTTTAGCGCGGGTAGCGGGGCTTTTATAGGCGTTCATAGCTTCTTTTCAGGTAATTGGACTGCATCTTCAACGGTTGTTGCTAAAACCGATGTAGAGTTAGCGTGGATCGATAAAGACACGCCTGCAGAAGATGAACGTAAATTTGGTCCTCTTACCGCACAGTTCACACCTGTGATTGTCAATGAGTTGTCGCGTCGTCAACGCCGCGCAACACAGGAAGCGATCGCGAAACAAAAAGCGCTAGAGAAGTTACATACTGCTGAGCAAATGACGACCTTGGGTCAATTAGCTGCAGGGATTGCCCATGAGCTTAACAACGCAATTGGTGTAGTAAATAGTAAATCCGGTCGACTTGAAACGGTGATCATGGATCTGCTTGAAGAAGTGCATCCAGAAGCCAGTCAATTTTTCGATTTTGGGTTAATGCATGGTCAGAAAACGTCATCGTTAGAAGCACGAACACGTGGGCGACAATTTGAAAGAAAATATGGTTTAGACAAAAACATCGCTCGCTCTCTTGCAAAGGCGATTCCAATTGATGCTTTATCTGCAACAGACGTTATTTCAAAGCATTGGCTGAAAAAACCAGAAGAAGCGATTCGTTTTTGGCAGATGGGCTGTGATTTACATGATTTACGTTTGGCATCTAGACACACTGTCGGCATCGTAAAATCGGTTAAACAACTTGGCAGAGTTGATATTGACACCGAAGAAGCGGTTGATATTAACGACTCCATTAACCATGCCTTATCGTTGTTACAAAGTGAGTTACGTAGAGTGTCTGTGCGATTGAGCCCTGCGGATTTACCGTCTTTTAAAGGATCGAAAACAGAGCTCGTTCAGATTTGGGTCAACATTGTAAAGAATGCTTGTGATGCAATGTCGAAGTCAGACGATGCTGCAATAGAAATTCAAACCAGATTAAGTAAGAAAAGAATATTAGTTACGATCGCGAATAACGGCCCTGAGATAGACGAGGTGACTCGTAGAAAGGTATTTCAGCCCAACTTCACCACTAAAAAAGGTGGTTTATCGTTTGGATTGGGCTTGGGTTTATCAATCGTTAAGCGGATTGTGGCGGGTTATGGCGGAAGTATTATTGTGAAAAGTGATGCTTCTAAAACGGTATTTAGAATCAAGTTACCAATAGAGGGTGAACATGGAGAAGCTTAATTTAATCTGTGTCGATGACCAGAGAGAAGTACTGAGCGCAGTGGTACAAGATTTAGAGCCGCTGGCGAGTTGGCTGAATATTGAAGATTGTGAATCAGCGCAAGAAGTGCTTGATCTCATTGATGAACTTGACGCAGAAGGCGAACACATTACCGTCATCGTGTCTGATCATGTGATGCCAGGGAAAACGGGTGTGGAGTTACTCACTGAAGTGTTCCATGACAGCCGCTTTCCGAATACAAAGAAAATTCTTCTTACGGGGCAGGCCACTCATACTGATACCATCAATGCGATTAATGCAGCAGGTATCGACCGTTACTTTGAAAAGCCTTGGCAAGCAAGCACATTAGTTGAGTGCATTCGTACTCTTGTCACTGAGTACATATTTGATCAAGGGCTTGATTACACGGACTATCAGAATGAGCTCGACCAGCAGGTTGTGTTGAGACGCTTACGTTAGGCTCTTGCGTTAGCCATTTACGTTAGTTTCTTGCGTTAGTCACTATGTTAGTCGCTTGAAATTATATGCACCAGATAACCCTAGCGGATGCATTGTGTTTTTTCAGGAACGATTCCCTGAACATATTACAGAGCTAAAATGCGTCGCAGGGTATCAGTGTCGTCTGTTAGAGCTGTGAGTTGGAAATATTAACAAGTGATTCCTAACGTGCGGTATTTGGAGTTCGAAGTCAGATCGGTGCTTACAAGGTAAAGGACTAGGTTTTTCAAGGTTTACTGCGTAATAATGTATTCGCCCACAAGTGGGGGTTTATAGTCAGTAGGAATTTAAAATGAGTGAGATTGCTCGCTTTCTATCTGGTGAAGTGCCAGATAAATTGGGTCGTAATATAGAACAGTTGTTGGCTTACAATCATTTTTGGTTGGAGCATGACCATAAGTACATCCAAGTGTTTTTCCCAATCGATGAAGGGACTAAGTTTAATCTACATGCGCCGTTGGTTACTCAAGAAGATAGGGCGCTTTTTGCTAACTCAGAAGCGCTTCGCACAGCTCATCTACAAGTGCTTGACCTGATGCTCGAGTTTTGGGGAATGCTGCGAGATGGAAGTAAGATATCGTCACTGTTGCCACTTAGCCCTGCGAATCACGTATGGTTGAAGAATCATGACCATAACCAGCTTCGACTAACGCGAGCTATTCGCAGTTTATATTTGTTAGGTAATGAAGAGGTCGCAACTCGGTTATGTGACTTTCTAGTATCAGCGGCGAGCGAGACAGGCTCGGTGTCGGAGAAAACCGTTCAGTATTGGCGCAATGCCTTGGAAGGTTAGTTTTTCTGTGCAGAGTTTTCGGCACTGCACATCATTGATTCTCAATGCGCGGCATTTTTGTACGGTGCCGCTTTCTCTATATTCAACATTTGAATGCAATTTGTGGAATATATCAAAATTAATTAAATTGCTAGTAAGTTATTATTTTTCATTATGTTAGGGTTCTTTTCTTAAGGTCAGCGGATTAGGAAGAGGCTAATGAAAAAGGGATTTGTGATAGCGATATCAATCAGCTTTGTTGTCTTCTTCTTTGTTGGTCGTGAGCTTCAGTGGTTCGGGTCCAGTAATTCCGAGTCGTTTCCTAAACTTCCTGATAGTCCCCAATTTGTTCCTTCTACCGATTTCGACGGTGAGTGGCTAGGCCGCCGTATTAACACCACTGGCAATAATATGTGTGAACGCACAACTATTACCGGAACCATTCGTGAGGGTAAGGCAACTCTAAGGCTTACCTACAACGGAACAACGTTAGAGGGTTGGGTTACGGAAAGCGGCGACTTACGTTTATATGCTAAACATCGCCAATGGGATTATCGTTTTTCCGCACATGGCAATGGCAATAGATTTTATGGCCGATGGCACTTAACCAATGGCCCGTGCCAAGGAACTTGGTTTATAGAAAAGGTCGATGACAAGTAAGGTTGTTAGCGCATTATATACTTGGAATAACTTAAACGATATCCACACGCATGTGTACGATTTAGTTTAAACATATAGATAGGGAAACCCATGAGGATTGTGATTTTTATCGCTACAGTGATTTTAGTTAAATCAATTGAAGCAAAGTTTGGGCACACCTATAACATCTTTTCAGATCCACTTGATATCAAGTTAGCCGCTCTCGATGTTGTCTTGTGGGTTTCAGTCTACTTTGGCTTATCTCTTGTTTATGAGAAGGGCAAAGGTGCCCTGACTAAAATGGGTAAAGTTAAGAATCCTTAATGGGAAACTTGAACCCTATTACGCGTAACGGAATATTGTTAGTGATTTGAACTAAGAGCAAGAGACGGTTTAGAAAGGAATAGTTATGAATGGAAAAATTGTTCGATGGGTTGATGATAGGGGGTTTGGATTCATCAACTCCGATGAATTAAAGGGCGATATTTTTGTTCATATATCCAAATTTCGAAAGGGTTATCGCTCTCCCAAAGTGGGAGATAGCGTTGAATTTCAACTATCACATAGTACTTCTAAACTCAGCGCTTCGAGTGCTCAGTTAGTTGGTATAGATCCACTTAAATCCAATCCTTTATCACTTATTTTGTCTGCACTTTTCGTCGGGCTTATTGGCGCAGGTTTGTATCTTTTGGTATTGGAGCCTAAGTTAAATCCTGCATATGAGAATATGGGATTTAGTTGCCAAGGTAAAACGCATTGTAGTGAGATGCTATCTTGCGATGAAGCAAAGTTTTATTTGGCAAACTGTCCAAATGTGAAAATAGATGGTGATCGTGATGGTATTCCTTGCGAGAGTCAGCTCTGCAGTCACTATTGATGCCTGTTTATTAGTCATTCAAAATAGACAACTAAAAGGACATTACATGGAAATCAGAGTAGGGACATTACCTGATATTGCAGGCATCACCGATATCTTCAACTTTTATATTGAACATACCAATGCGCGCTTTGAAGAAGATAAGTTATCGTTGGAAAATCGCCAGCAGTGGTTTTCTCAATTTTCGAGCCAAAGCAAATATCAACTGTATGTTGCGACAGAAGGTGATGCGTTATTAGGCTTCGCGTGTTCTCAGCAATACAGGGTTATGTCGGCATTTGAAGATACCGCAGAGGTCACTATCTATCTTGCGGCAGAAGCTCAAGGTAAAGGCTTAGGTTCCGAGCTTTATTCTCAGTTGTTTGCATCGATTAGTGATTATGGTGTTCACCGCGTACTCTCAGGTGTTGCTTTACCTAATGAGGCTTCAATAGCACTTCATAAAAGTTTTGGATTTCGAGAAGTAGGAGTGTTCAATGAATATGCGAAGAAAAACGGTCAATACATCAGTTCAATGTGGTTAGAGAAGGCGTTAAACAAGGAACCAGATTGATTAGGATGGTTCAAACATGATGCAATACTCTTGGTACTTAAATTACGTATTGCTCAATGTTTGATTTAGAAAAAAAGGACACTATATGGACGTAAAATTGGTCAAAGGTTCTGACCCAAAATGCGCAGAGCTGATAACCAAAACGAATATGGCGCCTTACTACAATGCGCGTGGCATCGCTTGGGGTCATGATCAGTTTTTACGCAGCTGGGATGAGCTGGATAACTATGAGGCTTATGTGGGGGATAGCCGTATTGGTGTTATTCGCTTCAGTTACACTAGTGATACAACGCTTCTTAGGGACTTGCAGATATTAACCGAACACCAAGGTAGGGGATTTGGTTCTAGGTGCTTAGATTTAGTGATTGAACATGCGAACAGTCAGGCATCGGAGCAGTTAGTGCTGCGTGTGTTCAGTGAGAATCCCGCTATTAAGCTTTACCAGTCAAAAGGTTTTACAAAGGTTTCTGAAGTGAAAGGGCTTGTTGAAATGGAACTGATTTTAGGAAGAACTATGGACACCATTATCAAACAAGCCATCGAATTGCGAAAAGAGGCCAAGTATCAAGAGTCACGTGACTTGCTGGTAACGCTACTCAGTGATGAAAAGTATGCTGCGAAAGCGCACTTGCAGATAGCTTGGTCTTACGACAATCAAGGCAAAGAACAACAGGCGATTGAGCACTATGTATTGTCTCTGTCTGGCGTACTGTCTTCAGTAGAGCGTTTTGATGCGCTTTTCGGGTTGGCGAGTACTTATCGAAGCCTAGGCCTTTATGCAGAGGCTTTAAGCTATTTCGAACAGACGATGGCAGAGTACCCTGATTCCCTTGAAGTTCAGCCTTTCTACGCGATGTGTTTGTATAATTTGGGTCGCCATAAAGAGGCAACGTCTCTGTTGCTTGAATTGTTGGTTTCTACGACCAATAGCGAGCCGATCAAAGAGTACCAACGAGCGATCTCTTTGTATGCTCAAGACTTGGATAAAACTTGGTAAGCGAGAGCTGTGATTAGCACGCTTCACTTAATACGAGAAAAGCCTAAGCATCATTCGATACTTAGGCTTCAAGATTTAGCTTTTCTATTCAGATCAGCCGTTACGCTGAAAGCTCTTTACGAACGATCTCTGCGCCAGCGCTGAGTGCATTCAGCTTAGCTGAGGCAATGTCGCGAGGTAGGGGAGCCATACCGCAGTTGGTGCAAGGGTAGAGCTTGTCTGCATCAACATACTTAAGTGTTTCTCTCAGAGTGCTAGCCACTTCTTCTGGTGTTTCAATCGAATCGGTTGCCACATCGATCGCACCAACCATTACTTTCTTACCGCGAACAAGTTCAAGCAGTTCAAGTGGCACATGAGAGTTGTGGCACTCTAACGAGATGATATCGATATTTGATTGCTGCAGCATAGGGAAGACTTCTTCATATTGGCGCCACTCAGTGCCTAATGTCTTCTTCCAATCTGTGTTTGCTTTGATGCCGTAGCCATAGCAAATGTGTACTGCGGTTTCGCATTTAAGCCCTTCAATGGCCCTTTCTAAACAAGCGATACCCCAATCATTCACTTCATCAAAGAACACGTTAAATGCAGGCTCATCGAACTGAATAATATCAACGCCTGCGGCTTCAAGTTCTTTGGCTTCTTCGTTGAGGATCTTTGCAAATTCCCACGCCAGTTTTTCACGGCTTTGGTAATGCGCATCGTAAAGTGTATCAATCATGGTCATAGGCCCCGGCAAAGCCCATTTGATCGGTTGGTCTGTTTGCTGGCGTAAGAATTTAGCATCTTCAACAAACACCGATTTCTGACGAGAAACTGGGCCAACAACCGTCGGTACACTTGCATCGTAGCGGTCGCGGATTTTAACGGTTTCACGCTTCTCGAAATCGACACCATTAAGGTGTTCAATGAAGGTGGTCACAAAGTGTTGGCGGGTTTGTTCGCCATCACTCACGATATCGATGCCGGCTTGCTGTTGCTCATGCAGAGACACACGCAGCGCATCCTGTTTGCCATCGGTTAACTCGTCGCCTTCCAGTTTCCATGGAGACCAAAGTGTTTCTGGTTGTGCTAGCCAAGACGGCTTAGGCAAGCTGCCTGCTGTTGAAGTCGGTAATAGTGTTTTCATGATAATTCTGCCTGTCCTTAGATTCCCAAAGTGGATCGTATGTTTCCTAATGCGCGTAAAATAGAACGATTACAGCGCGTAGTTGGCAGACCAGTTGTCTAGTACCGACTGATATGGCTTAATGAAGTTTTCTTCTGCGAACTTACCTTGTTCAACAGCTAGTTTGCTTCGTTCTTCTCGGTCATACACGATTTGGGTCAGTGAGTGATCCAAGTTTTTCAAGTTTGGTTGGTAGCAGTTTCCCGCAACCGCGTTCGCGTTGTAGATCTCAGGGCGGTAGATCTTCTGGAAAGTACCCATGGTACTGATGGTGCTGATAAGCTCTAGATTAGAGTAATCGTTCAGTAGATCACCAAAGAAATAGAAAGCCAGAGGGGCAACACTGTTCGGCGGCATGAAATAACGAACCTGTAAGCCCATCTTCTTGAAATATTGTTCAGTTAAAGAAGACTCGTTAGGTTGGTATTCAAAGCCTAATACAGGGTGTTGGTTTTCAGTACGGTAATAAGTTTTATTATCTGAAACACTCAAACAAATAACAGGTGGTTTCTTAAAGTTCTCTTTGTACGCTTGAGAGTTAACGAAATATTTAAACAGCTTGCCGTGTAAATCACCAAAATCGGCTGGAATACTGAATTTATCTTGGTCTTTATTATGATCTAATAGTAATACACTGAAGTCATAATCACGAACATAAGACGAGAAGTTATTTCCGATAATACCTTCAATGCGCTCATTCGTTTTGTGGTCCAGAATGTTGGTTTTCAGTACTTCAATTGAAGGGAATGCTTCGCCGTTGCTTTCAATGTCCATATCAACAGAAATGATTTCAAGCTCTACAGAGTAGCGGTCGCCCTTCGGGTTGTCCCAGTGTGCTAAAGCATTGAAACTGTTGTCAATCATCTGTAGTGCATTACGTAAGTTCGCTTGACGACTGTCGCCGCGAGCCAAGTTAGCAAAGTTGGTTGTGATACGCGTGCTGTCTGCAGGCTGGTAGTTTTCGTCGAGGCTAATGCTCTTAATCGTAAAGTTAAATTCATTATTCATGTTGATCTGGTATCCCAATTCGTTGTCTGATTCTCTCGGTCTTTAATATTTAAATGCTTTATTTTTGCGTGTGACCGGATTAAGAATCGAGGCTGTCTTCACTAAAAGTGTCGTATAAATTTATTTGCTTAAGGTTTTTATACGTGGATAGGTTGACCATTAACAATGGTATTACTTCACATTCATCATGAGGAATATTCATGATCTATATGTTTGAATATTCAAGTCGGTGTCAGTTATATTAATTAGCTTGATGGAAATATAACCACATTAATAGTGTGTTATTTAAGATAATTAATTTAATTAAGAGATGGATGAAATGAGTGAATTGCTGTTGTTGATTTTCTACTGTGCGTTACTAGGCAGTGGTGTTGGGTTTCTAGCCGGGTTGTTAGGTATTGGCGGAGGGCTGATCATTGTTCCTGTGTTAAGCAGCATTTTACTGTATTTAGAAGTTCTACCGTCTGACCAAGTTGTTGTCGCTGCGATCGCTACCTCGTTGGCATCGATACTGTTCACTTCCACTTCTTCTGCACTCGCTCACCACAAGAATGGAAATGTGCCTTGGGATTTGGCGCCTTGGATCATGTTGGGTGTTGCTCTGGGTGCATTGGTTAGTGGCTTTATGGCGGCTCTTTTACCAGAAAAAGTCGTTCGTATTGTGTTTGCTGTGAGCGTGGTTCTTATCGCGATTAAGATGTTCTTAAGCAGCAAAAATGACGCGCCTAAAGAGCGAAAGCTACCGAATAAAGGTGTATTAACGGTTCTGACAACCATTACTGGCGGTTTGTCGGCAATGATCGGGATTGGTGGCGGCGCGTTACTCGTTCCTTTGCTCACGTTCTTTTCGGTCGATATGAAAAAGGCGATTGGCTGTGCGTCTGCGTGTGGCATTGTTATCGCGCTATTCGGCTCTATCGGTTACATAACCTCGGGCAGTAGCCACTTTGCTCTAACTGATGGCTTTGCAGGCTTTGTTTATCTGCCTGCGTTATTGGGTATCGTGTGTACGTCTTGGTTCACGGCTCCTTTAGGCGCAAAAGCGACAAACCATTTACCCGTTCCAACCATCAAGAAGATCTTCTCAG
Source organism: Vibrio sp. ZF 223 (assembly GCF_003050585.1). Lineage (NCBI taxonomy): Bacteria > Pseudomonadati > Pseudomonadota > Gammaproteobacteria > Vibrionales > Vibrionaceae > Vibrio > Vibrio sp. ZF 223. The sequence continues at coordinate 607,054 of NZ_PIGB01000002.1, forward strand.
TACTGTTGGTTGTTATCGCGGCAAGCATGGTGGCTCGTTAATGATGGTTAGTGACCTTCATCCGTTCGTAAATAAGAACACTTGATGATGCGTACATAACCGAACAAGGAGCAGTCATCAGGCTGCTCTTTTTGTTTGCCTGTCTACATTTATACGATTATGTCTATGAGTCTGTTGACAAAATCTTGTTGTTTAACCGGATTCACTGCTATAGCTAAATGTACTTGTTCAATTCAAGGGAATGCTAAAAGTGAGTGATTTATGGATCCGTTAACGCAGGGTGTACTAGGCGCTTCTTTGTCACAATCGGCGAGTAAAAAACAACATTTGGTGGTCGCTGGGATTCTAGGTTTGCTCTCTGGAATGGCGCCAGATTTAGATGCGTTTATTCAATCGGAGAGTGATCCTTTACTCGCATTGGAGTTCCATCGACAGTTTACCCATTCACTTCTATTTATTCCCATTGGCAGCTTGATTTGCGCTCTGGTTTTGTACCCTTTGATTGCAAAAAGGCGTGGTCTCTCGTTTAAACAGAGTTGGCTGTATTGCGCGTTAGGTTATGGCACACATGCTTTACTCGATTCTTGTACTACGTATGGCACTCAACTGTTCTGGCCGCTCACCAACGAACGTTACGCTTGGAATACCATTTCGATCATCGATCCTGTCTATTCACTGCCCATCTTAATATTGCTTGCGTTTGCAACATGGAAGCGAACTCCTTGGTTGGCTCGCATTGCGTTTCTATGGGCTTTGACTTATCCGACGTTAGGCATGATTCAGAGGGATAGGGCAGAAGCGATAGGATGGCAATTAGCACAAGAACGCCAACATACGCCTATTCGCTTAGAGGCTAAACCGAGTTTTGCGAATATCTTAGTGTGGAAAGTGGTGTACGAAACCGAATCTAGATACTACGTAGATGCTGTTCGAGTCGGCACTTCTGTTAAAACCTATCCTGGAGACTCTATTGCTAAACTGAATGTGAGTCAGGGTTTCCCCTGGCTTGATCCTAACTCCCAACAAGCCAAAGACATTGAACGTTTCCGTTGGTTCTCGAATGGTTATATTGCACAGGATCCAACGGATGAGCTGCGTGTTATCGATGTTCGATATTCTATTGTTCCAAACCAACTCAAAGCGCTTTGGAGCATCAAATTGTCTCAATCTGTCGATGCAGACACACACATAAAGTACGAAACCCACAGGGACAACACGCCAGAATCCAGACAGATCTTTTTTAATATGTTGAAAGGCGATTAATGGTTAGAGGTCTTGAAAGCAAAAAGGTTGAGTCAGTGATCTGCTCAGCCTTTTCTTGTGCTGTCTAACCGAGAATTATAGGTAACGACTTCTCAAATGATCTTTGAAGTATTGAGCATTGAGCATTGAGTGTTTCACCTGTCGAGCCTTTAACCAAATCATCAGTAGTTAGTAGGCTGCCTCTGATCCAAATGTTCGACTCAAACTAAGTGAATCGCCGAATGATTAGAGAGCGAGCCTAGAAACTAAAGTTATGAAAAATAATAAATAAGTTAAGGCTATTATGCCTATGGGTAAGTATTTCATACATCCTCCTCTTGTTGTCACTGGTGTTATCTCATTGAGTGACGACATAAGATATGAATTAGAGAAATGCATTATGGGTGGTTCTTAATTGGCAAATTTGAATTTCTCTAATTCATCGTATCTATGTTTTTCGACAGCAATAATGACCCCAGTTAGCCAATCGCGGCTTTGAAATTCACCTCTGGAGTTATTATGAAATTAAAACCACTACGCACAGTTGTTCCTGCATTATTGTTAGGTTTATCAAGCTCGGCTGCCTTCGCTAAAATGACACTGACAGAACGTATTATTCCAACCCCTACAGGTATTTCCGCCGAACTGGCTCAGATAATTGAACACCGGGAAGTCACTCCGCCACTTCCGGTTCCATCTACAGCGAAAGAGTGGCTCGCCCTGCAAGCAGTATTTGATACTCCAGGTATGGAGATAGCGCAGGAAGCCCTCGAACGTTTAGAGGTGACATATGAAGCTAAGCAGTTTGCGGGGGTGGATACTTTCTTTGTTACACCGAAGAACATTGCCCCCGAATACAAAGATAAATGGCTAGTACATATTCATGGGGGAGCATTTGTATTTGGTGGAGGAGAGTCTGCGTTGCGAGAAGCTATATGGGTGGCTAACGGGTTAGGGGCGCAAGTGATTTCGGTTGATTATCGCCAGCCGCCACTGCATCCATTTCCTGCTGCTATTAACGATGTTGCAGCAGTATGGGAAGAGCTGATTAAAACTCAAAAAGCGGAATCTACCGCGTTGTTTGGCTCATCAGCAGGCGGGAATTTAACGCTTGCCACGACACTTAAGCTACAGGAGCTCGATTTACCTATGCCTGGTGCACTGTTTGTTGGAACGCCAGCGGTCGACCTAAAGGAGACCTCAGACTCCTGGCATACTTTAAAAGGACTTGATGCGCTTGGCCAGAGAGAGGGTTTGATTCAAGGTACGTTTGACTTATATGCAGGAGGCGAGCCTCTAGACTCACCGCTGTTATCGCCAATTTATGCTCAAATTGAAGAGTTTCCGCCAACGATTTTTGTCTCCGGGACACGGGATTTATTGCTAAGCGATACTGTACGCATGCACCGTTTGTTGCGTAGCGCTGATATTGAATCAGAGCTTCATATTTATGACGGCCAGTCACATGGTGATTATATGAATGGCATTTTGAGTGATATGCCAGAATCCGATGATGCCTTAAAAGAACTCGGGCAATTCTTCAACACTCATATAAATTAGTTTTTAATGCACAGGGACGTGGCTTCTTTATTTAGGAGACAGTTATGACTCATCTATTTTCTTCATTGTTTACATGTGTATTGACATTATTGCGCGCTAACCATCATTACTCTCAGCATCAGTCACTCTGGGAGCATGGGGATTCTTCATCTCTTTGGCTCTCTCCAATATATGATGAAAAGAAAGGTAAGCAACGGTCACAGGTAAATGGGAACCTATCGAGAGGTAGTGAAAACTGTGTTTAGTAATGTGCCCCGTTTAGTACTTATTATGTGTTTGGCATGGGTTAATTCTCATGTATTGGCTAATGACTCTCTCGAACTTGCTGATACTTCTAGCCCAAGCCAGACATTGGCGAGCTTTATGACCGCATCTGATGTGCTAATAGATCACTGGAGAAGTGAACAGTTACACCTACCGGCAGCTCAACACGCATATTTACAAGTGATGCGTACCATGGATCTCTCTTTATTGCCTAACCGTAGTCGAACAGTGGTTGTAATGGAAAGGATTCTCTTACTGAGAGAAATCATCGATCGTTTAGACAGCGAAATACACACTAGAACTCCAGACGCGCTGCAAGTGAGTAAAGATGACCTGATCCATTGGCGTCTTGCCAATACTGACATCGTATTATCCAAACAAATGTCGGGAGATAATGTTGAGCAGTTTCTATTTAGTTCCGGAACGGTTCAGAGTTTACCTCGTTGGTACAGAACCGTAGCTGCTGTTGATTATCAAGTCGAAAACCGCACTGATTATTATCAAGAATTTGTGCTTACTCCTGGTCCTTTGTTTTCCAAAGACTTGATTCAATCATTACCTCCTCCTTTCAAGAAACTGTATGGTCCATTACCTTTATGGCAATGGTTAGTGTTAACCGGGGTGCTCACCTTGTGTTCAGCTCTTGTTAAGTTAAGTTTTTTATTAGGTGTTCGATGGAACTCCCGTTGGGAAAATTATGGGCGAAAGTGGCGTATAGGACGTCTTATTTCATTAGTTTGTACAGTGATACTTTTGCTATTAGCTAGGAGGGTGATAGATGAAGGGGTCTGGATAACAGGTACAACTTATCAGTTCTTTTCGACGCTGTTTTTATTGACACAGTTTTTCTATGTTTCTTGGTTGATCATGGCCATATTTAACTACTTTGCTGATATTTATGTATTCAATAAATATCAAGGTAAGCATGTAGACTCATCATTGATTACTGTGTTAGCACGTATTTTTGGTGGCTTAACCATTGTTATTCTGGGTATTTATGTTATCGAATTTATGGGTTTTTCAATAACCCCTATTTTGACTGGCTTAGGGGTTGGTGGTTTGGCTGTCGCGTTAGCAATTAGGCCAGTACTAGAAAACGTGATAAATGGCCTCACTCTGTACGCAGATGGTGGCGTTAAAATTGGAGAGTTCTGTCGTTATGGCAATAACAACTTAGGAACGATTGAAAGTATCGGTTTACGTTCCACACGTATTCGTACACTTGAACGTTCGTTAATCACTATACCAAATTCAGAGTTTGCTAATATGGAAATTGATAATCTTGAGCGACGGGACAAACGTAGAATGGACCATCTATTAAGGTTGCGTCCAGAGGCAACGTTGGAACAGTTACGTGTGCTCATTGTCCATATACGTAGGTTACTGTTGCAACACCCTATGATCGATGAAGATCCTGTGCGAGTCAGATTGATGGGGATTGGCGAGTATTCAATCAACATTAATATGATGGCTTATATCAAGTGTTGTGACCATGAAGAGTTTATGGCTGTGCAAGAGGATATTCTGTTTGCTGCATTAGCCTATGTCGAACAAGTAGGTGCAACTATTGCACATTCCACTCAGTACCAACTGGTGGATAAACGCAATGAAGGTGCTTTGGAGCAGAAGGAAAAAGCCGCTCAAGTGGTTGCAGGGTGGCATGAAGATCAAGCCTTCCCATTCCCTGATTTTGCTTACGAATACAAATACGAAATTCGAGACACTATCATGTATCCAGCTAAAACTTCGGCAGTACACCGAAGCTCTAGCGGTTAATCAAACCAGTAGCTCGTACTTTGTGCGAGTTACTATACTTCCGGTTGAATGACTTTATCAAAATAGTGCTGTAGTGTTTGGTGAATGAGTTGATTCAATGGGAAGCCTCGCTTGGATTGCAAGTAGCCGCCATTGATCTGTAGTTGGCGCATTTCTTTCGGAAGTAATGGCAGCGGATAACAACTTAACTCCGTTTCATTTTCTGTCATAAAACTACTGCCGAATGAGAAGGCGTCAGAATTCTTTAACTTGTTTAGCAGTACTCTTACACTGTGTGTAGATAATACAATCCTCGCTTTATAGCCTTTAGCTAAATACAAATCTTCGATTGGCGCTCTTTTTGAATTCACACCATCCACCAGGATTCGCGTGATGGGTAAGTGGTGTATATCTTCCCATTCACTAGATTGGCTGAGCACTGGGTGGTTCTTACGCGCGATGAGACTGAGCTTTATTTCTTTTAGTTTGTGTTGATATATTTCTTGCGGAAGCGGAAATACTGAAAAATGCAGCATGTAATCAATTTGGCTATTGAGCATTTCGGCAAGTGTTTGTTCTTGCCAATAGATCATTTTGAAGTTCGCATTTGGTAAAACTTTTCTCAGAGCTGAAAATATTCCCTCTCCATATTGGTCAAGCAAAAAAATATTCATTGCTATAGTGATGTCGCCAGTAAAACTTTCTGGTTCAAAATTCTTATAAGACTCAATGACTTTAGCCAATGGAATAAACATTTCCTCAGCGGCCTCAGCTAATTTTTCTGCTAACTCTGAAGGTTCTACACCGTGTGCTTTTCTAATGAAAAGCTGATCGCCAAACGTATCTCTAAGCTTTGCCATACCGCGGCTGACACTGGTTTGAGAGATACCGAGCTTATCTGCGGCAAGGTGGGTATTGCGCGTTTCAACAACCGCTTGTAAAAGCTTCAGTAGGTTTAGATCTAAATCGCGTAGTTCTCTCATAAACCGTCCTTGGTTAATTTAGAAGTGGTGGTAAAACTTAGCCATTGCTAGGTTAGGCTTATATGTAGATTAAGTGAAATGTAATAATATTCAACTAGATATTGCCTCGTTTAGAGGCAATAGCACATTAGAGTAAAAAGGATTGAGCGAGGTACAGCACACTAAAAAAAGCGGCGGCATCCGTAAATGTAGTTAGGAGAGGGCTAGATAGCATCGCAGGGTCGAGATTCAGACGTTTAAGAATCAGCGGTAGCGTTCCTCCTGTGATCACTGCTAGCGTTGAAGAAAAAAGGTACGCGACACTAACTAATATAGGTAATGCGAGATGTTCTTCGCCGTAAGTCAAAAATGAGAGTAGAGCGAGAACTGAGCCAATCACCGCGCCATTTATAATGCCGATAGGTAGCTCTTTTACGATCACGAACAACACATCTTTTGGTGACAAGTTCCCGACAGAGAGCTCTCGAATCGAAACGGCAACTGCTTGATTTCCAGCTGCACCGGATAAGTTCGCAACTAAAGGTAGTATTGCTGCTAACAGCGCAAATTGTTCAATTACGGGCTCGAATTGAGCAATGATTGATACCGCTGCGTAGCTTAATAGAACAGAAGGTAGCAAAAATGCTAGCCGGCGTAGATTACGTTTCGCGGTCGGCATGGTGCGAAACTCATCCCCGCCAAATACACCAGCTTGTTCAAGAAGCTGCTGTTTTGATTGACGAAACAGCGCCTCATTCAATTGTCTAAATCCCACAACACCAATTTGGAACCCTGAGTTATCGATTACAGGAAGGACTGGGTGTGTTGTCGTATCTAGTGCACTTTTTAGTGAATTCAAATCCCACTCAGCCGGTACCGCCAGTAGTGAGGAGTTGAGGTGCTCTTTTAGTTTCCCACCGAAAGGTAACCCAAATAAGTCTTTGAGCCTGATTGCTCCCAGATAATTACCATCTCGATCCTGCAGGTATACGTAACGCCACTCTTGATAGTTATAGCTAGAGTCATCATCGGAAATAAGATGGCTGAGCTCGGCAACCGTTGTGTCTGAATCAACCTTCAACATTTCATTGTTGCAAATACCTCCTACCGTGTCTGATTCATAATTAAGCGCTGCTTTTTCTTCTTTTTGCCAAGCGTTGGGTAAGGACGTATTTAGCTGTGTTGACCGCTCCAATGGAAGCTGAGTGAGTAACATACGGCGGTCCGGAGATTGGAGTAAAGGGAAAACTTCTTGGAGGTTCTGGATTGGCAGTTTTTCTGCTAAGTAACGTAATTGAGAGCTACTTAAGTGATCAATTAAGTTAGCCGCTAGTTCAGGATCTATTTGAGAGAGTAGCGACCAAGCGTGAACTCTTTGATCATCATCTAGTCTCCTTAATGCATTGGAGATCGCTGGTGTATATGCGTGGAGCAAGGTTTCGCGTAAGAGCTTGTCTTCCTCCGTTTCAAGGCTAGTGAGTATTGACTCGTAAAGGTGTTCGGACTCTGTTGAGTGTGACGCTTTTGAATGTAAACGTGTCGTTGATAAAGTCATGGGGCCTCAGCATTATTCTTGGTAGTGATGATTAGGATCGTTCAAAAGACTCTGGTTAGATGACCAGAGTCTTCAAGTCATAGGCTTAATCGAACATTAAGATGATATAGGCCAAGAATAAGACTAAGTGTGTGGCGCCGTTGAGCGGGTTGGTTCGGCCACTACTGAAACTGACACTCGTCATCAGTAAGGTCGTAATTAACAAGACCATTTCGGCAGGTGCTAGACCGAGATGAATCGGTTCATTCATGACACTTGATATCATCAGTACCGCAGGCACAGTCAATGCAATTGTTGCCAAGACAGAACCAAAGAAGAGGTTCATCGCGCGCTGAAGTTGATTGGTAAGAGCTGCTTTGACTGCGCCAACCGCTTCGGGAGCCAGAATGATCAACGCGACAATTAAACCGCCTAATGCGACGGGGGCACCCATGGTAGAAATACCATCATTAATCGGCAGTGCGAGGCTTTTTGCCAGTAGAATTACCACAATCAAGTAACCAATTAGCATCAAGCTGTGGAATAAATTACTTTGCAATGGCCCATGATGGTCGTGGTGATCTTCGTGATCCGAGTTAATAAAGTAGTCAGTATGGCTACGAGTTTGAATGAACAAAAAGACCGCATATAAAGCAACAGAAGCGAAGACTAAAATCCACATTAAGCTTGATGACATATTTCCTAAAGCGTCTACGCTCGCAAAGTTGGGTAGCACTAAGCACAGCATCGCGAGTGGAATAATGGCGACTAAGTAAGCTTTGATTCCATGAAGGTTATAAGTTTGAGTGTGATACTTTAGGCCGCCAATCAGTAAAGTGATACCGACAAACCCATTGAGTACAGCCATGATCACAGCAAACATGGTATCGCGTGCGAGCACAGGGTTTGAATCACCAGTAAGCATGATTGATGAGACCATAATGACTTCAAGCAATACCACAGAAAGCGTCAATATGAGTGTCCCATATGGGTCACCAAGCTTTATAGCGAGTGCGTCAGAGTGACGGACAACAGCAAAAATAGCAGTCATGACGACATAGAAAAGTAAGGCGGTGAGCAGTATATAGGACATGGATGATAAACCGCTCATGAGTAGGTTATCGCCAACTAGTTTGAAAAATAGTATAGCGATAGCACCTGTGAGAAGTACATGTTCTTGTTTAAGTAGTTTGAGCATGATGACCCTTTTTAGTGGTCCTAATTGCTCGTCATAATCCTTTAACGAGAAAGCGAGGATAAATTTAAGTAACTGATTCCAATCCAGTCTTTTATGTGCGTAGCAGCAAAGCTAAGCAGTATTCAAAGCACCGATGAGAGGTGTTCATCTGTGAAACGAAAGCGAGAAAGAGTCACAGGTAGGTGGTGGCATTCTTTCTCTGATTCATCGGAGGGGAACAAATTAGAAACGGTAATTCAAACCAACAGACATCAAAAATTCGGTGCTTTGGTAGAAATCGATATTCGATGTGTTTAGGGTTGCGCCACCAAATGATGTCACGCTCCAGTTCTCCCAGTTAGGGATATCGTTGTATTCATAAGCCACGAATACTCGGTGGAAATAGTCAGCGCGCTCTTGATTAAATAGCGGGTTAACTGATTCAAAATCGCGATAACCATGGCTACTCGTGACAGCAAAATGATGATCATTTAAATTGGCAAAATAGGTGGCTTCAACTTTGTATTGATTATATGAAGCCGCAGAACCTTCAGCGTTATGATCGGTATAACTGAATGCAGTAATTAGTCCTGAGCGATGGTTTAGCATCGACAGGTATTGCCCTTTTAAAAAATAGGTATCATGATCTCTCGCTAACTCTTGATAAGCGACTCCTTCATTATCAAGTTCTGAGGTCGCATAGCCTAAATCGAAAGAAACTCCGGTATTGGCAATATTCGATAGCTTTAGACGATAGGCATCGCCTTCAACGTCGGTTGTTATTCTTTGTGTACCTTCTAGGTAGGGGTTGTCCCAAACTTCGCCGGAAACAATTGTCGGAAGGTAAGCTATGTCTATTTGCGTTCCATCTGGTAAGTCACGTTGGTATCCAACCTCAAAGGCGAGAGTACCGACGGCAAGATCGTCACGAGACGTACCTGCATAAACTCGGTGGGTGTCTTGAGTATCTAGCGCCAAGTTTAAGTTTCCAAGAGGCGCTGCAAAGATCTCGTTTGTGTGAGACACATTATTATTTAGGCCCTTTAACATTCTGTCGCCGTTGGGATTTAGATTTGAGTTAGAGGTGGCAAACCCCGTATTCACTGAGAACTCACCACTAACTCGACTTGAGTCGAAAGCTTGTGCTGCAAGGGGTAGTGTCGATAGTAGCGAAATAAAAGGTAGGCTTATCTTTTTCATAACATAGCTCTCCGCATGATTAATTAAATGTGTGATTCGTTGGTTGAATTATTTGATGGAGTGGATAGTAAGTTTGTGTATGCGAGGAGGCGACGGTTTAGAGAAATTCATATATGAATTGAAACGATATGCAAAATTGAATTTCTTTAATTCCTCCTTGATTTAGTCCAGATATGGATAATGGACAGTACGTAAACAGTTATGAGAGAAGGAATATGGATCAACATTTGATTCTAAATAACCGGCGTTATCGAATCTGCGATTTGGGCGAAGGGGAGTGTACGTTAATGATCACTGCGGTGAGCTATTTAGACTCATTAACGGATTTCTATTTGCCACGCTGCAATAAGCGATTGATTGTGTTGGATATGTCGGAGTCATGGCCTTTGAATACAGATGTTGTTAATCAAATTGAAGCGGTGCAACTTATTGATGACATTTGTTTACTACTGGATATTTATTGGCTAGAAGACGTAGAAATTGTATTAGAATCGCCGATACAAGATATGGTTCCATCTATTATTAAGTCTTTGGAAGGGCGCATAACTAGGGGAATATACCAAGCCAAGTAAGTTAGTGTCGGGCGTTATGTTTGAACTGTGTTGAAGAGGCTAGATTGCTGACTGGTCATGATAAATATATTGTACTAATCATTAAGTAGCGAGCCAGCAACTCATCGTTAATGCGCTGCTGGCTATTATAGTTAGCCTTTAGATAACGACTTCTCAAATGATCTTTGAATTATTGAGCATTGAGCATTGAGCATTGAGCATTGAGCATTCAAAGTTTCACCCGTTGCGCCTTTTCCCTGAAATCCGAGATGAACCTTTTTTCCATAATCTAGCGTGTAAAAGTATTTGCCAGATCGATGTTGCATTGCCTCACATCACATATATTAATAAAACCCATAATGCTTACATTTATAAATGTGATTTATATCTCCATTCATTTTTTGATTACTTTCTAAGCTTAGTTGGTTTTTATCCAATTAAACAGAAGGTTATATGATAAATAGAATAATAACACTAAGTGGCGTTGCATTACTTTGTTCAGCGAGTGCACACGCGCAAATGCAAAATGGAAGTTTCGAAAACTGGGAAGGAAACGTACCATCTGGATGGAGTGTGATTGACTCCGGCATTGCAGTTTCACCCTCTAGCGTTCCTGTAAATAACGGCAGTTTCTCTGCGCAAGTAACAGTGAATACAGGCACTCAAAGTAATACCGATTTTCTGCAAACGATACGTGTTGAACAAGGGAAAACTTATGATTTCTCTGTCGATGTTTACCACACGGAAGGTAACGTGAAAGCTCGCCTTTTTGTTGATGGCTATTTAGGCTACTCGAATAATGGTTTAACGAATCAGTGGCAAGCATTGACTCACTCGTACAGCGCTACTAGCACTAAAGATATCGTTGTGGGCATACGATTTTATGATGATGCAGGTTTTGATGGTTCGGAAGTGGTGTATTTAGATAACTTTCAGCCGACGGAGACTCCACCAACACAAAGCTGCAATGATACAAGTGCCGCACTCACGCTAGTGACGGATAACTATGGTTCTGAAACCAGTTGGTCTCTCAAAAACTCAGTTTCTCAAACTCTTTATTCTGGTTCAGACTATAAAAATAACACCATCAATGAAGTGGAAATGTGTTTAGCGGATGGTAGCTACATCCTAGAAGTCTCAGACTCTTATGGAGATGGAATGTGCTGCAGTGGGGGAAATGGTTCATACAGTTTGTCGGTAAACGGAACCGTTGTGGCATCTGGTGGTGATTTCCAAGCAAGTCAGAGTACAGAATTTACGATTGGTGGTTCAACTACACCACCAACTGAACCACCAGTGTTAGGTGAGTATTACAAAGACGCTGAAGGCAAAGTGGGCTTTGCGTTAAAAACGGCCTTATATCAAATTATTGATAATCATAGTAGTCAGGGTTACACCGCTATTTGGACGTTGGTGTCTGAGGCTGACCTAGACGCATACTATGACACTGATGGGTCGATTCTCGATATGTATTCGGAGAAACCTTCAGGCTCAGATTCAATCCAATTTACTAAGGTGGCCGATCAATGTGGTCAATACAGAAAAGAAGGTGATTGCTACAACCGTGAGCACTCATTCCCGAAAAGCTGGTTTGGTGGAAAAGTCGAGCCAATGAACTCTGACGGTCACCATCTATTTGCCACTGACGGCTACGTTAACTCGAAACGTAGTAATTGGCCATTTGGTGAGGTGAGTAGCGCGACATACACATCAAGTAATGGTTCTAAGTTAGGCAGTGCAGCGAACTCTCTTGGTTATGTAGGTACGGTGTTTGAGCCAATTGATGAGTTTAAAGGTGATTTCGCAAGAGCATATTTCTACATGGCAACACGCTATGAAAATGAAATCGCTAATTGGGAAGGGAACTCTACAAGCTCTGATGCCGTTCTGGATGGAACCAATACAACCGTTTTTGAACCTTGGCTACTTACTATGCTAAAGCGTTGGCATTCTGAAGATCCAGTAAGCCAAAAAGAAATTGACCGAAATAAGGCGGTATATGATTTTCAAGGGAATCGTAATCCGTTTATTGACCATCCAGAGTTTGTAAGTCAAATCTGGGGGAATTAATCGGAATATAACCACCATGACAATGGCTTCATGATTATTGAATTGAGCCCAATCCTTTGTTTGGGCTTTTTTATTGAGAGGCATTAGAGAGCATGATTTTAAATATTTGAAAAAGCATATTGTCTGAAGACCCGTATACTTGTCAGTGATCTACACCATCAAACTGGACGCTATGTTAAGCGACTTTCCATACCTTTAGTTATCTCTGAATTGTTAATTTAGGGGAAGCTGTAGCTCATTTATGCCCCATTTTTAGTTTCGCCAAAAAGCCTACGTTCTCGGTCGGGTGGGTTTTGACCACATATAACTAATCTGACACCCAAAACTCACAAAGTCCGAAAAGTGGCCGTCATAGTGTTGTTCTTAGCTCAAATGAATTTGCTGATTTTTGCCCTGAAAATCGCACTGAAAGCGTTCCAAATATCCGCTTAAAGCGTTTTAGGCGGTCTGAGGGTTGTTTGGGATAGCAAAATCGCACATTTGTCATAATAGGAATAATGAACACTGAATTTAGAATTTGGTTTAAATATTATGTCGAAATTACGAATCCGTCTTAAACGTTGTTAGCCGTATTTTCACGGTGATTAATCCAAAACATATTTTTGACTTAAAGCAAACTTACTAATTTCTTCAGAATATTCCTGCAAAAATTTATTCTTATCGATCTGAGGCTCGGCGATATGTGGTGGTACTTGATCCATAAATGAGAAATGATCGCCACCTTCAATAACTCTCATTTCCACCATTTGCGGATTAGGAATGGTTTGAGCCAACCATTCCGTTTGGGCGCTCGGTGTAATCTCATCTTCTGAGCCAACCCACGCAAAAATGGGAATATTAACTGTGTCAAGCGAACCTGGAGCATAAAAAAACTTAGTTGGCGCAGCCAAAATTACCAAAGACACGAGTCTGTTGTCCGGTAAAATATCAACTATTTCTCTTGATCTCGTTTGCATCTCTGCGCCAGCTAAAGCGATAAGTGTAGCAGCACCAATCGAGTGCCCTATTCCTATCACTTTTGAATTAGGTTGTGTACATGCTTTTAGAGAGAGGGACAGTCGTCTTGCTCTAAGAGATAATTCAATTTTATTAGGAAAATGATTTGTAAGCATCTCAAAATATGGAGCAATTATTGTACACCCTGATTTTTTTAGTGTATCCAAAAGAGTTGAATATCGTTCAGGCATTCCACCTGCGCCGACAGAAAACAGTATAACTGGACTGTTTTGTTCACCAGACTCGTGTACCAAAACTTTAAATGGTTCACCGCCATCTTGTATTATCTTGGTTTGCATAAAATTTCTCCTAGGCTTTGCTATTGTGGATACACTTAGCTCTTTATATTCGGCGATGAGCCGTTCTTTCGTTTTGAGCTATTTTGGGACAGTCAACATGAATTTAAGGGCTTAAAAGACGGTTTAGTCTATTTAGATGGTAATATGACTCTTCCTTAATTGAGTGTAGATTTTACGTAACGCTCGTTGTGCGTAGGTGGTTGATTTACCATAATTGCATTTACTATTTAATTGGTAGGTAGATCTCTGTTAACAACCCACACTCATTAACTTCATGAGCAAAGTTTAAGTAACGGAAGAAACAAGGGGAGTCTCTTAATTCTTCGCCACTATCTGGCAGCCATTTATGGTACAAGTGATACACGGTGTTACTAATACTATCATGGCTTCCTTCATGGACAGCCATGGCGCATCTGCCACTTGGTATTGTTCCAGATTTTATTCCATAGGCGTTTGCTAGAACCTCTCCTCCGTGCAAGCCACAGATATCAAACTGAAACTCATCATCAGGCGTATCGTTTGGGTCAGAGTGAGGAATACCAAATGTTTCGCTGGTATTTATTGGAGATAAACCTGTTGATTTTCGCCAATTTATGAACTTGGCTACTGTCTCGTATACCAGTCTTGGGCTACCTTTATGTTCAATTAATGCAACTTCTCTTTTTTCGAAGTCTACGACTTGAACGTCCTTTACACTTTCTCCTGTTATCGGTGGATGATATTCATACTTTGAGTGCCAAGTACGCCACTCAGGCTGATTTCTAAATTGGGAAGGTGATTGTCCAAATATCCTAGAAAAAGCACGGCTAAAGGCTTCTAGGCTTGTGAAGTGAGCTTCAAAGGCAATATCAGTAACACTGTACTCTGACTCGAATGCTAACCTGAAAGAAGCGCGTTTCATTCGTGCCAACAACACATATTGCATAGCGCTAATCCCCATAAACGCTTTAAAGATACGATGAAAGTGGTACTTTGAACTGGCAGCTACAGAACTTAGCTGCTCAAGTGAGAACTCGCCATCTAGGTTACCATCTATAAAATCGCACACTTTTTTTATTTGTCGTTCATGATGTTTAATCACGCTCACTGCTTTTTATACTCCAACTTAAAAATCTTAGAAATGATAATACCCAAGAAGATTTTATTATGCCTGATTGAAATTGCTAGATGACGGGTAGTAGACAGTTTATGGAGGGCTAATACTTATGCTTAATTGCCATATCAACAAGCAATAACGTCATCTTAACTGCGTAGCACTCAGTGCTTACTTCTGTTTGTTTTCGTTGACGGTTAGCACCTCAGTAAAAAGTGTAATACAGCATTTTGCAGTACTAAAACTTATCCGTAGTTTTCTAATTTAAGTGGCTACTCTAACAAGGTTTTGTCCAATTCCGTGCTAGCAGGTACCAGGATATTCCGTGATTTTTAAGTTCGATGAAGGGATAAAGCCTTCAAATCAACCTAAGTATGTTTTGAAAATGTGATTAAAAAGGCTGAGTCAGTAATCTGCTCAGCCTTTAATTCATTCGCTGTTCTATACAGCCTATTCCATTAAAGGTAACGGCTTCTTAAATGGTCTTTGAAGAATTGAGCATTCAAGGTTTCACCCGTCGCGCCTTTCACCAAATCATCGGTACTCAGCAGGCTCCCTTTGCTCCAAATGTTTGACTCTAACCAAGTGAAGATCGGTGATAGATCACCGCTTTCAATTACTGAGTTCACATCAACCGTTTTCTTCATTGAAGCCATGAACTGAGCCGCGTACATCGCACCTAATGTGTAAGATGGGAAGTAGCCGAATGCGCCGTCTGTCCAGTGGATGTCTTGCATACAGCCGTTAGTGAAGTTGCCTTGAGTGCTTAAACCAAGGTAAGACTGCATCTTAGTGTTCCAAAGTTCAGGAACATCAGTGTGTTTGATTTTGCCGTTAATCAGGTCACGCTCAATCTCGTAACGTAAGATAACGTGCGCTGGGTAGGTCAGCTCATCGGCATCAACACGGATGAAGTCTTTCTTTACGCGTGTGTAGATCTTCTGGAAGTTCTCTTTCTCAAACTCTGAGCCTGAGAATTGCTGACCAGCCAAGTTTGCTAAGTGCCCGATGAACGGGTCGCTGCGGCCAACTTGCATCTCGAAGAACAAAGATTGAGATTCGTGGATACCCATAGAGCGTGCTTCGCCCGCCGGTTGGCCTGCTAGGTGTTTTGGTAAGCCTTGTTCGTAACGTGCGTGCCCTGTTTCATGCACAATGCCCATTAAGCTTTGAACGAATTCCGCTTCGTCGTAGCGCGTTGTGATACGCACGTCTGAAGGCACGCCGCCACAGAATGGGTGAACACTTTCATCCAATCGGCCGTGTTCAAAATCGAACTGAAGCAGCTTCATGACTTCTAAACCCAGTGCTTTCTGTTTCTCAGTCGAGTAGATACCAGATGGCGCGTTAAATTGCTCGCTCGATTGCTTTTCGATCACTTCGTCAATCAGGGTTGGAAGCCATGTTTTAACGTCTGCAAATAAGATATCCAGTGAAGCAGAGCTGGTGCCCGGTTCATAGATATCAAGCATCGCATCATAAGGCGTTAAGTTAGCGGCATCTGCGCGGATTTGTGCTTCTTCACGTGATAACTCAACCACTTCACGCCAGTTCTTTTCAAAACCAACCCAGTCGTTGTTACCGCGTTGGCTACGCCACGCATGTTCACATTTTGAACCCGCTAGAGATTTCGCTTCAACCAGTTTTTCTGGAAGTAGGTTTGCTTGTTGCCACTGGCGTTTAATTTCACGAAGTGATGATTGTTGATCGTTGTTCAGCGCTTCGTTTTCAGCGTCTGCGATCCAATCGCCAAGTTGTGGTTGAGTCATTAGGCCGTGAATATGAACCGAAAGCTCGGCCATCGCTTCGCTACGCGCTTGGTTACCACCAGCAGGCATCATTGAAGCTTGGTCCCAGCCACAGATAGAGGCTAGGTGTTGAAAGCGTGAACATTTTTGAGAGTGTTCGACTAGTTTTTTGAATGCGCTCATTTGACTACTCTTAATTTGGTTTCTTTAAATGATCCTTAGGGCCGCGTCAGCGTTAAGTTTCATCTCTCATGTACTTTGATTATGGCTCTGCTTTTTAATGGCGCAGACCTCCGTAGTCGAAGATATAGCGAGAAAAGCGTGAGGCGGTACGATGCCTTGAATTTACTATTTCTTAACAAATTAAACTGTACCATTGTGCACAAAATCAGTGACTTGTATAGCTGGTGGCAATTGTTGCTTGCGAATTTTTCAGATACACGGTATTGATGATAGATCGCTGAACAAGAATGACAATAATATGGATATTTTGAACTTTGAGGCATTTCTGATTGCCATCACGATTTTAACGTTAACACCAGGCTTGGATACGGCTTTGGTAATTCGCAATACCAGTCGCTCTGGCTTATCTGATGGTGTGATGACCAGCTTTGGTATCTGTAGTGGTCTTTATGTGCACGCCTTTTTCTCTGCAGTGGGTATCTCTGCGATTCTTGCTCAATCAGCTGAACTCTTTCAAGCCGTTAAAATGGTGGGTGCGGTTTACCTGATTTGGCTTGGTTTAAGCAGTTTACGCGCCTTAATGAAAAATGGTGGCGGGCTGAAGGTTGGCGAGCAAACTCATCAAGCCTACAGCGCAAAACGTTCTTTGCGTGAAGGTTTCTTATCTAATGTGCTTAACCCGAAAACAGCGGTTTTCTATTTGGCTTTTTTGCCTCAGTTCGTAAACCCTGAAGGTTCGCCGTTATTACAATCTATGTTGATGGCTTCGGTACACTTCATGATTGCTATGCTGTGGCAATGTGGCTTGGCTGGTGCACTTAACTCGGCTAAAAATTTGCTAAAGAATGCGAGCTTTATGAAGTGGATGGAAGGTGTGACTGGCATAGTGCTGGTGGGGCTGGGCATTAAGCTTCTCATGGAAAAGCCGGTTTAGGTATTTCTGGTTCGTGATGAACGTATTAAAGCCCACGCTAGGTTATTGTGACCAAATTAGCGTGGGCTTTATCGTATTACGGGGTAAGCGTTCTGTTATCGTGTATCTACACTATATTAGTCAGCTAGACGAACGTTGAACTCAGCCCCTTCAAAGCCTAGGTCGCTCAGTTCTTGAGCATCAAAGTTGGTCGTTACATCAATATTACCAAGCTGTTCAGTTATTTGGTTTTCGCCGTCAATACTGCTTTCAGAACGCAGACCACCTGCATTCAGCGGTTTAGCTTGGCCAATTTCGATTGTACCAGCGTATTGAGATTCTGCGTAAAAATCACCCGATACGTAAGAGTGGAAGGGACGTAAGCTTCCGCCTGTTGCGTATTGCATGTTAGATAAGCCTGCTTCTTTAATTGCCCAGCCCCAGTCCCACCATTTTGATTCGCCAGGAATGTAGCGGTGGTCCCACTGGTAACGAATGTCAGCAGAGTGATCGCTCGTACGACCCATAGTGAACGTATGTCCGATAGTAGGGCGGTTGTCCGGGTGCGTATGCCATGCGTTGCCACTCCAGCGAAGGAAACCATAGAATTCAACGTCGTAAGCAATATCGGCGTTAAATTGGTATGGGTACGAGATAGTTGAACGGTACAGCTCGACTTTAATAGGGATCTCAGAGTGAGCAGGAACCATCGGACGCGCTTGAAGCGTTACCGTCTCACTTGAAGAGCCGCCATTCGTTTTTGCGAAGCTTTGATTAGCTTCAAAGTTGATGGTGAGCTTGGTATCACCAACTAAAGGCCATTTGAACGTATTCTCAGTAGAAACGCTTTCAGAAAAACCGTAGCTGTTTGTTTTTGACCAGTTTGTAGACTCATCTACTTTTAAGTCAACGACAACTTGCTGTGCAATATCACTATAGTTTCTAGCGGTTGCGTGAACTGTTTTTATGAGTTCGCGATCTGACTCTGTCACCTCACCGTGCGAGAAGTTGTCATCGTTAACAGTGTAGGTAAAATTATCAACGATGATTTGTGTTTTATTACCACAGTGATACCCACTACAAGAGCCGTTGTTGTTTCCTTGAATTACCCAACGATCGCCGGAACGATCTATGACCATATCTTCGCCGACATAAGGGCTGTTATTGCCGCCAACCCAAGCGTACCCGAGGAAATGAGCCAAGTAACTTAGAGGACGTATAAAGTCTTGGCGATCAGTGACTAGGCCATACTCAACATCAATTTCATCGCCTTCTGGCACCGATTTAGCTGGGTAGTTTGGAATTTCTGATTGGTAGTCATTCGGGTAGCAGAAGGTTTTATCGTTTGGCGTATCTTGTTTGATTAGCCCGTAATAACCCGGCCCCATAATTACCCAGTTGTCTTTAAGGCCAACAATATCCCAAGTGCCCATGCGCGGTAGTAGTGAGTTTTTATGCTCTTCTGCTTCAAAGCGGTCTAAAGGGCGATAACCTGCACGACAGACATCATCGCCTAAATTGTCACGCACGATTTGATCTGGGTATATTTTCGCGTTTACTCCGGTCGATAGTACAGACAACACTGCCGCTGCCAAGATACTTTTATTTTTACTGATCACTAATAATCCCCTCATTTTCTTTTTTATATTGGTAATGCTGTTTTGCCTTGCTTACACAGGACCATTTCACTTTTTCATACTGATAAAAATAACGATACTGAAAATGATTGAATAAATTTGTTCTTATAAATCAATATTTTGTAATGATTCTATTAATATTTGATGAAATTTTGATGCAACGAAGAGAGATTTTCTCGGCGCACTTCATAATGAATTTAGAAAAATGAAACTTTTTTAGGATTCGATGTACGTTAATGTGGTTTTAACGTTAAAGATGTTTCCGTGATTTACCATGGATTACCAAATAATAAGCGTCGTTGTAAATGACGGGTCGGCATGAGGGATGAGAATGAACGATGGGCGTTATTGAATCGATAATTATTCTCAAACATATCATTTGGAAATAATACTAAGTCGTTTCTATGGGTATTCAATTGGGACTAATAATGAGATCTTACTTCAATTATTTTGTGAGATCGTATTATGAAGTGACGATGTATGTCTAATCGATAAAGCTTAATATAGAGACTTTTTCAATTATGAGACGTGTTAGTTTTAAGGATGGAAAGTTAGATAAATAAGGGATAGAAGAAGAGGGGAGGATTTCGAACTGAGTCGAAATCCATTTTAATAAAATATGGTTTTGAAGAGCATTTATTACGAATTAACAGTGGAAGTCAGCGTTTAGCTAAAAGCTGGGTACGCCCTGTATTGCAACTCCGAATAATGGCAAATGCTTCATTGGCGCTCAAAATATCAATATTCAATGTCAGTGGGTCATTGTTCAACAAAAGGTAAGGCGATAACAAGTTATCATTCATTGCCTCATTTATCTTCTGTACAGACAGTAAGTCTATCGTGCCTGCAATCGCAAAACTGAATGACTTAGAGTATCCCACATTTCCTTGGAAGCGAAGAACGATAGGGTTGGGTATTTTATCGTCTTGTATGGAGACGATATGCAGAACTTTGTTATCCCTAATTTTAGTGAATCCATCGCTGCGCAACACGTTATCTTCAGCGAGTAGATCGATCATACTGTGTTGGTAACTGTGATCTTCAAGTTTGTGAGAATCAGGAATACTCCACACCCCTGCCAATAGGATTAGTGCGGAGAAGACAGCAACAAATGGCATCAAAATGACCCCCTTCCTAGGAATAGCTCAATCTCTTTACTGGCTTTGTCCAGTTGCGATGGTTCGTAAAAAATGTTCACTGATTTGCGAGTTACCTTATTGAGCATGGAGAGTTCTGAATAGCCTGGCTCATCGCTGATGTAGGCTACGCAATCGCATTGGTATTTGTAGAGAATAGCCTCGAGTTCTGGGCTCAAGGACATCTCTGTTTCTTGAAAAACTTGTACCTGCCCAACCCATTGTTCATTAAGTCGGTTAAAGGGGGCGATATCACCAAGGCTTTTATCGTGAACCTTAGCAAAAGCCAACAGTGCCGAGGACAACAGCAAACAGCCCGTTATGAAGTAACACAGTCTGTTTTTGTATAAGCTGACCTGAGAATAGGCAAGTGAAGTCGATTTGGATTCAGGTGTATCGTTGCTCGCAATAGAGGCTGCAATACTACTATGACCGAGTGGAACTTTGTCACTCACAGGAGTGAGAGGAACAGTGGTTTCGCTTTGTGGTTGCGAGTCAATAAAGACGCATTCATCAATTAGGCGGTAACCGACCTTTGGCACCGTGACGATGGGTGTTTCTCTGATACCAAGCTTAACGAACCCTTGGCGAAGTAAGCTGATACACTTCGCAAGTGACGTATCCCCAATGAACTCGCTTCCCCATGCGAAGCTAATAATATCTTGTTTGTTCACAATCTCAGGTGAGTTTTTGAGTAATAGCTCTAAAACGCGAGTCTCACGATATCCTATCTTAATAGAACGTTCGTCGTTATAAATACGGTTTTTAATCGGGTCGAATCTGATCATATAGCCAACGTTTTATTTTTATTATAATTCTCTCAACAATTTAGATAACTATAAACTGACTATTATATGAATTAAAGTCACATGTTTTATTCTGGTGTGTTTTTGAGTGGTCATAACAAAAGCGTTCTTTATTTGTTTATGAAAGAAACTCTGCCATTTAGTCACAATCTGTTAAATATAAGTAACATCTAATTAAGTGTTGATTTTATTAGTGAGCTTTTAATTAGAGAGTTTTGGTTCAATCTTTACCAATAAATTAATTAGAACACTGGTCTAATTAAAATCTTATTTTATTTGTGGATATACTATAGTAATAATTCAATCAGTTTAAGTATCGAAGGGATATAAAAAAGCCCGTACTTGAATGCGGGCTTTGGTTCAATCAATTATGATTATGCTTTAACAGCTTCACAATCTTTTGAAGACGTTAAAGGTTTGAAGAATAGCTTAGTTTCTTCGATAACAACATGGCGTAGCAAGATAAGGCCGATTAGGTTTGGAATTGCCATCAGGCCGTTGACGATATCTGCCAATATCCAGATCATGTCGAGCTTCAAGAATGCACCAGAAGCCACCAACGCAATGAAGATGATCTTGTAAGGTAGGACTGCTTTAGTACCCAGCAAGAAAACAACACAGCGCTCGCCGTAGTAGTTCCAGCCTAAAATCGTAGTAAACGCAAAGAAGATTAGGCCAACTGAAACCAGCATAGGGCCAAGCGTGTCTGCATTCAGACCAACAGCAAATGCATGAGTGGTCATCGCAGCACCAGAAAGGTCAGTCTGCCAAGCGCCTGTTAAGATAAGTGCCAAACCTGTCATCGTACAAATGATGATGGTGTCGAAGAAGGTACCTGTCATAGAGACCAGTCCTTGTTTCACACATGAGTCTGTTTTAGCCGCTGCTGCAGCCATTGGTGCACTACCTAGGCCAGATTCGTTCGAGAACACACCTCGAGCGATACCGGATTGGATAGCAAGCATGATGCTCGCGCCAAAGAAACCACCGGTTGCTGCTGTGTTGGTAAACGCAGAAGTAACAACAAGGGTAATGGCATTCAGTAGTTGGTCTGCATTTGAAATCAGAACGCTTAAACACGCGACGACGTACATCACCGCCATAGTAGGAACAACTTTCCCTGCTACTTTAGCGATAGATTGGATACCACCAAGGGTTACCACCGCCACCAATATCGTAAGCACGACAGCAGACATCTCACGAGAAGCGCCAAATGAGATTTCAGTTGCATCTAAGATAGCGTTAACTTGTGGGAAGGTACCAATACCGAAGCAGGCAACACCCAAAGCGAACACAGCGAACATCACCGCCAATATTCTTGAGCCAACACCGTATTGAAGATAGTACATTGGGCCGCCAACCATTTCGCCATTGCTATCGGTTCTGCGGTATTTAACAGCAAGTAGACATTCCGCGTATTTGGTTGCCATGCCAAATACAGCGGCAAGCCACATCCAGAATAGGGCTCCAGGGCCACCAATCTTGATTGCGGTCGCTACACCTACGATGTTACCTGTACCAATGGTTGCTGAAAGTGCAGTACACAAAGCGGCGAAACTCGATACGTCACCTGTACCGGATTTGTCTTTGCTGAACACCATTTTCAGTGCGGTTGGGAGGTGTCTAAACTGGAGTAAGCCTAAGCGAAAAGTAAAGTAGATACCTGTACCCACTAGCAGAATAAGCAGTGGTGGTCCCCAAACGAATTGGTTGATGGTTTGTAGTGTAGCTTGTAGGTGGTTCATAGATTCCCCTTAATAAATTAAAAAATTTAAGGAGAAGAGGGAAGGCAGTGCAGATCACAGGGATCGGTAGCACTACTTAATACATACGGATTTCTAGATAGAATTCTTTTGTTAATTAAGGCTTGTTGCTTTCCACTCCTCTGTCCTTTTGCCTGAGAGTTTCACTTAGCGAATCACTTATAGATAAGTGACGGGCACTAAGCTTGCTCCTTCGGCGACCGATCTAACGGTTCTCTCCAGAGGTTCCTCCAACGACAGTCCTCACTTTTCTGGATTTCTCCAGCATAAAGCACCTGAAAGATTTACTTCTTCGGCGGGTCAATCTAACTAAATGTTAAAGTTTAGTTAAAAACCACTCTCCTGCAGTCTTCATCGGAACAATTACCTAAATAATTAGGTAATCTGTAGGCGTATCCTAGATCATATAAAATGTGATGTCAGCTACAAAATATCTGTTTGCACAAATGTTGTTCAACTAAATGATCAAACAACGAGTCTCTGACGTAAATTGCTTATTTAAATGGTATAAAATAGAGAAACAAGGAGGAGTTATGACACGACTAATAGCGATTGTTTTTTTATTGGCTTTGGCATTTGTACTATTTCGTTACCGGACAAACGAAAAACTGCAAAAAGGGGTAGTGATAGTTATCGTTAGCAGCTTCCTTTTGTATACTGCCAGCTTGATGATTTCGGAGTTAACTCGTTAAGCCTCTCTGTGAGCAGTTGGGATGAACGTGTTGGCAAAAGCTTAAGTGCTTCTGACTTGAGCGATAGGTTTAACTGAACCTACACTATCAGTATTGGTATTAGTGCCAGTGACCGCGTAACGTTAAACATATTTTTGGGAGTACCCGCTAGTGAACCAGCAATCTGGACAAAGCGAACAAGATGAAGTGGTTGTTATTGAAGAGCGCGATAAACGCAGTCAGCTCTATATCGGCATTGCTGCGGTTATAGGTCTAGCTCTGGGTGGCTTAATCGGTTCTACAGTCACTGCTTCTAAGTGGGAGTCCACTTATCAGGTACTCGAAACTCGTTATCAAGAACTGCGTGATAGCAAAACAGAATTGATGACGTCGGTTGAAGCTAAGGTGGCAAAAGTTGATACCGAGATCGACGCCAAAGTCGAAGTCGCGCTAGCAAAACAAGCGGAAGAGCATCAAAAAGAGCTCCAAGAGTTAGCGAAACAGTCTGCGGTTTTAGAGAAGGCGAACTACTCGTTAGAACAGCAAATAAACGAACAAAAGCAAACGCTAGACAAAACAGAGCAAGATAATCAAAAGCTAAACCGTCAGGCGGATATGCAGTCGACCTTGTTTGAACGTTCTCGTGAACTGTTCCGTAAAGAATTACAAATATCTCAAGAGCTTGAAAAACTTGAGAAAGAAAGAGGCGAGCTTGAACAGAACCTTGGTTCACTTAAGAAAGCGTGTGATGTTTTCTTAGATGGTACATCATGGGATGCGAAATCTGACGCGTGTGAGAAGCAAGACAACGCAAACTCTCGCCTAAGCGATATCAGACAAATGATTGAAGTCCACACCATGGATCTCAAGCAAATCAAAACGCTAACCGAAGAGATGGGTCTATAGACTCAAACCTTTAACTCATTCGTCTTTAGCTATAGCTATTCAAACGCCCACATCATGCAAATGGTGTGGGCGTTTTTCGTTCCAAATTGCTTATTTATGCTGTTAATCTGTTCCGTAGCTTAGTGCATAACCGTTTTCACTCTATTACCAAACTATCCGTGATTAGAGCCGTAAAATGGTTTTAATATGTGATTAATTGAATATCTGGTGACTTTGCACGCATATTTATAAGGTTGAGAAACAGCATAATAGCGGTGTTCTAGGATGAACACGTGGTCTGTTGTAGTTCTGTGATTAGACCATCTCAATGGACAGGGATTAAACCATGAATGAATATCTGTGTGAGAACTGCACCGTAGCCTACTGTTTTGATGATTGTAACTCGCCATTAGCGCAACGAGATATGATTGAAGTAGAAGAGGCGGTAGATCGTAAAAAAGTAAGCCAAGCTCCTGAACGGCTTGAGCAAGAAAATTCAGATACAAAAATCCCTACGAGCTAAACAATAAGCCAGTAGGGATTTCAGATTAATTGCAGTACTGTTCTCGCTTTCTCAAGCAAAGGGTATTACAAAAATTTTTAGAACAGTGTTATTTGACGATAAGCACTGAAGAGAAGTTATTTCTCATAAGTTTTGATTTCGCCAGATTTCACGCGAGCAACAAATGATTGCAGTTCTTTCTTCACAATTGGCATCAAGAAGTACAGACCAAGAATGTTGAAGATAGACATCGCAAAGATAGCCGCATCAGAGAAGTCGATTACCGCACCAAATTGAATCGTGGCACCAATAACAACAAACACACAGAACATCACTTTGAAAATCAGCTCCGTTGTTTTGCCTTCACCAAATAGGTAAGTCCAAGCTTTAAGACCGTAGTACGACCAAGAGATCATGGTAGAAAACGCAAACATGATTACCGCGAGAGCGAGTGTGTATTTGAATACTTCTGCCGTTTCAGTAAACGATGCAGCAGTCAGCGTTACACCCGTTAAACCAGAACCATCGAATGGACCTACGTTTAAGCCAGCGATAGTGATAACCAATGCGGTCATTGTACAAATGATTACTGTATCAACGAACGGTTCTAATAGTGATACTAGACCTTCGGTGATTGGCTCTTTTGTTTTAACCGCTGAGTGAGCGATAGCTGCTGAACCTACACCTGCTTCGTTCGAGAACGTTGCACGCTTCAAGCCTTGAATTAACGCTCCAATGAATCCACCAACAACACCTTCACCAGTAAATGCACCTGTAAAGATTGCGCTGAACGCAGGACCAACTTGATCAAGGTTAGAACCGATAACAATCAGAGCCATACCGATATACAGAGCAGCCATCCAAGGAACAACTTTTTCCGTTACCGATGCGATAGAAGGCATACCACCAACAATCACAGAGAAAACTAAAGAGGCAAGTACAAGGCCAGTGATTACACCGTATTCACTTGGTACGTCAAATGCGTAAGTTAACATGGCGTGTGCTTGGTTAGCTTGGAACATGTTACCACCGCCCAATGCGCCCAAAATACACATTAATGCGAAACCAATAGCGAGCACTTTACCTAGTCCGCCTAAACCTCTTTCACCAAGACCTTGGCTTAGGTAGTACATTGGACCACCCGAAACAACACCTGAAGGTAGGACAGTTCGGTATTTCACACCTAAGGTACACTCACAGAACTTAGAAGCCATACCAAGAAGGCCACACAAGATCATCCAGAATGTCGCGCCAGGACCACCAATCGCGAGTGCAGCACCCACACCAGCAATATTACCAAGCCCAACAGTACCAGAAAGCGCCGTTGTTAACGCTTGAAAGTGAGAAACTTCTCCTTCGTGTTTAGAGTTAGGATCGGTGTACTTGCCTTTGATAATATCTATTGCCATCCCTACACGTTTAAATTGAACAAAGCCAAAGTAAACAGTAAAGATGATCGCAGCGAGCAATAGCCAGCCTACAATAATCGGGAAGCTTGCTTCACCTACCGGTACGCTTTTAAATATTAGTCCAACGAACCAACCTGTGTATTCGTTGAAAAATCCATCAACACTTTGACTTAAGTTGCTGATAGCTTGGTTAAATGATCCTTCTTCTGCAAATGCACTGGAACTAAACAATAATATAAACCCAAAAAATAATTCACGTATGTTTTTCATGGTTTTCCCTGCTTTTTATTAAATTATGTTTGTTGCTGTTGTGTTTGTTAAGTATTTCAATAGCTTATATATTTCTTTGGTAGCGACAAAAGCTCTGTTACTAAGTCAAAATGCGAAATAAATATAACTACTAATCACGTTTTATATGGAGATCCTTTCGGTACGTCCATCAATCAGACTATGATATTCGGCCTATCAAGTCTTACTGATAACCCTATACATAAAAATAATGCCATCAAAGAAATTTTTACAATAAATTTACAATTATTCGGGTTTTGTCATCATTTTGGAATAAGTCGATGATTTTCGCGCTAGGAAAAGTATATGCAGTGATAGCAATAGCGGCAGGCGAATTCTGTCAGGTGAGCGGTTTATTCTTGTATAAAACGATTCTATGGATCTTGAGATGTGATTTTCAAATAAAGCGTTCGCAACCTGTTAGCAGTGAGTGAAGCGAGCTTGAAAACTTGATATGTTTTTGGCGGCTGATAACCGTTCGACGGTTAATGTGCACCAAGCTTGGAGGCATTAAAAAGCTCTTTAGCAGAGCTTTTTAATGGTTTTCGATGAGCCAAACAGCTTAATGGCTGTTGCTATTATTGGTACTAGCGCTGCTAATAACGACACTTTTACTCGATTTGTGGTAGAGCTTAAGTGCCAGCAACGAACCCCATAGAACAACTTGTCCCCATAACAGCGTCCATTGAGGTGCTACTTCTTGCCAGGAAGCGCCCATCTGATTCAGCGCCAAGAAGCCTTGAATCGCAGGGGTACTTGGAAATAGATCCGATAGCAGTACTAACCACTGTGGCATCATTTCAACAGGCCAGATAAAACCTGAAGAAAAGATCAGTGGCATTGAACTGATTAACACCACAACCGTGACTAACTCTCTTCGTGGTACTAACTCACCAATAAAAATCCCGATCAAACAGCTGGCCAGTAAGAAGGGCAGTAATAAGGTTAAGATCTGTGTTGTTGAGGCGAGTAGGTTTATCCCATACATCGAAAAGCTTGCGCCGAAATAGTACATCGACAACAGGTAATAAATGCCGACTAAGGTACAACAACGAGCAAGAATCAGTTTCGCCGGAGAGGTTTTACTCCAGTAGCCAAACGTTGATTGAGCGTTTTGGGTTGCACCAACTAAACCAGAAGCCATGGCTAGGGTTTGTTGCAGGATCAACACAAAGACGGCTGGGACTACGTAATCGATGTATCCCATGCGACTGTTAAACGTTGGTTTTAGGTTCAAGCTGAATGCACTATAGCCTTTGGCTGCAGACTCTAAAGGCACCCCTTCGACTAACAAATGTCTGACCTTAACTTGCGCAGCTAACGTGCCACCTGCCTTGGCAAGCCCTTCAACAATGGTTCCGTAGACTAAAAAGTAAGAAGCATCGCCAGCGTAAGAAAGCGTCGGGCTCTTGCCAAGCAACAAATCTTTATAGAAGTCTTCTGGAATGACAAGGAATCCGCCAATCTCTTGGTTAAGCACGGCTTGTTTAGCATCGGCGATAGTGGAGTCTCGACGAACCAACTCGATTTGAGAGGTGGCATCCACCATTCGTTCTAATTGGTAGCTGCTTTGACTCTTATCCAAGTTCACAACCGAGGCTTTCAGTTGTTGAGGCACTTGATTCGCGTAAGGCAATGGGTACAAGAATGAATAGAAGACCACACCACCAAATACGGTCAGTAATACTACTGGGTTACGCAGAACCGCCAGGAGTTCTTGCTTCAGCAATTGAGTAAAGCTCATTGATTTACTCCTTTATGCTCTGCTTGTGTTGACTGTGCTGCTTGCGCTAAGTGCTTTTTAATCAATAAGATCACCACAAAAGCAGGAATAACATACCAAAACATAGAGGTGAGGTGCATCAGCGACTGTGCGGCGCTCGAACCATAGCTGGATTGAGCCGTTTGCACTTCAATGTAATGACTCACAGGCAATAAGCTTCTCCAAATTTGCGCTGCAGTGTTCATGTCGGTTACTGGAAAGGTAATACCCATGAATGCAAAACTTGGTGCCGTAAATGCGCCAGCGAAACTCATCGCCCTTGCAGGATCAAGTGTTAAGAAGAAAAACAAACACCCCATGATGATACAACTAATCACAGTAAGCAGTTGGGCGATGGTCAATGCCCCAAAGTTGCCGTTAAATGGCCAGTCTAAGAGCACATAGAACCAAAAGCTAAACGCGATACCAAACATCAAAAACAAGACAAGGTAGGGCGTTAATGTTGATGCGAGTGACTTCACAGGGGCGTTGGATAACCAAGCGTGAAGGCCACGAGCTCTAACGTTCGCCGTCAAAACCAATATTGTGCCCACCACAATCATGATCTGCCACAGTGCAGGGATAACCGCAGACACCAAGAATTGAGCATAACTGGTGTTTTTGTTGAACAGTGGCGTGATCTGGCTTTGCACTGTTACTGCTTGGCCTAATGCTGATTGCACCGTGGTATCGCCGTGTGACAGCTGTTTCACGACTTCAAGTTGCGCGTTAAAAGTCCCTTGAGCCTGCAGCAACGCAGAGTTCACTAGCTTACCGATTAAGATAAATTGGCTGTTATAGAACACAGACACTTGCGGATTCAAGCCGAGCAGAAGGTCTCGGTCGAAGTGTCTTGGTATCACAACATAGCCATAGATATCGCGTTCAATCATCGCTTTTGCCGCATCACTCGGAGAGTTGTATTTCTGAGAGACTTGCAGCGTTGGTGACGCATCAACAAGGCGTGTGAATTGTTGCGAGATTTGACTGTGCTCAAGGTCGACAACTGCAACGGGTAAGTCACGAGCGATTCCTTGTGAAAAAATCAGCCAGATACTGGCAGCAAGCAACAAAGGGATCCAAGTTAGGCAAGACAACAACCATTTGTCTTTGCGGACAATCGCCCACTGCCTAAGCAAGGTATTCTTCGTTCTATGATGCTCAGTTGATTGTGAGCTTATCGATCGAGAGTTAGCAGACATACGTTACCTAAAGTTCAACCACTAGGCTCATGCCCATACGCAGTGTTTCGCTCGTGTCGACAGGGTGCGCTTCTACTTCAAAAGTACGTAAGTCGAAACCTTGTGCAGCGTCTGTTGAACGCCAAGTTGCGAAATCACCCATTACAGCGATGTGTGTGACTTGGAAAGTTAATGATTTATCCAGAGCCGGTAGGTATGCCTCAAACTGACTGCCTTTCTCGAAATGCTTAAGCATATCTTCACGCACATTGAGCACGGCCCAAGCATCCTTGGTGTCGATGACAGTCACAACAGGGAATCCTTGTGGTGCGAGTTCACCGCTGCTCAATAGAACTTGAGACACTTCGCCATTAAACCAGCTGTGGATCTGTGTGTCTTTTGCGTAAGCTTCAACTTCCGCCACTGCGCCCGCCGCCATTAACGCTTTTTGAGCGGCTGCCACTTTGGTTTCGTCACGAGCACCTTCTTGCGCCAATTGATACATTTGGAACGCAGCACTTTCGGTGTACTTCGCTGCTTGCCATTGAGTTTTCGCTTCATCACGCTTCTGCTCGGCAACCACACCATCGTTGTAAAGGTTGTTTACACGTTGGTAAGTTTTGTCCATGAGATCGGCAGCTGCTTTGGCTTTTAACCATTGATCTTTAGCTGCTTGAATCTGTTGAGTACGCGCGCCATTCTCGGCTTCTTGAGCTAATGCCCCCGCAGCTTTCTGACCGGCTTTTGCTTGTTCTAGCTTCGCATCAATTTCAGGGCTAAGAAGAGAAAAGATCAATTCGCCTTTTTCAACCGAATCGCCTTTACGCACGAATATTTCATCAATTCTTCCAGGCACTTTCGATGAGATACTGTATTGCTGTGCATCAATTTGACCTTGAAGCTTAACAGGTTGAGGTTGATAAGCTTGGTAAAAACTGTATCCGACCCAGCCAATAATGCCGATACCAACTATAGATAGAAGAAGGGGCTTAATAGGTTTCATGAGTTATCCTTTTGACTGGCTAGCGGTGTCTGTTTTTGAGTCGAAATCAGACGTAACAGAAGAAGTTAAGTAACTTGAGTAAGCATTCATTTCGCTGGTAAGCGCCAAAAGCTTGTTGAGAGAGATAAGATATTTGAATCGAGCAGCAGATTGCTGTGTCTTAATGCTCGCAAGATATAGCTCGGCATCAACCACTTCTAATGAGTTAGAGAGACCTTGTGTGAAGGCTTTTTTACGAAGCAATAGGTTTTCCTGAGCCAAAGACAAGCTTGAGTTTAGGCCTTGAACCTCTTCAATCGCTTGGTTTGCTTCAAGGTAGGTCTTTTGTACCAATACGGTTAAGTCTTGTTTGGCTTGCGACTTAAGGAATTGAACCTGCGATACGGCACTGTGAGCCGCAGCGACTTTGTCGGAACGGCCTGAAGTGTCAATCAACGGCACATTTACACCAATACCAACTAACCAATCGGGTTTCATTTCACTGGCTAGAGAGTCATCTTCATACAGGCTGTAGTCACCGTAAAGGTATACCTCTGGGTAGTACTTACCTTTCTCGGCTTTAATTAAGCTGCTTGCTTGTTTCTCTTTTGCATCAAGAATTTTAAGGCCGGGGTAGGTCATGAGAGTTTGGTCAATGAACACGTCCATATGAGGCAGGTTCTTATTGATAAACAGTTGCTCTGAGGGTTCTACACTTTCATTTTGACCAAGGATCTGAGTCAGTGCTAGTTGAGCAATCTTGAGATCGTTCTGAGCTTTCGTGCGCTCTACAATCGCTTTATCTAAAGAAGCATCGGCTTGTAGGCGTTCTACTCGTGCGATTTGCCCTTGCTGTTCAAGCTTGATTGCGAAATCACGGTGCTGAGTTAAGCCTGTTTCGACGGCTTGACGCGTTCTCACGACGTCTTCCGCTAAGATCACAGAGAAGTAATATTTACTCAAGTCTTCGTAGCGAGCTTGCTTCTCCATCAATAACTGGCTCTGCGCTTCTTCGCTTTTACCTTCTGCAGCATTTTGCGCAGCGGTAATTCGTCCGCCAGTAAAGATAGGCCACACCGCACGAATGGATGAGCTGAAGATATCTTGCTCGGTAATCGTGGAAGTAATCCCACCAAGCGCACTGATAATTTGAGGCGGCACGGGAAGACCAATTGAAGGTACGCCACTTAGGCTATCTGCGAACTGTTCGCCATTGATAGTCACATCACTATCAAGGTGAGTGTAGTTCGCGCCAAGCGTTACAGAAGGCAGGTTAAGACTTCCGGTTGCATTTTGAAGGTGTTGATAACGCTCAACGTTAGCTTGTTGAGCTGCAAGAGAGTTATTGTTCTCTTGGAGTATTTGCCACGCCTCAGAAAAAGTGAGCGGAGCAGCATAGCTTGGCGAGCTGATAGCACCGATAAGAATACTGGCAATCGCAAGGCGTCGGAATGTCGGTTTGGTCATCTGCATTAAATACCAAATTAGAGTATTAGCTCTAATGTTAACAGGGGGATAATCATTTGTCTTGAACAGATTACCTCATATGAACAATTAGCATAGCCGCTCGTTAATATAATGTGAATGCTATTAAGGGTTTAATTGTTGTCGACATAGAAACAAAAAGAGCACGATAACGCGTGCTCTTTAAGTTCAGTATAGAAGTGTTTTACAAAATGAAGCGGCTTATTTAAAGCTAGGACAATGGTGATCGGCGCGCCATACCAATTGTCTTGAACCTTGCATTGTTTGTAATAAATCTCTACCTGACATTTGCGGGAATGCTAACAACACCTTGAGATCGAGAGGGGAGGTGCCATCTTTCTCATAGGCTCTTACGTGAGTAAAAGTCGATTGTAAGTGTTTGAACAGCATAGTCTTAGTAAGACAAATTCCAAAGTTATCGCGTTTCATTGCCTGGTTTCCTTTTCAACAATGTTTATACGTTATGTTTTTTATCCTGTTTCTATTGGACGTTGCCACTGATCGATACTTCCTGCTCATCAATGCTTTGTTATTGGGTGCTGCTTTTATCAGTCACCTCATCGTTGTCTGGCTAGCCGAGTGTGAAATAGCGATGGATGAATAGGGGAGAATACTTAATCCGTTTGTCCATCACTCGTAACGGCGAGCGAGTAACTTTTACTTATCGATACGTCCAGTGAGTGAAGAGTTGTTGCCTTTCTGTTAACCGAAATTCCGGCTTAAAGCGCTGTCTTAAAATTGCAACGTATAGCTTGGCAACAATAAACTCCTTCATATGCAACCATTATAATTGTATTTATTTTAAACAACCTAAAAAACACCTAAAAGCTTAGTGATCTAGCTCAATATTTATTCGTTTATTTTGGTTTTTAAGCTAATCCGTTCTAAAAATGAACGATTAATCGAAATGAACAACGTAAAGGATTATCAATTAACAATCTGCTCAATTATTTAGTTGAGTAGCAGTCACAAATTCACGTCCCTAGAAAGGTCATGCGATTAACTTGGTGTTAACATTGATCGTCTAACACTAGGGACGGTGGAATATGAAATGGAGCAGTATCAGTTTCCGTAAAAGGTTACTGATTATCATGACGGTCACTGGCCTCGTTGAACTTTTGATTCTTGCAGCGGCTGGTTTTTATTACATCAAACAATCTCAAGAGCAAGAGATGGGTTTGAAAGCGTTAGGTGTTGCTGAATTTCTATCTGAATCGCCGCTTGTCACCAGCATTATTCAAGAAAATGGAACGTTGGATCCTAATGGCGTTCGCTACGTTCTGTCTGAAGAAACCCAAGTTAAGTTTCGTAACCTTACTCAGCTCATTGGCGCAGCGTTTATCGTTGTGGGAGATGATAAAGGTATCCGCCTGATTCACCCTTATGATGACAGGCTCGGTAAACCCATGCGTGGTGGCGATAACCAAAAAGCGTTGGTATTGGGTGAGTCTTATGTGTCGACAGCCAAAGGGTCGCTTGGTTTTTCAGTTCGTGGTAAATCCGCGGTAAAAGACACCCAAGGTACCGTTATTGGTGTGGTGTCAGTTGGTTACTTATTGGATTCTTTGCAAGATCGAATCGAACCTTACTTAGCCTTTTTGATTGTGATGGCGTTGCTGGTGGTTGCGGTCAATGCTTTGATTTCGAGCTATGTATCTCGTCGTTTTCAGCGCGCTATTTTAGGCTTTGAGCCTGAAGAGATAGGCCGACTGTATGTTGAGTTAGATGTAACCATGAGTACCGTGAAAGAGGGTATTCTGAGTATCGATAAGCACGGCATTTTACGGTCAATTAATAAGAGTGCCTGCGATATTTTATCGATAGACAGAGATAAAGCACTCAATCAACAGCGCCTTTCTGACGTATTGCCCGGTAGTGATTTAGAGCAACTGCTATCAACAGGCGATACCGACCACGACGTTGAGTTGTACTTAAACAATAAGCGAATCATTGCTAACCGAAGCCCGATTATAGTGGCTGGTGAGGTGGTCGGGGCGGTGTCCAGTTTCCGATTGCGAGACGAGATCAACGATTTAACAGACCAACTCTCACAAACTAAAGAGTATGCAGATCTACTCCGTTCACAAACCCATGAACATCAAAACAAGCTTAACACCATCAGTGGCTTGATCCAGATGGGCGAGTTGGACTCGGTACAACAACTGATTGGCCAAGAAACAGAACATTATCAAAGCCTTATCGAGTTCTTGCGTGAAACTGTTAAAGACCCGCTCATTGCAGGTATGCTCCTTGGTAAAACGGAGCGTGCGAGAGAAATTGGTTTAGAGCTCAAGGTCGAAGAAGGCTCAAGACTTGAAGCGCTGCCTAGCTGGCTGAATGCGGATGACGTTGTCACCATTCTTGGCAACCTGATCGATAACGCCTTTGACGCCACTATGACGGCTATTAAGCAAGAAGGGCAAATTGCTCCAGCTCGTCGGGTGATTGAAGTTTCAATCAGTGATTTTGGTAATGAAATTATCGTAGAAGTAGAAGATAAAGGGTGTGGTTTACCGAAAGACTTGGCCACCAAAGCACTCACCGAAAAAGGCGTATCGAGCAAAGCGAAGCAAAATCGCGGTGTAGGTTTGTATCTGATAAAGCAACTGGCAGACCGATACCAAGGGCAGCTGGAAATGGTCGGCAACCACGATTTTGGTACACGAATGACGGTTTATTTACCAAAAGAAGAACAATAATAATTAAGCACGAAGTGATCTTGCGAAGATCATCGTGACGGAAAAAGCATGGTTAAAGGAAGAACATAAATGAACGCAATCACGAGAGTCATGGTCATTGAAGATGATATTGCGATTGCAGAGCTGCACCATCGTTATTTAGAACAGATGGGTGGCTTTGACGTGGTCGGCATTGCCACCACACAGTCTGAAGCGCTTATGCAATTAGACATCTTAAAGCCTGATTTGGTTTTGTTGGATGTATATCTGCCGGACGGGTGCGGGCTCGATATTCTCAATCACGTTCGCGGCAGCAATCAAGGCTGTGATGTTATCTTGATTACCGCGGCACGCGACGTCGACACTTTGCAGCAAGCAATGCGTGGCGGAGTGGTCGACTATCTACTAAAACCTGTAATGTTTCCTCGCTTGGAAGCGGCGCTGAAAAAGTACCAATCACAGCAGCAAGAATTTGAAAGTGTGTCGGATTTGAACCAAGGTTTGGTTGATAAAATGCTGCAAGCCAATGCGAAAGCAGACTCGGCTAAAGTATCGACGTTACCTAAAGGAATCGATGGTGTAACGCTCGATAAGATTCGTGCGATATTTCAACAAGCTGACGCGACGAATATTACGGCTGATGAAGCGGGTGAGCGCATTGGTGCAAGCCGAACCACAGCCAGACGTTACCTAGAATTCTTGATCACGACGGGTGAGTTAGTCGCGGACTTGAATTACGGTACTGTAGGTCGCCCGGAACGCTGCTACAACAAAGCGCAAAGATAAACACGACACCATCAAAATAAATATAAAGCCAGTTGAATAAGCTGGTTTTTCCTTTCTCTCCCTTTCCCATTGCCCACTCCGCCGACCAGATACCGTTCTTTCTTGATTACAATGTTTGAGAATGCCGATTTGCTTCTCCCTCGGTCCTAATGAACTGAGCTATCGATTAGAATTTGTTCGAAATGAGTCAATATTTAATCGATTGCTTTCACAGTGGTTGATGTAAATCAAATAGTCATAGACAATACTGTCCCGAATAGAGGTGATAGCTTTCACCCTCGTTTACCAAACGCATTCTCAAATTTAATAGGCGCTTACTATTGATGTAATAGTTAAGACCTATTATCTATTTTCGTATGTCGCTGATACCTTTGGCGAATACTAAAAACCTTGTTTTTATAGGAAAGATGATGGTAATACCTGAAAACAGCAGCATCGTTATTTTTGGTGCGTCGGGAGATCTAACTTACCGTAAGTTAATTCCTGCTTTGTACCACCTGTATGCTAGCAATCAACTACCAGAATCCTTTGCGATTCTTGGAGTGAGCCGTACTGAGTACAGCGATGAGTCTTACCGTGAGAAGCTGAAGAAGTCTCTTCAGGAAATGGAAAAAACTGAGCCAGAGACGCTGAATGCATTTATTGAACATCTGCATTACCAAGCGATCAACACTTCAGATGTAGACGACTACGCTCGTTTAGCACAACGTCTAGATAAGCTTGAGCAAGACTACCAATTTGAAAACCATAACACACTGTTCTACTTGGCAACCCCGCCAAGCCTATACGGTGTTATTCCAGCAAACCTTGCTGCGCATGGCCTGAACGATGAAACGAACGGCTGGCGTCGTCTGATCATCGAGAAGCCATTTGGTTACGACTTAGCTTCTGCTCAAGCGTTAGATGAAGAGATCCATCATCACTTCCAAGAACACCAGATCTACCGTATTGACCACTACCTTGGTAAAGAAACGGTACAAAACCTTCTAGTGCTTCGTTTCTCAAACGCGATGTTTGAACCACTGTGGAACCGTAACTTTATTGAATACGTTGAAATCACAGGTGCTGAGTTCCTTGGCGTTGAAGAGCGTGGCGGATACTACGACGGTTCTGGCGCTGTTCGTGACATGTTCCAAAACCACCTGCTACAAGTGCTAGCAATGGTGGGCATGGAGCCGCCTGCACAAATTAACGCTGATTCTATTCGTGATGAAGTGGTTAAAGTGCTTCAGTGTCTTAAGCCTCTTGAGGAAGAAGATCTGCGTAAAGATCTAGTCTTAGGTCAATACACAGCGTCTGATGTTCGCGGCCAGCATTTGCTTGGTTACCGTGAAGAGCACGGTGTAGCGGATGATTCTCGTACCGAGACTTACATCGGCTTGAAAGCTCACATCAATAACTGGCGTTGGAATGGTGTTCCTTTCTACGTACGTACAGGTAAACGCTTACCAACACGTGTGACTGAAATCGTGATTCACTTTAAGAACACGCCACACCCAGTATTTGGTCAAGATGCACCAGAGAACAAACTGATTATCCGTATCCAACCGGATGAAGGAATTCAGATGAGTTTTGGTTTGAAAGAGCCGGGCGCAGGCTTCAAAGCAAAAGAAGTGAAAATGAACTTCTCTTACTCTGACTTGCCTGAAACTCAAATGCTAACGGCTTACGAGCGTCTTCTTCTTGATGCACTAAACGGCGATGCAACTCTGTTTGCTCGTACCGATGCAGTAGAAGCTTGTTGGAAGTACGTTCAACCAATCTTAGACTTCAAGCAAGATCCTCAAGCGCTGTTTGGCTATGCTTGTGGTACTTGGGGCCCACAGGAAGCGGATGAACTTCTGCAACGTGATGGCCGCGCATGGCGTTTCCCATGCAAAAACTTAACAGACACGGATTACTGCGAACTATGATCAATCACAAGATCTTTGCAACGCCAGAATTGGTCGTTGAAAACCTAGCAAACGAAATGAAAGCGTACAGCGAGCAGGGTAAACCTGTTCACATTTCATTGTCTGGTGGCAGCACGCCAAAAATGCTTTTCAAGCTTTTAGCTCAAGCACCATACGCAGAAGGTATTCAATGGAATAACCTTCACTTTTGGTGGGGCGACGAACGTTGCGTTGGACCAGACGACGTTGAAAGCAACTTCGGTGAAGCGAATACGTTACTTTTCTCAAACGTGAACCTTCCAGCAGAGAACATCCACCGCATCCGTGGTGAAGATGAGCCTAAAGCAGAATCAGAGCGTTTCGCAAAAGAGATGGCAGACGTAATCCCAACAGAAAACGGCACGCCAGTTTTCGATTGGATTCTGCTGGGTGTTGGCGCAGACGGCCACACAGCTTCACTATTCCCGGGTGCAACCAATTACCAAGATGAGAACCTGTCTGTACTGGCTTCTCATCCGGAGTCTGGTCAAATCCGTGTTTCTAAAACAGCGAAAGTTTTAGAAGCAGCAAAACGAATCAGCTACCTAGTACTAGGTGCAGGTAAAGTTGAGATCGTTAAAGAAATTCATACAACTCCTGCTTCAGAGCTGCCTTACCCGGCAGCGAAAATCCAGTCTAAAACTGGCGAAACAGAGTGGTTCCTAGATTCAAATGCAGCAAGTGCTATCGCATAAGTGCGAATAGCCGCAAGGAGATATAAATAATGAAAGGTGATATCGGTGTAATTGGCCTAGCAGTAATGGGTCAGAACCTTATCCTAAACATGAACGACCACGGCTTTAAAGTTGTGGCTCATAACCGTACTGCTGCTAAAGTAGACGAGTTCCTAGAAGGCCCAGCTAAAGGTACTAACATCGTTGGTGCTTACTCTCTAGAAGAGCTAGTTGAGAAGCTAGAAGCACCACGTAAAGTGATGCTTATGGTTCGTGCTGGTGACGTTGTAGACACGTTCATCGAAAACCTAATCCCACTTCTAGACGAAGGCGACATCATCATTGATGGTGGTAACACTAACTACCCAGACACTAACCGTCGTGTAGTGCATTGTCGTGAGAAAGGCATCCACTTCATCGGTACTGGTGTATCTGGTGGTGAAGAAGGTGCTCGTTTCGGTCCTTCAATCATGCCAGGCGGCGCGGCTGAAGCTTGGGAAGCGGTTAAGCCAATCTTCCAAGGTATCTCTGCAAAAACTGACGCAGGTGAGCCTTGTTGTGACTGGGTTGGTAACGACGGTGCTGGCCACTTCGTTAAAATGGTACACAACGGCATCGAATACGGTGACATGCAGCTTATCACTGAAGCATACCAGTTCATGAAAGATGGCCTAGGTATGTCTGCTGACGAGATGCAAGCAGTATTCGCTGATTGGAACAAGACTGAGCTAGACAGCTACCTAGTTGAAATCACTGCTGACATCCTTGGCTACAAAGATGAAGACGGTGAAGCGCTAGTTGAGAAGATCCTAGATACTGCTGGCCAAAAAGGTACGGGTAAGTGGACAGGTATTAACGCACTAGACCTAGGTATCCCACTAACTCTAATCTCTGAGTCTGTATTCTCTCGTTGCCTGTCTGCTCTTAAAGACCAACGTGTTGAAGCTGAAGCTTTGTTTGAGAAAACAATCACTCCAGTTGAAGGTGATAAGCAAGAGTGGGTTGATGCACTACGTCAAGCTCTACTGGCTTCTAAGATCATTTCTTACGCTCAAGGTTTCATGCTAATGCGTGAAGCGTCGAACGAAAACGGCTGGGACCTAAACTACGGTAACGTAGCACTAATGTGGCGTGGTGGTTGTATCATCCGTTCTGCATTCCTAGGCAACATCCGTGATGCGTACGAAGCAAACCCAGACATCGCGTTCCTAGGTTCTGACGAGTACTTCAAAAACATCCTACAAGGCAGCCTAGTAGCATGGCGTAAAGTAGCAGCGAAATCTCTAGAGTCTGGTATCCCAATGCCATGCACGATTTCTGCGCTATCTTTCCTAGACGGTTACACAACGGCACGTCTACCAGCGAACCTGCTTCAAGCTCAACGTGACTACTTCGGTGCTCACACTTACGAGCGTACAGACCGTCCACGTGGTGAATTCTTCCACACAAACTGGACTGGTACTGGCGGCGACACTGCTTCTACAACTTACGACGTATAATCGTTAGTTAGAATCAGTTAAGAACGTGTTTGTTCTTTAAGCTGTAAATAGAAAAAAGGATGCCAATGGGCATCCTTTTTTATTGGTTTGCGCTCTATTCGATCTAGATAACAAAGAATTTATATCTCAAGCCATCATGGGCTGGGGTTTTACATCGTCGTTGTATTGCTCCCGAATTGCCATAAAGCCGTCTAGGTTCTGTTTAAGCGCCTCAACACATTCAGGGTCGAACATCGAACCGTTGTGCGCTTCAATGTATTCCATGACTTCATCCAGTGACCATGCGTGTTTGTAAGCTCTTTTGCTCATCAGCGCATCAAACACATCCGCGAGCGTTACAATTCGTGCTTCAAGTGGAATCGCAGTATGACTTAGACCATCAGGTAACCCAGAGCCATCAAATCGCTCGTGGTGATGACGCACAATATTCTTAATGAACTGAATTTCATCAGAACACATAGAGCAATGATGGGAGAGGGACACCACATCGTTAATCATCTCTTCACCATATAAGGTGTGATTATTCATGATGGCTCTTTCTTCTGCTGAGAAACGACCGGAGCTGAATAACACGTTATCTGGGATTCGATATTTTCCTATGTCGTGGAAGGGTGCGTATAAACGAATACGATGAATGAACTGATGTGTGATTTCATTATTACTCTCGGACATCGTTCTGGCGATCTGTTCACTGTATTTTCCCATGCGAATCAGATGTTCTTTGGTTTCAGGGTCGCGAGCGTGTCCCATGTTTAGCGCGATGGCTAATGACGACTGAAAGTGACGTTGCCTTTCAAACAGTTGAACAAACAAACTCGAGATAAGTTGAGAGATGTAGGCAATATCACACTGGATATATTCCTTAGCAAAAAAGCCCGTTGACGATGCATTGATAAACACGAATCCAAGATTACTTTCTTGATAGTGAATAGGTGTTGTATAGCTGCTTTGGTGTCCAAGCTGAAGTAAGTGTGAAATTTGCTTGGTCGGTTTGATTGAGGCGAGATCGTGGATGATTCGAGTGTCGAGAGATTCAGCCATTCGAGACAAAGCTGATTCTGGTTTAAGTTCTTGTTCTACGTATCGATGTTCTGCTTCTTGGCACAGCGTGTCTGA
Organism: Vibrio sp. ZF 223; assembly: GCF_003050585.1. Lineage (NCBI taxonomy): Bacteria > Pseudomonadati > Pseudomonadota > Gammaproteobacteria > Vibrionales > Vibrionaceae > Vibrio > Vibrio sp. ZF 223. The sequence goes on from NZ_PIGB01000002.1 coordinate 647,792, forward strand.
AACAAAGTAATTCGATGCTCTGTTTTCGCTGCATAGTACAACGGAAAGCCGAGATAATATGGGGTAATATTCACGAGCTAGCCGGAAAAGGTCATCAACAATGGCGATAATGTCCTTATCTTGAGCGGCTACTCTGTTGAGCTGGGAGTAGTCAAACATGTTATAAGCCAACCTTTATTTATAGTTATATCATTGTTTATTCGGGATTATTTTTTGTTTTTAGTATCGTTATTAAAAATAGCATTGCGTTCTGATAAAATGCAATATCATTATGAGATAAATGGTTATTTCATTGCATTACCTTCATTTTTGTTAACTGGTACTTTTGTAGGTTCCGGAATCAGAGGAAAGGGAAAGAGCTTGATGATAATTCAGGCGTTAAGTGACCATTTTGAAATTAAATGAAAAGATAAATAGGATAACGTACATGCTTTATGCCATCATAAAGGCATAAATAAGGGCAATGGATGTAATGCCTAAGTGATTGAGCTAGAAGCGGTCAGTGATGACGGTGCTCTAGAGTATATTCAAGGCCGTGAGCTGCCTTGAAAAAGGTAATGTTATGACTGAAGAAGAAAGAATCGAACTGCAACAAAATAACCCTCTGCACGGCTTAAAGCTTGAGACCATGATCACTGAGTTAGTGGATCATTATGGTTGGGAAATTTTGGACGCAGCAATGCGTATGAACTGCTTTAACACAAAGCCAACTGTAGCAAGCGCTGTTAAATATCTGAAGAAGACGGAATGGGCTCGTGAGAAGGTTGAAAACTTCTACCTTTACCGTTTTAAGCGTATGCCTAAAGCATCAGACATCGAATACCAGATGCCTCCGCGTTCACGTACATTCCGTCATGGTTTAGAACCTCGTGAGCCAATGGAATTAACGGTTGAGTCTATCCAGGCTTCTCAAGCTAAAGCGGCTTCTGCATTTAAAGCTCGTCGTGGCGGTAACGGTCGTAACTTCCGTCGTTAATAAGAAGCCGTCGTTAGAAAGAACCGTCGTTAAGAACAAGGCCTCGCTTATAAAGAGGCGTCATTAATAACGCCGTCTAATCAGCTAAAGCGATAAGCATAAAAGACAAAAGGAGCCTAAGTGCTCCTTTTTTAACGTGTTTACTTTATTCAAGCGTGTAAAGCCTGCTGTATTTGAGTCTTAAGCTTCGCGGTTCTTTCTTTGATTCTTCCAAAGATCGGTGACATAAACGATGGCACTGATAAGTAAGAATAGCGCTGACACAGAAAACAGAGCGGGCATTTTGAGAATCCACGCGAATGTGGCAGCAAGAAAAGCGACAAAGCAAATGAGTCGACTCGATGACATGACATGACCGAGTTTAATGTTCATAACGCCTCCTAATGAAGTATCACTTTCGACAGGAGAATTATCCCACCTTTGGCAAAATAAAGGCTAAAAAACAGTCTAAATTATTATCAAATTTACTAATTAAAGGACTCGTCTCACATATATAGCCATGGCTATTTTATAAGCAATAAAATAGTGAGATAGGAAATTTGAGAATCAGTTTTTCCGCTATGTTTCCCAGTTAGAATAAAGCTCAATCTCGGGTTTAATTAACGCAAACCGGGTTGGTATAAAACCGACTTAGCATCAAACCTAGTTAGTATAGAAAAAGTAAGCGGTGATTAAGAAACTCGCGATGATCACTGTGTTACGAACATAATGTTGTGGGATGCGGCGAGAGATTTTTGCTGAGTAATAACCACCAACCAAAGTCCCCATTAAAACGGCCATGCCTGATGGCCAATCAATCGAGCCATTTACGATAAAAAACACGATTGCCGCAAGTGATACACAAGCGGATACAAGCAGTTTGATGCCATTCATCACGTTGATATTGGTGTAACCAGCCAAAGCCAGGTAACTCAATGTGACGATTCCTAGTCCGGCATTAAAGTATCCACCATAGATACATACAATCAAAAGCAATAAAGCGGAAAAGAAGACGCCAGCGCTGGTGGCGTGTTTGTGTTTTGCTGTTGCTTGTTTCAGCCATTTATTGAGCGTGCCACCAAAGGTGAAAAGCAATGCCGCAAAAAGCAGTAACCAAGGTACGGATTGAGTAAACAATGCTTCTGGTGTGTGCAGCAGTAAGAAAGCACCTATGCCACCGCCAATCACACATAGAGCAATGGTCAGTTTAAGCTGTTTGGTACCAGATTGAATTTCGTGGCGCAGCGCATAAGCACCACTGATGTAGCCTGCACACGATGCAAAGGTATTGGTCGCGTTGGCTGCTATTGGTGGAACACCAGCAAACAATAGAGCAGGGAAAGTGATGAAGCTGCCTCCACCAGCAATAGAGTTAAGCACACCACCAATCACGCCTGACAAGAAGAGAACCAACCAATCCATAGTTTTAGAATCCAATACGTTAACTGATGAGTTACCTTACTTGAATTTGTTATGAATATCAGAGCTGTGCGTCTTGAAAGTGCGAGTTTGTGAGTTTGCTACCATCTTTAACTGTTGGTTTGAATTGACTAGCTAAATCAAAAAAGGAGCCAATGGCTCCTTTCGTTTAGGTTCAGTTGATTTGGTCGAGCTTTACACTTCTACTGGTTTTGCTCTAAAGCTCTTGAACAGCTTAACCAGAATCGGGCTAGACAGAACCAATACCGCCAGAATAGTGAAGGTCATGGTGATTGGGCGTTCCCATAGGAAGCTGAGCTCTCCGTCGCTGATCATCAGTGCGCGTCTTAAGTTCTCTTCCATCAAGCCACCTAAGATAAAGCCAAGCAATAATGGAGCGAGTGGGAAGTTGGCAAGCCTTAATGCTATTGCTGCCATCGCCACTAGTAACATCACAAATACGTCCATGGTGTTGAAAGATACTAGGTACACGCCTGTGATTGAAAAGAAGATAATCATTGGCAGTAGAACCGTTCTTGGTACCGCTAATAGCTTAGAAATGTAAGGGATCAAAGGCAGGTTCAAGATAACCAGTACGATGTTGCCAAAGTACATAGAGATGATTACCGACCAGAATACATCAGGGTGCTCAACGAACAGACGAGGACCCGGTTGGATGCCATAAGCGATTAATGCACCTAGCATGATAGCTGTTGTACCAGAGCCCGGGATACCCAGCGTCAGTAGCGGAACGAATGAACCACTTGATGCTGCGTTATTTGCCGATTCTGGAGCAACAAGACCGCGAATACTGCCTTTACCAAACTCTTTCTGTTTGTCTTTCGGTGCAAGACTACGCTCCATGCCGTAACTTAAGAAAGCAGCGATAGTTGCGCCAGCACCTGGAAGTACGCCGGTAAAGAAGCCAAGAATCGAAGAACGAATCGAAACCGGTGCGACTTCTTTGATCTCTTCTTTGGTCACTTTCATGCTGCCGATATCAGACATCTTTTGGCTTTCTTCAGCGCTGGTGTCTTTTTCTGGCTTTAGAATACCCATTAAGGTTTCGCCCAGTGCAAACGTTGCCATCGCTAACAATAAGAAGCTGAAGCCATCCATTAAGTCCGTTAGGCCGAATGTGAAACGTTCAACACCAACACCTTTGTCGATACCGACCGTTGACAGCATCAAACCTAAAATAGTCATCATCCACGCTTTGATAACCTGACCAGGGCCTGCAAACGCAGCTACAGCCGATAGACCTAATAGCATCAATGCAAAGTAGTCAGAAGACTGGAAGCTCAATGACACGCTTGCTAGAGCCGGAGCAGCAATTAAAAGCATGATCGCTGAAAGTGTACCGCCAGTGAAAGAAGAGTAAGCCGCGAGTGCAAGTGCTTTACCTGCTTGCCCTTTTTGAGCCATCGGGTAGCCATCAAACGCGGTTACTACCGTTGAAGAACAACCCGGAGCGTTGATTAATATTGATGACGTCGAGCCACCAAATACCGCGCCGTAGTACACACCAGCCATCAAGATTAAGCCAGAAGAAGGGTCTAGGCCGTAAGTGATAGGGATCATCAGAGCAATGGCTGAGATTGGACCTAGGCCCGGGAGCATCCCGATGAAGGTACCTACGAAACAGCCCACGATTACCATCATGATGTTCATTGGCATCACAGCGGTAGAAAGTCCTTGTAAAATTCCGTCTAACATAATGTTATCCCTACCAAAGAGTGAAGATTAAACCAGGCTCTAGGTAGATATCTAAGCCTTGAGTTAATAAAAGAAAGAACGCGATAACGAAAGGAAACGACGCGCCAAATAAAACAGCTTTACGACGCTCACCCAATAGGTAAAAGCCTGCAAGTAAGAAGAAGCTGGTTGCTAAAACAAAGCCAAGATAAGTCAGCCCAACACCGTATAGTGCCATTAACACCAAGAATCCAATCAGCAGTTTCCAGTTCAACGGCGTTGTGTCACATGTGACTTTCTTATCCGGTTGTCCTGTGATAAGCAGGATCAACGAAAGGCCAATGCCGATAAACGTCAACAGGGTAGGTAAGGTTCTTGCTGTAAAGGGTTCGTACTCGTCACCGGGGAACAAAGGAATTAGCGTGGTTTGGTAGCCGTAGCACAAGCACGCCAGCATAAAGATCATGGCTCCGATGCGATCCTTCGAAAGCAAAGATTCCTTACTCAGAAATTTGGTTGGTAAGTCCGACATATCCAACTCCATTTGGGGTGGTATAAAAAGTAAAAAAGCCGTACACGAGCGAGTTAATGAAGAATGTCTGGGATCACTAACCAAAGGTAAGCGAATTACGGTACTGGTTTATCAGCCACTTGCGTTTACAACGAATCGGCAAGCGTTAGTAATACGTCTACGAATAAACAAAGGAGTTTGAAGTTAACTCATGTACGGCGAAACAAGGAAAGAGTAAGAGGGCACATAAGCCCTCTATGGTTGTTGGTTATTTCAAGAAACCAAGCTCACGCATTAGGTCGCCCATCTGTTTTTCTTGATCTTCTAGGAAGGCGTAAAAATCTTTGTCAGCTTTGTAGTTGTCGATCCAACCGTTACGGTCACGAACCACTTGCCACTCATCGGTTTTGTACATTTTGCCAAGCGCTATATTCCATTCGTCGATCTTCGCTTGGCTTGTGCCTGGTGCTGCAAAGAAACCACGCCAGTTAGCGAATACGGTTTCGTTGCCGTACTCAGTCAGTGTTGGGATATTAGGTGCAGCGTCAAGACGTTTTGGCGCCGTCACAGCAAGCACTTTTACTTGGCCAGATTTAGACATCTCTAGCACTTCACCAAGGCCAGTAGAAAGCAGCTGTGTTTCGCCAGAAAGCAGTGCCGCCATCGCTTTACCGCCAGCATCGTAGGCAATGTAGCGAACTTTTTTCGCATCAAAACCTTCGCCCTTGAACGCCGCAGCAACTACAAGGTGGTCCATGCTGCCACGAGCTGAACCGCCAGCAATTTTTACTTTACGAGGGTTTGCTTCGAATTCTTTTACTACGTCTTCCCACGTGTTGTATTTAGAATCTGCAGAAGCCACGATTGCGCCGTAATCGGCAATGGTTGCAGCAACAGGTGTTAGGTCACGGAAAGACTGTGGGAAAATACCCGTTAGAGAGCGCACAACGATAGGTGTTGAGTTCACCATCAGCGTGTCTTCTTGGCGTTGAGCCGTTTCAATTAAGTGTGCAATGGCTTTACCGCCGCCGCCACCAGATAAGTTTTGGAAAGAGACATTTTCTACGATGTCTGATTTGACCAATACATCACCCGTACCACGAGCTGTCATATCCCAACCGCCACCAGCGCCGCCAGGGATTAGGAAGTGGATTTTTTCTACGTCAGCAGCAAAAGTGTTGAAAGAAAAGGTTGCTGCGATGATAGAAGCCGCAAGAGTAGGTTTCAGTGCCTTGAACATGGTTCACGTTCCTTATGTAGGGTATCTCTTCAATGGAGAGATACTTATGTTTTATTTCCAGCTACTAAACAGATGAGTAGGACATTGCTTAGCAGATGCAACTAAAGTTAACGGTGTGTTAACGAAATGTCTGTAATGCGGCGATATTGAGAATAAAGAACATTGGAATAATATTGTTCATAAAGTTCACAGTGGCGTGGCTATAGGATTCTGCCAGCCATAATAATTAGGTTTTCCTTGAGTTTATGTGAGCAATTTTTTGACTGTTGGTCGCTTTATACAGCTATGTATCATCAAAGAGGGAACTTATTGTGACGCAAAGAGTGATATGGAGAGACGATCTTGGATATATGGAATAATGTGTTGCTAGGTTGGTTATGCTACTGTAATAATATAAATATTGCTGGCATGTTACATTTCTGGGCTAGTGGTTATTCAAGGATCGAATAATGACAGACAAAAAAATTTCTTTACGATTTACTGTTGGAGGAATGTTTTTACTCGCGACTTTTCTTACCGCTGTTGTTGCGGTTTCACTGCAATATTACTTCAGTAAAAAAATGGCGACTGAGAATACCTTATCCAAGTTGACGATGGTGTCCCAAGAGTTGAGTAACTATATCGGCGCGGTTGATTCTGACGCAGCCAACACCGCGCGTTTACTTGCTTCAGTGAAACGGTCTATCAGTAACAAAATATCAAAAGAAGAGTCGCGTAGTATTCTTTCTGAAGCCATTAAAGATAACCCTCTCTTTTATAGTATTTACATTGGCTCATCCAATGAAAACTTCTTCCAAATTATTAATCTAGAGTCTGCCCCTGTCGTTAGAGAGAAAATCGGTGCACAACAAACGGACCGTTGGGTTGTGGTTGAGATTCATAATAGAGGGGAGGAGCGCGTCCGTACGACGAAATATTTTGACCAAGAGTTTACGCTAAGAGACTCAACTACGGAGCAGAGCAACTACTTTCCAACAACCAGGCCTTGGTATGTTTCTGCCAATGTTCAGTCGGTCGAAAAAACTCAGCCATATCTTTTTCAGCATTTACAAATTACCGGGCAAACTTATTCTTTAGCGTTTGATGCGAAAATCGAATCTGAAGTTCAACATGTGATTGGTATTGATATTGTGTTGTCTTCTTTGGCTAGCAAACTCTCAGGTACGGCGCTTGGTTTAGCAGAAGACAGTAAGGTTGAGTCTTTCTTATATTCGAAATCGGGTAATATTATTGCGTCTAACCTCAAGGTTAACAATCAGGAATTGGAGTTTGATGTATCCACATTGATGCTATCGTCTGAACAACAAACCTTGGTTAACGATACCCCTCCGCTGTTAGTGTCTAATCAAAATGATTGGGGGCCGATGGACTTTTCAGTGGCGGGAAAGCCAAACGGCTATGCGATAGACCTTCTTAACATGATTGGTGAGATGACAGGGATCAGGTTTGAATTTGTCAATGGTTTCTCTTGGGGCGAGCTTGTCAGTAAGTTTCAAGAAGGAAGTATTGATGGCCTGCAATCGGTTCAAAATTATAAAAATAATGGCATAGATGGCCTATACACGACTCCAATTTATGAATTGCCATTTTCTGTCGTGACAAGGGTCGGTGCGAAGGTTGTCACTAATTATGCCGAGCTTGAGGGTAAAAAAGTTGCCATTTTATCTGGGTGGTCAATTATTCCTAAGTTAAGAGAGGACTTTCCGAACATTGATTTAGTTGAATTTGAAAACCTAGAGTCTGCATTTAATTCAATTGAAAGCGAAGAGAACTTTGCTTTCTTAGAAGCTGAACCCGTACTCTCGTTTGCATTAGATAGGTTTTTCCAGCCAGGCCTTGTTGTCAATGGGACTCTAGAAGATCTAAAACAGAACTACTCAAATCAATTCCATTTGGTGCTGCAGAGCAAGCATAAACAATTGCTTCCAATTATTGATCAAGCTATCAGCAAGTTAAGTGGTGAACAACTTGATGCCTTAGCAAAAAAGTGGCTGCATGATACCGGCTTTAATACGAATACGACGGTTCCTTATACTGAACTTTATGATTTGACTAAGGAAGCAACGGTTGAAGGTAGTATGGTAAGGGTCGAGTTGAATGGTGAGATTAAGCATCTCTATTTAAAGAAAATAGACACGGGCGAACACTACTCTGAGTATTTTGCGGTATTGATTCCCGAATCTGAAGTCTTCAGTACAGTCAATAAGCGTCTAGCAACCTCTGTTGGTGTAACGATTTTACTGATGAGTTTAACCTTGCCTGTGGCTTGGGTCTTTGGTGCACCGATAGTACGTCCTATTCGCCAATTAGAGAAAGAGACTCACAAGGTTAAGTTGCGTGACTATGACAACGTAGCTGTGCTTAATACTCGTATTAAAGAAGTGTGGGAGTTATCTGTTGCTGTAAAAGAAATGGCAATGGAGCTTAAACGACATGAACAGAGGCAAGAGGCGTTTGTAGAGTCGTTTATCAAGCTTATCGCCCAAGCTATCGATGACAAGTCCCCTTATACGGCTGGGCACTGTAACCGTGTACCAGAGCTAGGTTTGATGCTAGCTGACGTGGCTGAGAAATCACAATCTGATCATTTTAAAAATTTTGAGTTTAAAAATGATGATGAGCGCCGTGAGTTTAGAATTGCGGCTTGGTTGCATGACTGCGGAAAAATAACAACGCCGGAACACATCGTCGATAAAGGTACGAAGCTTGAGGCCAACTACAACCGAATTCACGAGGTGAGAACTCGATTTGAGGTATTGTGGCGTGATGCTGAAATAATAGCATTAACGAAACAGCTTGAAGGCAAGCTAGCGAACAAACAAATCCAAACAGAGTTGGCTGAAGCGCAACAGAAGCTACAAGATGATTTTGAGTTTATCGCGACGTCTAATGTTGGTGGTGAATTCATGAGTGATGACAAAGTTGCTCGTATTCGCTTGATAGCTGAAACGACTTGGACGCGTAACTTTGATGATCAACTTGGTCTATCACCGATAGAGGCGTTGAATCGAGCACCGAGTTCAGGCTTGCCAGCGACAGAGCCACTGTTAAGTGATAAACCAGAGCATATAGTGAAAAGAGATAGGCCGTTAGAATTTGACCCGAAACATCAAATTAAAATGGATGTGCCTGAGTATTTATACAACCTAGGCGAAGTCTACAATCTGAGTATTGCACGCGGCACATTGACTGCTGAAGACAGATTTAAGATAAACGAGCACATGCTTGCTACGATTAAGATGCTTGAGAACTTACCATTCCCGAAAGAGTTAAGCCGCGTGCCTCGTTATGCGTCGACTCACCATGAAACCCTTAAAGGTACAGGCTATCCAAGGAAGTTGACTGGTGACGACCTTTCAATCCCAGAACGCATTCTGGTGATATCAGATATCTTTGAGGCGTTAACCGCTGCCGATCGACCTTACAAGAAAGCGAAGCCAATTAGTGTCGCTGTCGACATCATGCACAAGATGGCTCTGGATGAACATATTGACATAGAACTGTTTAGGCTGTTCCTAACGAGTGAGACCCACATTCGATACGCTGAAACGTATTTGAAGCCAGAGCAAATAGACAGCGTCGACTTGTCGAAATATCTCCAGAAAAGTGCTGCAGCTTAATACACCTAAATTAGAAGGTGCTTCGCTACTCGATGCAAATTAGGTAAATACGCGGTTTACCTTTAACTTGGCAGGACTTAAAAGCGCACCCAATTGGTGCGCTTTTTCTATGCAATATCACTATGTGTCAATAAGTTCGCAGAAAAACAAGATGAAAAAAAATCTCATTTTTTGAAGTAACAATTTATTGATTGGTAACCCATATTAATAAGGAGTTTACTTGGTAATTTCATCAATAAAAAACTAAAAAATTTCTAAATTACACACCTTTTAGCCATCACATCACCTTCCAAATTGTTGAATTTAAGTACTTTTCATCTTTCACGGTGAATCACGCGGTAATTCACGCTTTCTTGATTAAGATTCTGAAAAATTTTTGAAGAATCCATTTTGTCATGTTTAAGCCACGAACCATTAATGCTGTGTTCTTACTGCCATGTAGTTTGGCTGTGAGCCTAGCATGTTATGCAAACCCATTAGAGGGCGACCAATTAAAACCCCTAGAGGTAGCTTCAACCGTACAAGCTAACAATGCGCAAGTTAGCAATGAGCAAGCGACGGTGAAAAATACCTTTGTCACGTTTTCAGCTTATCAAGTCGATGAAGCGCTGCTAAATGTCATTACTAGCATGAGCACCTATTGTCGTGAGGTTGAACTAGGGAAGGACGAGCTTCAGTGTGGTCCATACAGTGATGCGGAGTGGAAAACGGTAGAGCCACTTATTGCTGAATTGACCGATCACCAATATCAGACCCGCAAGGGGTTAGATAGTACTTCGTTGCCAAACCTGGCTTTGGACGAGGGTAAGCTTAACGAAGCTAACCCTTATGTTGCTCCAATGACTTCTGAACTCGTGACCATTGCTCAACAGCAGTCTGAGCAGGGCAACATTCGCGCCTACCAAGAGCAAGTACCATCTCGTTTAGTGGCTGCTGGTGTGAGTGAAACAGAAGACTGGTTATCTGAAGTTTTTGGTGGCGCACAGTTTGATTTAGGCGTCTCTTTAGCGAAAGGCAGCAAATGGCAAGTTGATCAGGTTGAAAGCCTGTTCCCTTTTTGGCAAGCCGACAATAAATCTTTGTGGTTTATTCAAGCGGGTGCGGTGTTTAACCAAGACGACTTCCATGGCCGAGACTTTTCGCACATTGGTACGGGTTATCGTCAACTCGCTGAAGATGATTACTACGGGGTAAACACCTTTATAGATTATGACCATCAGCGCTATCACCGAAGAATGAGCTTAGGTGTTGAGTACGGGGTGGGTTACGGAAACATGAGCTCCAACTTCTACTTTCCTCTATCGAATTGGAAAGATTCGCCGGACGAGTATGAAGGGATGAACAGCCTTGTTGAAAAGCCTGCGAAGGGTTGGGATCTCACGCTAGAAAGCTATCTGCCGATGGATACACGCTGGAAGTTGAGTGGTACAGCGGGTCAATACCTTGGTCGATACGTAGAACATCGCGATGGCAGTAACCCGACCAAAAACCCGTTGCGTTTCGAGTTAAACACCGAGTTTAAACCGACCAAAGAGCTGGCGTTCTCGTTGGGATACCAAAACGAGGAAGGGGCAAGTGAACAGTGGATAGCTGGTGTTAACTATACCTTGTCTCTTGGCGGTTTTTACGAGCCTGAGCGCCGTGAAGTTTTCCAAAGCTCATTACCAAAACAAGACCGTTTAACGGACTTTGTTGAACGTGACCATAACATTGTTTTGGAATACAAACAGAAATACGCAGAGATCAGTATTCGTCTGCCTGAATCTGTGGTGGTTGCAGAAAACTCTCAGCAGTCATTAGCGGAGTGGATGGAGGTGAAAGGGGGACCTGACATCGTCTCTTACACCTGGTTAGGTACTGCTAATCCGTATCTGAACAGTCAGAGTGCTTCGGTACCTTTATTTACCGCGCCAAGCTACCGCTATGACGGCAACAATACACTGTCGCTTAAGGTGAGATACAAACTCAAAAGCGGCCAAGTGAAAGAGTCTAACACCATGTCGATTACCGTCACTGACAGTAAGTTTCTTGAGTCAATTTCGTTTGAACCAGAAACCGCGACCGCGGGTGAAAGCATCGTTGCGAGTGCCTTATTGAGCAAAGCCGTTGCCGATATCCCGGTGACCTATCAAATCACCGCTGAAGACTTAACATCTTTGACGTTGAATGGGGAGACGTTAGAGCTGGAACCGAACCAAGCGAACTTCGTTTACCAAACCGTCACCAATGAAGAAGGCATCGCTGAGCTGGTTTTACTCAGTCATGTGGCGCAATCCGTCACGGTAATAGCAATTTACGATCAGAACGAACAAGACGCAAAGCAAGGCAATATCGAGTGGTTAAAGGGCAGTGTCTATCGTGTTGACCTGTTTCATGAAGGGCATCGTCTAGATGAAGACCTATTCACGACGGAAGCCATCACGGCTTATGTGTTCGAAGATGAAGCGGCGGTATTAGACCTTTCTCAATACTCGTTCCAATGGTTCCGAAGAGAGCATGATACTCAAAACGAATTTACCAAGGTGGCGAACGCCAATCAGCAAAAGTACGTGTTGAAAGGCGAAGACCAAGGGTTCCAATTCAAAGTCCAAGTGACAAAGAAAAAACCGTCGGATTCAAAGTCGGCGACAAACAACAAGTAATTCATAACTAACAATAAAACATGAACGTTTTCGTTCAGAAAGGAAAGACAATGAAAAAATCAATGATCACTATCGGCCTACTTATGGGTGGTTTTACAGCAACAGCAGCTTGGGCTATCGACAGCGTTGCCACTGCACCTGTACAAGGCCACAAACCAACAGTAACGGCTCCTGCGGTGACGACAACTGATATTTTATGGACACCTGCGGATATTGAAGTCGAATTCGATGCACCGACTCTTGAAGACCAAGACGATGATGCCATCACCAAGGTGACGTACTGGTTAGAAGACTCGAGTGGTACCGAATACGCAAAAGTAGTTGAAGCGGATATCAGCGAATTGGACGACGGTGTCATTACATTTTCAAACTTCAATGAGCTAAAAAACAAACAATTAAACCTAGTGTGGCAAGTTCATACTCAATACGGCTACCCGTCAACAACGCTTGTCTCTGATAAAGTAGAATCGAATGACTTCAACGTTGCTGCAGCAATGGCCCTAACCATCAGCGGTACAGCTGAAGTGGGTCAAACTCTGACGGTACACGCGGATGACGGTGCGGTTATTGACCTAGCTAAAGCAGATGTGACGTTCACACTGACAGAAAATGAAACAGACACAGCTGGCCTTTACCAGAAAGGCGATGCTGAAGCTGCGCTTCAAGCGGCGCTGGTTGACGCCGGTAATGACCTAACATTTGTATTACCGAAAGAGGTACAAGGTTACACGATCACTGCGTCTATGAATGAGGCACAAATTACTCGTGCTTCACTACGTTAATCCTTTGAGATTGCTTTAACCATTAACCAAGCGGGCTGTTTTCAGCCCGCTTTCTCTCGATAGGGGTACAACCATGATACGTCAATCCATCATCACTATTTTGGCTTTAAGCTGTTCTTGGTCAGCAATGGCAGAATGCCCTGAAAACCAAGTTTGCTCAAATCATACGCCAGTCATTTCAGGCCACGGTTACCCAACGGATATGCCCGAATGGAATGTCGCACCGAATGAGAACAACACCATAGGCACAGGCCCTATTTCCGTTCGTCCTATTCAAGATCTCGATCCCGATGGCGATGAAGTCATTGCCTATTCAAAGACCTACCAGTGGTGTAATGATCAGGGAGAGTGTTTTGCGAGTTCGCCAACCCTGACCATCAACCCATCAGACATTGATAAGGTGTTTGATAAAGGCGTGGGCTTTAAACCTCTGACCGTGAAATACAGCGGCAAGGTTGACAAGGGCTACCCAGAAGCAACGCGCACTTTTGAAAGTGAACCGTTACCTGTGGCACTCGAGTACCCACCAGATGGCACCAAAGGGATCTGTTACGAAGCACAAACTGTCGATTTTATGAACCTTGCGTACGACAATATTGATTTAAATCTATCCGGAAGCAGGCAATATCGGTTGAGCTTTCCGACGCTGGCGTTTGATTTTTTGCCAGGGGTGGTAGAAATGACAGAATTGACAAGCCTGTCACCAGTGCACTTCAGCCCATCGACCCCAAAATTTCAAGACAAAAAGCTACCCGAAACGCTGGTTGTTAACTTCTCGTACGATGGTCATAACTCGATACCGATTACGCTTACCAAGCAACCGATCCCCCCTAGCTTTGGGCTAGTGATATATCAAACGACAGACAGCAACTTGGCTTTGCCTTATCCCGAGGCAAACCCCGAAATAACCATCAGTAACCTTCAATTCCAATTTACGATGGCGGGCAGTGACCAAGACAGAAGAAAGAGTATGGTCAATTGCCAGCAGTTTGACCGCTAACCATCTCGATATGACTCATTCAGTTAGTCATGCATTTAAGGTTGCGAGCACTGAGGGCAAATAGCTGGTTGCCTTCAGTGACTGCTAATCAACCGTTTTGATGCAATTAGCTGTAGATATCAATCTAGTGTGGGATGGCAGGCTTGTTTTCGCCGTTATATTCCATTTACGCAGTTTGTATTCGTTCACTGTGCAGTGCACCCGTTTCTTCAGCCTCTAGAACAGGCCGACTTGTGCCTTTTAGCCATTTTACCTTTTTATTTAATCACCAAGAGACCAACAACCATGAAATTTTCTCCTATTTACGCGGCATTGCTCACCAGCTTAGCCAGCATTTCAGCAGCGCATGGCGCTCAACACACTCAGAACATTGCGGAAGGCTATGGCGCAGACAATATTGACCCTCACCGTCAGTGTTTAGATTTAAACCCTGCTGGTGCCAGTAAATACTGTGTGGCTAATTTTAAACCGGAAGGGCTTACTCTAGAGCCTAAGCAAAAGGTATTGATCACCACGCCAGTTTCGTTCCCGCAGGGGGAGTGGTACCAAGATCAAGCCCCATCTAAGGTGGTGATTCGTGGCTCTGATAATCACAATTCCACTTGTTCAAGCTTAGGCAACAGCCAGTGGTCTTGTTTGCTTCCTGAGTCTGGTTACCACAGCACTGGTGTTCAGATAGAAATGTGGGTGGCCGATGGCGTGCGCAGAATGTGGGGCGGTGAACTGACCGTCGATGACTTGGTGGAGCCGGTACCGATGGAGGCGTGTATTGATCGTGCAATTGCCTCGATTGAATTATGGAAACATCAGGGGTTTGATAGCTACCGCTATACCGCAGAAAAGCTGCACTTAGCGCTGGAAGGGCTACCGACTATCCCTTACCAAGACACCATCGATGAAAATGCTCTGATTCTGGACATTTTACACACCTGCGCCCTGCAAAGTGACGAGGTACCAGCGCTTCTTAAGCCATAACACTGGCGATTCTTTCACTTAATGAGCCCTGGGCTTGATAAGCTAACTCATTGAATTAACGAGCTCTAAAAAAAGCTCATAAAACCTAAACTAACGGTAATTCACTGTATTTCACGCCGAATCAAGCACAAGCTTGGCGGGTCTTTAAACGTCGCTTCCTGTTGGCTGTGATGTCCAATAACGGCCATTTGGCTGATCACGTTCAATGGCATTCGTTGCTAACGAATTCGCAGCGGTTGTGGCTTTGAAGGCCTTTATCTCCATTTTTTAATACTGTTACTTTCAATCAAAGAGACTGAAATCTTAATGAAATTTTCTCCTATTTATGCGGCGCTGCTAACCAGCTTAGCCAGCATTTCAGTAGCCCATGCTGCTCAACACTCTCAGAACATTGCTAACGAATATGGCGCGGACAATATTGACCCTCACCTGAAGTGTTTAGATTTCAACCCACATGGTGCCAGTCCATATTGTGTGGCTAATTTTAAACCGGAAGGGCTTACTCTAGAGGCAAATCAAAAGGTCTTGCTCACCACGCCGGTATCGTTCCCGCAGGGTGAGTGGTACCAAGAGCAAGCCCCATCTAAGGTGGTGATTCATGGTTCTGATAATCACAATTCTACTTGTTCGAGCTTAGGCAACAACCAGTGGTCTTGTTTGCTTCCTGAGTCTGGTTACCACAGTACTGGTGTTCAGATAGAACTGTGGGTGGCCGATGGCGTGCGCAGAATGTGGGGTGGCGACCTCATCATGGACGATTTGATCCCTGATGCGCCTGAGATTGAAAACGCATCGGCTACATTTGTACCGGCAAAAGGTGAAAACCTGACCCGAGACGGCAAAATGTGGCTAGCGACCCAAACGCCAATCAATGTCACGTTAGACTTTGATTTAGTTAACGGCAGTACAAACAGTTTTGCTAACCAACCGATTCGAGTGCTACTGGAAAAAACGGTCGGTACTGGCGAAGACAACACCACAACAGAGTGGGTAACGCTATCAGGCCAAAGTCAAAGCATCAACAGTGGCCACAACACCATCACGGGTCAGGTTATTCCTTCGCAAGGTTGGGATTCAGCGGCGTTCTACACTGTATCGCTGGCTTATAAGCTGAACGACAATGACACACCGGTTTCTTTTGTCGATCCGCAAGGCCGCACCACAATGACAGGTCAAGGCGCTTACTTGAGTGCGTCGCCTATGCGTATTGTTGATTCTAACAACTCAGGCAGTACCTGTGTGTTGACACAAAACACCCCACAGTCGTGTGACTTTATTGCAAACGGTAGTGGTGTAAAACTGACGGGCCTTAATGTATGGCAAGATGATGACAGCCGACAAAGCATCCAAGCGGGCACCCAAACTAAAACGTTACAAGGTGGTCACGTAACAAACGACGTCGCGTTCGATCTTCAAACCACAGGCAAACAGACGTTTACTTGGAACAACGTTTCTACGGTTGTTACGTACAACACTGATGCCAACCAGATTGTGCTTGCCGATGCAGATGCAACGAACGATGTGATTTACGATAACGCATACATCAATGGTGCTGTTACTAAGGTGACAAACAAAGGTAACCGAAATGGCAGCCGTGAAGCGCGTAATACTGGTATTCAAGTTTCACTTGATACACTGGATCACAGTGCCATTTCAGGTTTGGAAAGTGTTACTTGGTCGGTAGAGTATCCATTAGTTGAGCTTGTAAAGGTGTATGCGCCAGAACTACCGAGCTTAGCTGAAGACGTACTGAAGCTGGCAGAACAGACAATCAACAGTACTATTTTAGCGAATGCTTCTGAGTTCTCTGAAGAAGGGCAATTCTACCTTGATGTCGCAACTCTAAACGATTCTATCGCAGATGCTGCTGCTAATTTAGGTGGTGAGTACGCAAAATATCTTCCTCGCTTTGCTAACGTTGTATTGCCACTGGATCTTGTCGCGCATTACCGTGTACACGGTGTTGATAAGGTGAAGTCAAAACGCTTCAATATCGCAATTGGTGACCGAGGTAAGCGTATTGTTAACTTCGAAAGCAATGGTAATGTACAGTGTTTGACCAATGTTGGCGGCAAGTTTGCATTCCAAGACTGTGACACATCACAAGCGGTAAATGAAAATACAGATCCTAACGTGCTGTTTAAATTTGTACCAGCGGCGCCTGGCACTGTCACACACCCGACGAATGTATTCCAAGTTCGCCCTGCGAGCGATGATACACAGTGTTTAACGGTGAACGGTTACAGTAGTTACAATGTGGTCAGCCAAGAATGTAACGTTGACGCTGGCGTATCTCAATTGTTCTCTTTTAAAGCGCAATCTGATAACCACCTAGAAGAATCTATTGTTGCTTCAGGCAATACTGCAGAGATGACGATTTTTTCATTGTGGAATGGCCGTGTCTTTGACCGCAGTGGCGGTGGTGCTGGTGGTAGTCAATGGGGTGATTTGATTGTTTACCCGAAAAATGGTGACAAGGGTTCAATGAACCAACATATGTTTGTTTCTCGTTTCGGTATTCAAAATGAAGCGAACCGACCACAAACTGTACCTGTAGATTTGACTATGAGATGTCAAACAGGTAAGTCCTTTTTGAGCTACTGGAGCCGTATCCAATTGACGGCAACCAACAACTCAGATTACGACGCGTATGTCCGTGTTAACTGGAATGAACGTTGGGAATTGGTTCGTGCGGGTACAACCAGAATGGTCGATAACCGCTTAATGAATATGCCGGTCGCTTTCGATCAAGTGTATCGTTTCTTCCCAGAGTTTAACCCACACAATACATTCTTCTCTTTGCCAGCGAATGAAACGGGGTGTGAAACGGGCTGGGGTCGACCAGATCTGGATTTCACTGAGACGAAGAAAGGCTATAACGCTTGGACAGTCGCTCCTGAATAATAGTTTGTAATTATATGGAGCAAGGTGATTAACCTTGCTCCTTTTTTGATTTTTACAAATAACACTGATTCTCTCTTTTATGAGTAAAACGATGAAAAATACATTATCAATTTCGATTGCAAGCGCCATTCTAGCGTTAAGCAACCAAGCCATTGCAGCACCAAGCGTGGATCTTGAAGGGGCGACACTACAAGGCCTAGCGCATTCGCCGGTGGGCTACTCATCACAAGTTGATGCGTTTATGGGCGTAAAATATGCTTCAGCAGAACGCTTTCAGGCACCCAAGCTTAATTACTTTGAAGCTGGCGTTCATTATGATGTGACTTCTGCAGGGGATATCTGCCCGCAAATACCTCACACAATGGAAGCGAACGGTGTAGTACAAGAAGCACAAAGCGAAGACTGTTTAAACGCGAACGTTTGGCGCCCTTCAGGTGTTGAGCTAGGTGAAAAGCTGCCCGTTTATGTGTTCATTCATGGCGGTGCATTTGAGCTTGGCTCTAGTACAGTTAAGCAGTTTGATGGCGCGAAGCTTGTTGCTAAAAATGCAGATGAGGGTACCCCGTTTATTCTGGTTAGCATGAATTACCGATTGGGTATTTTTGGTAGCTACTACAGTGAACAACACTCTGGTAACTACGGTATCCAAGACCAGAAGGCAGCGTTGCAGTGGATTCATGCCAATATCGATAGTTTTGGTGGCGATGCCGACAACATTACTCTGTTTGGCGAAAGTGCAGGTGCGATGTCGATTGGCATCCAATTAATGGATGAGCAACAAAACGCTCACCTGTACCAACGTGCCATCATGGAAAGTAACCCATATGGCGTTAAGTACAAAGATGCCGAGTCAGCGAAATGGGTAGCAGGTGTTGTTCAAGATAAGCTAGGAAAGGACAAAGACATTACTAGCGTGCCTTTTGAAGAGATCGTGGATGTTCAAGTTCAAATGAAAGCTGCAGCAACGCAGCTGAATAGCTTGACCAGTATTACCCCTAAAACAGCGGGTCTGTTATCTTGGGCACCCTATGTCGATGGAGAGACTGTCACGTATCAGCCGAGTGAACTAAAATCGGTAAATGGTGTTGATGTGATACTGGGTTTCAACCAAGATGAGTCGAATATCTTTGTTGCGCCGTTTGATGCGCTTCTTGATTTACCAGGCAGCTATAATTCACTGATCGATCTGTTTTTCGGTGCAGATAAGGGTTCTAAGCTACGTGAGATTCCAGAGTTCAAATTAAGCTTCTGGAATAGTACCGCAGCAAAGCGTAAAGCTAATGCCCGCAAACTAATGAATCAAGTGCTGTTTGCGTGTTCATCTCAACAGGTTGCGCAAAACTTGGCTGCAGGTGGTTCGAATGCGGCGCTATACCAGTTCAACTATCAACCTGATTTTAGCCTTTGGCCTGACTACTACGTAGAGAGCTTTGCAAAAACGTGTAAGCCATCTGAGAGCTCATGTCATGGTGCAGAGCTTTCTTTTATTTTCGGTAATGAGGTGAATGCAGTATCTGGACCTGCTGAATTTTCTAATAAGGATAAGTCTGTTAAAGATGATCTTATGTCACAGTGGTTACAGACTTCTACGTTCACACCATACGCTTTAGAAAAAGACAATGTGACGGTCTTTAACACTAACGGTGAGTTTGTTACGGAAAATGATTGGGACAACACGCTTAATGCCAGTTTATGTGAACAAGTAAACCAAGTGATGGCTTTGTAGCCTTTATTACAGAAGCATGAGCCGAAAGCCTGACTACTATTAGTCTTAATCATTTGTTAGATAAATGGTTAGGTGTAAATTGAAGAGCCACTGTTTGAACTGACCCCCAATAGTTGGACACCAATTATTGGGGGTCTTTTTATGTCCAAATATAGCCGAGAGCTAAAATGTATCATTGCTAAGCAATACTTAGATGGCACGTCATCTCTCTACTTAGCAAAACAATATTCAATTTCTTCAAGACAGATACGGTATTGGGCTCAAGTTTTTGCCATCCATGGCACTGATTCATTTTTACCAACTAAGCATGCTGCTACTGCTCAGACAAAACGAAAAGCATTGAATTTAATGTGGACGAATGAATGGTCTCTCACGCACACTAGCGCAGTATTAAACCTCTCATCCCCTGGGATACTCTCTGTCTGGCTCAAACGATTTAATGAGCTCGGTATCAAGGGGCTCAAAATGCGCCAGAAAGGAAGACCTTCAATGAAACAGCACCCTCAACGTACCACTAAGCCTGATAATGAAATGACACTTGAGGAACTAAAAGAGGAGTTGGTCTACTTACGAACTGAGAATGCCGTTCTAAAAAAGTTGGAAGAGTTAGAGCAGGAAAAAAACCGTCGAACAAAGAAAAAGCGGTCATAGCTCTAACTCTTAAAGGT